>JAZMZY010000023.1:0-146579 GCA_045586265.1 Acutalibacteraceae bacterium
TATTTTCGTATCATACAGTCATACATAATAACACAATTTAATTTTAAATGCAATAGATTTTCTAAACAAATTTGGATTATTTTCCGAATTTTTCTTCGTATTCTTTTATAGCCTCTTCAATAATTGCAACCGCATCAAGAACACCCTTAACCTCATCAATGGCAGTGTCCTTGTCCTCAAGTGTTTTATATACTGAGAAAAAGTGCTTCATCTCGTCAAAAACGTGCTTTGGAAGCTGACTGATATCCTTATAAGAGCTATAAGTGGGGTCGTTAAAGGGAATCGAAATAATCTTATCATCAGGTGCACCGTTGTCAAGCATTGTAATAACGCCGATAGGGTAGCATTCTACAAGCGACATAGGCTGAATATTGCCCGAGCAAAGCACAAGCACGTCCAACGGATCATTGTCCTTTGCGTAGGTTCTGGGAATAAAGCCATAGTTTGCTGGGTAGTGGGTAGAGGTATAAAGAACGCGGTCAAGTCTTAAAAGACCGGTTTCCTTATCAAGCTCATATTTCATTTTGCTTCCCTTGCTGATTTCGATAACAGCTACATAGGAAGAACGTGAAATTCTTTCAGGATTGATATCGTGCCAGATATTCAAAAAAATCGCCTCGAATCTTTAGTGTATAATGATTATAAAGTATTTATATGTAAAAATCAATTGGAAATCTTTATTAAAAATGCTTGTCTGCTTATGAAACTCTTTTAACTGATAATAAGCAGGTGTAATATGTGTAATCAAGCCCTCCCGCACCCGGTTGTGTTACCTCAGTAAGCACCAGTTTGCAATTGTAACCGAAAAAAACACCGTTTTTTGTTGTTTTGTTTTCGGAAAGCGTTTCCCAGGAGTCGTCAGATACAAAATCATAGAATTCAGTATCAGAATATTGATTTTGTGCAATTGTAGCTAAAGAAATTCTGCATAATTGATACATTATGTTAAGATTTGTAATGTTATCAATTTTCAACGTGTAATCTGTAAGATCATCTTTTACCTTGAAATCAATTTTTGCTCCGTTGTTGTTGAATCTCTGAGAAATGCAGATTTGTCCTTTTTCTTGCTTAAAGGTATAATTGTTAAGAGTGAAATTGTAGATATATAAATTGTTGTTTGCAGTATTCCAACGGTTTACTATTTCCGCTTCAATATTTTTGTGATTAACAGAGCTATTGCTTTGTGTAGCGGAAGTGGTAATGGTTGTTGTAGAATTACCGCTTTGTGTAGCGGAAGTTGTAATTACTGTAGTAGGTTTTTTGTTTTGTGTAGTGGAAGTATTAATCGCTATAGCTGAATTTTCACTTTTTTTAGCAGAAGTGGTAATCGCTGTAGTAGAATTTTCACTTGCTGTTGCATCGGTTGTTGCTTCCTCGGAAAAGCCCGGTTCGTTTGTGGTGTTTTCTTTCGGGCTTTGGGTATCAGTAACCGACAGGTTGTTTTTAGCGGTTGTTGTTTTGTTTGTGTAGGTGTTATTGGTTTTTGGTGGCTCGGTGCTTTTGTCTGCTTTGTTTTTAAATAAAACACCTGTAATTGCACTACCAATAATTAGAATCAGCAGAATTGTTGCCACTAATACAGGCTTTTTTGTTTTAGCTTTCTGCGTCGGTAAGGAAATGCTTTTTGTGGGTGACAGTCTTTCCATACAATAGGGGCAAAAGTCAATTTCTTCAGGCAAATCCTTGTTGCAGTGAGGGCATTTAATTGAGTAGTTCTCTTTAGTCAAAGGTTTTCTCTCCGTTTTCATAAAGGGTGTTGTTGATTTTTAAAACGTCGCTTTTGTCAGCAATACCTCGTATAACTATACTGTCCCATTTGCTTTTGGGGTAAAGGGGAGCAAAGCCGGCTGTTTTCAATGCTAATTGAACCTCGTCAACACTCATTTCCATAGCAATGCAAAGGGCAATTAATTTGTTTCTTGAGGGGGTTCTTGAACCGGAAAAAATCTGATAACCGTAAATTTCGTTGATTTGTGCGTCCTTGATAATCTTGGCTTTGGTCAGCTTTTTAGCTTTCACATATTCATTTAAAAATTCCATAATTGTTAAATCAATGAAATAATCTTCATTCTCTTTAACATAGTCTGAAATGTTGTTTGCTTTAAGCAATTTTTCCATAAGCTCGTCAGTTGGTATTTTAAGCATTTTTTCACTTCCCAAAACTATTTGATTGTAGTATAATCAAAAAAACAATATTTTTCAAGAGGGTTAATATGGTGTGGCTTGATGATGTGCTGAAAACCGAGTACTCAGTTTTTAAGGTTTTGAAAAATACAGAGGAAAAATCAATCGTAGTGTATCGGAACAATACATTGGCAAAATGTATTGTATGCCGTCGTTTTAGGGGTACAACGGAGGTTTATGAAAAGCTTCAAAGAATTAAAACCGAAAATCTGCCCGAGGTTTACAATGTAAGCAAAGAAGATAACAAAACAACTATATTGGAAGAATATATTGACGGTATCACAGTGGGAGAGGTTCTGCAAAGCGGTTTGTATAATGAAAATGGCGTAAAAAAGGTTGTAGGTTCTTTGTGCGATGCTTTATATATTTTGCATTCAATGGGCATTGTTCACAGGGATATAAAGCCTGAGAATGTAATGATAACCAATAGTGGAGTTGTGAAGCTGATTGATTTTGATGCAGCAAGAGTTTTTAAAAACGGAAAATCTGCTGATACAGCAATAATCGGCACGGTAGGATATGCCGCACCTGAGCAGCTGGGGTTTGCCCAAAGTGATGAAAGAACGGATATTTATGCTCTTGGTGTGCTGATGAATGTTATGCTCACAGGCGAGCATCCCGGAAAACAAATACATAAAGGAAGATACAAAAAAATTATTGAAAAAGCAATTAATATGAATCCTGAAAAAAGGTTTCAGTCAGCATTGGAATTGAAAAAATATTTATAATACTAAGCAGCCTGCTTAGGACAAAAGGAATGTCAGTAGCTTATAATGTAACTACTGACATTCCTTTTTATAATAATTATTGCTTGTTTTCTGATTGTGAAATGTTGTCAAGTGCATATTCACAGCATTGAATTACCAGTTGATTGAAGGATACATTGTTTTTGTCGGCGATTTTTTGTATTTTTTCAATCAAAGGATCAGGCATTCGGATTGTCTTATTTGAACTTTGTGGTTTTTTAACCTCAAACATATAAATCACCTCATTATTATTAGAATTATATTACAAAAGTAATTAAAATAATATGTGTAAAATTGCAAGTAAAAATTACTTGCAAAAAGCCAAGTGTTGTGTTATAGTGAGTTTAAATTATAAAGTAAAAGGAGGAAGTTTTATGAAAAAATTATTGAGTGTTGTTTTGGCTATTGTGATGGTTATGAGTGCATTTGCAAATGCACCAAAAGCAAATGCAACGGAAAACATCTCTGAATGGGATATTTATTTTGAATTGAACGAGGATGGAACCGGTTATGAGGTGACAGGTTGTTATGCTTTTGTAACAGGAGTATTAAATATTCCTGAAAGCTATAATGGTTTACCTGTTATTGGTATCGGCACTAATGCATTCTATTTTGCCGCTAATATAACTGATGTTATATTACCCGATAGTGTGGAATATATTGAGGATTCTGCTTTTTCAATGTGTCAGAATTTAGAGTCAATCACATTTGGTAGCGGATTAAAATCTATTGGAATACAAGCATTTGTCGGTGCTTCTGCTTTATCGTCGGTTACTCTTCCTAAAAATTTAATATCAATAGGGGAATTCGCTTTTGCTGACTGTAGTAGTCTTTGTTTTGTGACAATGGGTAATAAAATACAGAAAATTGGCGAAAATGCCTTTAAAAATACAGCGTTTTATGATGATACATCCAATTGGACGAAAGGTATTTTATATATAGACAATAATTTGATAAAAGCTCGTTCGTCGGTGAAAAATGTTTGTATAAAAGATGGTGTGAAAACAATAGCTGATGGAGCTTTCGGTGAGTCTACTTCATTATCAGAACTTATTATTCCACAAAGCTTGAGGTACATAGGTGATGGTGCATTCGGAAATTCCAAGGGCTTGAATTATACCTTCTATATGGGGTCAAAAGCTCAATTTAATGCTATATCTAAGGGAAAGCAAAATAACAAATTGTCACTTTCTTCGATACATTATAATACCGATTGCCATACATATTCAGAAAAATGGACTGTGGATATCCAGCCCACCTGTACTGAAGAAGGTGAGAAATCTCATCATTGTACGCAATGTGAAAGTCGCATTGATATTACACCTGTTCCTGTATTGGAGCATATATGCTCTGCGTGGATAACTGATAAAAAAGCAACAGTTAACGCAAAAGGCAAAAAGCATAAAGAATGTACTGAATGCGGAGAGATTCTTAAGACTGCAACAATCAAGCAGCTTAAATGTTCTAAGCCTAAGCTTTCAAAAATTGAAAATACATCAAGCGGTGTTAAAATAACTTGGGGAAAGGTAAACGGTGCAGACTCCTACGAGGTTTATCGTAAAACAACAGGTAGCGGCTCGTATAAGAAAATCGGTAAAACAAGTAAAACCTATTACACCGATAAAAAAGCCTCATCAGGCAAGAAGTATTATTATATTGTTAAAGCTGTGAATGAAGCCGGTGTCTCATCATCTTCAAGCTCACTTTCAAAGCTTTACCTTGCAGACCCGACCTTGAAAACACCCTCAAGCACAAAAAAGGGAATTACTCTTAAATGGAGCAAGGTAACAGGTGCAGAGGGTTATCAGGTTTATCGCAAAACAGGTAGTGGCTCTTACTCGAAAATTGCAACTGTAAAAGGTAACTCAAAGGTAACCTACACAGATAAAAAAGCTAAGAAGGGCAAGACATATACCTACAAAATCAAAGCATATAAAAGCAAGGTCACAAGCGCATATTCCAATACCAAAGCAATAAAAGATAAATATTAAAATTGAGGAATATTAAATGAAAAAGAAAAACTTTGTTAAAGTAATTTGTCTTACATTATCATTTCTTTTTGTGCTTTTATTGAGCTCATGTTTATCAACAACAGATAATGATGAAAATGGTGGAACTACTGTTGAAATTAACAACTCAGCCAAAAAAGAGGAAAACAATGCAAATGAAAGCATAGTAAAGGAAACCCCAAATAATAAGAACAAGGTTGAGAAAAAAGATGTTGTTCCTATAGTTTATCAGGAAAAAACCGAAAGCTATTATTATGATATTACATATGTTGAGCTTTGCGGTAAAATAGCGGATGTTCTCGAAGAATTATGCAAAGAAAATAATACCGCCTTCGACAGAGCGAGTTTTCTATCCGGTTGCACCGGTTCAGAGTATACAAATGGTGCATATTATGTCAATCAATATGGTGATTTGATAGAGCCCGGGGATGAGGGCTTAAGATACAACGGAACAACTTACGATTATATTGTTCCTTTTGAGTATAGGAATGATATGGCTACAAGTTCTTTGTATATCAGTGTTGCTCCTGAAACATTGAAAATTGTTAATATAGAATTAAATGTTGGAAACGCAGATTTAACAAATGAACTTGATCCTGAGTTTATGGCATTTGCGGATATGTTGATTAATCTCTTTTGTGATAAGGATTTTAAGAAACTGGATAAGTATATGGTAACCGAGTATTCGGAAGGTGTTTTTGGTGTTAATGAATTTGTGTGCAATAACAGTTTTATTAAATTTAAGTATCAGAATACACTTAATGCTACAGGTACGGTTAGTTTATATATAAGACCCACAGGCGAAAAAAACGGATATGATAAGATTGATTCTGAATCCGAAGCTAAGATATTGTCATTAGCCGAAGATAAAGAAAATCCGTTGATAAATGTAAATGGAGTTGTTCGTCAGTTTAGCGGAATATATGTAAGTGATAGTGATTTCTCACCAAATCGTGCAGCAAATACTATGAATTATATCAGATTCTATGATGATAAAATTGAAATGAACATATATTTATCAACAGGATTTGAGGTGGTTACAGCTTCTTACAAGGTTTCTGAAGATGGAAAATCAATAGTTTTATCAGAATGTAAAAATGACTCTCTTTTGGTGTTTGAATCCGGTGTTGAATTCATATGGCCTTATGAGGGGGATGATATTTCAACTATTGAAATTTCGGGCTCACAGGAGTGTTTCGCACTAACAGATGAACAATTGCCCTCTCAATTTACTGATGGTGCAGCTTTCTTCGTTTTAGAATAAGCGTTAAACATAAAAAGACTACAAGTTTACCATAATCGGTAGCTTGTAGTCTTTTTCATAATGTTTATTAAGTGAAAATTTTATTCAAACAAAAACTTCTTGAATTCTTCAATATATTCTTTTGCTCTTACGGGATTAGTGCTTTCTGCAAAAATTCTGAGAAGTGGCTCAGTGCCTGAAAAACGGCAGATAACCCAACCATCTTCGAAATAAACCTTGCAGCCGTCTTCATAATTAACCCTGATAATTTCATCCTTGAAAACGGGTAGGCGTTTTTCAACCATAAGAGTTTTTTCAACAACGGGCTTGATTGCAGGGTCAAAGCGCATATCGTCCTCTACCATAGAGAATTCACCGAATTCCTTGCGAAGTCTTTTAAGCGTCTGAGACGGGCATTCACCGATAACACTCACCATTTCTGCGAAAAGAGAGGCGGCATAGACTGAATCTTTACCGTGAATATGACCTCTTACCGTCAGACCGCCTGAGGATTCGCCACCCAAAACTGCATCAACCTCATCAATTTTTGAGGAAATATATTTGAAGCCAACGGGAACCTCGTAGCATTTTTCCCCGAAGGATTCAGCAATCTTATCAAGCATATGAGTTGTTGCAAGGTTTCTTACAGCGGGACCACGCCAGCCCTTGTATTTAACGAGATAGTAATAGAGCAGGCAAAGAATTTCGTTAGCATTTATATAGCTACCGTTTGCATCAATAATACCGAGCCTGTCTCCGTCACCATCCATAGCAATACCGAAATCATAACCGCCTCTTATAACAGAGCTTTTAAGGTTTGCAAGGCTTTTTTCCGAGGGGGCAGGCATAACACCGCCAAAATAAGCATCCTTGTTAATGTTCATTGTATCAATTGTGCATCTTGCAGTGTAGAAAATAACAAGCAAAGGATATGTGCCCGAGCCGTGCATTGTATCAAAAAGAACACGAAGACCTCTGTTGCGAAGTGCCTCCATATCAATAACATTGATAATATCATCAAGGAATTTGTTGAAAGGGTTATTTATATATTCAACAAGACCTTTTTCAACTGCATCATCAAATGAAAGATATTCAACATCATCAATAGCTTCAATCAACGCCTCAAGCCGAGCGGTTGTTTCTACGGGTGCATCTCTGCCTTCTTCCACAATCAGCTTAATTCCATTGTAGTTTGATGGGTTGTGGCTTGCAGTGATTTCAATACCAAAATTAAGGCTTCTGTCCTTAACGGTGTGCATAACAAGGGGAGTTGGTACTGAGCGCTCCATAAAAAGAACATTAATTCCGTCATTTGTAAGCACTTCAGCAACCCATTTTGCAGCGTTTTCGGAAAGAAAGCGTCTGTCAAATCCAATAATAACAGGCTTGTCAGTTTTATCATTTTCTTTCATAAGAAGGCTGATACCCTTTGCAACACGGCGGATGTTTTCGCAAATGAAATCTTCACCGATAACAGCACGCCAACCACCTGTACCAAATAAAATTTTATTCATATAATCACCTCAGGGCTATAACTTTTCATTTTTATGATAGCAAAAAAGAAAAAACTTGTAAATAGAAAAAATGATAGTTTTTTTGTGGTTTATTTACATTGTTTTTATTTATTTTTTAATATATAATCAATGTAGCATATCAAAAGGAGTTAATTATGAAAATTTTAGTTCTTAACGGTAGTCCTAAAGGGGATTACAGCATAACTCTTCAGACATCAATTTATCTTTCAAAGCTTCACCCTGAGCACGAGTTCGATTTTCTCAATGTTGGGCAAAGAATAAAGGCTCTTGAAAAGGATTTTTCTGAGGCAGAAGAAAAAATAAGCAAAGCAGATTTGTTGGTTTTTTCATACCCTGTTTATACATTTCTTGCACCATATCAGTTGCATAAGTTTATTTCACTTTTAAAGGAAAAGGGGATTGACCTTAAGGGAAAATTTGCAACACAGATTTCAACCTCAAAGCATTTTTACGATGTAACTGCTCACAGATATATTCAGGATAACTGTCAGGAGATGGGGCTCAAATTCATAAAAGGGCTTTCTGCAGATATGGATGATTTGCCCTTGAAAAAAGGTCAGGAGGAAGCAAAGGCGTTTTTCAAATACCTTATGTGGTCTGTTGAAAATGATATTGTTGAGCCTTGCCTGAATTCATTTACAGAGCCTGAAAATGTTAAAGTGGATGTACCCGAAGAAAACAAAACAGAAAAATCAGGCGATGTTGTTATTATTGCCGATTATTCTGAAAATGATATTCAGCTTCAGAATATGATTGCTCGTTTTCAAAGGGTATTCAACCGCAAAACAAGGGTTGTTAATATCAGAGCTTTTCAGTTCAAGGGCGGTTGCCTCGGTTGCCTTAATTGTGCAACAGGTGGCGAATGTGTTTATAAGGATGGCTTTGCAGATTATTTAAGAAATGAGCTTAATTCCGCAGAAGCACGAGTTTTTGCCTTCACTATCAAAGACCATTCTATGGGCACTCAGTTAAAATTATATGATGACCGCTCATTCTGTAACGGTCACCGCTCTGTTACAATGGGTAAGCCTGTTGGTTATCTTATCAGCGGTAATTACAGCGAAGAAATTAATCTTCAGACCGTTCTTGAAGCAAGAGCAAGCACAGGCGAAAATTTCCTTTGTGGCGTTGCAACGGATGAATTTAACCCCAATGCCGAAATAGATAAAATGGCAAAAACCCTTGAATATGCCCTTGAAAATAACCACACAGTTCCTCAGGACTTCTATGGAGTTGGCGGTATAAAAATCTTCCGTGACCTTATCTGGCTTATGCAGGGCTTTATGAAGGAGGATCACAAATTCTTCAAAGCCCATAATCAGTATGATTTCCCACAGAAGAAAAGGGGGATGATGCTTCTGATGTATCTTGCAGGTGCGGCACTTTCATCACCCAAAATCAAATCAAAAATGGGCAACAAAATGAACGAGGGTATGCTTATGCCATATCAGAAGGTTATTAAGGATTTGGAAAAGAAAAAGTAATTTTACAAATTTCCCTTGTGCATTATGAAAAAAGTATGCTATCATAAATATTGCAAAGCATTAAATTAAAAGGAGTGTTATGTATGAACAAAAGACTCAGTAAAGCAATAATGGTTTTGTTGGCTGTTATAATTACTTTATCAAGCGTTCCTGTCAGCTCAATAAGTCGGGTTGCTTCCGGCACATCTATTGGTGTTGTGGCAGAGGCTGCTACTGATAAAACACATCTTAATAAAACTAAAAAGTCAATTTACATAGGCAAAAAATATACCTTAAAGCTTGTTGATAAAAACGGAAAAACAATTTCCAATTCAAAAATCAAATGGTCAAGGTCAAACAAGACTGTTGCATCAGTAAGCAAAAAAGGTGTTGTTACAGGTAAAAAGGCAGGTAAAATTAAAATTACCGCTACATATAATGGTAAAAAATATACTTCCGTTATAACCGTTAAATCTGCTGTTAGCTTGAGCAAATCCAAAATAACCTTCAAAGCAGGCGACACATCAAAGAAAACTATCAAGGTTACCTGTATGGATTCTGAGGGCATAAAGTGGAAAACTGTTGAGGGAAGCGGTATAGTTACTCTTTCTCAGGCTAAAAGCTGGAAGAATAATTCAAAAAGCCTTTATATTACCCCTACCGGCAAAAAATTCGGTACAGTTAAAATCAAGGTTTATTCCAAGGAAAATTCAAATAGCTACGACTATATTACAATTGAAGTTAAAAAGCCCTATACACTCAAGGTGAAAAATTCTCTTCCTTGCTCAATCAAAAATTACGCAAACCAGGAAAAATATGAGGATGGCGTGAGAAAATCCTCATTAAAAATAACAAATGTTTCTTATAAAACACCAGACACAAAAACCCTTAAAGTTACAGTTGCCTTTGAAGCTCGTTATTCTAAAAAAACAGAAGACTATTATTATATAAGATACAGAGTTTTTGATAAGGAAGGCTATCTTGTTAAGACAGGCAGAGTTAAGTCTGAGCTTATGATGGTTGGTGATAAAACAAAAGAAGTAATCACCCTGAAAAATCTTGATAATGGCTCTTACACTATTAAATTTGTTGATTATATCGGTTCTTCTGGCTCTGGCACAAGTACACCATCAGATCCTGATAAGGATACCACTGTAAATAACAGTGCCCTTACCGCAGATGAAGCACTTGCAATGTATCAGAATGCCGCAAAGGAAATTCACAATAATGGTGTTGCAGGCTATTCGAAAAAATCCTGGCAGAGTGTGGATCGCTTCGAAACGAGTAATAGTGCAGTTTCCGGGCTCCTTCCGGATCTTATAGACGGCTTCCTTGTAACAGAGGATGAGGCTGAGGTGAAAGTGAACGCGAAGGGTTCGTATGAAGCAAAAATGCGTATGCCTGTTTCCGATTGCTCAATGCGTTATATAAAGAGCGTTACAGCGAAGCTCAACAATAATGATAATTACGTTATCACAATAGTTATGAAGGATGCAGTTGATCCGTCCTACGACGATAGTGATGGTCTTGCAAGAATGTCAAACGATTTTCTTGATATGGATGATGTTGAAGATACAATTGAAAATGATGAAACAATCAGAACTTTAATAAAGGATATCGATAACGAAGAAATTGTATATAGAGATTACACAATCAAGGCAGTTATGACGAAGGATGGTAAATTTGTAAGCATTGAGCATTCAGGTCCTGCAGATATGAAGGCAGATATGAAAATGATGGTTGGAAATATGTCTGTATCGGGTACTATGAGCTTTTACGCTAAATATTACAATTTCAAGTATTAATTTCAAGAAAAAAGGAGCACAAGCCGATTTCGGTTTGTGTTCCTTTTTGGGGTTTATAAATCTACTGTGAAATTGTTCTCACCTTGTGTGAGAGCAATTTCTTTATTTTTATATCTGAAAACTGCCCTTGTGTTTTCGGGGATTTTTATTTCAAAATCAACCTTACCATTATTGTTTTTGTAGCTTACGGCTACAATACCCTGAACAGTTTCAATGCTGCCGCTCATTCTGCCGAAGCGGTTAAGACCCTGAGGCTCAATAACAAGTGATTTGTAGCCTGCTGAGCCTTCCTCCTGCTTGATACCTAAAAGGTATTCAAAAAGGTATGCAACGGGTGCACCAAACATGGGGTGAGAGTGAGAACGGCTGCGGTCAGAGTCCCAGTATTCGTGGAAGGTGGTTGCACCGTTTTTACGCCAGTGCTCAAACCCTTGGTTGCCATCGTGGGTTAAAAGGTCAATTGCAAGGTCGGTATCATCCTTTTGGAATAGGAGACGTGTTACAATATCCGTTGCAAAAATGCCGGTATCATAGAAGCCAAGCTTTTTATAATAGCTCACCATATTTTTATAGGTGTTTTCGTTGCCAAGACCAATGTCAACCGCAAATGAATTTGCACCCTGAACATTCATAATAAAGTTATCGTCAAAGGCATTGAAATATGCGGCAGTAATTGCACCCTTGCGATACCTGATTTTCTCTTTATATTCAGCAATGTCCTCTTCCTTGCCGATGATTTTTGCAATATCACACATTTTCTCTAAAGATTTAACCATAAAATATGTGTTTACCATTGAAGCAGGGAGAACAACCTGCTGATTGTGAGAGGTTATATCTCTGTCGGGGTAGAGGATGTTAGGACCGCACCAGTCACCCAAGCACCAGTTGCCCTCTTTATCGCTTGTAACAAGACCATAATCGGAATGAGCTTCAAGGTAGTCTATGTAACGGCGCATATTGTGATAATATTTTGAAAGAATTTCCTTGTCGCCATAGTGCTTGTATAACTGCAAGGGCACCTCAACAATAGCCGAGCCCCATCCACCGGGACCACCGCCACTGTGAATATAGGGTGCAGTGTATTGAATATGACCGCTTAATTTATCCTGACAGTCACCGATATCCTGCATCCATTTTTCATAAAGCTTGCGGGCATCAAGAATTGTTAAAACTGCGTGGCAGGTAAGCTGACCGTCACCTGTATAGCCTCGTCTTTCAAGGTGAGGGCAGTCAGAGGGATGACCTGTGTGCATATTGCAAAGCATGGTGTGAATAAAGGTTTTGTATATCCAGTTAAGTGTTTCATTGTCGCAGTCAAAGGTTGAATTAACAGGCACATCTGCATAAATAACCTTAACGCATTCGGGTGTAGCGTTACCTATAACCTCAAAATATCTGAAGCCGTACCATGTGAAATCGGTTTGAACTAATCTGAGCTGACCGTCAGAAACAACTGTGAACTGCTGGTCCTGAATATGCTCAGGGTCAATGCTTCCGTCCTCTAAGCACTCCTCAGAGAAATTAACAATAATCTTTTCACCCTTGGGAGCATTGATTTCTAAAACAGGGTAACCCGTTGTGTTTTCACCACAGTCATAAACAACTGAATTTTCAGTTCTTTTAATCACCTTAACGGGCTTTTCTTCAATTAATTTATCAATAGGGCAGTCTGTTGTGCAGTATTCAGTAACAAGCTCTTCTGTCAAGGTTGCATTATCCCAATGGGAATCGTCAAAATCCTCGCCAAAGCAGTTTTCAAAGCCATTGTAATCCTGATGCTCGCCCATATTGAAAAGGTAGTCCACAACATAGCTTTTACCGATTTTGCAGCTTTCGTCAGAAACAAAATCAACAACACCGTTTTCGCCCTCGGCAGTAATGCAGTAAATAGCTTTAGGCAAACCGAAGGTGCGGTTTTTGAAGGTGTACCAACCGCCACCAAAATGAATTGCAATAGCATTTTTACCTTCTTTAACAAAAGGCGTAATATCAAATTGAGGCACATAAATTCTGTGGGCAGAAATAACCTCGTCAACAGGGTCACAGCCCGCCTCAAAATCAGAGGAAAGGGGAAGGAATGTATCGGGATTAATGCAAACTCCGTTTATGTAGCACTTAAAAAAGCCAAGACCTAATATATTAAGATTAACCTTTTCAAACGTCTCAAGCTCAAACCTACCTCTTAAAACAGAAAATGTTATGGGCACACGCTCACTCGCCCCAACCCATTTGGCATTTTTGAAATAATATTCCTGTGTCATTGTTTGATAAACCCCTTTCGATTATGAGTAGGGGACGGATTAATCCGTCCCGCTGAATCATTTCTCCTCGTGATATTCCTTCTCGGTATTTACATTCCAGATATTATCTTTTCTTGTTTCGCCTGAAAGAATATTTTTAACCGCCTCAAAGGATGTGCACATACTGTGGTCAATGTTGTTGTAACGGTGCTGACCGTTTCTGCCAACGCAGAAAAGATTGGGTATGGTGTTAAGATATTCTCTTAATTCATCCATCTTTTCGTAGGTGTCAAAATAAGCAGGGTAAGCCTTTTTAACTCTTTCAACGTGAGTATCAAGAACATCACTTTCGCTATCAATTAGCCCCATTGTAACCATTTCTTTAACGGCGGATTTTGCAAATTCTTCATCTGTCTGCGACCACATTTCGTCACCCTCGTTGCAGAAATATTCCAATCCCATCCAAATGGTATTCTGCAAATCCTTAACCATATATGGAGACCAGTTGTTGTAAATCTGAAAACGACCCATTTTCACGTTTTTGTCGTGAACATAAACCCAATTATCAGGTACAATGTTTCCTATGGTCTTAATC
This sequence comes from Acutalibacteraceae bacterium, assembly GCA_045586265.1. Taxonomy (GTDB): domain Bacteria; phylum Bacillota; class Clostridia; order Oscillospirales; family Acutalibacteraceae; genus DTU089. The sequence continues at coordinate 13,821 of JAZMZY010000023.1, forward strand.
TTTGTTTCGTTTTTGAGATTGAGCTTTGGAATAAGAACACCAACTGTCATATAATCCCGGTAGGGAAGACCCTTTGCAATTTCTCTGTATTCATCGGGAACATCATTCATGCCCAAAACCAAATCTTTGACAGGCATCGAAGAAATTATATAGTCACCATCAACTGTGAATTTTTCACCGTCTTTTTCATAAACAAGACCTGTGATTTTGTTGTCAGCGTCTTTGATAATCTCTGTAACCTTGGCGTTTTTGATAATCTTACCGCCTGTTTTCTCAAATTCAGAAGCGGTAAGCTCCCAAAGCTGACCGGGACCTAATTTGGGATAAGCAAATTCTTCAATAAGAGAGGTTTCAACAGTTCTGTTCTTTTTATTGAAAATTTTACCGAAAATATCTTTGAGAACTGCCATAATAGAAAGCCCTTTAACCCTTTGAGCGCCCCACTCGGGAGAAATTTCAGAGGGATGCCTGCCCCAAAGATTTTCTGTGTAGTTTTCAAAGAACATTGAATAAAGCTTTTTGCCGAAACGGTTAATATAAAAATCTTCAAGGGATTTTTCTTCACGCTTGTAAACAAGGGTTTTTAAATAACTGAAGCCAACAATAACAGTTGTAACAAGCCCCATATTTTTTATGGTGTCAAGCTTTAATGAAACAGGGTAGTCAAAGAATTTGTTTTTGAAGAAAATTCGGGAAAGGCGGTTGCGCCTTAACATAACTCTGTCGGTATTTTCGGGGTCGGGCCCGCCTGCAACAGTTGTTGACTCTCTGCCTAAAGCAATGTCATCAAGTGGCTTGCTACCTTGAGTGGGGAGCATCTTTTCCCACCATTCATTAACCTGGGGCACTTTAGAGAAAAAGCGATGCCCGCCCATATCCATTCGGTTGCCCTTGTAATTAACAGTTTTTGAAATACCGCCGAAAGCACCGCTTTCCTCGAAAACGATGATTTTAAAATCCTTTGACTTTTCTGCTAATTCATAAGCCGCAGTTAAGCCCGCAGGCCCTGCACCTATAATCAAAATTCTTTTCATAAATGTATGTTTCCCATAATTTGTTAATCTATTTAAAATAATATACCAAAACCCAATAAATATCAATGTTTTTTGGACTGTAACTTATTAAGATTTTATAAATTTTTCTTTCCATTGCCCGTATGGTTCAAACTGCATAACGAAAAAAGAAAAGAACACCAAAAGGTGTTCTTTCTTTACTGGTTGCGGAGGTGGGATTTGAACCACACGGCCTCCGGGTTATGAGCCCGACGAGCTACCAGGCTGCTCTACTCCGCGATATTTACTTATGCCCTCTCTCGAGTGCTTGAGTATTATAACACTATAATTATATGTTGTCAAGCATTTTTTATGCAAAAAGTAAATTTCTTTTTTAAATGCAAACTTCTAATCAGGATAACTAACCTGTCTGCCTGTAATGGCTTCTATGATTTCTCTGCAAAGGTCGGTTGCAATTTTTTGGATTTTGCCTTTAACTGCGAACTCACGAGCCATTTTGTAGGTGAATTCATCGCCGTTCTGCTTTTCTTCCTTTACTGCTTCAGAATCGAATATATCATATATTCGCTCAACTCTTGTTTCGTAGGATGAGGTATCGTTTTCATCAATTTCAATTACCCGGTAGCCACCCTGGGTTGAATGGAAAAGACCGATATAGCGTGTGCTTAAGGAATTTACAATATCAATGCCTTTGTACTTTACACCAAAGGCGTTGGTGTGGTCGTGGCCTGTGAACATTGCAAGAACATCGCCCTTTTCCACCATAGCATCAAACTGACCGAAGTTTTCATAACCGGGGCAGGGGTATTCTCTTATTGTGCCGTAGTTTATTTGCTCAGGATCAAATCTGTAATATTCATCATCGTTATATAAATGCTTGTAGGCATAAGGCTTTTTTGAGTCGGATTTTTCAAGCACATCATAAATTTCCCCAACGATTATATGCTGAAAAACAAGGGAGTCCACAGGCTTTCCGTTGTTCTCTTTTCTGAGCTTGTCAGATGTCCTTTTGTACCATTCAATCTGGTCGGGCTGAACACAGCTATATCGACCTTCATTATCATAATCACCTGAATCAAATACCCAAAGATTGAATTTTATCTCTTCACCATCGGAAGATAAAACAGGAATATTATATGTGCCGCAGCCTGAAAGCTCTTCACCGTCATCAACGGAAACAGAGCAGGAGAAGGTGTTGTAATACGCCATAAGCTCTTCTCGTGACATTGCGCCCTCTTCTGAATCGTGGTTACCAAAGGTTACTGCAACGGGAATATTTCTTGACTCAAAAATATTCATCAAAGCATTAATAAGCTTCTTTGTGTCCTCTGCATTTTCGCAGTTAAGAGCAATATCACCCGTCAGCATAACAATATCAGGCTTTTCTGTGTCGCAAGCCTTCTCAACCAGCCATATCGTAGGGTCAAAATTATGATTCGGCTTAAGATGAGTGTCGGTAATATGTAAAATCTTAAGCTTTCCGTCAGCATTAAATCTGATTTCTTTATCTGTTTTATTCTGAGCATCAGCAGGATTATAATTAACACCACTATATGCAGGTCTTATAGATAAGGATAAAATCCCTGCAATTATAGCAAAAACCAATAAAAACGGAATTATAATTTTATATCTCTTTTTCATAATATCAACCCCGGAACAAATAAGCTTCTGTGAAGCATTATACCATACTCAACCATTAAAAATCAATAAATCGGAATGCGATGTTTTATTAGCTTTTTATTTGCATTGTGTTAATGTAGGGAAGCACAAGATGTTCCCTAAGATATGTGACATAATATGACAGAATTATCTCAATGCTGTCATAAGTGTTTACAATGATTTTCTGTTGTGATAGTATTAATGTAATATGTTATAGTCTGTATCAGTAGAAAGGGATTTGTTATGACCCAAGAGCAATATTTGAAAAATTTATCAGTTCCAAACGGTAAAATTGATGTTGTATTAGACACAGATGCATACAACGAGATTGACGATCAGTTCGCTATTGGTTATATGCTCAAATCTAATGATAAACTTTGTGTCAAAGGTATTTGTGCTGCACCTTTTTTGAATACAAGGTCTGAAACTGCTGCTGAAGGCATGCATAAGAGCTATGATGAAATTATACAGTTGCTGAAATTAACAAAAAGAGAGGATTTGCTGTCAGTTGTTTTTGAAGGTTCAGAAAAGTTTTTGACGGATGAAACAACGCCAATAGAATCTCAGGCAGCAGATTTTATTGCAAGTATAGCTTACCAATATTCACCTGAAAATCCTCTTTATATTGTGGCTATCGGAGCTATTACCAATGTTGCATCGGCTATATTAAAAAATCCTGCGATGAAAGAAAATTGTGTGGTGGTCTGGCTTGGCGGTCATGCTACATGGGAAGAATTTGGAGCATCTGAATTCAATATGAAGCAGGATATTGCCGCTGCAAGAGTTGTTTTTGGTTGCGGTATTCCATTGGTACAGTTGCCGTGTAAAGGCGTTGTTGACCATTTTGCAACTTCAAAATATGAACTGCAGCATTGGCTCAAAGAAAAAAATCAATTGTGTGATTATTTATATAAAAACACAGTAGAGGAAGCTGATTCTTATGCTGAGGGAAGGCCATGGACCAGAGTTATCTGGGATGTTACCGCAGTGGCATGGCTTTTAAACGATAATAACAGATTTATGAATGCAAAGCTTATTCCAAGTCCTGTTCCTGAATATGATGGCACTTATTCATTTGACGAGAACAGGCATTTTATAAAATATGTTCGTGACATTAATCGGGATGCATTGTTTGAGGATTTGTTCAGAGCGTTAGTAGAAGAATAAAATGTCAATAAGAAAAGATGCCAAGCGGTGTCTTTCCTTTTTTTGTAACAGATATATTACAGTTTTATCTCAATCCTGTCATAAAACTTTACAAAACTTTTCTATTATGTTAGCATCAAGTCGCCAAAACGTTAAAAATATTTATACAGAGGTGACAAAATGAAAAAATATATAAAAAGATTACCCTTATACATACCTTTGGCAATAGTTTTAGTGTTCCTTGTTGTTTGGGGTGCATCACTCTTGAAATGCGAAATGCTGACCAACAAATATTCCGAAGAATTAAAATATGCACATACTGAAAACGCTATGCTTGGCAAAATTGAGTCCTACAAGGTTTTAGAATGTGACGGAAAAACCGCAGAGATTTATTATGTTTGTGATAATAACACTGTAGGAAATGTTTTAACATTTGAAAAGCAAAATGATGAGTGGAAAGAAATAGGTTGGGAAACTATCTGGTCGAAGCATGGTAGTGCAGATGAAATGATATGGCCTTATTGGTGGCATACATATTCAATAAACACTAAATCTGATGTATATGAACCTAAACTTGAGGCTGTGTTGAATAACAGATTGTGCTTTTTGACCGAGTCAGGTGATGCTGTTTACTTAAATAATTTTTCCTACGATGCTAAAGATGAATATACAGCAGAACCAACCCGATATGCTTATGTGGATTTTGGTGGAGATAGCAGTAATGAGCTTGTGATAGATATAGCTGACGGGAATGCATATCTCGTGCTATATGATAATGATTCATCTGTTTATGGTTATTTATTTTATGGAAAAGAGTTGCAGAACATAAAGCAGGACGGCACATTTATGCAAAGCGCAGGTGCAAATAATGTTTATTACTGCAATTTGTCTTTTGATAAAAATAATTATAAGGTCAATTACCTTGCAACTGCAGATGGTGGAAATTATAAAATAGACGGCGAGAGCTCATGGGCTTGGGAGTTTGAGGATTATAGCGAAAAGCAGAATAACAAGAATGATATTGACTGGATTTCAATAGAAAATTAAATGTAAAGAAAAGCGACACTTATCGTAATTGATAGGTGTCGTTATTTTGTTTAACAAAATTCTATATTTTTATATACTTTTTCTATTTACAAAATATAACAATGTGTTAATATAGTATGTGAAATTATTACCTTTGGAGGTATTATTATGAGTAAAATTAAATTCGGTATATTCGGTTTGGGTCGCGGAAGCGGTTTTTATGATGGTGTTGCCGCTAACAATGGTGAGGTTGTTGCAGTTTGCGATTTTAATGAAAAAAGGCTTGAAAAAGCAAAGGCAGATCATCCCGAAGTAACTACATACACAAATTTTGATGAATTTATAAATCACGAGGGCTTAGAGGCAGTTTTCCTTTGCAACTATTTCCACGAGCATACTCCCTATGCTATTAAAGCTCTTGAGAAAAATATTCACGTTTTAAGTGAATGCACATCAAATATTTCAATGGGTGAGGGTGTTCAGCTTGTAAGAGCGGTTGAAAAGAGCAACGCTTTCTATATGATTGCTGAAAACTACCCCTTTATGAAATTTAATCAGGAAATGCGCAAGGTTTACCAGTCAGGCGTTCTTGGTAAGGCATTGTTCTGCGAGGGTGAATATAATCATCCTATTCTTTCTCAGAAGGATATTGCTCACTATTGCCCCACTTCAAAGCACTGGAGATATCATATTCCAAGAATTTATTATATCACTCATTCTCTCGGCCCGCTTATGTATATTACAGGCGCATTCCCCAAGAGAGTTACTGCGATGCCCGTTTTCGGACCCCTTAACGAGGAAAACGGTGGCGGTGACCTTTATTGGAGATTACCCGACAGAAGTGCGGTTGTTACCTGCCTTAATGATGATAATTCTGTTTTCCGTGTAACAGGCTGGTCTCATTTTGGTGGTCACGCTAATACTTATCGCGTTTGTGGTGAGTTGGGTCAGATTGAAAACCTTCGTGCAGAGGATGGCAAGGTTCTTCTTTCATTTAATGAACAGCATACTCCCGAGGGTATGGAAAGAGTAACAGCTTATGAAGCAGACTTTGAGCCTGATGCAAAAGAAGCTGCAGAAAAAGCAGGTCACGGCGGTGGCGATTTCTTCATCGTCAGAGAATTCTTTAATGCTATCAGAGAAAACAGAAAGCCTGCAATGGACGAATATTTTGCAACAACAATGGCTTCAGTTGCAATTCTCGGTCACAGAAGCGCTATGGAATACGGCAAGCCCTATGATATTCCTGATTTCCGTAAGGAAGAGGACAGAAAGCTCTGGGAAAACGATTTTCTTACTCCTTGCTATGATTCAGAGGGTAATCCTCCTACAATTGCTAACACAGAAAGAGCAGAATATGTTCCCACAGAGGAATCTATGAAGGCTTATGACGAGGCTGTTGCCGCTTACAGAGCAGAGCATCCCGATGAGGATTAAAATGGACTGGGAAAATTTGTTATATAACTCTGATGAGAAGCCTCTTGACAGATTGGTTGAGGGCTATAGCTATACATCGATTTTCAGGACTATCGCTTTTATAGGCGATAGTCTTTCCTCAGGTGAGTTTGAAACCCGTGATGAGCAGGGGAATAAAGGCTATCACGATATGTTCTGGTATTCTTGGGGACAGTATATCGCAAGAAAAAACGGACTTAAAGCCTACAACTTTTCCCGTGGTGGTATGACTGCAAGAGAATATCTTGATTCCTTTGCAGAGGCTAACGGCTTCTGGGATGAGGATAAAAAATGTCAGGCTTATGTTATTGCTTTAGGTGTTAATGATGTTTATAACGGTGGCTTAGAGGTCGGCGGTGTTGATGATATTGACCCTGATAATTACCGCAATAATAAGCCTACCTTTATCGGCAATTACGCACAGATTATAAGCCGATATAAAGAAATAAGCCCCGATGCAAAATTCTTCTTTGTAACCTTCCCGAATGACGATATAAGAGGAACTCAAGAGCAAAAGGAAAAAACGATAAAAGCCCTTTATGATTTGACAGAGATATTCAGTAATTCCTATGTCCTTGATATCAATAAATACGGATCTGTTTATGACGATAAATTCAGAGAGAAATTCTTCCTTTATGGTCATATGAATCCGATGGGCTATATTTTTACTGCAAATATAATTGATTCTTATATTGATTATATTATTCGTAAAAATCCTGATGATTTTAAAAATATAGCTTTTGTAAATACAGATATAAAATACAAATAATTTGTGGATTTTCTGAAAACTTTGTGATATAATTCCACGCGGAATTCAATAAAGAAAGAAGTCACAAAATGTCATTATCTGTTTTTTCTCAGAAAGCTGTCAGATTTTTGAAAAAGAATACTGTGACTGTGGTTGCTTTTGTAGCCGCGGTCATTACCTGTTTTTTCGTGCCCTTTGATAAGGAATATCTTGGGTATTTTGATTTTAAAACGCTCACTTGTCTTTTCTGCGTTCTTGCTGTAGTATGTGCATTAAGAAACATCCGTTTCTTTTATACTTTGGCAAAAGCAATTGTTCAGGTTTTCAAAAATGCAAGGCTGAGTGTTCTGGCTCTTGTTTATATAACCTTTATCGGTTCAATGCTTATTGCAAACGATATGGCTCTTTTAACCTTTTTGCCTTTAGGTTACTATGTTTTAAGAAAAACACGAAAAGAAAAATATATGGCATTTACCTTTGTTATGCAGAATATTGCGGCTAACTTAGGCGGTATGCTGACTCCCTTCGGAAATCCGCAAAACCTTTATCTTTATTCAAAATTCAATATAGATAATCTTGAATTTATGAAGATAATGGCACCACCGTTTGTTTTTGCAATAACCTTAATTACAATTTGTTGCATAATCGGAGTTAAGCCCGAGCCTCTCGAAATAAAAGAAAAATATTCAAAGCTTCCGCCATTAAGAGTAGCCTTGTATTTAACTCTTTTTGCTTTGGCAATTGCAATTGTTTTCAGAGGAATACCTTATGTTGTCGGGCTTATTGTAATTCCGTTGGTGCTTGCTTTTGCAGATAGAGAAGCACTGAAAAAGGTTGACTACCCTTTGCTTTTAACCTTTGTTTTCTTTTTCATTTTTGCAGGTAATATGGCGAGAATTGAGGTTGTGAGAAGCTTTTTCTCATTTCTTTTGGAAAAGAATACTCTTTTGTTCAGTATTCTTTCCTGTCAGTTTATAAGTAATGTACCCTCTGCAATTCTTCTTTCTCAGTTCACAGAAAATTATAGGGATTTGTTGGTGGGTGTTAATATCGGTGGTGTGGGAACTCTCATATCTTCCCTTGCAAGCCTGATAACCTTCAGAGAATATACAAAACGTAACCCGATGATGACAGGGCATTATATGAAATATTTTACCATTCTTAATCTGATGTTTCTTATTGCATTAACAGGCTTTATGTTGTTATTTAATGCTATATAGGAAAAAACTGAGCATATTATTAAAAGTAGTTTAAGGAGTGAGATGTATGAAAATCGCTTTTTTTGATGCAAAACCCTATGATAAACCGTCTTTTGAAAAGTTCGGGAGTGAAAAAGGAATTAAGTTCAAATATTTTGAAACCAAGCTCAACGAGGATACTGTTGAACTTGCAAAGGGCTTTGATGGTGTCTGTGCCTTTGTTAATGATACTGTAAACGATGTTGTAATTGATAAGCTGAATGAAATGGGGGTTACTGTTTTAGCCCTTCGTTGTGCCGGCTTTAATAATGTTGATATGAAGCATGCTTACGGAAAGCTTCACGTTCTGCGCGTGCCTGCATATTCACCCTATGCAGTTGCAGAGCATACAATGGCTCTTCTTTTAACCTCAATAAGAAGAATTCATAAAGCCTACATCCGTTCAAGAGATTATAACTTCAGCCTTGCAAATCTTACAGGCTTTGACTTATATGGTAAAACCGTGGGCGTTATCGGAACAGGACGAATCGGCAGAGTGTTTATTGATATCTGCCGTGGCTTCGGAATGAAGGTCCTGGCTTATGATAAATTCAAGGCAGAGGATCTTGATAACGGCGATACAATAAGATATGTTGAGCTTGATGAGCTGTTCCGCAATAGTGATATTATCTCTCTTCATTGCCCTTTAACCGAAGAAACAAATCACTTAATAGATGAAAACGCTCTTGAAAAATGCAAAAAGGGTGTAGTTATTCTTAACACATCAAGGGGCGGACTTGTAGATGCTGAGGCACTTCTTAACGGTATCAAATCCCGTAAGGTAGGGGCAGCCTGCCTTGATGTTTATGAAGAGGAATCCGATATTTTCTTTGAGGATAATTCGGGGCATATTATGGAGGATGATACATTGGCAAGATTAATTTCAATGCCAAATGTTATTGTTACATCCCATCAGGCTTTCCTGACAGAAGAAGCACTTGAAAATATTGCAGAAACAACCGTTAATAATCTTATAAGCCTTTTTGAAACGGGTGAATGTGAAAATGAGCTTTGCTATCGCGGTGGTAATACTCAGGATTGCAAAAACGGAAAATGCTTTTGAAATAAAGGGAGATATGAGTCTTATAATGGCTCATATCTCCTTTTTATATTTTAGAATATTCTCTTGGTGTTATGCCGGTTATTTCCTTGAAAACGCGACAATAGGTTTTAGAATCGTTGAATCCGACAGTTTCTGCTATTTCCGAAACAGACATATCCGAATGCTTCAGAAAGAATTTTGAGCGCTCTGTTCTGTATCTGTTCAGATATTGGTGAAAAGAAATTCCCATTGTGTTTTTAAAGATTTTACAGAAGTTGCTTTTGCCATATCCTGAAATATCAGCAGCAAGCTCAATTGTGATTTTTTCGGCATAGCTATGGTGAATTAAATCAAGCACCTTTTCAATATTTTTTATTTTTATTGTATCTTTTTTCTCGTTCTGATGTTCAATTGCGGAAAATTCATTAAGAAAAAGTCCGAAGAATTTTGTAACATTACCTCTTATTATAAGTTCATTTGGTAAAAGCCTTTTCTTTTCTTCGATTATTTCTTCTAAAAGAAGTTCGATTTTGTTTCCGAAATCACTTTCATTAAGCTTTAATATAGGCATTTTTAAGGAGAGCGTTGAAACAGAATCAAAAAAATCCCCGAGAAACAGAGGCCCTGCCTCAATAAGCAGATGAAGACTGTCTTTTTCTGTTTTTTCGGTTTCATGGGGGATAAAGCTCGGAATAAAAGCAAGGGAGCCTTTTTGTAAAATATAAGCTTCATTGTTTATGATAACCTTATACGAGCCTTTTGCACAATATAAAATCTCATTTTCATAATGCTTATGTAAAGTGAAATCTCCCATATTTTCCAGTATAACAACAAGTGAATTTTCGTGGCTTAAAACAGGTTGAAAAAGCATATATTACACCTCGCAAACCTAATAGTAACATAGAAAATATGCTTAAGTCAACGAATTGTGAATTTTTGGGTATAAACTGAGAATTTACGGTATTGTTATTAATATAATCAAGGGTTAAAATCAAAGTATAATAAAATAAAAGGTGATATTATGAGCAATAAACTCTTTTTAGGTGTTTCAAGAGGAGATATAACTCCCGTGGTTGGAGGCAATCTTTTTGGCTATCGTCCTGATCTGTATTCAGAAAGCGTTAACGATAACTTAACCGCAACAGTATTTGCTTTTGCTCAGGGTGAAGAAAAATTTGTGTTGATTACCGTTTGCGTCTGTCTTATTGATACAGAGGTAACTGATGAGTTGAGAAGGCTCATAAGCGAAAAGCATAGTGTTAAAATCGGTAATATTATAATTTGTGCAACTCATACTCATTCAGGTCCCTCAACAATCAATATGCCCGGTTGGGGCGGAGTTGATATGCCTTATTATGAAAATATAATGAAGCCCAATATTCTTAAGGCAGTTGATGAAGCTTTTTTGAATACCCAACCCGTAACAATGGGTGTTGGTGTTGGCGAAAGCAAGCTTGGTGTTAACCGCCGTCAGCTTAATGTTGATAATTCTGTGGGTCTGGGTCAATGCTATTGGGCATCCTATAATCCGCAAATGACTGTTATATCATTCAAAAACAATGAAAATAAAATCATCGGTAACATAATCCACTATGGTTGTCACGGCACTTGCGCAGGGCTCAATAAAGAGGTCAGCAGGGATTGGTCAGGTGTTATGACAGATGCTCTTGAAAAGGCAAGTGGCGCAATAACTGCATTCTTTAATGGTCCTGAGGGAGATGTGGGGCCGAGGTTATCCAATGGGCAGACCACCGCAGAATTACCATACATATATGAAATTGGCGGTATAGGAGCAAAGGATGCCATAAGGATTTTCAATTCTATTAAGGTATATAAAGAGTTTTCTGTTTCTTCCGTCAGCGATACTGTAAAGCTTCCCTATGATAAGCGTATTCCTTATGAAGAGGCTGTTGAGGGTTATAAAAAATATGGTAATGAAACCATAAATTACGGAAGACAGTTAGCGGTATATTATTCAAAGGTAAAGCAATCCTATGAAACAGATTTCACAGAGGAGGATTTTGAGGAAATTCCTCAGAGCATTATAAGACTCGGTGATATTGCCTTCGTCAGCTTTCCCTATGAGCTTTTCTCTGAAATCGGTATGAGAATCAACTGTGCAGTTAAGGATCTGAATGTTCTTTCTCTTTCAAATGCCAACGGCTCAAAGGGTTATTTCCCCACAGAAGACCAGCTATGTAAGGGTGGCTACGAGGTAACAATGTTTAAATATTACAAGGTTCAATGTCCTGTGGATAATGCAGATTTCCATTTAATGAAGGGCACACTTGAAAATATCGAGAAATTAGAGAGGTAATATTATGTTCAGAATAGGCAAGGAAGAAATTGATGCAGTAGCAGGAGTTATTGAATCAAAGGAGCTTTTTAAATGCAACAATGCCTTAAAGGAAACCGAAAATTGCGAAAAGGATATGCGTGAACGCTTCGGTCTTTCCCATGCAGTGTTAATGACATCGGGCTATGCTGCCCTTGAAAGTGCTTTGGTTGGTATGGGCATCGGACCGGGGGACGAGGTTATTGTTCCTGCTTATACATATATTGCAACCGCAATGGCAGTTGTTGGTGCAGGTGCTATGCCCGTTATTGCCGAGGTTGATGAAACCTTAATGATAGACCCTGATGATATTGAAAACAAAATTACCGAAAGAACAAAGGCGGTTATTCCCGTTCATATGATGGGATACCCCTGTAATATGAAGGCAATTACGGAAGTTGCAAAAAAGCATAACCTTTTTGTTCTCGAGGATGCTTGTCAGGCAAACGGAGCAAAATTTCAGGGTAAGCTTTTAGGTACAATCGGTGATGCCGCTGCACTCAGCTTTAACTATTTCAAAATTATAAGTGCAGGTGGTGAGGGTGGCGCACTTCTCACAGATAATAAAGAAATTTTTGAAAAAGCCCTTATTTATCACGATAGCAGTGCAGTTGCATATTTCGGCGATCAGATGAAGGACTTTTCAACCGAGCCCTTCTGCGGAAGAGAGTACCGCGTTGGTGAGGTTACATCTGCAATTCTCCGTCAACAGTTCAAAAAGCTTGATGGTATCGTAGCAGATTTGAGAAAAAATAAAGCTCTTCTTAAAGAAAAGCTGGGTGAGGGCTTTGATTATCCGCCCTGCAACGACGATGCCGGCGATAGTGCAATTGCAATAACCTTCCGTTTTGATACTGTTGAAAAATGTCAGACATTTGCCGAAAAGGTGGGCGCAACAATACCGGGCTTTACAGGTAAGCACGTTTTTAATGACTGGAAGCCCATTCTCGAAAAACGAGGCGCAGCCCATCCTCTGATGGACCCGTTTAAAATGGAATGTAATAAGCAGGTTGAATATCCCGATGATATGTGTCAGAAGAGCCTTGAAATTATGAAGCGTTGCGCTCACATATTTATGGACCCTGATTGGACACAGAATGAAATTAATGCTCTTGCAGAAAAAATCAAAGAGGCTGCAAAATAGTTTATAAGCAAAAGGGAAGAAAGAGTAAGGGTTAACTCTTTCTTCCCTTTTTATATTCTTTAGGTGTAACTCCAACGCATTTTTTGAATACTGTTGAAAAATACAGTGGGTCAGAAAAGCCTGATAAAGCGGCAACGTTTTTTACAGATTCCAGACCGTGATTGAAAAGAGAAACAGCATATTTGATTCGCAAATCTCTTAAATATTCTGAATAGGTAACCCCTGTTTTTTCTTTAAAAATGTGAGAAAGATATTTTGCATTATATCCTAATTCATCCGCAATTATATTAATAGAAAAATCTGATTGATTGAAAAAGTCTTCTGAAATCTCAATTATTTTATTCACAATGGGATTTCCTGCGGGTCTGGTTACTGATAATCTTGAAAAAGTATAAAGCAGTATGCTTTCTGCAGAAAGGTCAATGTTTTCTGAGGAAGCTCTCAAAAGGCTTTCGTGCCAGAAGGGTATCAAACCATCAAAGCCTGAAAAAACTCTGTTAGAATTAATTATCCCGAAGCGCTTGAACAGCTCGGTCGAACGAATACCGTCAAAATCGATATACATATATTCGCAATTATTCGTTTCTGTTGCAAAAAATTCTTCACCCTTGAAGCAGAAAATTATATCACCTGTCTGCAAATCAAATTCTGTTGAAGAAATATTAAGAGAAATCTTACCTTTGGCAATAAGGCAAAGTCTGTTTTCAGGTAGGCTATATGGTCTTTTCATTGTAGCTTCATCTGTTTCAAAAATGAAACGGGTTGTAAAAAACGGATTTGAAATTAAAGGTGTGGATATTTTACAAATGTTTTTTCTTGCCATAGCTTTTCTCCTTGTGAAATCTATTTCACATTACTACATATTCTCTCTTAAATCAAGAAAAAACAACTAAATCAAATAAAAATATAGAAAATTTCTATTGTTTAATAAGCATTCTTTTGTTAAACTGAAAGAGAAATATTAACAGGAGTGGTCAAAATGGTGAGAATAGGCATACTCGGTGCAGGTCGCGGTATTGATATAGCGGAAAATTTTATGCTTCAGGATTGCGAAATTGTTGCACTTTGTGAAACAAACGAAAAAAGAGCGGAAGAGGGTCTGAAAACTCTTGGTATGGAAATTCCTGTTTTTAAGGATTTTGATGAGTTTTTGAATGTGGGAATGGATGCAGTTGTTATTGCAAACTATTTTCATGAGCATACTCCGTTTGCAATTAAATGCTTCCGGAAGGGCATTCACGTTTTTTGTGAATGTATTTCAAACGGAACAATGGCAGAGGGTGTTGAGCTTATAAGAGCGTACGAGAAAAGCAGTTCAGTTTTTATGCTTGCAGAAAATTACCCTCAGATGATTTTCAACAGAGAAATGAAAAGGGTTTGCGATGGGGGAACTCTCGGTAAAATCCTTTATGCCGAGGGTGAATATAATCATCCTTTGAATCCCAACGATATTGATTTCTATAAAGGTTATGTGTATTTTCCTGAGCATTGGAGGAATTTTCTTCCTCGTACATATTATGTAACTCATTCCTTGGCACCTCTTATGTGGTCAACAGGAGCAACACCCAAAGCTGTTTCTGCCAATAGTATTTTCTCACCTATGGATGAAGAGGGAACAAATCGCCACGTTGGTGATATCACAGCAATTATGCTTACTCAGAATGACGATGGTTCTGTTTTCAGATTTACGGGATGCGCTGCTTTCGGTGCTCACCATAACTCATATCGTATCTGTGGCAAAAACGGACAGATTGAGAATGTGAGAGGTATGGATAATAAGGTTATGCTTCGCTATAACCATTGGCAGATTCCCGAAGGAATGGAAGAAAATAATCTTTATGAGCCATCCTGGAACGACAAGGATGAGGAGCTTATAAACAATGCAGGTCACGGTGGTGGCGATTATATTGTTGCAAGAATGTTCCTTGAATGTATAAAAGAGGGTACGGAGCCTGAGCATCCCTACGATATTCACTCTGCAGTAACAATGTCCTCTGTTGCAATTTTAGGACATCGTTCAATGCTTGAAAACGGCAAGACATATAATATTCCCGATTTTCACAAGGAAGAATGCCGGAAGGAATATGAAAACGACAGACTGACACCATTTTATTATTCAGACGGCAGAAAACCCAATATGCCCTGTTGCTCTGTAACGGATTATAAGCCTACCAAAGAGCAGATGAAAAAATATTTTGAAATTTTAGAGAGTTAAATTATGCTTAATTACATACTCGTTTTTTCGGCAACAATTCTTTTTGCCCTGCAGTTTTTCTTTAATCAGAGATTTGAACAGAGCAGGGGGAGCGATTTGAAATCCGCTTTGGAATTCACCCTTTATAAAAGCATTGTAATTGTTGTTATAATGCTTTTTATAAGCAAATTCAATATAATTGTAACCCCATTCAGTGTGGCTTTAGCAACAGTTTACGCAGTTGCCTGCATTTTGATGACTTATTTCAGTCTGAAGGCTTTTGCGATAGCAAATCTTTCGGTTTATTCAGTTTTCTCAATGCTTGGCGGAATGCTTCTTCCGTTCCTTTTAGGCGTTGGCTTTTATGATGAACGGCTTACAGCATTCAAGATTGGTTGTTGCATTTTAATTGTTGTTTCTGTTTTACTTAATATCAAGGGTGGTAACGGAAATAAAAAAGCAATTCTCTACTATATGGCAGTGTTTATGCTTAATGGCGGGGTTGGTGTGATTTCAAAAATCCATCAGTCAAGTGAAATTGCTCATACAGACAGCACAGGCTTTATGTTTTTGTCCTCAATGGCAAGCATCATAATAAGTGCGGTGTGGCTTCTTATAAAATACAAGAAAATTCCTATTGTTAAAGGTAAGGCACTTGCTTTTGCGGGTGGCTACGGAATATTCAATGGCTTCGGCAATTGGTTCTTGCTTATTTCCCTTGTGAATTTACCCGCCTCTGTGCAATATCCGTTAGTAACAGGTGGCGTTATGGTTTTCTCAACAATAATAAGTGCCTTAAGAAAAGAAAGGCTTACTAAAACCGATTACATAGCCGCAGGAATTTCATTTATTGCATCAGTGCTTATGGCATTTTAATTCAGATGCCAGATACCGGATAGTGTAGGGGAGGGTCTTGACCCTCCCGCTTTGTTTGTTTTGCCATAAACCCAATGCAAAACTTTGTTTATTGCGATAGTCGAATTTTGTTGTAAACTGTCAGATTGTATGTTACAATTACAAATGGAAGTAAATCTTTCAGGAGGGTAAATATGAGAAACTTAACAATAAAAAGAGAAAAAAGCTTTGTCGGTTGCTTAGTTAAAGCCAATGTGTATATTCACGATGAGCTTACAGGTGATACTAAAATCAATGGAGATAAATGCTATAAGCTCGGTTCGTTAAAAAATGGTGAAGAAAAGACTTTTACTATCGGTGACGAAGAAACAAAGATTTATGTTGTAGCAGATAAGCTTTCAATGAAGCTCACAAATGAGGTTTGCTACATTCCCGCCGGGTTTGAAAATGTTTACCTTATGGGAGAGTGTAAATATAATCCTATTGGCGGTAATAATTTCCGTTTTCACGGAATGACCGATCCGAGAGTTCTTGCAAACAGAAAAAAATCCAACAAAAAATTTGGAATATATTTTGCGATTTGTGTAATTGTCGGTATTGCATTCGGTATTTTTGCTTCATATGATTCACCGGACTTAGCAAAAGATGGCGAGCCGGTTGAAATAATTGATGATTCCGGTGTCAAAATGACTTTAACAGATGCATTCGTAGATACTAATTTATCAGGCTTTAATTTTACATACGGTTGTGATGATGTTGCAGTTTTCGGCTTTGCGGATGAATTTTCATTAATGGAAGGCCTTGAGGATTATTCAATTAAAAAGTATGGTGAGTTATCCATAGCAAATAATAACCTTAATTCTGAAGTTGAGAAAGAAAATGGTGTAATTTATTACGAATACGACAGTTATGTTGAAGATGAGGGGATTACCTATTGTTACCTTGCAGCAATGTATAAGTCAGAGGATGCTTTCTGGACAATTACCTTTACCGTTGATAAAGCACAATATGAAGAATACAAGCCCTTGTTCTTAGAGTGGGCAAATAGCGTAATGTTTGTTGAAGAATAATAAATAAAATCAGTAAAGCACAGGTTCTGAAAATGAGCCTGTGTTTTTCTTTTTGGTATTGCAGTATTTTCAGATTTGTGATAAAATTAATGAAAATGAGGTGTTCGTATGAAAGAGAATAAAAAAAGCCTTTCAACAGGTAAAAAAATATTGATAGTCCTTCTTGCAGTTGTTGTTGGTATAGGAGTTGTCGGAGCGATTATCGGAATTAAAACTGCAGTTGAAGATAAAAAATATGCCGATAGTTTAAATAACGTAACAACTGAAAAAATTAAAATCAGTAGAAAAGATAAAGTGTTTTCAACAGATAAATTTTCAATTACTTTAACTGAAGATTTTGAGGTTTTTGAAGATGAAGCTGCTGAAGTTGGTGCCGTTGCAAAGGGGATAGAGGTATATGCAATAGCAGATACCTTTGAGGACGGTTCTGAAGAATCCAAAATGAATGCCACGGAATATGTTGAAAGTCTGGTTGGTATCACAGATACTGCCACAAAAATGAGCGACCATAATGGTGTGCCCTATGTTGATTATAAGTATAAGGGCGAAAATGATGATGTGGTGAAAAATTACAAGGTTTTCTGCTACAAAGGTGAGGATTGCTTCTGGATGGTTCACTTTATAACAGAAAGCGGTTATGCAAATGTTTATAAACCCCATATTTTTGAATGGGTTGAAACTGTTGTTGCTGAATAATTTATACTAAAACTTATATAAAAAATACCCGTTCTTTGTTGTTAATTATGATTGACAATAATGAACGGGTGTGTTATATTATTGACAACCGATAGAGGTGCATTTTGTTAAGAGTAATCGTAGCATAAGGGCTTGCCAAGGCTGTTGCGGTGAAAGGAGCAGGTGCCGAAGACGATTTACGGCAAAAAATCGGTCTGGCAGTACGGAATAATATCTTTACTGTTGTCACCGTTCCGGTGGAGAGCTATCTTACATAATATTATACTCATAATGTTAATTTCTCGGAGTATTTATTTTTGTGTGGGTAGTTGCTTTTCGGCAACTATTATTTTTTTGTGAGGTAAAAATTATGAAAAACACAGTTTTCACAGGTGTTGCAACAGCTATTGTAACCCCCTTGAACGCAAACGGCGTTGACTACGAAGCATTCGGCAGACTTCTTGACTGGCAGATTGAAGAGGGTATCAATGCTCTTGTAATCGCAGGAACAACAGGTGAGGGCTCAACCCTTACAGATGAGGAGCACAGAGAGGTTCTTCGCTTCTCCGTTGAAAAGGTTGCAGGCAGAGTGCCGATTATTGCAGGCACAGGCTCAAACGATACCGCTTATGCCATCGACCTTACTAAATACGCTTGCGAAATCGGTTGCGATGCAATGCTTCTTGTTACACCTTATTACAATAAAGCAACTCAGAGAGGTCTTATTGAATCCTTCAGAGCAATTGCAGATGCATCAACAAAGCCCTGTATTCTTTACAACGTTCCTTCAAGAACAGGCTGTAACCTTACTCCTGCTTCCTGTGCAGCTCTTGCAGAGCATCCCAACATCGTCGGTATCAAGGAAGCAAGCGGTAACATTTCTCAGATTGCAGAAATTGCAGCTCTTACAAAAGGAGAGTTTGATATTTATTCAGGTAATGATGATCAGATTGTTCCTCTTATGTCCTTAGGCGGAAAGGGTGTTATTTCCGTGCTTTCAAACATTCTTCCCAAGAAAACAGTTGAGCTTTGCGATAAATTCTTTGCAGGTGATTTAGAGGGTAGCCGTGCTCTTCAGCTTGAAATGCTTCCCCTTATCAACTCTCTTTTCTGCGAGGTTAACCCCATTCCCGTTAAAGCAGCAGTTGCAGCTATGGGCTATGGTGAAAACTATGTAAGACTTCCTCTTACAACAATGGAGCCCGAAAACGAAGCAAAAATGCTCGGACTTATGAGAGAACAGGGCTTGAATGTTTAATTGACTATAAGAGAGCGATGACTTGACCTCCCTGGCGAAGGGAGGGGGACCGCACCGAAGTGAAGCGGAGGTGTGGTGGAGGGTTCTAGCGATGCAAGGAGCGTATAATTGACAAAACTTTAAGCTACTAAGAACCCTGATAGGTGGATATATGATAGTTAATAATTTATATATAGAGAATGATACTCTATTCTTCGCAGGTCACAGCACTGTCGACCTTGCCGAAAAATACGGCTCACCCATTTATGTTATGGATGAGCAAAAAATCAGAGAAAATTGCCGTAAATATGTTAACGGAATGAAAAAATATTTCGGTGAAAATGCAAAGCCCTTTTATGCAAGCAAGGCTTGTAGCTTCAAAAGGATTTATAATATTGTTGAATCTGAGGGGATGGGCGTTGATGTGGTTTCCGTTGGTGAAATCTATACCGCTTTTAAATCCGGCTACAATATGAAAAATGTCTGCTTCCATTCCAACAGCAAAAACGATTATGACATTAATTTTGCTATGGACTGCGGTGTTGGTTGCTTCGTTGTTGATAACATTGAAGAGCTTGATGCTGTTGACTGCTTTGCAGGAGAAAGAGGCATTAAGCAAAAAATCCTCTTCAGAGTTACGCCGGGTATAGATACCCATACATATGAAGCAGTAAACACAGGCAAGGTTGACTCCAAATTCGGCTTCCCTATTGAAACAGGTGTCGCTATGGAAATTACAAAATATGCTCTCACTAAGGAGAATATTGACCTTGCAGGCTTCCATTGTCACGTAGGCTCTCAGCTTTTCGAGTCCTCTGTTTTCATCCGTTCTGCAGAAATTATGCTTGAATTTATTGCAGAGATAAAAAACACTTTAGGCTATGAAGCAAAGGAGCTTGACCTTGGTGGCGGTTACGGTGTCAGATATACCGAAAATGACCCGACAATTGATATTGAAGATAATATCCGTCAGGTTGCGGAGTATTTTAAAAAGAAATGCTCAGAGCTTAATATAAACGAGCCTGCAGTCAGTATGGAGCCCGGCAGAAGCATTGTTGCAGATGCAGGCATAACTCTTTATAAAGTAGGTAATGTAAAGAGAATTGAGGGTTATAAAAACTATGTTGCTATTGATGGCGGTATGACCGATAACCCCAGATATGCTCTTTATGAGTCCGAATATACCGTTATTGCTGCAGATAAGGTGAATGAGCCTTGTGATTTCCTTTGCGACCTTGTTGGTAAATGCTGTGAAAGCGGAGATATTATTCAACCTAAGGTAATGCTTCCGGAAAGCATTCAGAGAGGCGACCTTGTTGCAGTTCTTACAACAGGCGCATATAATTTCTCAATGGCATCAAACTACAACAGAATTCCTCGTCTTCCCGTTATTATGGTGAATGGTGATGAAAGCTATGTTGCAGTAAAGGGCGAAACCCTTGAAGATATAATCAGCAGAGATATATAATTTAACAACCCTATTAAGAAAAATGTTTTCTTAATAGGGTTGTGTATTTTTGTTAAGTTTAAATAGAAAAATAAAGCTGTGGTTTGTTATGCCTGCCTTCGAAGGCGGGGGGACCGTCTTCGAATTATAAATCTTTAAAAAGCAGTATCAAGCGAGCCTATTGTAAAAATGAAGTGTAAAGTGTGGCGGAACGGTGGGTGGTTCTCTACGCGAGCCCTCGAGCGTAGTTGAAGCGTAAGCTTCAATTGTAAGGCATAGTAAGGTAAAGGCTTGCATGTACCCTTGAATGTATAAATTCATAATAATAAGCTTGTTACAGTTCCACCTGTGGCGGAAAGTTGCTTTGCAACAAAGAACCTTCCGTCACGAAAAATCAAGATTTTTCGCGCCACCTTCCTTTGAAGGAAGGCTCAAAATACAATGACTATGTTCCTTTTTTTAATAAAACATTGCATTTCTTTTTTCTAACGCAATTATCAGAATAACACCAAGAATCAGATTTCCTATTCCCTGGATAGCATTTGCAGGAATGTTTACCATAGATGGTGCGAAGCCGTATAAAAAGCCTTCAAATACGAAATAGCCAACCACCATAATTACTTCTGCAAAAAATCCACTGATGATTTTTGAGGGTGCATTTCCGAGCCTTTTATTAAGAAGCCTGAAGCCATATAAGGCAATCAAAGCCATAAGACCTTTAATAACAAAGGTGGCAGGGGCGTATGAGGCGTAGCCTGAAAAAACATCTGCAAGGGCAGAGCCAAGCCCTGCGGCAAGAAAAGCATATGCAGGGGAAAGCATCCAGCCTGCCACTAATACAATGCTGTCGCCTAAGTTTATGTAGCCCTTCAGGGGAGTGGGGATTTTTATTATCATTGTTGCCACACAAGCGAGCGCGGCAATTAACGAAGCAATAACAATTTTCTTGGTTTTTGATTTCATCACCATTATATCCTTTACATGTTGATGAAAATAGTGTATATTAAATCTGACTATACAACAATTATCAAATCAGGAGAAAATTATATAACCAGATGAAGTACATAATAGATAAGGAAAAGCGCCCTGTATATCTTCAGATTTATAAGCAACTGCGGGATGATATTATTTCTGAGCTTTATCCCTATAATACAAAGCTACCCTCGAAGCGCAGTCTTGCAGAGGAAACGGGAGTCAGCACCATAACCGTAGAGCACGCCTATGCTTTGCTTTGCGACGAGGGTTATGTTGAAGCAAGAGAACGAAGCGGATATGTTGTCATTTTCCGCAAGTCTGATGGCTTTGCTTCTTCAATTGAGCATCATACCGAGCATATAACCCGGTATAATGAAAATACAAACACCCAATTTCCCATATCTGTAATCAGTAAAACTATGCGAAGGGTGTTGAGCGAGCGTGGTGAATTATTGCTCGAAAAATCACATAACTGCGGATGCTATGAGCTACGGCAGGCAATATGCCACTATCTTGCGCGAAACCGAGGAATACAGGTTGATGTTGAGCAGATAGTTATCGGCTCAGGCTCAGAATATCTCTATGGGCTTATTGTTGAATTGCTTGGAAGAAACCGCATTTATGCAATCGAATCCCCCTCATATAAAAAGATTGAGCAGGTTTATAAAGCGGCTGAGATTGCCTATGACTCTTTACCACTGAAAAGCTCGGGTATTGACAGTAAGGCTCTTTCCGAAACCAAGGCAGATATATTGCACACAACACCATACCGAAGCTATCCAAGTGGTGTTACTGCTACGGCATCCAAGCGGCACGAATATATAAGGTGGTCAGAGCGTAATAATCGTTATATTATAGAGGATGATTTTGAATCCGAGTTTTCTGTTTCTGCAAAGCCTACGGAAACCTTGTTTTCACTTTCCTGTAATGATAATGTTATATATCTGAACACCTTTTCTCAAACAATTTCACCATCTCTTCGTATCGGCTATATGGTTCTTCCGAAGCATCTTGTGGCAGAGTTTAATGATAAGCTTGGGTTTTATTCCTGCACAGTTCCAACATTTATGCAGTATGTTCTCACAGAGCTTATCAATAACGGCGATTTTGAAAGGCATATCAATCGTGTAAGAAGAAATAAAAGAAAAGAAATGAATGAAACAACCGATTAAGAAGATTAAAACCTTCTTAATCGGTTGCAGTTTTTTATGGTATAGCTGTTGTTTTTGGTGTTTCGTATATATTTGTGGAATAAGCGAAGTAATAAATACCCTCTGATGTTAAAACCTCTCGTTGCTTTTCTTCACCTTTAAGGTAAGCCCAATCCCACAATAAGTCAGTAGAACTTATATCTACTTTTTTATCAAGGGATTTTGCTTTACCATCTTCAAATTTTATTATCCCTGTTTTTCCGTTAAGGGTTGTATAAGTGCTTTCTTCTTTTTTTACCCTGTTTACGAAAAGTACAAAAGTACCGTCCTCTTCAAAATAATTTTCATCATTGACGATGGTTACAACCTCACCGATGCTTTCGCTTACAGGACAGTCCACATAAACCTCGGTATAATATTTTCCGTCTTTTTCATAACTTTTAATTTGCTTGATTTCTTCATCCTCTTTTCCGTATGCACAACGGGTTTTATATGTACTTGCAGTTATCACATAATCAGCTTGTGATGCCAAATCCGAAATTCTGATTTTTTCTTTTGTTGATGCTGAAACTACATATACGGAAGATAGCAAAATTACTAAACATAAAAAGAGCACTAAAATTTTCTTTTTCATTGTTTTCACCTTAATTTCATATTCCTACCTACAACATACATACCTGTTATCATCATAACAATTGCCAAGCCCGAAAACAAGCCTGATAAGAAATCGGTAGCGTTTGTACCACCCGATAATGCAGAAATAACCATTAATGTTATGCCTAAAACAATAATTAAAAAGCCGTATATTAATTTGTTTTGCTTTTCGAGTCGGTAAACACGCCTTAACAAAAACAAGATTCTCATATCTTCTGCATTTTCAGTTGTACTTTCCTTTTCTTCTCCGTCCATAAGCTCGGAAACGGTAATACCCAATTCCTTGCAAAGAGGTTTAATAATACTGTAATCGGGCATACAGTTGCCGTTTTCCCACTTTGAAACCGTTTTATTTGATACACCCAAAATTTCTGCCAATTGCATTTGAGTAAGATTTTTCTCTTTCCTTTTTTGTGCAATAAAATTACCGATTTGCTTCTGGTTCATTATTAGTCCTCCTCAGAGTTTCCGTAATATGACATGTTTTCTCTGAATAGTAATGGGACAGGTTGTAGATTTTCTTTGGTTTTTAAGGCTTCCTCTGAATCAACGCAACCAATTATTTGCTCAAGTAATATATTTACTGCTGTGCTTTTTGAAGCACCGTAATCAAAGGTTGCAACAACATCATTGTAGCGTATAGTACAATACCAATAGTCGTTAATGCCTACAAAAAATTCAATATCATCTTCTGTTAAAGTAAGAATTTCATTAATGCGCTCTTCCATTGAGTCGATTTGAGCTTCATTTAATTGGATTTCAGCTTGTTGAGTATTATTATCTGTCTTGTATTCCGCAAGCAGTCTGTTGTCCGGAGTCAGACCAAAGGTATAGCAGTCTCCTGCATAACCACCAATCATATTGAAACTTATAATAAATTCTTCTTGTTCAATATCAAAATTGTTATCGTTTTCCTTTGTTGCTATATTGCAAGATGTAAAAATTATAATAAAAGAACAAGCTAAGCAGAATAATTTAATAAATTCTTTTTTCATATTTATACCTCCGATGATTTTACATTACCTCTTTTAAATTCTTTTTTACATCCACTGAAAAGAGAATTTAGGTGGAATATGTGAATTTAAAGTAATTATATCATATAAAATAAGCTTTGTAAAAGATTAAAGTAAGAAGAAAAAAGTTGTTGAATTTTGAACCTGC
Organism: Acutalibacteraceae bacterium; assembly: GCA_045586265.1. Classification (GTDB taxonomy): domain Bacteria; phylum Bacillota; class Clostridia; order Oscillospirales; family Acutalibacteraceae; genus DTU089. The sequence continues at coordinate 38,046 of JAZMZY010000023.1, forward strand.
CTTCGAAGGCGGGGGGACCATCTTGAAACAGGTAGACCTGTTTAAGACAGTATCAGGCGAGCCTATTATAAATTTAATGAAAAAAGTTAAGCGGAATGGTGGGTGGTTCTCTACGCGAGTCCTCGAGCGTAGTTGGAGCGTTAGCTTCAAATGTAATGCAACATAAAATGCAGACTTGACTGTACCAAAAAAATTATAAATTCGGAGCAATAAATGTATTACAGTTTCACCTGCAGTGAAAAGACGCTCAAGTGTTCGCGTCAAGAACTCTCCACCGCCCGACCAACTACAGTTCATACTTTAATTTTTAGCTCGTTTGGAGCTTTTTGATAATATATATAAATCAAAAGGCGGTCCCCCTCTCTTCGAAGAGAGGTATGACCACCATGAATAATTTGTTCTTTGTCGATTGCTTGCGAATGTAAGTTTTTTTGATGATGCTTATTTCTTCTCCGCAATAAATGCCCTGAAAAGTGGCAGGCAGGCGTTGAAAAAGGCTTTGTAGCTTTCGCAATAGCTTCGGTCTTCCTTTGAGCGCTTGCATCCGCCTGCACGGCAGATGGGGTAAAATCTGCATTTTTTACATTCTTCGGGGATATATAAGCTTTCTCTTAAAAACTCTGTTGCCTTTTCACAATGGGCGAGGGTGTCAAAATTCTCCGTAGGTGTGTTAATGTTTCCTAAAAGCCATTCATCCGTGCAGTAAAAGTCGCAGGGGTAAATGTTTCCGTTGCCCTCAACAACAAATTGGTGCATACAGTGACCGCACATACCACATTGTTCCGTAGGGTTGCCCAAATATAAATGCACAAGGTTGTCAAAATATCTTATGCTTGTATAATTGCCCTGAACATAGTCCTTGACATAGGCGTTGAAGCCGTGAATAAGAAAATGCTTATATTGTTCAGGGGTCATATAAAGCTCACTTTCTGTTTTATCACCAAAGGGACGAAGGCAGGGAATAAATTGCAGATATCTGAAGCCTCGCTTTTTGAAATAACGCAAAATTTCATCAATATTATCAGCACATTTGCCCGTAAGAACAGTAAGAATATTAAACTGCACATTGTTTTTTGTGAAAATATCGGCAGCTTTTATTATCTTATAAAAAGCATTTTGATTGTTACTGTCAATTCTGAATGAGTTGTTGTCAAAATCACCGTCAAGGCTCAGACCGATAAGGAAGTTCTTTTCCTTGAAAAATTCTGCCCATTCTTTGTCAATGAGAGTGCCGTTGGTCTGCAAGCCATAATAGATTTTGCTCTTCTTTATGTTCAGCTCGTCAACCTTTTTGCAGAAATATTCAAAATACTCAATACCTCTTAAGGTTGGCTCGCCACCCTGAAAGGCAAATGCAACGCTTTCACCATTGGCAAAATCCAAAGCTTTTTCTATTAAATTATCAGTTGTTTCTTCTGAAATAAACCCAAAGCTTTTAACATCACGATGGTCTGTAACATCGTGATAGAAGCAATATTTACACCGCATATTGCATAATGCAGATGCGGGCTTAATCATTATGGAAAGCGGTGGCATAATTTTCCCTCTTTTTGTGACATTCAGCCTCGGAAATTTCCGAGGCTGAATGTCACTTGTTTTATTTATAATAACTTTCGTTCATACCTCTTCTGTCGGATTTGAAGTTTTTCATAATCTCATCCATTTTTGCTTTCATTTCTTCAGCAACTGTGGGGTAAACGGAAGAGCGATTAAGGTTTTCGCCTGCATCATCACTTAAAATATGCAACCAATTCTTTCTGTATTTGTCAAAGAAAGCAGAGTTGTCATTCTGAATGTTCTTAAAGTATTTAAAGGTGATGTATTCGTTATCTGTAAGAACATCGTATTTATAATCTTTATATTCTTCCTGTGCAAGAACATCCTTTGTGGGAACTGTGTACTGTATTGCCTTGAGCTTTTCTCTCTTCATATGAAGAATGGGGTATTCCGCTGTGTGAATAACCTTGTCATTTTTCAGAAGAGGAACAATTGAAACACCGTCAATATCTCTGTCAAAGGGGAGATAATTCTTTTCTCCATTGTTGCCTGTAATACCGCAAAGCTCAATAAGTGTTGGCATCATATCAACAAGAGTTGCACTGCTGCTTCTTGTTTCGCCCTCTTTCCAAAGACCGCCATTGTTACCCCAACGAATCATAAAGGGAACCTTTTGACCGCCTTCGTAAGCGAGATATTTACCACCGCGAAGCTCACCGACAGAGCCTTCAAGAGCAGGCCCGTTGTCGCTTGTAAAAACGATGATTGTATCGTCCATAACCCCTAAATCCTCAAGGGTTGTGAAAAGCTCACCAAGGTAATAGTCAAATTCTGTGATACAGTCTGCATAAGTACCCATACCTGTTTCACCGTTGAAATCATCACCAACAAAAACAGGTGCGTGAGGCCAGGGTGTTGCATAATATGCAAAGAATGGCTCGTCAGAATTTTCAACCTTATCGGTAATCCAATCGGCAATTTCCTCGTGAATCCATTCAGTTAACTGACTTTGGTCTTTTTTGCCGTTTTCGTCACGAAGCTCTTCAACACCGTGAACTATTTCAAATTCGCCGTTTTCTTCTGCTACGTGGTAGAAGGGTGCCATATCGTTAACGTGGTGACTGCCATAGAAATAATCAAAGCCCTGATTTGTGGGGAGATATTCGCCATAGTCACCTAAATGCCATTTACCGAATGCGCCTGTGTTATAGCCTGCAGCCTTGAAGGTTTCCGCAAGAGTGATTTCATCACCAAGCATACCATCGCAGTTGTTGCCCATTTCAATTGAGTTGAAAATACGGGTCTGTGCAAAGGGTGAAAGTGTGTCATAGGTGGGGTAAATAACGTTATCTGCAAAGCCTCTGAAGGGGTATCTGCCTGTCATAAGAGCAAATCTTGCAGGGGAGCAAACAGAATAGCTTGAATAGAAGTTATCGAAGTTAAGACCCTCTTCACCGATTCTGTCCATATTGGGTGTTTCGTAAATTGCACCGTTAAGAGAGGTGTCACCATAGCCCATATCATCCATAAGAATGAAAAGCACATTGGGGCTACTTGATTTTGCCTTATCGACACCGTCAAGGTAATCATCGTGACCCTCCCAGAGTCTGTCAACATTGGGCTCGGCACGAAGGTTCATTGTAAGAACATAAATAACACTTGTTCCTGCAAGAACAATGCTTAAAACGGATGTTAAAAATTTATGTAAGCAAGCCTTGTTGAATACTTTTTTAGCTACAAGAACAAGAGCAATAACTGCAACAGCACAGGGGAGAAGCAGAAGAATGTTTCCGCCCAGTCTTGTGAGGAATAAGCCCTCGCCACTGAATAAGGGGTTGTCCGCACTTGCCCAGCCTGTTTTACCGCTTGAGAAAGCACCAAAGCCTGCATCTGCACCCCATATTACAAAATAGAGAAAAATGCCGGTTGCACTTGAACAGTAACCAACGATATTAAAAAGATAAACTCTTTTCTTTGCAATAACGCCGATGAAAATCAAAGCGGACATTATGCACATAAATCCGACATTAACAACTGCAACAATGTTAAGCCTTAAAATCAAAAGTGCAATCGCAAGTCCGATACCGATTATTGCAGTAATAATCGGCAAAACCTTTTTTTCTTTGTCAAAAGTAATACCCTTTTTCATTCCCATAGCTCCTTTAGTTTATACGGACAATGAAAGCACATAATCATTGCCTGCGAAAATATTGCTTATTTCATCAGGATTGATATGTGATTTTGCGCGGATTGTGAAAAGGCAATAATATTTATCATTTTTCTTTTCAACAGAGCTTGAAATAATAACATAATCATTATCTTTGAAAAGGTTAGTTATGCATTCAATAGCCTCAGGGTCATCCTTCAATTTCATACTTACTGCAGTTGTGCTTGTGTTTTCAACAGGCAGAATTTTGTGAATTACAATCTGAACAATAAGAAGAATGAGTGTGGCATATACCGCAATACCATACATTCCTGCACCTGCCGCAAGACCGATGCCTGCCGTTGTCCACACACCTGCCGCAGTTGTGAGACCCTTAACAGTACCCTTGAAAACGATTATACCTGCACCGAGGAAGGAAATACCTGTAACAACCTGAGCTGCAAGACGGGAGCCATCAAGGTTAACGTGGTCTGCAAGGCCGACAATATCAAAGAAGCCGTATTTACTGACTATCATAATAAGCGCAGAGCCCAAAGCAACAATAATATGTGTTCTGATACCTGCTTCCTTCTGCCTGAAGGTTCTTTCAACACCGATTAAAGCACCGCATATAACTGCAGTAACAAGCCCTAAAAGATAGGGGAAGAAGCTTTCAAGCTTAAAGGTAGTAATAAAAGTGTTGATAACTTCCATTACATCGTATGTAGGTGTAATATTGAGCAACATAACAAATCTCCTAAACTATTTACTATATCAATATATTATAATATATAATTCTTTTTGTGTCAAATTATGCCATCAGGGATTTTAACTTTTGTCATAAATTCACAAACTGCCACATACCATTAATTGAAGATTTTAAAAGGTCTATGGAGGTAGATTTATGACAGATACAAGCATCTATAAGGATATTGAAGCTCGCACAGGCGGTGATATTTATATCGGGGTAGTGGGACCTGTAAGAACAGGAAAATCAACCTTTATCAAGCGCTTTATGGATACTCTCGTTTTACCCAATATGAACAGTGCCTACAAAAGAGAAAGGGCTCAGGATGAGCTTCCGCAGTCTGCCGCAGGCAGAACTATTATGACAACCGAGCCTAAATTTATTCCCGAAGAGGCGGTTAAGGTGGATTTGCCCGATAACGCTTCCTTGAATGTTCGCCTTATTGATTGTGTTGGCTATATTGTACCAAGCTCCCTGGGGTATATTGAAGAAGATAAACCGCGAATGGTGAAAACTCCTTGGTATGACCACGAAATACCCTTTAATATGGCTGCAGAATTGGGCACACAAAAGGTTATAACCGAGCATTCTACTATTGGTCTTCTTATAACAACAGACGGCAGTATCAGTGATATTCCCAGAGATGAATATGAAGAAGCGGAAGAAAGAGTTGTGGCAGAGCTTAAAGCTATAAATAAGCCCTTTGTTGCTCTTCTGAATTGCACTTACCCTCATTCTCATGAGGCAACTGCACTTGCATCTGCTTTAACAGAAAAATATGGTGTTCCTGTTATACCTGTAAACTGCCTTGATATAGATGAGGATTTAATCAGAGAAATTCTCAGTGCCGTTCTTTTCCGTTTTCCTGTTAAGGAAATCGGCATTTCTCTTCCCGGCTGGGTTATGGGTCTTAATCGTGAGCATTGGTTGAGAAAATCTATTTGCGGTTGCGTTAAAGAGCATTCTGCAGATGTTTCCTGCGTGGGTGATGTTGGCATTGTTGTGAAGGGTATCTGCGAGAATGAATATGTTTGCTCTGCGGAAATTTCAAAGCTTGATTTGGGTAAGGGCTGTGCAGAAATTGAAGCAGTGCTTTCAGGTGAGCTTATATACAAAATCATTGAAGAAAAAACTCATATTCAGATAGAAAACGAGCAGCAGCTTGTTGAACGGCTTGAAGAGTTGACCCTGATTAAAAAGAAATATGATAAAATCAAAAATGCTCTCGAAGAAGTAGAGGCAACGGGCTACGGAATTGTAATGCCTGATATTGATGAGCTAACCCTTAAGGAGCCTGAAATTGTAAAGCAAGGTGGAAGATACGGGGTACGCCTTTCTGCCTCTGCGCCTTCAATTCATATGCTCAAAACCTGCATTGAAACAGAGGTTGCACCTGTTGTGGGTACCGAAAGTCAGTCCGAGGAGCTTCTCAAATATCTTCTTACAGGGTTTGAAGAAGACCCCCATAAAATATGGGAGTCTGATATCTTCGGAAAATCTCTTAATGAGCTTGTGAATGAGGGGCTTCGCAACAAGCTTTGCCATATGCCTGTTGATGCAAGAGGCAAAATTCAGGAAACCCTCGAAAGAATTATTAACGATGGTTGCAGTGGCTTGATTTGTATTATTTTATAATATTAAATTAATCCTCTTCGCTTTTTAAGATGCCATAGCTTCTGTCAATAACCACAACTGCGTAAAGGTTGCCGTTGCCGGCTTCATTTACGCGGTTTTTTATTGTTGAGATAAGCTCATCATCGGAATATTTATATCTTGGGGGAACAACAATATCAAAAAGAACATTTTTGGATTTGTCGCCATAAACAACCCTGAAATCGTGAAAGGTGATTATAGGGTCAATATCAAAAAGAATGTTTCTTACAACCTCTTTCAGCTCATTGGTTTCTTCGCAGTCAAGAACTGTGGGGTCAAGGTGAACAACGATATGTATATTGTCCTCCCTTGCAAAATCTCTTTCAATGGTGTCCATAATGTCGTGGCAGGTGAGAACATCAATTTTCGCATCCATTTCAATATGAGCAGAAGCAAAATAACTACCGGGACCATAGGAATGAACCATAAGGTCGTGAACACCAAGAACATTTTCATAAGCAAGAATTTTATTTTCTATCAGCTCATACATTTCCTTTGAGGGTGCCTGACCCAAAAGGGGACCAACTGTTTCTTTAACAAGCCCGATGCCTGAAATAATAATGAATATTGCAACGCAAACACCCATATAACCATCAAGGTTAAAGCCTGTGAAATGAGAAATGACAGTAGCAATAAGAACTGCTGCGGTTGAAATAACATCGTTTCTGCTATCTGCCGCAGTTGCTTCCAATGCCTTTGATTTGATTTTTCTGCCTAAGGTTTTGTTAAATGAAGCAAGCCAGAGCTTTCCTAAAATTGATACGGCAAGAATTATAATGGTAACCCAACTGAAAACGCTTTCCTCGGGGTGACGTATTTTATCAAAGGAATCCACAAGAATATCAAAGCCGATATGTAAAATAAGGAATGAAATAATCAGGCCTGTAATGTATTCGGTGCGGGCGTGGCCATAGGGGTGGTCTTCGTCTGCAGGCTTTTCGGAAAGTCTGAAGCCAACAAGAGTTACAATTGAAGAGCCTGCATCAGTCATATTATTGGTGGCATCTGCTGTGATTGAAACACTGTTGGTCATTGTGCCGATTACAAATTTCATAGCACTCAACAAAAGATTGCAGATTATACCCACAATGCCTGCAACTCGTCCGTATGCCTCTCTGCCGTGAGGGGTTGAGGTGTCCTTATTCTTCAAAAATAATTTTATAAGTAAATTTGTCATATATCTCACCTGTAAAATAATGTAAATTCAATTATATATTTATTTTATGAAAAGTCAAATGAATTGTTGTAGTAGACAAATATTTTAAAATGTGTTATTATTAATCAGGCGATACAAAATAAATACCGGAAGGTTGGTATAAAAATGGATAAAACTCTTGTTATTTTAGCGGCAGGTATGGGTAGCCGATACGGCGGATTAAAGCAGATTGACCCCGTAGGACCCAACAATTCAATTATTATTGATTATTCAATTTATGATGCAATTAAAGCAGGCTTTACCAAGGTTGTTTTCATTATCAAAAAGGAAAATGAAGCTCTTTTCAAAGAGGTTATCGGCGATAAGGTTTCAAAGCACGTTAAGGTTGAATATGTTTTCCAGAGCTTAGATAAATTGCCCGAAGGCTTCTCTTGCCCTGAAGAAAGAGTTAAGCCCTGGGGTACTGCGCATGCAGTTCTTTGCTGCAAGGGTGTTGTAAACGAGCCCTTTGTTGTTATCAACTCTGACGATTTCTATGGTAGCGGTGCATATTCAAATCTTGCAAATTGGATTGAAAAAACTGATTTTTCAGGTGATAAATACAAATTTGCAATGGCGGGCTATTACCTTAAAAATACTCTTACAGATAATGGAACTGTTTCCCGTGGCGTTTGCGATGTTGATGGAAACGGTCAGCTTAAGGATGTTATTGAAAGAACAAAAATTATGCGCGTTGACGGTAGAATTTCCTTTACTGAGGATGGCGAAAGCTGGACAGAGCTTCCCGAAAACAGCGTTGCTTCAATGAACTGCTGGTGCTTCCCTGCAGCAATTCTCGAGGAAATTGAAAAATATTTCATCGGATTCCTTAAAAATGAGGTTCCCGAAAATCCTCTTAAATCGGAGTTCTTCCTTCCCTTCCTTGTTCGTGATATGTTAAGCGAGGGTAAATGCACAGTTGATGTTATTGAAACTGCAGACAGATGGTTCGGTGTTACATATAAGGAAGATAAGCCCGATGTTGTGGCATCAATTTCCGCTCTTGTTGAAGAGGGCAAATACCCTGAAAAATTATGGTGATTAAAATGAAAAAAATAAGTTTATTGCTTTGTGTTGCTTTGGTTTTTTGCCTGCTTGCAGGTTGCGGTAGTGAGAGCGGTAACGAAACCACAACAACTGAGACAAAGGTTGAAGCTACTGAGAATAAGGATACAGGTTCAAAATCAACAACAAAAATTGATGAGGATGTAAAGGTAACAATAAAAAAGGATTCCGTTGTTGACGCAGAGGATTTCATAAAGGGTATGGAAGCTTTCGGTGCAGATGTGGAAAACAAAGACGGTGCAGATAGCTTCGTTTTTACCTTTTCTGCTTCAGAATATAAAAAGCTTCTTGATACTAAGCATAAGGAATGTGTAAAAAACTTCAAAAAGTTTGAAGAAAATAAGGCGCACTATGTGGAAAAAATTGAGTACGATGATAATTTTCGTAATCTCACCATCAGTGTGAATAAAGCGTTATACGATGCAAGCACAAAAACCGATGATTATATTATTGCGGCAAGTGCATTGGCATATCAGATGTATATTAACGAAGCTAATTATACTAATGTTAAAATTATTTATTCAGGAACAGATGAGGTAGTTACAACGTTTTCCTTACCTGTAAACTACAACATAAAATAAAATGTAAAAATAAGAAGCTTCGCATTGATTGAACTGTATCAATCAATGCGAAGTGTTTTTATTGTTTTAATTTTCTCTTTTCGATTTCCTTTAAATTTGCTTTGAATTCCTTTTTTATCCATACAAATGAAAGAATCCAGGCACCTATAACCGCAAGGAAAATATCAATTCGCCCTAAGGGGAATAGTGAAACAATTGTGAAGAAAATTATAGTTCCCGCATTCTGTATTTTTAATATCATCAGAAACCATTCAAGAACAATAATCATTCTGCAAAAGGGGAGAACACATACAACCGACCAACAAAGGCAGGCGGTCTGCGGTCCCCAGTTTTTTGGCAACCGCCACATCATAGGAACATATTTATCAGGGTCACCATAGTTGATGTGGGCAAGATAACGCTTCATATCGGTTTCATCTGAAACAGGGGGCTTGTATTTTACAAATGCGTAATAGGACATTGCTGCATAACCGATATAAGTAATTACATTAATCACAATTAACCCTGTCCACCCGAAATTCAATGAATCATATAAGGGGTTGCCCTCTAAAAGCAAATTCGGTGTGGCAATATATGTGAACAGAAGGTCAAGAATAATTGTCAGAAGATAAGCGGAACAGGTTATATAAAACAATTTTTTCTTCGATTTCAAGCTCATCACCCCTCCACATATATTGTGCCAGTTAATCTATCAGAAATTGTAGTCGGGCTTAATAATTTTACCTGTGTCAGCAGATTCAACAATTGCAAGGCAAGCCGCAACAGTTTTTGCACCCTCTTCAACGGGAGTCGGAACGGGAATACCCTTGGTGATAGCATCACCGAATACCTCAAACTCCTTAACAAAGTTGTGGTTATTGACTTCAAGCTCAATAATCTGAGGCTTTTCAGGAGCAACGCCGTTTTCGTCAGCTACAAATAACTGCATTGTAGGAGAGGTGTTGTCACAAATGATAGTACCCTTTGTGCCGTAAATAACAGTTCTCATTGTGTAATCACGCTTGCAGCCTGTTGAAACATAAACCTTACCTGCAATGTTGTTGGGGAATTTCATAATAGCGATGGTTGAGTCGTCGTATGTAACTGTGGGTAAAAGCTTGTGAGTACCGTAAGCAAAAACTTCTTCAGGGTCACCTGCAAGCCAACGGAGAAGGTCAACTGCATGACAACCGCCACCGATAACACCGTGACGAGCATTGTCTGCTCTCCAGTTCTGCTTGTTGGAAACAATATTCATATAGTCGTGAGCATATTCACTTTCAACGAAATAAAGCTCACCAAGAGTGCCGTTGTCAATAAGCTCTTTTGTTTTTGCAAAAGAGGGGGTGAAACGGCAAATCTGACCAACCATGAAAATACAGTTGGATTTTCTTGCGGCTCTTACCATTTCAGTAATGTCCTCTTTTGTAAGAGCAAGGGGTTTTTCGCATAAAACGTGTTTGCCTGCCTCAAGCATTTCAAGGGCAACCTGTTTGTGAAGCTGGTCGGGGATACCGATTGAAACCGCATTGATTTCAGGGTTGTTTATAATGTCGTGATAATCAAGAGTGCATTTCTCTTCGGGAATATTATATTTATCGGCTGCAAATTTAAGTGATTTTTCATCGCAGTCGCAAATAAGACCAATTTCTGCGCCATAAGCCAAAGCACCCTCAAGGTGAGCTCTGCCGAATTCAAGGCCGATAATACCGGCAACAATTTTGTTTTCCATAGTGTGAATCTCCTTTGATGTTTTATACCCCTATATTTTACCATTTCAGCAGATAATTGCAATACCTATTTTCACACAGTAGCAGTTTTTTCATATTATACTATCAGGAGGTAGAGCAATATGACTACTCTTGATAAGATTTCAACGGGAGAGTATGCAACAATTGTTGCAGTAGATACAGGACTTTCCCTTAAGCAAAGATTATATGACATTGGTCTTGTACCCAATACAAAAGTTAAAGTGGTTCATCAAAGTCCATCGGGAAATCCGAGAGCATATCTGGTAAGAGGTACGGTTATTGCCTTGAGGAATTGCGATGCGGAGAAAATATCGGTGCGGACTGATAGAGATGAGTAAAAATGAAATAACCGTAGCACTTGCAGGAAACCCCAATGTGGGTAAAAGCACTGTTTTTAACGCCTTGACCGGTCTCAAACAGCACACGGGCAATTGGACGGGAAAAACAGTTGATTTGGCTCAGGGAAAAAGAGAACATAATGGCGTTATATATAATTTTGTTGACATTCCTGGAACATATTCTTTAAAGCCACATTCTGAAGAGGAGGCAGTTGCAGGGGAGTATATCTGCTTCGGAGATGCCCAAAGGGTTGCGGTGGTTTGCGATGCAACAAGCCTTGAAAGGAATCTTTACTTAGCACTTCAGATTATAGAAACAGGTGCAGATACAGTTATATGTATTAATCTTCTAGATGAGGCAAGAAAAAAGGGCATTGCGGTTGATACAAAATTGTTGGAAAAAGAGCTTGGTGTGAAAATTGTTGAAATGACCGCTCGTGACGGGGTAGGAGTAACCGAGCTTTTAGATGCACTTTCTGAAAAAGAAAAACGAAATCCTGTAAAAATCATATATAACCAAAATATTGAATCTGCAATTGAATATATTATTCCTGTTTTAAAGAAGAATAAAACTGAGAAAATAAACCATCGCTGGCTTGCATTAAGGCTTCTTGAAAACGATGCTTCTGCAAATAATTTTATTCATAACAATGATGCTTTTTCACAAGGTCAGAAGAGTGAGATATTAAAGGCTGTTGCTTTGGGTCAGAGCTTTCTGAAGGAAAAAAGAGAATTGAAAGACCTTTCTGAAAATATAGCCTCAACCCTTTATGAAAAAGCCTCGGTAATAAATGAATCCGTCACAATGAAGGCGAAAAAGTCTGATGAAATATCAAAGGGTGAAAAAATATTTACCAAAAGACTTTCTGCATATCTTGTTATGCTTCTGATGTTAAGTGCAATTTTTTATATAACAATTGCAGGTGCAAATTATCCGTCACAGTGGTTGAGTGCTTTTTTCAATAATTGTGAAATCAGACTATTGCAATTCGCCGGATATATAAATATGCCCGAACTCCCGAAGGGTATGCTGATTTCGGGTGGCTTCCGTGTTTTGGGGTGGGTGGTTTCCGTTATGCTTCCGCCAATGGCAATATTTTTCCCTTGCTTTACGCTTTTAGAGGATTGGGGTATTTTACCTCGGATTTCCTATGTTTTAGATAATAACTTCAGAAAAGCCCAAACCTGCGGAAAGCAGGCTCTTACAATCTCTATGGGATATGGCTGTAACTGTGTGGGAATTTCGGGAGCGCGCATTATTGATTCAAAGAGGGAACGGCTTATTGCCATTTTAACCAATACTCTGACTGTCTGTAATGGCAGATTTCCTGCTATAATAACCCTTATTTCTGTTTTTTTGGTGTCAGGGAGCGGTTTCGCAAGAGGATTTCAAAGTGCAATAATACTTGCATTGATAATAGTTTTTAGCCTTGCTTTAACGCTTTTCCTTTCTAATTTCCTATCAAGAACCTTGCTTAAAGGTGAACAGTCCCATTATATACTTGAATTACCACCATACAGAAAACCTCAGATATCAAAGGTCATTATAAATTCTGTTTTAAACAGAACCCTGATTGTTCTCTTCAGAGCTGTTGCAGTGGCATTTCCTGCCGGTGTGGTAATATGGCTTCTTGCCAATATGAATATATACGGAGTCAATATTTTAAGCCTTGTGAATAGCTTTTTTGAGCCCTTGGGAAATGTTATGGGGATGGACGGGAAAGCCCTTTCTGCTTTTTTCTTGGGTGTTCCTGCAAATGAAATTGTTCTGCCCATTGCGCTGATGTCCTATATGGGTGCAGGGGAAATGAGCAGTGTGGAAAGTGCTTCAGTAATAGGGGGGATTCTTGTAAGCAATGGTTGGACGAATGTAACTGCTATATGCTACATTATTTTTTCCGTTGTTCATTTTCCTTGTGCAACTGCACTTTTCACAATTTTTAAAGAAACAAAAAGCCTTAAATGGACTGCTCTTGCTTTCTTGATTCCTACTGTCTTAGGTGTGATTTTGTGTTCTCTTGTGAATCTTATAAGCAAGATTTAAAATAATTTCATTTTTTTGAAAAAAACACTTGCTTTTTCACTTGCTTTGTGGTAATATTCTTCTGCTAATGTGTTACTATACATCAAAGAGGTGAAATTAAATGAAAGAAGGACTTCATCCCAAATACGGCGCAACACAGGTAAAGTGTGCATGCGGCGCAGTTCTCGAAACAGCATCCACAAAAGACGGTATGCGTGTTGATATCTGCTCAAAATGTCACCCCTTCTTTACCGGCAAGCAGAAGCTCGTTGATACAGGCGGACGTGTTGAAAGATTCAATAGAAAATATAACCTCTCTAAGTAAGTTATATCTGCTTGATAAGTCGGTGAGTTATCACCGACTTTTTGCGTTATATGGAGAATGTATGTTATGAGTGATTCTTATAAAACTCTCGCAAGGGAAGCCTGTGATGAGTATATAGTTAAACATTCAAGATTTATCGGGTATGCAAAACCCGTCAAAACCGAAAAAGAAGCTATTGATTATATAAACGAGATTTCAAAAAAGCATTGGGATGCAAAGCATAATGTTTATGCTTATTCTATAAGAGAAAGCGGAGTTAAACGCTACTCTGATGATGGTGAGCCTCAGGGAACTGCAGGAATGCCTGTTCTCAATGTTATTTTGCAGGAAGAGGTTACTGATTGCGTTGTGGTAGTAACCCGTTATTTCGGCGGTATTCTTTTGGGTGGCGGCGGTCTTGTGCGTGCCTATACTCACTCTGCAAAAATCGGTATAGATGCGGCAGAGATTATAACACTTTCCAAATGGACTGTTTGCGAAATTCAATGCGAATATACCTTTTACGGAAAGCTTGAAACCTTCATTCGGGATTTTGGCGGTGTTACGGAAAACTGTGATTTCGGTGAGAATGTAACACTTAAGTTCCGTATAAAAAAAGGCGCTGAAGAAGCCTTTAACAAAAAGCTTCAGGATTTAAGCAACGGAAAAGTCGGTTTTTCTCAAATTGGCGAAGTAATCGCAGGGGATTAATTCGAAAAACAACAAAATATAAAATTTTTTCAAAAAAATCCGTCAAAAAAAGAGGGATTTTTTTGTTTTTATTGTATTATTAATTGTAAGGTGAAAAGCAAGGGTAAAAGGCGGTGTTTTCTATGAATGGTGAAATAAGAAAAAGAACTCTTGCAAGAGAGCGAATTTCTTTTTCAAGATATGCAATGCTTTGTGATAATTCCAAAGGAAGACTTGTTCCTGAGGAAGAATGTCCTGTCAGAACTGCCTATCAGCGCGATAGGGACAGAATTATTCACTGCGCCGCGTTCCGCCGTCTTAAAGATAAAACCCAGGTGTTTTTAGCCCCCGGTAATGTTCATTACAGAACCCGATTAACTCATACTCTTGAGGTATCACAGATTGCCAGAACAATTGCCCGTTCTCTCGCTCTTAATGAGGATTTAACAGAAGCAATTGCTCTTGGCCACGATTTAGGTCATACCCCTTTCGGTCACGCAGGTGAACGCGCTCTTAATCAGGTTTATGAAAAAGGCTTTACCCATTTTGAGCAGAGCCTTCGTGTTGTTGATATGCTTGAAAGAGGCGGTAACGGTCTCAATCTAACATATGAGGTGAGAGACGGAATACTATGCCATACCCGTGGTAAAGAGGCTGACACTCTCGAAGGCAGAATTGTCAAATTAAGCGATAAAATTGCTTATATGAACCACGATATTGACGATGCAATCCGTGGAGATATTATAAGCGAGGATGATATTCCTTTAGAAATCCGCCTTGTTCTCGGCTTTTCAAAGGCACAAAGAATCAATACAATGGTTATGTCTGCAATTAATAACACAAAGGATGAGCTGAAAATGGCAGAGGATGTTCAGGCTGCCTTCGACCAATTGCATTCCTTTATGTTCAAATATGTTTACATAAACCCTAAATGCAAAAGTGAAGAGGGTAAGGCAGAAAGTATGATCAAGGAGCTTTACCGTTATTTCTCCAATGCCCCTGAGAAAATGCCTGAATTATATCAGAAAATTGCTGAGAATGAAGGTGCCCAGCGCGCCGCTTGTGACTATATTTCAGGTATGTCCGATAGTTACTCTCTCAAGGTATACAACGATTTGTTTGTACCAAAAACCTGGGATTTTTGATGCTTGATAAATTTGCAAAATAGTAATTCGGGAGGTGAAGCTTAGTGGCTCGTTTTTCAGACGATTTTATTCAGCAAATCCGTGACCATAACGATATTGAGTCCGTTATCGGTAGCTATATTGATTTAAAAAGAAGAGGAAAAAACCTTGTGGGACTTTGCCCCTTCCATAATGAAAAAACGCCCTCATTTACCGTGTATCCCGAAACGACCTCTTACTATTGCTTCGGTTGCGGTGCAGGTGGCGAGGTAATAAATTTCATAAGAAATATTGAAAATCTTGATTTTACTGAAGCTATAAAGCTTCTTGCAGACAGAGCAGGTCTTAAGCTTCCTGATGCGGATTACGATGACAGTGCATCAAAAATGCGCAGAAGAATTTATGAAGCAAACCGTGAGGCTGCAAGGTTTTATCACGAAACCCTTTTTACCGACAGAGGCAAGCAGCAGCTTGATTATCTCTTAGGTCGTGGAGTTTCACCTAAAATGATTAAGCATTTCGGCTTAGGTGCCGCACCTGACGATTGGCACGCCCTTGAGGACCATCTCAAAGCGAAGGGCTTCCATAGAGATGAGCTTGTTGCGGCAAACCTTTTAAGAATGAGCGAAAAGAACGGCAAGCGCTATTATTTTGATGCCTTCAGAGCCAAGGTAATGTACCCCGTAATAGATTTGAGAGGCAATGTGGTTGCTTTTGGCGGACGAGTTCTTGATAACAGTAAGCCTAAATATATAAATACATCTGACACTCTCGTTTATAAAAAAAGTAATGAGCTTTTTGCTCTCAATTTTGCTAAAAACGGAAACGACAGAAAGCTTATTCTTTGCGAGGGCTATATGGATGTTATTGCTCTCCATCAGGCAGGGTATGAAAATGCCGTTGCGGGCTTGGGCACAGCCTTAACACCCGAGCAGGTAAGCCTTGTTTCAAGGTATGCAGATGAGGTTGCCCTTTGCTATGACTCGGATGAAGCAGGGCAGAAGGCAGTAAGGGCGGCAATGACACTTTTCTCAAAAACTGGTGTTAAAGTCAAGGTTATTCGCCTTGAAGGTGGCAAAGACCCTGATGAAATTATAAAAGCTCACGGAAAAGAGCGCTTTGCAAAGCTTCTTGATAAAGCAGATAATGATACAGAGTATAAATTGTCAAAGCTTCGCGAAAAATATATTGTTCAGACTGATGACGGAAAGCTCAATTTCCTCAGAGATGCTGTAAAGGTCCTTGCATTTTGCGATTCAATTGAACGGGATGTTTATGCAATGCGCCTTTCGGACGAGCTTGGTGTGGGCAAGGATGCAATTCTGCAACAGATTAATGAGCACAGGCGAAAAGAGAGCTACAAAAAAAGCAAAGCAGAGTTTTCCACTGCTCAGAAGCAGGTGCAGAATCTTGAGGTTGCGGCAGACCCGCAAAGATTGAAAAATATAAGAGCGGCAAAGGCAGAGGATACAATTCTTATAAGTCTTCTTAACAATGCTTCTTTTTATAAAAATTTAAAAGAACGGCTTTCAAAGGATGTTTTTGTGACACCCGTCAACAGGCATCTTTTAGAAATAATAATTAATCGTCTCGAAGAACAGGAAAGTACGGATATTTCTCATTTATCCCAGTATCTGACATCGGAAGAAGTAGGCGTTGTTGCAAAATTACTTGCAAATCAGGCGATGGTTTCAAATACTGTCAGAGAATGTGAGGATTGTCTTTCGGTTCTTGAAGAGGAAAAGAAAAAAAGAGAAAAGCCCGATTTCTCTCAGATGAGTGACGATAGCTTTCTCGAATTATTCAATTCTCTTAAAAAAGACGAAAATTAAGTGGAAACAATTTGTTTTACAATAAAGTGTGAAAAAGAAAGGTGATGCTAAAATGGAAGGTTGGGAGAAAAAACCGCAAATTAAAGCCCTTATTGAAAAGGGTAAGGTAAGCGGTAAGCTTGCAACTCACGACATCGACAATGTCATTCTTGAAATTGAAGGATTTGATGTTGACGATATCGAAAAACTCTATGAGCTTATTGAAAGCAACAGCATTGAAATTATTGATGATATCGGTGATGAAATGCTTGATGCTCTTTCAATGGACATTGAGTCAACAAAAGCACCTGACGAGGAAAGTCCTGCAGATGCAAAAGCAATGGCAATTGATGACCCCGTTAAGGTGTATCTTAAGGAAATCGGTCGAGTTCCGCTTCTTACATCTGAAGAAGAAATCGAGCTTGCTATCAGAATTTCTGAAAATGACCAGGAGGCAAAGAAGCGTCTTTCCGAAGCAAACCTTCGTCTTGTTGTAAGTATTGCAAAAAGATATGTTGGTAGGGGAATGCAGTTCCTTGATTTGATTCAGGAGGGTAACCTTGGTCTTATTAAAGCCGTTGATAAATTCGACTACACAAAGGGCTTTAAATTCTCAACATATGCTACTTGGTGGATTCGTCAGGCAATTACCCGTGCTATTGCAGACCAGGCAAGAACAATTCGTATTCCTGTTCATATGGTTGAAACAATCAATAAAGTCAAGAAAACAAACAGTCAGCTTCTTCACGAAAACGGCAGAGACCCCACTGCAGAAGAAATTGCAGAAAAGCTTGATATGCCCGTTGAAAAGGTTCGTGAAATCTTAAGAGTAGCTCAGGAGCCTGTTTCCCTTGAAACTCCTATCGCTGAAGAGGAGGATAGCCATCTTGGTGACTTTATTCCCGATGATGAAGCTCAGGCACCTGTTGATGCTGCATCAATGGCTCTTATGAGAGAACAGCTTGCAGAGGTTCTCAAAACCCTTACTCCCAGAGAAGCAAGAGTTTTAAGCCTTCGTTACGGTCTTGAAGATGGTAACCCCAAAACTCTTGAAGAGGTTGGTAAGGAATTCAATGTTACACGTGAACGTATCCGTCAGATTGAAGCGAAAGCACTTCGTAAGCTTCGTCATCCATCTCGTTCAAAAAAACTTCGTGACTTTTTGGATTAATTGTGTTACAATATATTGGTAAAATTAAATAAAAAGGAGATTTACTATGAAAATGTCAAAAAAACTTATTGCTATTTCACTTGTTGTTTCTCTTGTTATGGCATTGTTTTTGCCCATTGGTGCCTTCGCAGGTCAGGTATCTTATGAAATAACAAGTCCCTATGAAACTGTTGATTGGGATAGATGGAATCAGTACCAGGCACAGCTTCATACTCACACTCTTTACAGCGACGGTACAGTTGATGTTAAGGATGTTGTTGAAGAGTATTACAGATTAGGCTACGATATCCTTGCAGTTACAGACCATGGTGTTGTTAACAAAGGTTGGAACAGAGTTCCCGAGGTTCTTGACCTTATTGGTTACAATCAGTATATCAATGATTTTGAGCCTATGAGCCAGGAGCGTTATGAAGAAATCACAATTCACGGTACAGGCCGTAACGGCAGACCAATGCTCGATGTTCCTTATGGTATCGAATTGAATGCACTTGTTGTAAGAAAGAACCATGTAAACGGCTTCTTCGTTGACTATGGTAATGGCATTTTAGGTCAGGAAGAGGATTACGAAACTGTTATTGCAGGTAACAGTGCTGCAGGTGGTATCACATTTATCAACCATCCCGGTGACTTTATTGCTGCTAATAAAGAAAACGGAAGAGCAGAAGATTATAATCAGCTCAAGGTTTTCATTGATCCTCTTATGAAATATGATAGCTGTGTAGGTATTGAAATTTTCAACCTCAGAGATACAACTGACCGTGCAGACCGTATTTTATGGGATACAATTCTTCAGTACACAATTCCTCAGGGCAAAAACGTATGGGGCTTCGCAAATGACGACTCTCATGCACTTGATGATATTGACGTAACTCGTGATATTATGCTTATGCCCGAGCTTTCTAACGAAGCTCTCCGTACAGCTATGGAAAACGGTACATTCTTTGCTTGCTCAAGATATGCTCGTTATGAAATGGGCGAGGATTTCGTTGGCGAAGGCGCATATGCAGAAATTCACGAAGTAATGGTTGACGATGATAACGATATAATTTCTGTTGCTGCTTCAAATTATGATGTAATTGAATGGATTGCTGATGGTGAAATCATCGCAACAGGCGAAACACTTGATTTGAGAGAGTACAGTGATGAAATTGGTTGCTATGTTCGTTTCCAGATCAAAAATGAAGGCGGTATTGTTTGTTCACAGCCATTCGTTTGCGATGACGGTGATATGAGCGACGAAGCTGTTGAATATCCTGAAGAGCATGTTCCCAATAACATTATTGCAGCATTCTTCCAGGAGCTTCTTGATATGCTCAGAAGAACTCTTATCGGTGAAGTTATATATGATGCACTTTTCCTTTAATATTTTATAAGAAATAAGGAAATTCCCCTGATTCACGAAAATGTGAATCAGGGGAACTTTTTATTCATCAAAAAGGGGAGTAGAGAAATATCTTTCAGCAGTATCGGGAAGAACTGCAACAACAGTTTTTCCTTTGCCTAATTTCTTTGCAAGCTTTTTTGCCGCCGCAACGTTTGTACCGCTTGAAATACCGCAAAGAATACCTTCCTTTGATGCAAGCTCCTTTGCAGTGTTGAGTGCCTCTTCATCGGTAACAATACAAATGTCATTGTAAATTTCAGTATTGAGAATAGGTGGAATAAGACCATCACCAATACCCATCTGAATATGTGTACCAATAAGACCGCCTGAAAGAATAGCCGCATCCTCAGGCTCAACTGCCCATATTTCTATATTGGGATTAGCCTCTTTAAGCACCTCGCCAATGCCTGTTAAAGTACCGCCTGTGCCGATACCTGCACAAAAGCCATCAATGGGCTTGTTAACCTGCTCAAGTATTTCTTTTGCAGTTTGCTTGCGCTGAATTTCAGGGTTTGCGGGGTTTTCAAATTGTTGAGGAACGAAAATATTTTCGTTTTCCTCCTGCATTTTAAGGGCTAACTGCAAGCATTCATCAATACATTTGCCTATGTTACCCGCATCGTGAACAAGCTTGACATCTGCACCGTAGTGCTTAACAAGCTTTCTTCTTTCCTCGCTGACAGAGTCGGGCATAATGATAATTGTTTTATAACCCTTAACCGCACCAACAAGAGCAAGACCGATACCCTGATTACCGCTTGTAGGCTCAACAATTACAGTATCTTTATTGATTTTACCTTGCTTTTCTGCTTCTGAAATCATGTTGTAAGCAGTTCTTGTTTTAATAGAACCGCCAACATTAAGACCTTCAAACTTAACAAGGATTTCTGCACTGTCTTCATCCACAATTTTATTAAGACGAATAACAGGAGTATTGCCTATTGCTTCTAAAATATTGTTGCAAATCATTTATTGCACCTCAAAAAAATAAGATATTACCATAATATGTAATTAAAAACATACAGTTACAAAGTTTAGCATATAATCAGTTTAATTGCAAGAAATTTATAAATATTTTTAAGGATGTCAGTCGCCAGCTACCGGATGCCAACGGTCAGCAATTAGCAAATAGAAGATAGCAAATAGCAAATAGCAAATAGCAAATAGCAAATAGCAAATAGCAGATAGCAAATAGTAAATTTAAAATAAAAAAGTATTTGGTGAACCATACCTCTCTTCGAAGAGAGGGGGACCGCCTTTTGATATTTATATATTTGAATTTAGTTTTAAGCGTGTGGTGAATAAAATGTTTGAATAAAATCGGTCGGGTGGTGGAGAGTTCTTGACGCGAGTGTCGAGCGTCTTTTCACCGTAGGAGAAACCGTAACAAACTTATTGTTTTAATTTATAAATTCTGTGGTACAGGCAAGCCTGTACCTTACGGCGTATTGCAATTGAATCTAACGATTCAACTACGCTCGAGGACTCGCGTAGAGAATTCTCCACCGTTCCGCTATACTTTATTCAAAAACTTTTCAATTGGCTCGCATAATAGAGTTTGAAAAAATTTATTTGTTTCAAGACGGTCCCCCTCCTTTTGAAAGGAGGTTTGAAAATGCAATATATTTATTGGTTTAAATAAACTATTGCTAAAAATTTTAATACAACAAATAAAGAAAAGGATTCAGAGCAGTAATTGTTCTGAATCCTCATCATTTTGTTTATTTCTGACTATTGTATCTGTCAAGTGATTCTTCTCGCATTTTGTATTTGAGAATTTTACCTGCGGCATTCATGGGGAATTCATCTACGAACAAGAAATATCTGGGAACCTTATGCTTTGCAATTGATGCGTAACCATATTCCTTCATTTCCTTTTCGTCTGCTGTTTCGCCCTTGTGAAGAATAACCCAGGCACAGCATTCCTCACCATATTGTTCATCGGGAACACCAACAACCTGAACATCACGAACCTTGGGGTTTGTAAGGTAGAATTCCTCGATTTCTCGTGGATAAAGGTTTTCACCACCACGGATAATCATATCCTTAAGTCTGCCTGTAACCTTGTAGTAGCCGTCAGGTGTTCTCATACAGATATCACCTGAATGAAGCCAACCCTCACTGTCAATTGCCTGAGCAGTAGCCTCGGGCATCTTGTAATAGCCCTTCATAATATTGAAGCCTCGGGCAACAAATTCACCACTCTGACCATCGGGAAGCTCAAGACCTGTTTCAGGGTCAATGATTTTGCATTCAACACCGGGGAATGCGCTGCCAACAGTCTCAACACGGTGGTCAAGGTCCTCGTTTACCTCACCCATAGTGCAACCGGGGGAGGCCTCTGTCTGACCGTAAACGGAAATGATTTCTCTCATATTCATTTCAACGGATGCACGGCGCATAAGGTCTGCAGGACAGTTTGCACCTGCCATAATACCTGTTCTCATATATGAGAAATCTGTTTTTGCAAAATCAGCATGACCGAACATTGCAATAAACATTGTGGGAACACCATTGAAGCAGGTTATTCTTTCGTCATTAACACAAGCAAGTGATGATTTCGGTGAGAAATAGGGGATGGGGCAAAGTGTTCCGCCGTGTGTCATCATAGATGTCATAGAAAGCACCATACCGAAGCAGTGGAACATAGGCACCTGAATCATCATACGGTCAGCGGTTGATAAATCCATTCTGTCACCGATTGTTTTACCGTTGTTGATGATATTGCGATGTGTGAGCATAACACCCTTGGGAAAGCCTGTTGTACCTGATGTGTACTGCATATTACAAACATCGTCAGGCTTTACAAGAGACGCACGTCTGCGAACCTCCTCGCGAGGAACAAGTGCAGAGCGAGATAACATCTGCTCCCAGTTAAGACAACCATCCATATCAAAGCCAACAGAAACAACGTTACGAAGGAAGGGGAGATTTTTGGAATATAAAGGTGAGCCGGGCTCGAGAGTTTTAAGCTCAGGGCAAAGCTCCTCGATAATTTCCTTATAGTTAATATCCTTGCAGTATTCAATCATAACAAGTGTATGAGTATCAGACTGCTTGAGCAAATATTCAATTTCGTGGATTTTATAAGCTGTGTTAACGGTAACAAGAACTGCACCGATTTTTGTTGTTGCCCAGAAGGTAAGGAACCATTGAGGAACATTGGTTGCCCAGATAGCAACGTGGTCGCCTGCCTTTACGCCAAGCGAAATCAATGCTGCAGCACATTCGTCAACATCGCGACGGAACTGCTCATAAGTTCTTGTGTAATCAAGAGTGGGGTATTTGAATGCGTATTGGTCAGGATATTTCTCTGCCATTTTATCAAGCACATCAGAGAAGGTAGCGTCAATAACATCATACTTTTTCCAAGGGAATGTACCTGATTTATCACGATTATAATATGCACGGTCATAGGTCTTTTTCTCGCGACCCAAAGAGGAAATATAGTTTGTAAAGTGGGTGAGAACAATATCAGCATCGCTGATTTCTTCATTCCACGCAGCACAGATAAAACCCTCGTAATTAAGTGAAGAAAGCGCGTTCAATAATTTCTGAACATCTAAATCGCCTTCACCGATTAAAACGGTTTTGCCGTCCTTCATATCACCAAGGCGAACATATTTAATGTATGCGCCAAGATTTTTTATGGTGGTTTCGGCAGTTTCTCCTGCATCGAAAAATGTTCTTCTCACATTCCACGATACACCGATAGCAGCAGAAGCAAAGTGGTTTATAATGCCGATAATATTTTCAGTTCTTGCAAGATAACCTGCAGTTTCAAATAAAATGCTTACGTCACTTGCCTGAGCACGTTTAATTGCAGCAGACATTTTTTCATCAAGCACATCAAAGGAGGTTTTCTCTAATGAACGAACAATAACGTTTTCAATGCCTGATGCTGCCGCAAGGCTTACATATTTTTCAATGAGCTCGGCAGTTGTTTTTTCACTTTCAACAGGGTCGGGCATACGCAGAGCTGAAACAGAAAGATTTCTGTTGACAAGCTTTCTTTTTGCATCTGCGATGCGTTCTCGTCTTAATATACTGTCGTGATGACTGCTTCTTTCCTTTATGGCATCATAAATTTCAAAGCCCTCAAAGCCGTAATCAAAGGCATAACGACAGGTGTCAAGAAACGTTGCACGACTTACATTTTTAGTCGAAAATACAATTTTCATATTATGCCTCCTCGAATACGATTTTGTTCAATGCATTGATATATGCTCTGATGCTTGCGGCAACAATATCGGTTGATGTGCCGTTACCTGAGTAAAGCTTGCCGTTGTTGCGAAGTCTTACAAGTGCAGAGCCGAGAGCCTCTTTACCCTCCGTTACGGACTGCACCTGGAAATCATCAAGCTCATAATGGTGACCGATACACTGCTCAATCGCACGGAAAACAGAATCAATAGGACCGTCACCGTTGCTTACACCACAAATGATTTCATCATTACATTTCAAAGTAACCTGAGACATTGATGTTGAAACATTACTGCTTGTTGTTGTGTATGTTTCAAAGTGATAGGTGGAAGGAGCCTGCATAGCAGAGCTTGCAATAATTGCTTCGAATTCCTTGTAGCCCACTGCGCCTTTTTTGTCGCAAACGTGTTTAACTGCCTTGTGCACATTACCGACATCAGAATCGGAAAGCTCATAGCCTAACACTGTAGCCGCCTGAGCAACCTGGTCAATTGTGCAATCAGAGTCAAGGAGTATTTTCTTACCTTCACTTATTGTTTTATTGCTTTCATAAGCCTCGTGGTTGATGCTTGATAACATATCATCAATGCTTGCGTGAATTTTTGTGTTGTTAAGCTTGATTTCTGCATCAAGCTGTGTACCGCAAGCGTTGATTGCATCGGAAATTTCACCTGTAAGAAGTGCATTGTTTCCTGCCATTGCACATTTAAGACCATCTGCACCGCATTTAATAGCAGAAAAAGCAGATGCAACTGCCATATTTATTTTATCAGATACCTGAACAAAAACAGGAATGCTTACCGCATCTTTTACCTTTGCAACCAATTCTGCAATATTATCGGGAGTTGAAGCACCTGCATCATCGCAGATTGTAACAAGTGTTGCACCACAAGCTTCAGCTTCTTTTACTGCAGAAATAAGGAAGTCCTCATCCGCTCTTGTAGCATCAAGTGCAGAAAACTCAACGTCAGAGCAGAATGCCTTTGCTTCTTTGATAAGTGCGGAAATCTTTTCAAGCATTTTTGCCTGCTTTACGTGGTATGTGTACTCCATCTGAATAGTGGAAACAGGAAGCTCAATCTGAAGACGAGGTTTCTTAGCCTCCTTGATGCATTCCCAGGCAATAGCAATGTCTTCGTTGTTGAAGCCAACAGGGATTGCCAAAATGGCATTCTGCACATTCTGTGCTATTGTTTTGTAAATGATTTTATCTTCAGCGGGGGATTTTACTGCAGGAAACTCAATTACATCAGCACCGATTTTATCAGCACAGCTTGCAATTGCTGATTTTTCGCGGAATAGCAAGCTTACTGCTCTGTCCTCCGAAATCTTTTTGAGTGTGATGTCTGAAACATTAATTTTTTTCATTTTGTTCATCCTTTCAGTAATATATATGTATAATTATTGCAATTGATTTAGCCTTCCTTGCGAAGGAAGGTGGCACGGAAAATCTTGATTTTTCGTGACGGAAGGTTCTAGCGACGCAGGAGCGTATAATTAAATATCGCTTGCGATTTACCAAATAAAAAAGTCCCTGAGATAAAAACCTTATCTCAGGGACGAATTTACAATAAATCCGCGGTACCACCCCGGTTACTGACAATAGTCAGTCACTCATTAGGACTCATATTAAAGCCTGTAGCCATGGTAACGGGGCTGCCGTAGCTCCTTACACGAGTAATCGGTTGGGGAGCTCTGCTCCGGAACGAGACCGAATTTTTGCAACACACTGACTTGCACCAACCGTCAGCTCTCTGTAGTGTCAAACCAAAATTTCGTAATTCCTTCATCGCATTTGAAAAATATGTGTAGTATTATAATATTGATTTTGGTAGTTGTCAAGGTTTTTTTTGTAAAATGTTAGGAGTCAGGAGTGAGGAGTGAGGAGTGAGGAGTGAGGAGTGAGGAGTGTCGGGGCGCGAAAATGCGCCAAAAATAAGAATATGTAAAAGCATTGCGAAGCTTATCATCCCTGTTTTGTTGAAAACAAAATAGGGAGGGGGACTATTCTTCTTTGGGTGAATTTATTTGATATGTATATTTCGGGTGGTGTTTTTATCTGTGAAATAGGGTTCGGGCGGAATGGTGGTGGGTTGCCCCGTTCCCTCTTTACATCGTTGATTAGTGCAAAAGTAGGGGACGGTCTTGACCGTCCCGAAATACTATGTATTCTTTTTGTTTCTCACAAAAATACTAACCAAAATCCCAAACCTTACAACAACTGCAGTTATAAGGAAAAATGTTAAAATGAGCATATACATTAAACCATCAGCATCGACAATCTCTC
Source organism: Acutalibacteraceae bacterium (assembly GCA_045586265.1). Taxonomy (GTDB): domain Bacteria; phylum Bacillota; class Clostridia; order Oscillospirales; family Acutalibacteraceae; genus DTU089. Next base: position 63,996 of record JAZMZY010000023.1, read on the forward strand.
GTTGTGGGAAAATTGTGAACGGCAAGGCATACAGAATAGGGGAAGAAATAAGAAAAGACACAAAGCTTATTGCAGAAATCTTAAGAACAGTTTTGTTGTTTTTTTCTTTGAATAATAAGAAAAAATAAAAAACTGCAGTAACCAAGGCGATAATACAACCTATTATCAAAAATGGATGTAATGTTATTTTTAGAACAAATTGAGAGAAAGCTATGCCGGATAAAACCTTTGTGATGCAAAATCCTTGTGTAATACCATCTGCAATGGGTTTAATGTAAGTTGTTGTTTTCATAATTTTCACCTATAAATGTAGCTGTATATAAAAAAACGGAAAGAAGAGAGAAAAGAAGAATACAACAGGCTAATATTAAATGCCCATGAGTTAATCCGGGAATAAGTCCGGAGCGTATTAAATAAATGCCTAAAATTGTTCCTAAAACTGTACCCGTTTTTGCATGTTTAGCTGTACGGGAAGGATTAGGTTTTTGTGTGTCGGAATAAGTTTTCTTACCAAAATAGGAACAGAGCAATTTCATTGAAATACAAATAATAGCAACAACTACCAAACAAATAACAAAAACCAATGCCTTGTATTTTAAATCCTTATTGATAAATAAAGAAAAGTATAAGCTCATTATAACTGCATTGAATATGCTCACTACACCCCAAATCCAATAAAGCTCTTTTTTTTGATTCAGTTTTTTTAATAACTTAAAAAATGCTATTGCCAAAGATATAAAAACAGAGCAACATGCGATGATAATAATCGGAAGATCAAATTTTAAAATTAGCCCGGCAATTATGTGAGCGCCTATAACCATACCATAAAGTAATTTGAAATCACTTTTTCTTAAAAGTCTTTGAGGTTGTTGCATGCCTGAACTCCTATAAAACAAAATTTACAATCATTGTAACAATTATACCACATTAGAAAATCTTTTTCAATCACTTTGCCTTTTGCATTTTATAATGCCGCACGCAGTGCCCGACACTCCTAACTCCTAACTCCTAACTCCTAACTCCTCACTTTGAAATACCGGCGATTAAAAATTTCTCAAAAAAACTCTTGACATATTAAAACCAAAGTGTTAAAATTCTTCCAAATTGAAAATATCACAAATAAAAGCTGTGACGAAGACGGTTGAAATTTACAGTTTACAGAGAGTCGGCGGTTGCTGTGAGCCGATAGCTTGATTTTTCAAAACCTATCACTTCCGAGCTGAAGGTCCGAAAGATTTTATTGAGTAGACGCCTTCCGAGAATGCTGCGTTAGTGCAACGGGGTTGATGGACTCCTGAGTGGCAATTTGTATTGCAATTTGAGTGGTACCGCGGAATTTATTTTCGTCTCAAAGAACCAAAAGGTTTTTTGAGGCGTTTTTATTTGTGAATTTTTGATAATACTTTTTGAAAGAAGGAATTATTATGCAAAACAATTCAGTTACAAACAAGCTCGCAGAGGTTGCAAAGCGTATTGAGGAGCTTCGCGAGATTTATGGCTTTTCAAATGCCGAAATGGCAGAAAAGGCAGAGGTAACTCTTGAAGAGTATTTATCCTTTGTTAAAGGCGAGGAGGACCTTCCCTTTACATTTATTCACAAATGCGCCCTTGCCTTTGATGTTGAAATCACAGACCTTCTTGAAGGTCAGAGTGCAAGGCTTTCAACCTATAATGTAACCCGCAGAGGTAAAGGTCAGACAACTGCCAACGAAGAAGGTATTTTGATTCAGAATCTTGCACCAAAGTTTAAAAATAAGCTTGCAAATCCCTATTGGGTAAAATATGAATACAGAAGTGAGCTTCAGTCAAAGCCCATCGAGGTAACAACTCACTCAGGTCAGGAATTTGACCTTGTTATAAAGGGCTCTCTTAAGGTTCAGGTCGGTGACCATACAGAGGTTCTTCACGAGGGTGACAGCATCTATTATAAGAGCTCAACACCTCACGGTATGATTGCAGTTAATGGTGAGGATTGCCTCTTCTTAGCTATGGTTATGGCAGAGGATGAAGCAGTTGCAGATACTCATATGAGCAACGTTAATGTTGGCAGAGCACCCAAAAGTTTCCCTCTTCTCTGTGATAAGTTTATCAAAACAACAGAGGATGAAAACGGTGTATGCACAGGCATCTCCTTTGAAAACGAAGATAAATTCAATTTTGCATTTGATATTGTTGATGAGCTCGGCAGACAGTATCCCGAAAAGCTTGCAATGCTTCATATTTCAGATGATTTAACAGAACGCCGTTTCACATTCAAGGATTTGAAGGAGGCATCCTCTCAGGCTGCTAACTATTTCAAGTCTCTCGGTATCAAAAAAGGGGACAGAGTTCTTCTTGTTCTTAAGAGAAACTATCAGTTCTGGATTTCAATTCTCGGTCTTCATAAATTAGGCGCAATTGCAATTCCTGCAACAAATCAGCTTGTTACTCACGATTATGAATATCGCTTCAATGCAGCAGGTGTTTCTGCAGTTGTTGTTACTGCCGATGGCGTTGCAACAGATTATGTTGACGAGGCACAGAAAAATTGTCCTACCCTTAAAACAAAAATCGTTGCTAACGGAAGAAAAGATGGTTGGCATTGTTTTGACGAAGAGTACGAGCTCTTCAGTCGTCGCTTTGTTCGTGGTGAGGATGCACCCTGTGGTGATGACCCCATGCTTATGCTTTTTACCTCAGGTACAACAGGCTATCCCAAAATTGCAACTCATAGCCATAAATATCCTCTCGGTCACTTTATCACAGCTAAGTACTGGCACTGTGTTCAGAGAGACGGTATTCACTTTACAATTTCCGAAACCGGTTGGGGTAAGGCTCTCTGGGGTAAGCTCTACGGTCAGTGGCTTTGTGAGGGTGCAGTTTTCGTATATGACTTTGAGCGCTTTGATGCTTCAAAGATTCTTCCTATGTTTGCAAAGTATAACATCACAACCTTCTGTGCACCACCCACAATGTACAGAATGCTTATAAAGCAGGATATCTCGCAGTACGATTTATCATCAATCGTTCACGCAACAACAGCAGGTGAGGCACTTAATCCCGAGGTTTTCAAGCAGTTTGAAAAATCAACAGGTCTCAGAATTCACGAGGGCTTCGGTCAGACAGAAACAACTCTTTCTATCGCTACTCTCAATGGCACTAACATAAAGATTGGTTCAATGGGTAAGCCCACACCTCTTTATGATGTTGATGTTGTTGACCCTGACGGTAAGCCTGTAGCAGACGGTGAAACAGGTGAAATCGTTATCCATACGGATTCAACTGTTCCCTGCGGTCTCTTCTTAGGCTATTACAATAATGAAGAAGCAACAAATGAGGTTTATCACGACGGTCTTTACCATACAGGTGATACCGCTTGGCGCGATGAGGATGGCTATTTGTGGTATGTAGGTCGCGTGGATGATGTTATCAAGTCATCCGGCTACCGTATCGGACCATTCGAAATTGAAAATGTTATCATGGAGCTTCCTTATGTTCTTGAATGTGGCGTTTCTGCCGCACCCGACGAGGTAAGAGGTCAGGTTGTTAAAGCAAGCATTGTTCTTACTCCCGGCACAGAGGGAACAGAGGAGCTTAAAAAGGAAATTCAGCAGTATGTTAAACAGAATACTGCACCTTACAAATACCCCCGTATAGTTGTTTTCAGAGACGAATTACCAAAGACTATCAGCGGTAAGATTATAAGAAATAAGCTTTGATAAATCGCGAATCAGAGCATTTACTCACCTCGCAGTACCTTTGTACAGCTTCGGTTCGTAAATAACTCTGCTTCATCGATTTCTCTGCGCTTGAAGCTTTGATAAATCGCGATACTTTTACAAAGATAAGAGGTGACGGGGCAACCCACCACCGCTGACGCGGTCCCCCTCCCTATTTCATCAAAGATGAAACAGGGATGATAAGTATCGCATTACTTTAATATGCTGGAAGCTGGCGACTGGCGACTGGTAGCTATGAAATTTAATAAAAAACTTGACATTTACCTTATATTATGGTATCTTTGAGAAAATTGAATAAAAGGCGTTGAAGAAAAGGGCGCAATTATTTCACCTTTCAGAGAAGTGGCGGTTGGTGCAAGCCATAGGTTGAGAGATTGATGTTTGTAGTTTCCGAGCCGGGAGGAAGAAAGGCTTTCGCTTAGTAGAACCTCTCCGTGATTGCTGCGTAAAGGCATAGAAGTTGATGGACTTCGAGAGAGGCAGTTTTTAACTGCAATTTGAGTGGTACCGCGGGTATAAATTTTAATTTTTACTCGTCTCAAAGAATATCTTTGGGACGAGTTTTTTATTGTGTCCCACAATGGAGGATATGTATTTATGGACAAAATGACCGGACTTGATTTTAAAATCAAGGAGATGGCCGCACGTATACGAGAGTTACGTGAAATTGAAGGCTACACCATTGCAGAAATGGCGTCTAAAACAGGTGTAAGCGAAAGTGAATATCTTGCTTGTGAAAACGGTGAAAGCGACCTTAACTTTGCTTTCATTTACCGTTGTGCCCTTGCATTTAATGTTGATGTTTCCAGCATTATCGAGGGTAGCACACCCAAGCTTACAAACTATGTTTTCACAAAAGCAGGTAAAGGACAGAAGATTGAAAAAGCTCACGGAATGACTTATTTCAACCTTGCCTCCAAATTTAAAAACAAAATTGCCGAGCCACTTTTCGTTGAGGCTACATACAGCGAGGAAAATCAGAATAAGGATATTGAGCTTACCTCTCACGATGGTCAGGAGCTTGACATTGTTGTTGAAGGTAAATTGAAGGTTCAGGTTGGCGAGCACTCTGAAATCCTCGGACCGGGTGACAGCATCTATTACGATTCTCTTACCCCTCACGGTATGATTGCCGTTGATGGTAAGGATTGTACCTTCTATGCTATTGTTCTTAATCCCTCAGGTGAGCCTATTCCCGAGCTTCAGCACGTGAAGACAGAGGAATATAAAGCGCCTGAAAAGATTAAAGAGGATAAAAAGGAAAGAATTTATCATAAATTCATTGATGTTGAGCGTAACGAAAAGGGTACACCTACATCAATTAAGTTTAAGAATACAGAAAACTTTAACTTTGCTTTTGACCTTATTGATGCTCTTGCAGACAGAGAGCCTGATAAAATGGCTATGCTTCATATCGCAAGAGATAAAACCGAAAGAAGATTTACCTTTAAGGATATGAAGAAAAGCTCTGCTCAGGCAGCTAACTATTTCAAATCTCTCGGTATCAAAAAGGGCGACAGAGTTATGCTTATTCTCAAGCGTCACTATCAGTATTGGTTTGCGATGCTTGGTCTTAATAAATTGGGCGCAATCGGTATTCCTGCTCCTAATCAGCTTCAGGAGCACGATTTGGAATATCGTTTTCAGGCGGCTGGTGTTAAAGCAATTCTTTGCACAACTGATGGCGATGTTGCAAATCAGGTTGATATGGCGGCGGCAAAATGCCCCGACCTTAAAATCAAAATCGCAGTTGGTGAAGAACGTGAGGGCTGGAGAAACTACGATGAAGAAAGCAAGCTCTTCAGCTCACATTATGAGAGAGGGGAGAATGCTCCCGGCGGCGACGATTTAATGCTTATGTTCTTTACTTCGGGAACAACGGGCTACCCAAAAATTGCCGCTCATAGCTATACCTATGCCCTCGGTCATTTCCATACTGCAAAATTCTGGCACAATGTTGACCCTGATGGTCTTCATTTCACCATTTCCGATACAGGTTGGGCAAAGTCTATGTGGGGTAAATTCTACGGACAGTGGCTCTGTGAAGCAGCTCTTTTCGTTTATGACTTTGACCGTTTTGATGCAGCAGACATTCTTCCTATGTTTGCTAAACACAATATCACAACCTTCTGCGCACCACCCACAATGCTCAGAATGATGATTAAGCAGGATATTTCAAAATACGATTTCTCATCTGTTAAGCATATGACAACAGCAGGTGAGGCTCTTAATCCTGAGGTTTACCGCCAATTTGAAAAGGCAACAGGTCTTCAGATTCTTGAGGGCTTCGGTCAGACCGAAAGCACTATGATTATCGGTAATATGACTGGTGCACCTCATAAAATCGGTTCAATGGGTAAGCCTGCTCCTATTTATGATGTTTGCCTTGTTGACGCAGACGGAAACAAGGTAAATGTCGGTGAAAACGGTGAAATCGTTGTTAATGTTAAGGACGGTGCTCCCTGCGGTCTCTTCAAAGGCTATTATAATGATGAAGAGAAAACAAAAGAGGTCTGGCACGATGGCTATTACCACACAGGTGACGTTGCCTGGATGGACGAGGATGGCTTCTATTGGTATGTAGGTCGTGTTGATGATGTTATCAAGTCATCAGGCTACCGTATAGGACCCTTTGAAATTGAAAGCGTTATTATGGAGCTTCCCTATGTTCTCGAGTGTGGCGTTTCTGCCGCACCCGATGAGGTAAGAGGTCAGGTTGTTAAGGCAAGTATCGTTCTCGTTCCCGGTAAAGAGGGTACAGAGGAGCTCAAAAAGGAAATTCAGCAGTATGTTAAGGAGAAAACCGCTCCTTATAAATACCCGAGAATTGTTGTTTTCCGTGACGAGCTTCCAAAAACAACCAGTGGTAAGATTCAGCGTAATAAATTATAATGTATATAAGAGTATAGGAAGAAGAGTTTGTTGTTAGTAACACTTATGATGTTTGGAAGCTTGCTTCCCCGACACTCCTCACTCCTAACTTGAACAGAGGTGATTAGATGCAAAGTAAACGAATGACCCTTTTCGCAGGGCACTATGGTAGCGGTAAAACAAATATTGCAGTAAACTATGCTTTGTATCTTAAAAGCCTTGGTGAAAATGTTGTTATTGCCGACCTTGATATAGTTAATCCCTATTTCAGAACCCGTGATAGTCTTGAAGAACTGAACAATGCAGGTATCAGGCTTATTTCCTCTGCATTTGCAAATTCAAACGTAGATTTGCCCGCTTTACCTCAGGATGTTTATTCTCTTCTTGACAAACGCGAAGAAAAGGCGATAATGGATATTGGCGGTGATGACCGTGGTGCTTATGCCTTGGGAAGATATGCAGACGCCATTAAAGAAGAAAACGATTATGAAATGCTTTTCGTTTTCAACAAATATCGTCCCTTGACTCCCGATGCAGAGTCTGCGTTTGAAATAATGCAGGAAATCGAAGCTGCGTGCAAGGTTAAATTCACAGCAATTGTTAATAACTCCAATCTTGGTGAGCTTACCACAGAAGAGGATGTTATAAATTCGGTTGACAGTGCCGAAAAATTGTCAGCATTAACGGGCTTGCCTGTTAAAATGACCACTGTCACAGAAAAATTAGTAAATAATCTCAACGGAAAGGTTGAAAATCTGTTTCCGCTGACTTTACAAAAAAAGATAATTTAGGAGGCAGAAAAATGGCAAAAGTAACATTCGCAGAAAATGTTTGCAAGGGCTGCGGTTTGTGCGTAACTGCTTGTCCCAAGAAAATTGTGGAGCTCGACTCTGCAAAGCTTAACGCAAAAGGACATCATCCTGCACATTGCATTGATGAAAGCAAGTGTATCGGTTGCGCTTTCTGTGCAACAATGTGCCCTGACTGTGCTATAACTGTTGAAAGGTAAGGTGAAATAAATGGGTGAGAAAGTTTTAATGAAGGGTAATGAGGCTATTGCCGAGGCTGCAATCAGAGCAGGTTGTATGCATTATTTCGGTTACCCCATTACACCTCAGACAGAAATTGCCGCTTATATGGCAAAAAGAATGCCCAAGGTAGGTGGCGTATTCCTTCAGGCAGAAAGTGAAATTGCTGCTATTAATATGGTTCTTGGCGTTGCTGCAACAGGTAAACGCGTTATGACATCTAGTTCAAGCCCCGGAGTATCTCTTAAGAGCGAGGGCATTTCTTACATAGCAGGCTCAGATGTTCCTGCACTTATTGTTAATGTTCAGCGTGGTGGTCCCGGTCTTGGTGGTATTCAACCCTCTCAGTCTGACTATTTCCAGGCAGTTAAGGGCGGTAGCCACGGTGATTTCAAGAAAATCGTTCTTGCGCCTGCATCAGTTCAGGAAATGGCAGACCTTACAAGCACTGCATTTGACCTTGCTGATAAGTACAGAATGCCTGCAATGATTCTTGCAGACGGTACTCTCGGTCAAATGATGGAGCCTGTTGAGCTTCCTGATACAGCTCCCAATACTTTTGATAAACCTTGGGCGCTTACAGGCACAAAAGGGGAGAGAAAGCACAATATTGTTAATTCTCTTTACCTTAAACCCGAAGAGCTTGAAAAAACAAATTTTGAGCGTTTCGAAAGATATAAAACAGTAGAAGAAAACGAGGTTCTTTTCGAAGAATATCTTATGGATGATGCGGATATCTGCGTTGTTTCCTTCGGTATTACAGCCCGAGTTGCTAAAAACGCTATTGTTGAAGCACGTGCAAAGGGCATCAAGGTTGGTATGATTCGTCCTATTACCCTTTGGCCATTCCCTGAGAAGGTTCTCAGAGCTGCTGCAGATAAATGCAAAGCATTCCTTTGCGTAGAAATGAATATGGGTCAGATGATTGAGGATGTTAAGCTTGCAACAGAATGCAAGAAGCCCGTATATCTTTGCAACCGTACCGGCGGTATGATTCCCGCTCCCGAAGAGGTACTTGCAAAGCTTGAGGAAATCAATGAAGGAGGTAACAAATAATGGTAGTATTTGAAAAACCGAAAACATTAACTGATGCACCGCTTCACTATTGTCCCGGTTGCACTCATGGTATTATCCACAGACTTGTTGCCGAGGTTATTGATGAGCTCGGTATCGAGGGCAGAACAATCGGTGTTGCTCCCGTTGGTTGCTCTGTTATGGCTTATGATTATTTCACCTGCGACTTTATTCAGGCTCCCCACGGCAGAGCTCCTGCAGTTGCAACAGGTGTAAAGAGAGCAGACCCTGAAAACAATGTTGTATTTACATATCAGGGCGACGGTGACCTTGCAGCTATCGGTACTGCAGAAACTGTTCACGCCGCTGCAAGACGCGAAAATATCACTGTTATTTTCGTTAACAATGCAATTTACGGTATGACAGGCGGTCAGATGGCTCCCACAACTCTTCCCGGTCAGGTTACTCAGACCTCTCCCTACGGCAGAGATGTTGAAACAGTTGGTTATCCCGTTAAGGTTTGCGAGCTTCTTCAGAATGTTGACGGCGCGGCATACCTTGAAAGAGTTTGGGTAAATAACCCCACAAACGTAAGAAAAGCAAAGGCTGCTATTAAAAAGGCTTTCCAGAATCAGCTTGACGGCAAGGGCTTCTCTCTTATTGAGGTTGTTTCCACTTGTCCCACAAACTGGGGTATGACACCCGCCAAAGCACTCGAATGGCTTGAGGAAAATATGCTTCCTTACTATCCCTTGGGTGTTTATAAAGATATCTATGCAGAGGAGGCAAAATAATGAGTAAAGCATGTAACATTCTTTTTGCCGGTTTCGGCGGTCAGGGTATTCTTTTTGCAGGTAAATTTGTTGCATATAAAGGTCTTCTTGAGAACAAGCAGGTTTCCTGGCTTCCTTCTTATGGCCCTGAAATGCGTGGCGGTACTGCAAACTGCAGCGTTATCGTAAGTGATGAGCCCATCGGCTCTCCCATTGTCGGCAAGCCCGATGTTCTTGTTGCTATGAACCTTCCTTCTCTTGATAAATATGAGAATGAGGTTGTTTCAGGCGGTAAAATTTTCGTTGATTCAACTCTTATTACAAGAAAAGTTGAAAGAACAGATGTTGACGTTTTCTATATTCCTGCAACTCAGCTTGCAAATGAGCAGGGAATCAGCACACTTGCAAATATGATTATCACAGGTAAGCTTCTTAAAGAGGTTGAGCAGCTTGGCTTTGACGGTATTGATGCACCTCTCAGTAAGGTTGTTTCCGCTCGCCGTCAGAATCTTCTTGAAGTAAACAAAACCGCGCTTAAGCTCGGTTATGACTATTAATTGAAAAGAGGTACTTTCAATGGCATACGAATTTAAAATTGAAAGAACAACCGCTCCCAAGGCAAAGCCTCAGGATGAGAGCAAGCTTGGCTTCGGTAAAATCTTTACAGACCATATGTTTATTATGAACTACGATGAAGGTCAGGGCTGGCATGATGGCAGAGTTGTACCTTACGGTCCTCTTTCTCTTGACCCCTCATCAATGGTTTTCCATTATGCTCAGGAGCTTTTCGAAGGTCTTAAAGCATACAGAACTGCAGACGGTAGCATTCAGCTTTTCCGTCCTCAGAAAAATATTGAAAGAATGAACAACACTTGTGACCGTCTTTGCGTTCCCAGACTTGATCCTGATATGGTTCTTGAAGCTATCAAGACTGTTGTTGATGTTGATAAGGATTGGGTTCCTCATAATGATGGTACATCACTTTACATCCGTCCTTTCATTATTGCAACTGATGCTTTCCTTGGCGTTCACGCTTCTCACAGCTATATTTTTGCTATTATCCTTTCACCTGTTGGCTCTTACTATGCAAATGGTATGGACCCCGTTAAGATTTACATTGAACGTGAATATGTTCGTTGTGTAAAGGGCGGTACAGGTATGGCTAAAGCAGGCGGTAACTATGCTGCATCCCTTATCGGTCAGGAAAAGGCAGATAAAATGGGCTATGCTCAGGTTCTCTGGCTTGATGGTGTTGAAAGAAAGTACATTGACGAGGTTGGCGCTATGAACGTATTCTTCGTTATTGATGATACAGTTATCACACCTTCTCTTGAAGATGGCAACATCCTTCCCGGTGTTACAAGAGCATCTTGTATTGAAGTTCTTAAAGCAAACGGCTACAAGGTTGAAGAAAGAAAAATCTCTATTGATGAGGTTAAAGAAGCTCACAAAAACGGCAAGCTTACTGAATCCTTCGGTACAGGCACTGCTGCAGTCATTTCACCAGTTGGTGAATATATTGATGGCGATGAGCATCTTGTAATCAATGAGAGTAAAATCGGTCCCGTTGCACAGTTCCTTTATGATGAGCTTACAGGCATTCAGTGGGGCAAACGTGAAGACAAGCTCGGTTGGATTGTTAAAGTAAACTAAATTATTTGTAAAACACTTCTTGTATTTGGTGCAAGAAGTGTTTTTATATGTATACACTTGAAAAAAGAGTGAAAAAAAGATATAATCTAATAAATGAAACATCAAAGGAGGTAATTCTATGTTGAAATATGAAATTGAAGGCGGCAGCCTGCCCGTTGTTATATGCTATCCTGAGCAGGGTCAGACCCTTTGCACAGAAACCGGTTCTATGAGCTGGATGAGTCCTAATATGAAAATGGAAACAAATGCAGGGGGTGGAGTGAAAAAGGCTTTAGGCAGATTGTTTTCGGGGGAATCAATTTTTCTCAATGAATTCACCTCTGTAAACGGAACAGGTATGATTGCCTTTTCATCAAGCTTCCCCGGTGGAATTATACCCTTTGAGGTAACCTCGGGTAATGGTATTGTTGTTCAGAAAAAAGGCTTTCTTGCTATGGAAAAGGGGCTTGATATTTCTGTTTTCTTCCAGCACAGAGCAGGTGCAGGCTTCTTCGGTGGCGAGGGCTTTGTTATGCAGAGAATTACCGGTAACGGTATGGTGTTTGTTGAAATTGACGGTAATTGCAAAGAATATACTCTCGGCGCAGGTGAAAGCATTGTTGTAAATACAGGTCACCTTGCAGCAATGAGCGAAAGCTGTTCAATGAGCGTTGAAGCAGTTAAGGGCTTAAAAAATATGTTCCTGGGTGGCTCGGGTATGTTCCATACTGTTATTACAGGTCCCGGTAAGGTTTACCTTCAGTCAATGCCCATCAGTAAGCTTGCAAATGCTATTCACCCATATCTCCCGACACCACCAAGCAGTGATGGTAATGGCGGAATAAATATTAAGTTAGGTAACTGATTTAAAAATAAAATTATAGTGAACGGATTTGTCCGTTCATGAAAAGGAGAAGCATCTTGGCAGATAAAAGAAATCCAAATGAAGACAAAAAAGTGTCTATAAATGACGATTACATCGAGCTTTTAAGCTATGTAAAGAACAAGGATGAATATGAGGATGTATACAGTAACTCCTCAGATACCGAGGATGAATTTGAAGATGTTTTCAGTGATTCCGCTAAAGAGGATATATACATCAGTCAAAAACGCAGAGAAGAGCCTGAGGAAGACGGTATTTATATAAGCAGAGGTAAGTCAATCCGTCAGACCCGGGAGCTTGATGAATACAATGATGAGGATTTCTCAGTAGAAATACCTGCCACACCTCCCGTAAGCCGTAAAAAAAGCTTGCAGAATACTGATGAAATTTCAGATTTTGAAGCAAGAAGGGGTAAGCTTGTACCCAAAAAGAAGGGTTCAAAGGGTAAAGTTGCAGTTGCAGTTATTCTTGCAGTTATATTGGCTTTCGGTGCAATGATGTTTGTAATGGCAAACGGTGTTGTTGGTAAGTTTGCAAAGGCAGAGGAAATTGAGCACGCTGAAGGTGTTGAGCTTATAAGCGACAAAAATGTAAGAAACATTCTTCTCATCGGCTCTGATAAGGATACCGGTGGCTCTTCCCGTAGTGACAGTATTATGATTGCCTCTGTAAATAAAGCAACAGGCAGAATAACACTTTGCTCCATTCTTCGTGATACTCATTTGGCTATTCCCGGTAATCGCGAATCAAAGGTCAATGCCGCTTATTCCTGGGGAGGTGCAAATCTTCTTATTCAGACCATTGAGCAGAATTTCGGAATTAAAATTGATGATTATGCAACAGTTAATTTTGAAATGTTTACAGAGCTTGTTGATGGTCTTGGTGGTGTTGATATTGAGGTGACGGAAGACGAAGCAGATTATATAAACAACCGCCATTCATACGGAAAAGAGGAAAAGCCCGATACAGTTGAAAGTGGTGAAAACGTTCACCTTGACGGCTATCAGACTCTCTGGTATTCCCGTATTCGTAAGCTGGATTCGGATTTTATGAGAACCGAGCGACAGAGAAAGGTGCTGAGCGCCATTGCAACAAAGGTTAAGTCTCAGATTAACCCCGTTGGTATTTTCGGACTTATTTCAACTGCAGGTGATGTTGCACCATATATTGAAACAACTCTTTCAACAACTGATTTCTGGAGCCTTATGTTCAGTCTTTCGGGTTGCTTGGTGAAATCAGGAGCAGATACGGACAAGCTTATTGTTTCTCAGCAGATTCCTTTTGACGGCACTTGGTGGTATTCAACTCAGTGGGATGGCTCAAGCATTTCCATTGACCTTGAAGAAAATAAGCAGATGCTCTACACTCTTCTTTATGAAGAGCCTGTTGAGGAAGACACAACTGAAAATGAATAAACAACTAAAAGGGCAGAGTTTTCTGTCCTTTTTTAGTTAGGAGTTAGGAGTTAGGAGTGAGGAGTGTCGCAGACAGGTTCTTATGAAAATGCATTATCGTAGTTTATTTTGCGGTATAGGCGAGCCTATACCTTACAGTTACGACCCTATCTGACATATTCACTTAAACCAACAAAACCGTAAGGCACTGGCTTGCCTGTGCCATACAACAATGTAAAAGTAACGCGAAGCTTATATAATGTTTGGAAGCGAAGCTTCCCCACCACTCCTCACTCCTCACTCCTCACTCCACACTCCACACTCCTCACTTAATTTATTCCGCATTCCGAATTTTCAAAATCTATCATACCTTAACTCCAATAATCATATACTTTCACAGAAGGTATATGAAGGGAGTTAATTTTTATGGACATAGCCTTAAAAAGAGAGAACTATAAATTATTGCAAACCATCAAGGATAATTCTATCGAGGAATGTGTTGAGGCGGATTTTTCCTTGCCTGAATATATGCCTGAGATTCTGAGAATTATCAAATCCACCGCTCAACCCAAGGTTAATTCCTGCAAGGCGGTAGGGGAGCGGGTAACAATAGACGGCGAGTGCGAGTTGAGAATGATTTACACCGCAGAGGATGGCGGAATTTATTCCTTTACGCAGTCAAGACCCTTTACCCGCCATTGTGAAAATGAAGCTTTCATTGATGCAACAGATATCAATTCCGAGATAACAGTTTCTTATGTCAATTGCCGTGCCACAAGCACAAAACGGGCAGAAATCAAAGCAGGACTTGTTATAAAAATTTCAGCCTTTCTCGATGAAACGGAAGAAATAATTTCATTGGAGGAAAACACCTGCATTGAAGAAAAATGTGTGCCTGTAAGAGCAATGTCGTTAGGTTGCAAAAAAACACGGGCATTTTCAATGAGCGATACAATTCCGCTTCCTGTATCTTGCGCCTTTATTATCAGTGCCCGTGCAAGTGCAAGCTGCAGCGAAATCAAAAAAATCAGTAACAAAATTATGGTGAAGGGCGATGCTATAATTGAAATATGCTATGTAAATGCTTCTGATAAAGCCTGCACAGAGCATATAAGGCACAGCCTTCCCATTAATCAGATTCTTGAATTTGAGGGTATGGAGGAACGATTCACGGGGAATGTTGCTTTAAATGTAAATGCAGTTGACGTTATTCAGAAAAATGAACAGGATGGAAACGGCACTGCTTTTGATGTTGCACTGGGTATTGATGCATCAATTTGTATGTGGGAGGAAAAAGAGCTTGTTGTTATAAGCGATGCTTATGCAGTAGGCGGTAGCATTGATTTAAAGAAAAAGTCATATCTGTTTTTTACACCCCTTGATGAAATTCGCGATACATATATTTTCAGAAACGATTTTCAGGTGAGCGGTGAGGGTGTAAGCAAGGTTCTGGGTTCAACCTGTGAATTGTCAAATATTACTGTAAAAAAAGAAAATGAAATGCTCTGCCTGTGTGGTAGCCTTACAATATCTGCACTGATAAAGGATTCTTCGGGAACAATTTCAAATATCAATAAAATACTCGATATAAAATATGAAAGAAAGGCAGATTACGAAGAAACTGAAATCTTTTGTGAACCACAATTGACTGTTTTATCACTGGATTGCATTGAAAAGGGTAGTAGCGGAATTGATATTCGTGCAGAAATAGGTGTTACTGCAACAGTTTTCGGTAAAATTTATATTGATGCAGTAACAGATATAACTGAAAGTGAAAACCAAGCGAAAAGAAACTCAAATGCTATTACAGTTTATTTCCCTGAAGAAGCGGAAAGCCTTTGGTCAATCGCAAGGCGTTATAATACAACAGTAAAGGCAATTGCAGAAGAAAATAATCTTTCAGGTGATACAACGGAAAGCCTGAAAATGATTTTCATTCCTGCGGTATAAATATATAAATTAACTTAAAATCAACTGTTTTAAAAAATTTAAAAAAACAGTTGATTTTTTTTTATTGTTGTGATATTATTATCAAGTCTATGTGTGCGTTGTTTCGAGACAACGGCAGTTAATGGCAACATTAAAGCTGGCGGTCCGCTGTTTATAGTTGCAATAGCTATATAATAAGAACGCTTGAAAAAATTTCGGAGGTTTATTATGGACGCATTAAAACTTATTGCACAGGACAGCCTTAAGGCTGAGAAGCCCGAGTTTAACGTTGGTGACACAGTCAGAATCGACGTTAAAATCCGTGAAGGTCAGAGAGAAAGACTTCAGGCTTTCGAAGGTACAGTTATTGCAAAAAATGGTAGTGGTATCAGCGAAACATTCACAGTTCGTCGTGTTTCTTACGGCGTAGGTGTTGAAAGAGTTTTCCCTGTTCACTCTCCCAACGTTGCATCTGTTAAAGTTGTTCGTTACGGTAAAGTTCGCCGTGCAAAACTTTATTATCTTCGTGATAGAGTTGGTAAGGCTTCTAAGGTTAAGGAAAAAATCGGCTGATAATAGTCGAAAAACGGGGCAGATGTATAATCTGCCCTTGATTTCTTTAATAGGGTTATTATTTTTATTGAGAGGTGAGCACTATGCGCAAAACCGAAGAGTATAACATAACTTTGAATGACGATAAATCCCTGAAAACTAAAAAAAATCGTGAAAATAAAATGAATATTTTTGAAGTGTTTCAGGCAATCATTTCTGCTCTCGTGGTAATAACACTCCTTTTTACCTTTGCTTTCAGAGTGGTAAATGTTGAGGGCTCATCTATGAAGCCTACTCTTCATAATAACGATATGGTTATCGTTTCAACAGTCGGCTACGAAGCCCAAAGAGGCGATATTGTTGTTATTTCAAGCACTGATGGTCTTAAAGAGCCCATTGTTAAGCGTATTGTTGCTGTTGGTGGAGATACTGTTGATATAAATTTTACAACAGGCGTTGTAACAGTAAACGGAACCGAAGAGGAGTACACCGACGAGCTCACGTCTCAGCAGTTTGATATTGCTTTTCCTATAACCGTTCCCGAAGGAACAGTTTTTGTCCTTGGTGATAACAGAGGCAATTCTCTGGACAGTCGCTCAACAAGAGTTGGTTGTGTTGATGAAAGGCTTATTGTAGGAAAGGTTTTGTTCAGATTTTTCCCCTTAGGCGATTGGAAGGTTGAATAATATGAATAACGATGAAAGAATTATTGATATAAACACAGAAGAAACAACCAAGCCGGATAAAAAGGCTTCCGGAAAAGGAAAAAGCGGGTTCCACGGTTCTGTTTATGATATGGTTTCAATTATAATGTCCGCTTTCATTATCATAGCAGTTGTTTTTACTTTTGTGTTCCGCTTGGTTGGTGTTGATGGTACTTCAATGACTGATACCTTACAGCACGGAGACTGGCTTCTTACTGTTAATAAACAAAGCTATGAGCGTGGCGATATTGTTGTAATCACAGAGCCCAACTATTTTGATGAGCCTCTCATTAAGCGTGTTATTGCCAAGGGCGGTCAGACAGTTGATATAGATTACACAACAAGCACAGTTTATGTTGATGGTGTGGCACTTAAGGAGCCCTACACCCGTGAAGACTTTATTCTTCAGAAGTACGATGATATTGATTTTCCCTATACAGTTCCCGAGGGTCACATTTTCTGTATGGGAGATAACAGAAACGGCTCAACCGATAGCCGTTCAAATCTTATCGGTTCGTTGGACGAAAGATATGTTTTAGGCAAAGCAGTAATAAGAATTTTGCCTTTCGGAGATTTTGATATATACGATTATGAGTGATTACCAGAAGCAAACAGTTCAATGGTTTCCCGGTCATATGGCTAAAACGCGCAGGCTTATTAAAGAAAGCCTGCCGTTTGTGGATTTAGTGACAGAAATCGTTGATGCAAGAATACCAATGAGCTCCTCGAATCCCGAGCTCAAGGAAATGATAGGAAATAAGCCCAGAATTGTTCTTCTCAATAAATGTGATGTTGCCGATGAAAAAGCAACTGCAAAATGGGTTGAGTATTATAAGAGCAACGGAATGTATGCTATTCCCGTTGACTGCCGAAGCGGTAAAGGCTTGAGTGCTTATTTACCTCTTGTTCGTGATGTTCTGAAGGATAAAATTCAGAGAAACGCAGAAAAGGGTATGGTAGGCAAGCCCTTGCGCGTAATGGTTGTGGGCATACCAAACACAGGCAAATCCTCCTTTATAAATAAAATGGCGGGGCGCAATCGTGCAAAGGTTGCCGATAAGCCCGGTGTTACCCGTTCAAACAGTTGGTTTGCAGTGGGTAATGGGGTTGAGCTTCTTGATACCCCCGGCGTTTTATGGCCTAAGTTTGATGATAAGGCAGTTGGCGATAAATTAGCCTTTATAGGCTCTGTTAAGGATGAGATTCTTGATAGCGAGGTTCTTGCTATGAGGCTTATTAACGTGCTTAAAAACGGCTATTGTGACCGGATAAGTGAACGCTTTAAAATAGCAGGCTTTGAGGATAAAGAGGATTATGAAATTCTCGAAATGATTGGCAGAAAAAGAGGTATGCTTATTTCAGGTGGCGAAATTGATACGGAAAGAGCATCAATTATGCTTCTTGATGAATACAGAGGCGGAAAGCTGGGTCGTTTGACTCTTGAAAAACCTGAATAAATATTATAAAATGAAAGTCGGAACGTTTTGTTCTGACTTTTATTTTAGTTATTGGAGTTATTTTATATGTTGGATTATTCTTATGAAATACAGGCTCATAATGAGGGCTTTAAGGTTGTTTGCGGTGTGGATGAAGCGGGCAGAGGTCCCCTTGCAGGTCCTGTTTTTGCAGGTGCGGTTATTTTACCCGAAAACTATACTCACGAAATTCTCAATGATTCAAAAAAGCTTTCCGAGAAAAAGCGTGATTTGGTTTATGATGATATAATCAGAGATGCAGTTTGTTGGTCTGTTGGTATAGCAACTGAAAAGGAAATTGACGAAATCAATATACTTAATGCAACTTTTCTTGCTATGAAAAGGGCAGTTGAGGGTCTCAATATCAAGCCTGACCTTGCGTTTATTGATGGTAACAGATACCCCAATACAGGTGTTAAAGAGATAACCATTGTAAAGGGTGACAGTAAATGTATGTCCGTTGCGGCAGCTTCAATTATAGCAAAGGTAAGCCGAGACAGGTTTATGCTTCAGATGGCAGAAAAATATCCTCAGTATCAGTTTGAAAAGCACAAGGGCTACGGCACAAAGCTTCATTATGAAATGATAGAGCAGTTTGGTGTTTCCGAAATACACAGAAGAACATTTCTCAAAAATATTTTAGGTGAAAAAGTATGAACAGTAGCTTAATCGGTGCTTATGGGGAGCATCTGGCGGCTAAATATCTCAGATATGAAAAATATAATATAAAAGCCGCAAATTTTAAAACATATACGGGTGAAATTGATTTAATAGCAGAGAAAAACGGAGTTTACTGTTTTATTGAGGTTAAAACCCGTCAGGTTGGTGGTATGCTTCCGCCTGCCTCAGCAGTGGATGCTCGTAAGCAGGAGAATATCAAGAGCTGTGCCTCAGTATATTTAAACAGATGGGCAAAGAATGTTAAAGAAACCCGTTATGATATTATTGAGGTTCTGATTGATGATAAAAAGCTTATTAAGCTTAACCATATAAAAAATGCCTTCTGAGGTGGCTATGAGATATTTTGATTTACATTGTGATACAATAGGGGAATGCAGTAATAATAATTTATCATTAAGAAAAAATGCTTTACATATTGATTTGGAAAGAGCGAAAGCACTTGATAAATATACGCAGGTTTTTGCAATCTGGATTCCCGATGAGCTGCGTGAAAATTTTGCAGTAGAGTATTTTAATAAAGCTGTAAATTATTTTTATAGTGAAATTGAGAAAAATAACGACCTGATTTCCCTTTATGGCGATAATAAAAATACATCATTCAAGGCAATTCTTGCAGTTGAAGGCGGTTCTGCCTGTAACGGAACAATAGAGGGTCTGCATCACCTTTATGACAAGGGCGTCCGTCTTATAACATTAACCTGGAATGCACCAAATGAAATTGCTTGCGGTGCGTTTTCAGAGGGCGGATTTACGGAATTCGGAAAAGAGTTTGTTAAAGAAGCCGAAGGACTTGGTATAACACTTGATGTTTCCCATCTTAACCGCCGGAGCTTCTTTGAGTTTGCAGAGCTTTCACAAAAGCCCTTTGTAGCAAGTCATTCCAATGCCGATATAGTAGATAATCAATTTGGCAGAAAACGAAATCTTGATGATGAGCAAATCAGAATTATTAAGGAACGCAATGGATTAATCGGCTTGAATTTCTGTCGCGATTTTATTGAGAGTGAAAAATCTCGGGGAGTTGATGCTCTTTATGAGCAGATTGAATATATGCTTTCGTTGGGTTGCAAGGATATTCTTGCTTTCGGCAGTGATTTTGATGGTTGCACAATCCATAATGATTTAAGCGGTATCGAGAAAATGCCCAAGGTATATACCTTGCTTAAAGAAAAGGGAATCAGTGAAAATATATTGGAAAAGATTTTCTGGAAAAATGCAGAAGGCTTCTTTTCAAAATGAATATATAAAGATAAAAAACCGTGTTGTCAGAATGAGCTGACAACACGGTTTCAATATTTAAATTAATATGTGATAGATGATGAAGATGAAGCTGATGAAGCATAGTATGCAGCATAGTTGCTGATAAGCTTCTCAATAGATTTAACGAAGGTGTTCATAACAAATTCAGATTTTTCAATCTTTTCAGAAACTGTATCATAAAGCTTTGTTGAGTAATCATTAAAGTCTTCTGATGCAATGGCTGTACGAACATCGCTTTCCCATTTTGCTGTTTCGTCTGCACCAACAAAGTACATAATATGGTAACCATAGTCTGTTTTGATTATGCCTGTGTCACCAACCTTGTGTGAATCGAGTGCCCAATCAAGGAATTCGGGAACATAACTGCTTGTTGATGTGATATCCTCGTAAAGACCACCGGTTTCTTTTGAACCTGTATCATCTGTCTTTTCAGTTGCAAGAGCAGCGAATGAAGCTTCGTTAGCATCGCCCTTCTTCCACTCCTTGAGAATCTTTTCTGCTTCTGCCTTAGCATCTGCAAAGTTCTGGTCAATTTCCTTCTGTGAAAGCTCAACCTCTTCACCCTCGGAATTTTCTTTAGTTGTTTCAGCCTGAACAAGAATGTGTCTTACATCTGCACCTGCAGTCTGTTTGTCGGGAGTGGGGGGAGTCAAGACGTAAGCGATATAGAATACCTTTGAATCTTCTTCGTCGATAACTGCAATGTCGCCTGTTTTACGGGCACTGTCAAAGAGCCACTCTGCAAGCTTAGTTGCACTAACGGAAGATTTGCTGATGTTTTCTGCAAGAGTAGCACTGTTTTCAGCGTAATCTTCTTTCTGAGAGGGAAGAGCATATTCCTTTGCAAGACTACGGAAGGAAGCCTCGTCAGTCACTTTACCCTTGAATTCATTAGCAAGCTTCTTTGCTTCTGATTTTGTGTAAGTGGGGTCATCGGATTCAGAATCCTCACTTGCCTCTGCATAGGAGATTGCGAAAAGTCTTGCATCAACAAGGTCGAATTCATCACGATGCTCTTTATAGTAAGCCTTAACATCGTCCATAGAGGTTGTTTCGGAAAGGTTTTCCTGATACCAGGTAAGGTATTTTTCAACAACTAAATCTCTGTTAATAAGCTCTCTGTAGGATTTTTCTGTAAGACCCTCACCACACATTTTTGAAATGTAGTTATCAACAGAGAAATCCTCTTCTTCAGCACTTTCGATGTACTCCTTCATTATTTCGTCAATCTGCTCGTCAATTTCCTTCTGAGCAGCCTCGTCAATTTCAAAGCCGGCTTTTTTAGCCTCTTCACTTAAAGCTTCTGCATAAACCATTCTTTGAATAACTGCTTTTTCGGGAGCCATAAGTCTGAAATAATCAGCCCATGTTTCAACACCCTCGGGAGCATCCTCACCGATATAATCCTGCTCAGCAGGGTCAACTGTTAAATCAAAGCCTGTGTAGGCTGCACCGGCACCTGTACCATAGTAGGAATCAATCTGCTGAGAGGTGGTTGCAATCTGTTTGTAAAGGCTCATATAGTAGTAGTTGTATTCTGCCACGTTGATTTTTTCATCCTCGTATGTAGCAACTGCTAAAACCTTCTGGGGAAGGCAGAAAACCTTTGTAAGAATACTGCCTGCGCCGTAAAGAACAACACCTGCAACAAGTAAAATGCAGATTGCCTTAACAAGAATTCTGATGATTTTGTCACCCTTGCCGTTTTTCTTTTTCTGTGCTTTTGCAAGGCGTTCCTTGCGCTGCTCACGATAAATTTCGGCATTGGTTTTGATTTCGTTGTTTGCCATTTGTTTTTCATCCTTTGCTTTCTTTTATGATACAACATATAATGTTGCAAAATATCATTCCTATTCTATACCAAAATTCAGAATTTTACAAGAGTATTTTTATATTTAATATGTATATAATAGCTAATTTACACTTTGTTTATATTTATTTTACATAAAAAGCAGAGATTAAGCATCTGTTTTAGTTGCATAAAACAGGTTATTGTGGTATTATATTTCAATAAATTTAAATGGATAGGTGTTTTATGGCTAAGAAAAAAAGCAATAAAATGAAAATAGTAATACCCGTAATCTGCATTTTGCTGATTGCAGGAATATTGTGCGGTGTTTTTATTATTCCCCGTTTGCAGACTAAGGGCATTATTCAGATGAATTTGTGCCAGGGTGAGCAAAGTGGCTATGATTTCGGTGATGGGTACAAAGCTTTTGTTAAAACCGATTCAGGCATACTTTATATCAATGAAAAAACATCTGCCGTTGCTATAACAGATAAAGCAGGTAAGGTTGTTTTTAATTCTCATTCAAAGGATGCGGCTGAAAACAAGCTTGCTTGTGTGCTTTCCTTAACTCTCAGAGATAAAATCGGCAATTCCTATATAGAAAACAGCTCAATAAACAGTGTTAAAAACGGTGCTTTTGAAATCAGTGATAAAAAGAAAAATTCTGTTACTCTCACATTTTCCTTTATGGCTGACAGAGCTGGGGAGGTTTCTGAAAAAATCCCCGTTAAATTCAGTGAAAGTAATGGTGGCATTAAGGTTGAAATTGATACAAAGCAGGTTACCTTAAAGGATGGCTACTGCATCGAAAAAATCAGTATTCTTCCCGGACTTTTTACTGAAAATAAGCCTGAAGGCGAGTGCTTTTATACTGTGCCCGATGGTTGTGGAGCGCAGATTGATTTAACCGCTAAAGCAGAAGAGGCTTATTCTCAAACCCTTGATGTATATGGTAGCGATGTTACCTTTGAAGAGTATTCTCGGGGTGCAACCCTACCTTGCTTTGCAATGACTAAAAACGGGGTTATGGTAACCGCAGTTATTGAAGATGGAGATGCTCTTTCTTCACTTACCGTCAAGCATAATAAAAGCATCGGCGGAAATCTTTATAATACATTCATAGTTACCCCTTATGCTAAGGTTGATGGCAGGCTTGTGAAAGGCTCATCATACGATGGTGTTGTTTCCCAGACCTATTATATAACAGCTTCGGGTGAAGCAAACTACAACACAATATCATCCTTAATGAGAGATAACCTTGTGGATAGAGGATATCTGCCCTCTGAAATGAGCGATACATTTGTTGATTATCCGTTCTTTATCACTGCAATAGGCAGTGAAAACGGCAAAAATAACAGTGTTTATACCACCTTCGAAAACGCTTCTGAAATGATAGCACTTCTTAAATCAAGAGGTGTCAGAAGTGTGGCACTGCGTTTTGCGGGAGCAGGCAAAAACGGCTTGAATTCAGGAGCTAAAAAGGGGACGGATATAAGCTCTGTTTTAGGTGGCGAAAATGAATATAATAAGCTTTGCACCGTGGCATCAGATAAAAACAGCACTGTATGGTACGATGTGAATTTAGCAGTGACCCCATCAAAGAATGCAAGCAACAAAAACGATTTATATAAAGAATTCAGAGAATATCTTTCTAAGGATTTTGTGAATTCAAGAATAGGAACATATAATTATGCTTATTCCAATATTTCCAAGGTCTATAAAGCTGCTTCAGGGCTTGAATCGGGCAATGTCTGCATCAATGATTTGTCGTATCTTTTATTTACAGATGTTCTCGGTGGTGTTAACAGACAGCTTGCGCTGGAAAATCTTAAGGAAAGAACTCAATCATTAGGTATCAGTGGTGGAATTATGCTCTCTGAACCTGCAGTTTATCTTATGAATCAGGCAGATGCAGTTTTCTCAGTAACTCAAAGCGCATCTCTTTCTGAATATGCAGGGGTAAAAACAGTACCTCTTTTGCAGATGGTTCTTCACGGAAGCGTTGTTTACGGCTCAGAGCCTATCAATCTTTTTCAGGATAGTGAGAATGCGGTTCTGAAGGCGGTTGAATATGGTGCATCACCATCGTTTATATTTACTCACGATAATTGTGCGGTTCTTGATTATGGTGTGTATGCAACCCAGACTGCTAAATTCTATTCATCCGTTAAGAGAATGCTTCCTCTTATGGATATGAAAATAACCTCGCACGAGCAGGTGGTATCAGGTGTTTATAAAATCACCTATGATTACAGTAAGGTGGTTTATGTAAACTATAACCCGTCAGTTGTTGAGGTTAACGGAATACTTGTTTCTGCAAAGGATTTTGTTGTTATTTAAGAGAAATAAAGGCTTTTACCTTGTGTGAAAGCCTTTTTCTTTATTTTTTGTTGAAATAGTTATTATTTTAACAAAAAATGTTTGCTTTTTATATGTTTTGTGTTACAATGAAGGAGTATAAATTAGTAACTTTAGAAAGGATGAATCTAATGGACTACAAAATGGAATTAACTCCCGAACAGGCCGCTATACTTAACGGTGAAAAAGGGGAAGTAATGGCAAAGGTTATGAAGACCCTTGTTATGTACGGTGAAGCATTTGGCGCAACTAAAATGATTCCCGTTACAAGCGAAAAGGGTCACCTTGTAACAAGCTTCGGTCTTAAGGTTATGAGCGCTGTTTATGACCTTATGGATCAGCTTATCAACGCAGGCATCAAATCAACTCAGAAATTCTCTGTTGACCCCAAGCCTGTTGACCCCAAGGTTCCCTCAAACTTTGCTAAAAATCTTGTGTTCAACAAATTTATGTACACAAAGCAGGATAGCTATGATGAGCAGCTCAGAAAGCTTGGTCTTTTAAGCGATGATGCTTATACCTGCACCTGCTATATGGACCAGGTCGGCAATGTTCCCAAGAAGGGTGATATTCTTTCATGGGCAGAATCAAGTGCAGTTGTTTATGCAAACTCTGTTCTTGGTGCTCGTTGCAACCGTAACTCAGGTATTATTGAGCTTTTCGGTTCAATCGTTGGTTGTGTGCCTTATTTTGGTCTTGTTACAGATGAAGGCAGAAAAGCAACCTGGGTTGTTGAGGTTAAATGTAAAAAGAAACCCGAGGCTCAGATTCTCGGTTCTGCAATCGGTATGAAGGTTATGGAAGATGTTCCTTATGTTAAGGGGCTTACAGATTGGATTGGCACAGAGCTTGATGATGCTGCAAAAGCATACCTCAAAGACTTTGGTGCTGCAACAGCATCAAATGGTGCAGTTGGTCTTT
The DNA here is from genome assembly GCA_045586265.1 of Acutalibacteraceae bacterium. Lineage (GTDB taxonomy): Bacteria > Bacillota > Clostridia > Oscillospirales > Acutalibacteraceae > DTU089. The sequence continues at coordinate 88,979 of JAZMZY010000023.1, forward strand.
ATCATATTGAAGGCCTCACTCCCGAAGCAGTTGAAATGGGCGATAGCCTTATTGCAGAAAATGCACAGGTTTATGTTATTGATGATGCAGAGCTTGAAAGAGTTTACAAGTCATATCCTGTTATGTGGAAAAAGAAGGATAAAGCTCCTCAGCTTTGCTTTATAGGTTGTCCTCACCTCTCTCTTCAGCAGCTTAAAGAGTGGACAGATAATGTTTGCGAGGGTCTTAAAAAGAGCGGTAAAAAGAAGGTTACAATTCCCACAGTATTTACCGCAGCTCCTGCAGTTTGCGATGAATTCAACAAAACTGAATATGCCGCAAAGCTTGCTGCAACAGGCGTAACTCTCAGCTACATTTGTCCTCTTATGTATATGAATAACCCTCTTGCAAAGATGGGCAGAGTTATTACTAACTCAAATAAACTCCGTACTTACACAACATCTCGTTACTACACAAGTGAAGAGATTCTTGACATAATCACAAAGGGGGCAAAATAAAATGAAAACATTTAAAGGTCGTCCCGTTGTACCGGGCACAGCAGAAGCAGTAGCACTTGTTTCACACGGTGGCTTCAACACACTTGCTTCATTCCAGAATGCTCTTCAGTTCGATAAGCCTGAAGATAAAACTGCAAAATGCGGTGACCAGAATAATGCAGATATTTTTGAAAAGCCTATGGGTGGTTCAGCACTTTGCCTTCCTCAGACAATCGGTTCAACAACCGGTGGTATGGTTCTTTACTGTGCAAAGGTTTTAGGCAAATGCCCTGCTTGTATGCTTTTCTCAGAGCATATTGACTCTCTTGCAGCCGCAGGCGCAATTCTCGGCTCTGTATGGACAGATACTCCAATGCCCACAATCGACTGCCTTGGTGAAGAATTCCTTAACACAGTTAAAACAGGCGATAAGATAAAAGTCTACGAAGACGGTACAGTAGAGATTTGTGACTAATTTTGCGGATTTGCGCGTTTGCTCACACTCGCAGTGCTTAGCACAGCTTCGGTTCGTAATTCACCCGATTTCATCAAATTTCTTTAAAGAATTAAAATTTGTGACTGATTTTGCGAACTCGGGCATTTATTAATTAAAACAACAAAATCGTGTATGATGTTTTTGCATCATACACGATTTTTTATAATATCATTTTTCGGGCTTGTGGCAATCACCATCATTACCACCGTCACAAGTAACCTCTATTTTGGGAACTCCTCTGCTTTGGGGGATAACTGTTATTGTTAATGTACCTCCTGCGGCACAGTAGGGAACATCACCCTTCAGAACATTGTCTCTTAAAAGAGTTATATCCGCTTCGCTTGTAAAAGCGTTCCCGTTCTGGTCTGCAACATAGGCAGTTTCATCCTCTTGGTTTGAAACAATTGTGAAAACGTAATCGGAATTAAACGCGTTGTCAACGCACCAATCCTTTACTAAGCTTGCCGTTGTTTTTTGGTAAACACAACAGGCTTTGATTCTGTTGGTTTTAGCAACACCTCTGTATGCAGGGATACCAACAGCCAGGATTATTCCCAATATCAGAACAACCACCAATAACTCAACAAGTGTAAAGCCGACCTTTGTTTTGAAAAACCTTAACATAAACAGACCTCCATCCGGTTGTGAAGTAATCGAAACCGTTTCGAAACTTTTACGAAACCAAATTAACATATTTTAACAATAATGTAAATGCTTTTTTTATATGTTTTTCAAAAATGTGTAGTCTCACAAAAAATAATAGCGCTATTAGTGGATTTTGCCAAACAAAAAAGACGATAACTGTCGGAAAAGTTATCGTCTTTGATTATTACTTGTTAATCTCAGATAAGGCCCTGTGCCATCATAGCATCTGCAACCTTGATAAAGCCTGCAATGTTTGCACCTGCAACAAGGTCATAGCCGAGGCCGTAAGCTTCTGAAGCTGCAGCAGAGCTGTCGTGAATGTTTTTCATAATCTGCTTGAGCTTTGCATCAACCTCTTCTGCAGTCCAGGAATATCTCATTGAGTTCTGGCTCATTTCAAGAGCGGAAACTGCAACACCACCTGCGTTAACAGCCTTGGAGGGAGCAACAACCTTAACATTTTCTTTAAGGTATTCAAGAGCATCATTTGTTGTGGGCATATTAGCAACCTCGATGTAGTATTCAACGCCGTTTTCAACAAGCTTCTTAGCTTCGTCCATATTGATTTCGTTCTGAGTTGCACAAGGCATTGCAACGTCAACCTTTACGCCCCAAGGCTTCTGACCGGGGAAGAACTCTGCACCGAATTTATCTGCATAATCCTGAGCTTTGTCGCGACCTGAAGCGCGCATTTCAAGAAGGTAGTTAATTTTTTCTTCAGTAACAATACCATCCTTGTCGTAAACATAACCGTCAGGACCGGAAATTGTAACTGCCTTACCGCCAAGCTCAGCAATTTTCTTAGCTGCACCCCATGCAACATTGCCGAAGCCTGAGAGAGCAAATGTTTTTCCTTTTATTTCTTCGCCGAAGTGCTTGAAAACTTCAACTGCATAATATGTTGCACCATAGCCTGTTGCTTCGGGACGGATAAGAGAACCACCGTAGGAAAGACCCTTACCTGTAAGAACGCCGTTTTCAAACGCACCGCGAATTCTTCTGTACTGACCGTAAAGGTAACCGATTTCTCTGCCGCCAACACCGATGTCACCTGCGGGAACGTCAACATCAGGACCAATGTGTCTGTAAAGCTCTGTCATAAATGCCTGGCAGAAGCGAAGGATTTCCATATCACTCTTACCACGGGGGTCAAAGTCAGAACCGCCCTTACCGCCACCGATGGGGAGACCTGTGAGGCTGTTTTTGAAGGTCTGCTCGAAAGCGAGGAATTTCATAATGCCGGAATAAACAGAGGGATGGAAACGAAGGCCACCCTTGTAAGGACCGATAGCACCGTTGAACTGAACACGATAGCCTGTGTTAACATTAACCTTGCCGTTATCATCAACCCATGTAACGCGGAAGGAAATTACTCTTTCGGGCTCAACCATTCTTTCAAGTAAAGCTGCTTTTTCATACTCGGGATGCTGGTCAACAACAGGGGCAAGAGAGGTGAGAACCTCAGTAACAGTCTGAACGAACTCAGGCTCATTTGCGTGTTTTTTTGCAACATCATCAATAACATTCTGGATGTAACTCATAGGGACAACTCCTTAATAGTTCCTTAGAACTGAATAAATATACTAATTTAATGAGTGTTATTTTATACCAATGGATTTTAAATTTCAATAAAAATTCGATAGTTTTTTTAATATTGTAACATTAAATAAAAATGGTGCTTTTTAGATTTGATTTTTATTGCATTTAGTAGTCTTTTTTCTACAATTTTAACCAAAAAAACCGAATAAAATCAAGAAAAACAGTGAATATTAATTCACTTTTCCGTAAAAAAGCATCGAAATTTTTGTTGAGAGGTATTAATTTAATTTTATGCAGAAACATAAAAAAGGTTAATAAGGATGTAATTAAATCTTAAAAACTTGACAATATTAAAGTAAAATATTAAAATAGATAAGATTTGTATGAATTTTGAAAGGAACTTTCTATTATGATTAAACCCGAAAACAGAAACTGTTTTGAGTTTTTCAGAGATTGCACCAAGGATTTTGGTGTATATGATGTGTCTGAAAGCTTCGGTAACCTTATAAGCAGAAAAAAGTTTATGAGAGATATTGAAGCCATAGCAGGCTTCCTTAACAGCAAAAATATCAAAAGGGGAGATGTAATCACAATTTTTCTCCCTAACACAGTGCAGAGCTTTGCGGCATTTTATGCGGCAAACCGAATCGGCGTAATTGCAAATATTGTTCATCCCTTAACACCGCCGGATGTTCTTGAGGGGATTTTAAAAGCATCTCATTCAAAGGCGATTTTCATTCTTGATGTGTTAATGGAAAAATATGTGAGTATGCTCAGAAAGAGAAATAAGCTTGTTGTTGTCTGCTCTCCTGCAGACTATGCTTCAACTCTTATGCGCCCTGCTCTTAAGGTTTATTCAAAAATCAAAGGTAAGGATACACCTTCTTCAAATACCGCGTCTTACCATACGATTTGCCATTTAAACAAGATAGCTCCCAAAGTGGAAAACAATGGTGACGATATTGCGGTTTACCTTCATGGTGGCGGAACAACAGGGAAGAGCAAAACTATTCAGCTTACCTCAAAGAACCTTAATGAGCTTGCTTATAAATTAAGCTTCTTTGATGCTCCTCACGCTCCCGGTGCAGAGTGTTCACTTGCGGTATTACCACTTTTCCATGCTTTCGGTTTAGGCGTTGTAATGCATTTCAGTATGTGTGCAGGCTTCACCTGTATTCCTATGATGAACTTCTCTGCAGATAAAGCCAATAAGCTTATTAAGAAGCATAATATCACTTATATTGTTGGCGTTCCCAATATGTTCAAAAAAATGTATGAAGCCAATAATTTTGATGGACCCCATCTTTCAAAGCTTCGTCTTTTGTGGGCAGGTGGCGATATTATAAGTGATACATTCCTTAATTCCTTCAACTCCAAGCTCGAAAAATATCATGCAAAAGGCAAGCTTTATCGTGGTTATGGTCTTACAGAGGTCAGCTCTGTTTGTACTGCAAACATCAAGGGTGCTTATAAAGAGAATTCAATCGGTAAGCCTCTTGATGGAATGACTGTTGAAATCTGGAACGATAAAGGAAAGAAGCTTCCTCCAAACACAATTGGTGAAATTGTTGTAACCGGCTCAACAGTAATGGCGGGTTACCTCGGTAGTGAGGAAAGTGGCGTTTATACCGATAAAAAGGGTAATCGTTGGATAATGACGGGTGACCTTGGTTACATGGATGAAGACGGCTTTGTTTTCTTCACAGGCAGAAAGAAGAGAATGATTATCATTTCCGGCTATAATGTTTACCCCAATGACATTGAGCAGGAGGTTCTTAAGCTTGATTATATCAACGAGGCTTGTGCAGTTCAGGGTTATATTGACACAAAACCTATTATTAAGCTTTTTGTTTCTCTTTATCAGCCAACGGATAATCCTGATGAGGTTTGCAAGCTTATCAAAGAATATTGCGACAGTAAGCTTGAACGCTTCTCAAGACCAAGTGCAATCACAATTCTTGATGCACTTCCCAAAACCCGTATGGCAAAAATTGACTTTATGAAGCTCACTGATATGCCACCTGCACCTCAGGCAACAAGAAAAGAAATCCGCGAAGAGCGTAAGGCAAAGCGAGAAATTGAAAAAGCTGCAGAAAAAGCAGGCAGAGAGGCGGAAAAGCAGGAAAAAGAAGAGCGTGAAGCTGCAGAAAAAGCAAAAGAAAGCACAGTTTCTACGGAGGTAAATAATGGACGAGATGAATAAAAATAGCCTGTCCTATAAGATTCAGAAAAACCCTTTCTTGTTAGGGCTGTTTGTAATAGTTGTGGCAATTGCACTTGTGGTAATATTCAGCCTTTCTTCCGCAATAAGCAAAAAGACCAAGGAGCTTGAAACCACAACAGAAAAAACAACAGTTGCAACAACTGAAGCACCTGTTGTTGAAAAGGATGATTCTATTTCTCTTGAAGGCTTGAAAAAACGAGTGGATACAATCAAAAATGTATCTGCAGACTATAATAAAAACAGTGCAAAAATAATTGTTGAATTTGAAGATAAAGAGGCCCTTTTAGAGGCACATTACGCTTCGAATGATTTTACAATTGATATTGTGCCGATGTTCTGTTTTTATATTAACAATGGTACTCAGGTTGCTTGTCCCGGTGAGTTTAAATTCCTTTCTGATGGAAAAAGCGTTGAATATACCCTTACTCAAATTGAAGACCTTGTTAATGTTGTCGCTCTTACTGATGAGCTCACAGTTGATTATAAAAACATTTTTGAAGTGCTTAAATTCAATATTTATCTTGAGCATCAGTCCAATGAGGGTGTTGGCAGAACCATTGTGGGAACTTATCCCAAAACAGCTGAAAGCTTCAATAAAGAGCACCCTGTAACACCTGCAGTGGTTTCAAGCCTTAATGAAGGTGTCGAAACAGTTCAGGTAACAACAGCGGATGAATTCATCTGGATTGATATCTATTTTGCAGATGAAGAGTCTTATAAATCATTGAATCACGATTTCGAGAATAATTTTATTTGCTTCGGTTTTGAAAAAGGCGGAAAGAAATTTGATTGGAAATTTATTTCAACAGAGTATGATGATTTATGTATGATTCGTTGCAAGCTTGATACTTATGCTTTAACTCAGCTTGCCGATGAAATCGGTGATAAATCAATAACAATTCCCACTCTTTTTAAGGATTATCAGATAAATGTATGGACATCTGATTACGATACGGAAACAGAACTTTTTACATTAAATTAAAAGAAAGCATCGAACCTTTAATTACAAAGGCTCGATGTTTTTTTTATTTATTCAATAAATATACACTGAAATTCAATACCGCCGCAAAGGTTACCCAAATAAGATAGGGTATAAGAAAATATGCAGCACGGGCTTTAATCATTTTAAATTCAAGAATTGTTCCAATAATGAGAAGCCATAATAAAATAATCCACACAAAAGCAAATAAATAGTTTCTGTTGGAAAAGAAAATAAAGCTCCATACAAAATTAAAGAAGAGCTGAATATAATAAATAGTCAAAGCCCTGCTTTTTCGTGGACTGCTTGTGTTTTCAATAATATATGCAGAAAACCCCATTAAAGCATATAGTATAGTCCACACAACCGGGAATAACCATCCCGGAGGAGTAAAAAACGGTTGGTTTGCCGTTGCCATAAATTCTTTAACATCTGCATTAGTCAAAAATCCTGCCAAAGAGCCAACAAGTAACGGAATTGCAAGATTTTTAATAAGAGTCTTCATTCTAACCGATAATACCATGCACACACCTCACAATGCTCAATATAAGTATATTATAGCATTTGCAAAAATATGTGATTTATTTTAGCTAATAGTAGTTAGCGGTTAGCAAATAGCAAATAGCAAATAGCAGATAGCAGATAGCAATTAGCAAATATAAACTCAGAAAAATAAGGTTATGGCTTGTCAAACCTGCCTTCGAAGGCGGGGGGACCACCTTTTGAGTTGTTCGCTATACAATTACAGCTCCAAGCGTGACATATAATTAAACTTAGAATTTTGTTGGTCGGGTGGTGGGTGGTTCTTGACGCGAGTGTCGAGCGTCATTCCGCCGTAGGTGAACTGTAACCAACTAAATGCTTTGAATATATAACCTAAGAGCAACAGCAGGGGCATCCTTGTTTTATAAATTACATTCATTGTTGCATAAATTTAATATTGGTGGTATACTATATCTGCCAAATCAATCTGAATAATGTGCAAACGCGTAATCTCCTTAGCGATATTATGCTTTTTTGTGATGAGTATCACACGAATAAACTGAATTTGATAAAAATGCAAATTCCGTTTCTGTTCGTGTGAGTTAGCTCGTTTGTACAGATTGGTTTGGCGACTATCGGAGTTTGCGTTTTTTGTGCGTCTGCTTCGGTGGGCGCACTTTTTGTTTTAGGAGATGTTGGTATGAAAAAAGGATTAAGTTGGTTTTTGTCTTTGATTATGGTCTTTGGTATATTAACTGTTGTGCGTATAACCGTAAACGCAGCAAGTGAAAGTAATTTGAAGTTTACTCTAAGTCGTGATGGTACATATTATACTGTTGCTAGTTACAGTACATATTTAAGTGGCAGACTTGTTATTCCGTCAAGTTACAATGGTAAACCGGTAACCCAAATTGACTCTAAAGCTTTCGAGAATTGTGATAACCTTGAATTAGTATATATCCCTGATAGTGTAACAAGTATAGGTGATCGGGCTTTCTATTCTTGTGTAGGTCTTACATCAGTTACAATACCCGATAGCGTAACGCGTATAGGAAAATCTGCTTTTGAATATTGTGACAACATTGGTTCGGTAACAATAGGAAATAGTGTGACAAGCATACCAGCTTATGCATTCTCTCATTGTATAAACCTTAATTCTATAGCGATCGGAAATAGTGTAACAAGTATCGGTAATAACGCTTTCCAGTATTGTAGAAGAATTTCAAATGTTTACATAACAGATATAGCTGCTTGGTGTAATGTGATTTTTGAAGGTGATTATTCCCATCCTTTTTGGTATCATGATTCTTTGGATGATATTTGGGGCTATAAAAATAGTCTGTATATTAACGGTGAATTAGTAAAAGATATTGTTATCCCTGATGGTGTAACAAGTATAGGCGATCAGGCTTTCGATTCTTGTTCAGGTCTTACATCAATTACAATACCCGATAGCGTAACAAGTATAGGCGATCGGGCTTTCGCTTCTTGCACAAGCCTTACATCAATCACAATCCCTGATAGTGTAACAAGTATAGGCGATGTGGCTTTCGCTTCTTGTTCAGGTCTTACATCAATTACAATACCCGATAGCGTAACAAGTATAGGCGATCGGGCTTTCGCTTATTGCACAAGCCTTACATCAATCACAATCCCTGATAGTGTAACAAATATAGGGAGTTATGCTTTTATAGATTGCCAAAACCTTAAATATGTTTTTTATTCCGGTGATCAAGAAGATTGGTTAACAATAGATATTGGTTCAGATAATTCGAAGTTAATCTATGCAAATATACATTATGAATCAAGTGGTCATATTACATCAGCTTGGGAAATAGATGCAGTTGCTACTTGTACAAAAAATGGTTTAAAAAGTAAAACTTGTTCAATTTGTGACTATGTTGAAACAGAATACATCCCTGCAATCGGTCACAAAGCAAGTTCCTGGATTACCGATACTAAATCAACCGTAAATAGTGCAGGTAAGAAGCATAGAGAATGTACTGTTTGTGAAGAGATTCTTGAAACTGCAGAAATTTCTCAGCTTAAATGCTCAAAGCCTTTTCTTAAGAAGGTATATAATGCAAATTCTTATGTTAAAGTAACATGGGGCACAGTAAAAGGAGCGGATATATACAGAGTTTACCGTAAAACAGGCACAGGCGATTATGAGTGTATCGGTTCAACAACTAATACATATTTTAACGATAAGGAAGCCGGCGCAGGAAAGACCTGCAGATACAGAATAAGGGCAAAAAATGAAGCGGGTTATTCTGAATATAGTGCGAGCATTGCGATTAAGCATATTGATGAACCTACTCTTAAATCAATAGAAAACTCTGCTTATGGTGTTCTTATTAAATGGGGCAAGGTAACCGGTGCACAAAAATATAGTGTGTATCGTAAGGTAAGCGGTGGACAATATAAATATATCGGTGCAACAAGCAACACGTATTACACCGATAAAACCGCAAAATCAGGAAAAAAATATTATTATGCAATCCGCGGTAAGAGGGATGACAGCGTATCAAGTCAATCTGCATCACTTTCAAAGTATTACCTTGCAGACCCGACATTGAAAACACCTTCAAGCACTATAAGTGGAATCAAGCTTAGCTGGAGCAAGGTAACCGGTGCAGAAGGTTATATAATCTATCGCAAAACAGGTTCAGGCTCTTACACAAAGATTAAAACAGAAAAAGGTGTATCGAACCTTTCATATACAGACTCTTCTGCAAAGAATGGGAAGAAATATATCTATAAGGTAAAAGCCTATAAGAGTAAAACTTATAGTGCTTGTTCAAATGCAAAGGCTATAACTGATAAATATTGATTATTAAATAAATTTGACAGACACAAATTTAAATAATTTGTGTCTGTCAAATAATTTGTATTGTTTAACTTGGTAAATGAATGATATGAATTTTACTCTTCTGCTATCTGCCGTCCCATAAGAACACCCATAACGGATGCCATCATAAGACCTCTTGTCCAACCGGAAGAGTCACCAAGGCAATGAAGCCCTTTAACGCTTGTGTTAAGCTCGGTATCCATTTTGATTTTGTTACTGTAGAACTTAAGCTCGGGAGAGTAAAGAAGGGTTTCAGTTGAAGCAAATCCGGGAACAACATGGTCAACTGCCTGAATGAAGTTAATGATATTTGTCATTGCTCTGTAAGGCATTGCGGCAGTAATATCACCTGCAACGGCATCAGGGAGAGATGGGCGCAGGTTTGATTGTGCCAACTCTTTGGGCCATGTTCTTTTACCATCAAGAATATCGCCATAGCGCTGAACAAGAATGTGTCCTGCACCAAGCATATTTGTAAGCTCGCCAACCTTCTGAGCATATTCAATAGGCTGGTTGAAGGGGTGGTTAAAGTTATGTGAGCAGAGAATTGCAAGGTTTGTGTTATCAGATTTTCTTTCCTTATAAGAATGTCCGTTAACAACCGCAAGGTCGTTATCATAGTTTTCCTGGCTGACAAAACCACCGGGATTCTGGCAGAAGGTACGAACCTTGTTTTTAAAGGGTTTGGGGTAGCCTATAAGCTTTGATTCGTAAAGCACTCGGTTAACCTTTTCCATAACCTCGTTTCTTACCTCAACACGAACACCGATATCAACAGTGCCTGCCTGATGCTCAATGCCGTGCTCATTGCAAAGCTTTTCAAGCCAGTCTGCACCTCTTCTACCTGTTGCAACAACTATTTTATCTGCATCAATCTGCAAATGCTCATCGCCCTTGCTTATGAAAACACCCTTGCAAACGCCATCCTCAATAATAATGTCATTGCATTCATAACCGAACATCATATCAACATTTTCTTTGCGAAGATGGTTTTCGATTTCAAGGTAAAGTGTCTGCGCCTTTTCGGTACCAAGGTGACGGATAGGGCAGTCAACAAGCTTAAGACCCGCCTGAATAGCATTTTTTCTGATTTCTTTAACCTCGGCATCGTTACTGATACCCTCAATATGCTCATCTGCACCAAATTCAAGATATATCTTGTCTGTATAGTCAATAAGCTCCTGTGCGAAATCCTCACCAATAAGAGAGGGTAAGTCACCGCCAACCTCGTAGCTTAACGAAAGCTTACCATCGGAGAAAGCACCTGCACCTGAAAAGCCGGTTGTAATGTGGCAATAGGGCTTGCAGTTAACGCATTGCTTTGTTTTGGCTTTGGGACAGCTTCGTTTTTCAACAGGTTGACCTTTTTCAACTATAAGTATTGATTTGTTACATCCTTTTCGGCGCATTTCAAGGGCGGTAAATATACCGGCAGGTCCTGCACCAATAATAACAACATCGTATTTCATTTGAATAACATCCTTTTAATTTTCAATTTTAACGCCGGAGGTTCTTCTCTTTTCGGCAAGCTCTTTCTGAATCTGAGGCTTCATATCGTCAATTTTATAGAAGAACATGGGGATTGCGCAAAGAAGCATACTAACACCCGGAACAATTGAAACAAGAGAGAACATAGCAAAATTCTGGGTTCTTGTAAGGTCAGTTGCCGCCATAACGGCAGTGGAAGAAAGCATCTGTGCGGGGTCAATGTCAATAAACATATACATTAAAACAATACCGCAGGTTGCAAAAGCATTGCCGAGCTTGTTTACGAAGCCCTGGCAAGCCGCGCCGAGAGCATTGTCACGGAATCCTGTTTTAAGCTCCATAAAGTCAAGACAGTCGCAAATCATAGCGATTGAAATAACATTGATAACACCAAGAGGAATACAGGAAATAATAATGAAAGGAATACAAGCATAAAGGTTGTTTGTGAACCAACCGATAAGAGTTGTGAAAATGCTTGCACCAAAACCTAAAAGGCAAGTAAAAATAACGATTTTGCTGTATTTGAATTTTTTCATAAGAGCGGGCATAAAGAGCATTGCGCCAAACATACCCACAATAGCGCACACCTGGAAAATTGTTTTAATTGAAGAAACGCTTGCATCAATAAGAGCAGTTCTTTCTGCAAGAGTCATATCGGGAGTGAGCTCGGGACCTATGTAGAAAGCGTATCTTGCAACGTGAAGTGCTGCTGCCTGAACCATATAACGACCGCTTGAAAGCACGCCCATTGCAATAACAAGCATCAAGGGCTTACAGGTGAAAATTCTCTTGATAGTAAGAGGTTGACCGGGTTCACGTTTCTTGGGAGGAATGATAACTCTTTCTTTAACCTTGAAATATGTTCTTATATAAAGAACTGAACCAAGAACAACAGTTATAATTGCAATAATAAGGTATTTCTGCTTGTTGAAAGCAAGAGGGTCTGATGTGTCAAGGAATTTGGGGAGTAAAAGACCACAAACAAGGAAAAGCACCTCGGGAATAGCAGAACCCACACCATTAACGGTTTTACCGATAGAAAGCACCTGACTTCTTTCCTCGCTGTTGGGAGTGAGAATATTCGGAAGTCCCCAGAAAGGCACATCTGCCATTGTGTAAAGCATACCCCAACCAACATAAACAATTGCAGAATAAATGATTAAATATGTTTTTGGCAAATCAGGGCTTAAATACATAAGCACTGTGAAGATTGCTATTGGCATTGTGGCATAAAGTATATAAGGCTTCATTTTGCCACGCTTAGTTTGGCGCTTATCAACGATTATACCCATCAATGGGTCGTTGATTGCATCCCATACACGAGCAAGGAGCATCAAAAGCAAAACAAACATAAGAGGCAACTGAAGAACGTTAACATAGTAGTCACTTATGTAGCTTGACATCATAGCGTAAATCATTCCCTGACCTGCGCCACCGATAGCAAATGCCCACAATTCTTTTTTGCTTAAGAATGTGTCCTGCATTTTTTCTTTAACCTTTTCTTTAGACATTTTCATTCCTCCGTAATTCTTCTGGAATTTATATAAAATTCAATTATTTGAATTTATATGCATAAAATAAATTTGCGGCTTCTTCTGTATATTCGCCATTTTCTTTTTCAATAATGAGAGGCGATTGAATTCTGAAGCCCGGCGCAGAGCCTTTTTTGCCCTCAACCATAACAAGACTTGGTTCTTTCCCTGCTCTTTGAATAACCTCTCTCATTGACTTTGGCTCAATTTTAAATTTTCTCATAGCAGAGAAAATATCAGGTAGCCTTTCAGGTCTTTGGCATATACAGAACCTGCCACCGAATTTAAGTAAAAGTGCTGCCGCCTTTGAAGCATCTTCAAGAGTGCAGTTGAATTCGTGACGAGCGTTTTTATAATCCTCACCCTCGTTCACGATGCCGGTGCCAAGCTTTTTATATGGTGGATTAATGCTTACCAAATCATAGTATTCATTTGGTAAAACGCCCTTTAACTCCCTTAAATCACAATGAACAACATTAATCTTGTCGGTTAAATTATTTTCTTCAAGGGTTTTATTAAAAAGGTTTACCGCACTTTCGGAAAGCTCAACTCCTGTAATCTCTTTTGGTTGGAAATCTCTCAACCAAAGCATAGGTATAATGCCGTTACCTGTTCCTAAATCGCAGCATTTATCTTTGTGGCGAGGAGCACAGAATGAAGCAAGAACAATAGCATCGGAAGTAAAAATATGAGCATCGCTGACATATATCTTCATATCTTTGGAAAGCGCTTCCGTACGCTCTTTTCTTGATGCCATAAAAATACTCCTTATGTTAAAATCTGCGCATAATCATACAAATAATATTTTAACATAAGAAGTGTTGTTTTACAATGTGAAAAATGAGGTAACAAGTGGTTTTGGTAGAATGCACAAATATAATGAACTTCTTTTGTGTACTTGTTCCTTTTCCAATTATTTATTGGGTTGCGAAGCCTATCATCCCTGTTTGGCTTGCCAAATAGGGAGGGGGACCAAAAGCAAAGCTTTTGGTGGTGGGTTGCCCCGTAAAATTTACCCTTTGTAAAAGTATCGCGAAGTTTAATTTCTCATTACGCATTACGCATTGCTTACTCTTCCATCTGCTTTCCTAAAAATGCCGCCGCTACCTGTGCAAGCTTGATTTCTGTATCGGTAGGATAATCGCCATTTTCGTTTTCAAGGAAAATAACTGCACCGCCAATATCACCCGATGCAATTATAGGGAATGCTAATGCGGCAGTAAGCTCCATATTATCAATAGGGTAGAAGGTGGGCAGTCCTTTTTGCCTGATATAGTTTTCTCTGTTTTCCATTAATTCTTCCATTTCATGGGAAATATGTCGTTCAAGTACATCCTTTTTGGCAATTCCCGAGGCGGAAACCACATGGTCACGGTCGGTAATAAGAACGGGCATCCCGGATGTTCTGCTGAGTACTTCTGAATACTGCCCGGAAAATTGCGAAATCTCACCCATAGGGGAGTATTTTTTAAAAATAACCTCACCATCACTTGCGGTAAATATTTCCAATGGGTCACCCTCTCTTATGCGGAGGGTACGACGAATTTCTTTTGGTATTACAACACGACCAAGGTCGTCAATTCTTCTCACAATCCCAGTTGCTTTCATATAATAAAATCTCCTTTGATTTACAAATTACGATGTTAGTATCTGTAAAACAAGGAGATTTATACTTTGTGGTTTTAAAGAAAACTCAAGTTATGATTATTCGCTTTTCTGTATAGAGGTAACTATACCATTTGTAAAATATATGTAGCGATTATTTGAATAAACCCACTGTTCTTTAATTCCATATAAAGTTTCGGTTATATTTTTCTTTTCAGGTTCTCCCCAAGTGGATTTTAAAACTTCATCCTTCGTCATACCTATTGACGGTTCTTTTTCAGTTTCTTGTATAGGTTGCTGCGTTTTATTATCTCCTGGGGAAATATGCTTTTTATGAACAATAATTTTATCGTTTGATGCAATTTTGCTATTATAATCAAATAAATGTATAGTTCCATCTGTTCTAAACGCAACAAACGCGCTATCTGTAGTCATGGTTTCAACCGCAACTATATTGTCTGTTTCGGTAATTTCAATTATTTCATTATCGGTATTCCAAACTACCATTTTTCCTGTATCATATAGGAAAACCGCAAAATTACTACCAACTGCCACATCAACGATACCTGTTTCATCAATACCGGTAATACTCATTGGAAGTCCTCTAGTCATAATTCTATCTGGTGTAGCCATCAAAACAAAGTTTCCTACATCCATTGCAACGAGCTTGTAATCATCATCTAAAAACTCATTATATTTTGTTGCTCTGGGTTTTTTCTCATTTGATAATGCTTGAATACCATATGTATAATCCGCCTTAAAATAAGAAATATCTTTCCAATTATACGAATCTTCAAAATTTGGTTGATAATATTCCATGTTTTTTTCATCAATTGAATATACAAAAGAGCCATCGTTGGTTAATCCGATAATGGATCTTCCTACTATTTCAACTTGTTTGATGTTAGACCAATCCATTGCTTTTTCAATGGAAGAGGATTTGCGCGAATCATCTTCTGCTGTCTTATATACTCTAACTTTACCTTCTTGGGTAACTCCCACTAGATAACTAAATGATGTCTCAATACGGCTTAAATTAGTTAAATCTTTTACACTTTCATATGCACTTAAATCACCATAAACTTCAAATGAATAATCATCGTTTATATATCCAATAGCAGTTTTTTGTAGATTATAAGCAATTGTTGAACGTTCTTTAATATTGGTAATTTCCTTTTGCGCTTCTAGTATTTTAGTTTCAGCATCGTTAAAAGAAGTACTTTTTTTAAAATAATTAATTGCATCTATGTATTCTTTCTTTTTAAACGAGTCCATACCTAGGTCATAGTATTGTTCTGCCGTGATGTGGTGTTCACTCATACTATCGCTACTTACACTGCTTGTAGTGTCACTTATGTTGTCTGTAGTGGTATTGCAAGATGTTAAAAAAAACAAAAGAATGATGGGTAGTATTATTGAATTTTTCTTGTGTAAAATTTTCTTCATGTTTTGCTCCTTCTATTTATTATCATCATATACTGTATTCTTCCATTCGGACAAAAGTTTAAACCTGTTTTTTCTAGCGTAATCAAGAACTTCTCTTTGCTTTTTGCGATTGCTAAATTTCCCTATAATATCAAAAGTATCGAGGAAAATTTTAATTGTTTCATCTGCATAAGTGGCATGTATGTGTGGAGAAAACAAATGACACTTTTCAGATGTGTGAAAGAATATAACAATACCATTAAATCTATCATATTCTTTTGCATTATTCAATGGTATCATACTGATAAAAACAAGTTGTAACAAATTATTGACAATATAATCTAAAATGTTAGTAGAATCAATATGTATAGACAAATTACGCTTTAAAGCAAAACGTCCACATTCAGTTGAATAACCATTATGAGAAATATGCTCATATAGTGACGCTAAAATATCTGTAGCGTTTTGATAAACACACTCTTTAATTGGCAATTTGATTCGCACAACATTATTAACAAAATATAATTGAACTTTAACCACACTCATGCCAAAATATCCTTTATTATAAAATGATTGTTGGTATTATAATACCATACTTATTGATAAAAAAACAAGGATAACACACAAATACAGCTTTAAAATTTGGCAGTGCTTTTCACTCCGCTGTTGCTCTCTCCACCACACTATGTATTGCAACACAAAACTTGTCGAAAACTGTCAATGATGTATGTGACGGGTCACCCTCACGAATACGAAGTGTCCTTCTGATTTCTTTGGGAATAACAACCCTTCCCAAATCATCTATTCTTCTCACAATACCTGTTGCTTTCATATATACATTTCTCCTTAAACTCAAAGTATGTTATTAGTATTTGTGATTAAAGGGATTTATGCTGTGTGAATTTACTTTTTAGGTTTTATATGATATAATATCTTATAGATCGATTTGCATAAAAAATGGGTTGTGAGGAGGTAGTTTGTCGTATTATGAATATAAAAAAAATAACTATTCAATGGACCGCGGCTATAGTGGTTGGATTTTTTATTGTAAACTTACTGTGTTTTGTTTACGAAAGACCAACGGGTTGGATTGAAACTCCAAACGGACCCAGTCCTGCGGGATGGAATCCAAATTCAATATTGGTGCACGGTACTGAAGGCTTCGGCATAGTCAAGGTTGATGAAAAAGGCTATCTGAACCCTGAGGGTGAATTGCAGGAAAAATATGTTTTGTGTATGGGTTCATCTCATACTCAGGGTAAAGAGATTTTGTCCGATAAAAAATACTCTTCTTTGATAAATGAGTATTTTTCAAAAGGGGAAGGCAGTCTTGCTGCATATAATATTGGTTCTGATGGCAATTTTTTACCCGCGTTAATCAAGCATTTTCCTGCAGCCATTCAAGCCTTTCCCGATGCTTCGGTTGTTACTGTTGAAATTTCAAGTGTGGATTTTTCTGCAGAAGAGCTTGAGGATGCTTTGCAACAGGTTAATTATGAGGAATGGAGCAGTGTTGTAAATCAAAAGCAGAACATGGGGCTTATTGATAATCTCAAAATAGTAATCAAGGAAGAATTACCTCTTATAAGCCTTGTTAAATCTAAAATAGAAACCACATCTGTAGCTGAAGAGGCAGGCATTTCAGAAGAGCCTGATACCGAGCGTGCTGCAGAAGCAATCAAAAAGGCGATGAAGCTGATTCGTTCACAGTATGGTGGCGAAATTGTATTTATTTATCATAGCCAGACAATTGTGCATCAGGATGGCTCAATTGTTTGTGAATATGGTGAGCTATGGGATGTGTTCAAAAAAGCTTGTAAGGACAATGATATCACCTTGCTTGATATGTGCCCTGTTTATCTTGAACATTACAAAAATGAAAAAAGCTTACCATATGGTTTTTCTAACACAAAGCCCGGTAACGGCCATCTGAATGAGTTGGGTCACAGATTGATTGCAGAAGAATTGATTGAGTATATTGAGGGGGTAATGGTATGATTTTTTATTCCGTGCCTTTTTTGATATTGTTTTTAGTAAGCTCTGTATTATTGGGTGTTTCAAAAAATACAAAGCAACAGCATTTGGTTATGCTTCTTACCAATTGTGTTTTCTACGGATATTGGGATATTCGTTTTCTTCTCTTGTTGTTTTTGGAAATTGCAGTTTGCTATGTTATGATGCTGACTTTCGATAAAACCAAGCGCCGAATTTTTATGGTTATACCCACGATTTTATGTTTAGGTGTGTTGGGCATATTCAAATATTGCAATTTCTTTCTTAGCTCTGCGAGTGAGATTTTTGGCTTAGCTGATACCATTACTTTGAATTTAATAATCCCACTTGGTGTTTCCTTCTATACCTTCCAGGCATTGAGCTATATTTTTGATGTTTATCGCGGGGCTATAAAGCCTGAAAAAGATTTTGTTAAGCTTTCAGTTTATTTATCATTTTTTCCCCAGATTACATCAGGTCCTATTGTTAAGGCAAAGAATTTTTTACCGCAACTTGATTTTTTACACAAATTAGATAAGAAAAATATAAGTCAAGGGCTTCAATTGTTTCTTCTTGGATTAACCAAGAAAGTTGTTTTTGCAGACCGTATCGGCTTTGCGGTTGATGCAGTGTTCAGTGCGCCACAAGCTTATAACGGCATCAGTATTCTGTTTGCGGTTTTAGGTTATGCTATGCAGATATATTGCGATTTTTCAGGTTACTCTGATATGGCAATAGGCATCGCTTATATGTGGGGTTTTGATTTGGGCAAAAATTTCAATATGCCATACCTTGCCAAAAATCCATCTGATTTCTGGGGAAGGTGGCATATCAGCCTTTCAAGCTGGTTCAAGGAATATGTATATATACCCTTGGGTGGTAGCAGAGCAGGTAAATTTAAAACATACCGCAATCTGTTTATAACAATGCTTCTCAGCGGTATATGGCACGGTGCAAGCTGGACTTTTGTAGTCTGGGGTGCTCTTCACGCCCTGTATTCAGTTATCCACAAGCTGTGCACCTCTTCCTCAAAAGCTAAAAGTAAACGCCGACATCCTGTTTTATGTATGTCAGCAAACCTTGTGGTTATATGTGCATTGTGGGTTGTTTTCCGTGCAAGTGATATGGGCGTGGCTATTGATATATTCAAGGGCTTATTTGCGCTTGATGGCATTACATACATAAATGTATATGTAGTTGTATTTTTGGTACTGATAGCTTTAAGTAATGTTTATTCTTATGTGAAAAATAATTCAGATGCAATAAAGGTTAATTTGAATCTGGATACTTTTAAAAATAAACTGATTCTCGTTATATGGATTGGACTTATAGCAATGTTTGCCTATGTAGGTGACTCGGCATTTATATATGCTCAGTTTTAGTTTTTGGTATAAGCTGAACGCTCTTCTTGAACTTAAACAGATTCAAGAAGAGCGTTTTTTGTTAAGTTATATAAAATATATCAGGGTTTACGAATAGTAAAATTAAGTCCCAATGCACCTATTGCTAAAATAAGAAGCATAACGAACGGTGCGGTGTAGGAGCCTGTTGAAATGAGAAGAGAGTTGCTGAAGGTTGCAATAAATGATGCAACAATCAGGTTGAAGTTTGTAATACTGTAATTGGTAGGGAAATGCTTTGCACCATAGAAGGAGGCGGAAAATGAAGCAGTCATCGTGGGGCTTGAACCGTATGAAAGTCCTGTAAGGCAAAGACCGATAATGCAAAGGGGGAGCGAGTGCATCATAACAGCAACAAGTGTAAGTCCTGCGGCAAAAATTGTGAGAATATTGGCTGCAATCATTGTTGTTCTTCTGCCGAGTGAATCGTAAACCGCACCGGTTATAATTCTACCGAGACCATTGAATATTGAAAGCACACCAACAAGTGTTGTTGCAAGAGCGGGTGCTGCGTCAACTGAAATAACAAGGTCGCGGGCAAAGCTTATAACGGAGTTTCCGACTGCGGTAATAAGAGCCATAAATACAAATGCTCTCCAGAATGTGAAGCTCTTGAGCATTTCCTTTGTTGTGAAATCTCTTGCTTCAAAGCTTTCCTTTATTACATTCTTTTTTTGCTTGGGTGCAGGGAGCACATCATCTGCAGAGGGTTTCTTAAGAACAATGCCTGCAATAAAAAGCACAACGCCGATAACCGCACCTAAAATAATGTAAGCCTTGCTCCAGCCAATGCTTGCATTTTCAAACAATGAACTGATAACATTACCCAAAAGAAGAGTGCTGATGCCAAAGCCCATCATTAAGCAGCCTGAAGAAAAGCCCTTTTTATCAGGGAACCAGGCGTTTACTGCGGATACAACAACATTGTATGAAATACCGATGCCTGTGCCTGAAAGAATTGCATAAGTAAGATATAAAAGGTAGGGGATTTCTGCACTTAAAAGTCCTGTTGAGCCGAAGCCTGTTGCAACAAGAACGCCTGCAATAATCAGAGTGAGCCTTGTACCAAGCTTTTTGCATATGAGGCTACCAAAGAATGCGCCTAAACAGAAAAAGCACATTGTTAAAGTAAAGTTAAAGGCTAAAACGGAGTCAGACCAGTTGAAATCGCTTTTAAACGGAATTTTTAAAATAGACCAAGCGTATAAAACACCTGAAAAAAGCATTGTGAAAACACCGGAAATCAAATAAAGCCAACGCTTGTTAAGATTAGAATTTGTTGCCATAATTGTACCTCCTTGTTATGTAACAACAAAATATCAGAAACAATTATATCACAACAGATTTACATTTCAATGATTTTTTGTTAGAATATGAAAAAATATACGAAAATATAAGGGGAAAAGGTATAAATATGTATAATAAAAAACCGAAGATGATACTTTTTGATGTTGGCGGAACACTTTTTGCAGGTGATAATTTTTCTGCAGAAAAAGGATTTTCTGCTCTTTTAAAGCTTGCGCAAAACCCCGAAATAACTGATGCCAAATCTCTTACTGCTCTTTGGGATGAATATATAGAGGAAATAGGCTCCCTGTATTCTGAATCGGGAATACATCTTGATGTAGGCTTGTCTGCTATTATTAAATATGCAACAATGAATACAGGCTTACATATTGATTTGCCTATGGCACAGCAGGAAGAAATTTTTGACAGATATAATTCTGAGAGAACAGTGATTGAAGGTGTTCCTGAGCTTTTCAAGACCCTTGAAAAGCTGAGTATCAGATATGCAATAATAAGCAATAATGCAATGAGTGGCGATGGGCTCGGTCTTGCTATCAGGCAGTGGATACCGTCTGCAAATCCCGAATTTGTTCTGACAAGTGCAGATTTGATGTTCACAAAGCCATCTGAAAAAATATTTGTTGCCGCTTCAAATTATGCTCACCTTAAGCCTGAGGAGTGCTGGTATTGCGGTGATGGTAAAATTCCCGATGTTGATGGTGCTCAGGGTGTGGGTATGGTACCTGTGCTTCTTGATGAAAAATCAGAAATCCCCCTCGAATTCCGTGAGGACGGAATAAAAGGGGAATATATCACAGTTAATAATTGGAATGTTCTTAATGAATATTTAAAGACAATATGAAAATGACCCGATTGATAAACTAACTTTATCAATCGGGTCATAAATTTGAAATTACATTTCGCCTTCGTGCTTTGAGGATTTTTTCTTATCAGGTGTCAAAGCAGTTTCACCGTTAAGATACATTGCAACCAACCCTAATAAAACCATTATGGTTGAAATATAAATGATTACGGGGAGAACGCTATTCTTGATAAAGTCGCAGATTGTAGCTGCAGTGTCACCGCCGATAATAAGTGCGGCAACATAACCGAAGAATGTAAGACCGCCACCAAAAAGGGCAATCATAACACCGTACCCAAAGATAGTTTTGAGAACTGATGCAATTTTTTTACATACATTTTTCATTTTGCTACCTCCTTATAAGCCTAATACGGGAAGCCATCCCATAAGCACTACTACCTGAAGAATAAACTGAGCAGCAACCCAGAACATATTATTCTTAAATGTCTTACTGAAATCAGATTCTGCAAGGGTCATACCTGCGTACATACCAAGTCCGAGAGGGGGAGTGATACCGCACATAACACCACAGATGCAAGGAAGCATTGCAGCAACAAGTAAAGGTTCGCAACCAACATTTGCAAGAACTGTAATGAACATTGGTCCGAAAATAACAACAAGGGAAGAACCGGGAATAATCATACCCATAAAGCAAGTAATTAAGCAAACCGCAACAACAGTACCTAATTTACCAAAGTTCCAAGCGGTGATAATAGCACCCATTTCTTCGGAAACATTAAGCTCGCTGAATAATGAGCCTACCATATAACCGAATACACATACGCCTATTGAAGGAGCGATTGTTTTTACACCATCAGCAAACATTTTCGCAATATTGTTGATTTTAACAACTTTTTTATCTTTTGCAATAAGACATGTGTAAATTGAAGCAAGACCACCAATAAAGAGGAGAATGGAGCTTGAAAGTCCTTTTGCACCATCAGCACCAAGACGCTCTGTAAAGAATGTGTCTTTGAAAAGATAGTCAAGAATAAAGGGAAGGAGAATGATAACGGGAATCAATAAGCCCTGCCAACCGCTTTTGAGAGTGGTTTTAAGATCGGGAAGATCTTCTTTTGCCATAGGCTTAACTTTATAGTATTTACAGAACCCCCATACCATAACGATTCTTTGGATGACAAACCAAATAGCAATGCCCCAAAGAACAATCCAGAACTGACCGGTTGTGATGTTAAGGTTGGGATAAAGCGCGGTAAATGCACCTAAAGCGGCAACAATATTTGATGAAGGGGGAATCATATTACCCATATAGCTTGAGTTACTTTCAATGTTTGCAGCAAGCTCAGGGGGGAAGCCTGATTTCTTCATAGCAGGAATTGTAATTGAGCCTGTTGCCATAACGTTACCGGGACCGGAGCCGGAGAGTGCGCCCATAAATGAGCTTGCAACAACTGCGGCATAACCTGCACCACCGGTTAATCTACCAACGAGTGAAAGAATAACAGCGATACAGCTATCAATAATCTTAGTTTTGGTCAACAAAATGGACATGGAAACAAAGGCTACCATTGAATATAAAAGTGAGGTAGACAATGCATCGTTAATGTAACCCCAGACATTACCCCAGGTACCTGTGACAAAAAGTAAAACGATGAAGCTGAGCAAAACTGCTTCGTAAACAGGGCGTTTTACAAACATAAACCACACGATAATAACTGCGAGCATAATGCCGAGATAAATTAAACATGAAGGCATTTTGTTTTCTCCTTTCTTTAATTTATTTGCATTATTTTATTAGCTTTTAAACCTTTTGGTTATAGGTTTTATTGCGCCTCGGTTATATTATACTTTTGATTTGAAATTTGTCAATACTTTTTTGTAATGTAATATTACACAAAAAAATACAGTTGTTTAGGCTTGAGTTAAGCGGTTTTATATAAAAAAACTAAAAAATACATTGACATATTTTCGAGAATATGATAACATATGAACGATTGGTTATAAAACCTATAACCAAAATAATATTTGTTTGCTGCATATATTAGTGAATATAGGAGATTTTATGAACAAGTCAATTGAATTTTTAAAGTCCTTGGATGATGTGTGGAATATGGATATTCCCGAGGAGGTATTGGTAAGGGCAAAACGTAGTCTTCTTGATTATATAGCTGTAGCTTGTGCAGGCGCAAAATTTCAGGAAGAAAAATTATATAAATATTATGATTTTTCGGTTCCTGAAAAAGGTGATTTTAAAGTAATAGGAACTGGTAAGAATTTTACTTTAAAAGAAGCGGTGTTTTTAAACGGATTAAATGGGCACGCTCTGGATTTTGATGACGGAACTAATTCCGGAATTATTCATCTGGGCAGTCCGATTTTTTCTCTTCTTATACCCTTGGCTCAAAGATATAAAATTTCCGTTGAGGATATGCTTAAGGCTGCAATCATTGGATATGAGGCTTCTTATACAATGGCGGTTTCTATTCAGCCGGAGCATAAAGCGCGGGGGTATCACGCGACAGGGACCTGCGGAACTTTAGGTGCAACAATAGCCGCAAGCTATATGCTTGGGTTTTCTGAAGAAGAACGTTTTCAGTCCTTTGCTGCTGCTTGTGTATCTGCAAGCGGAATGTTAAAGGTTTTGGACAACGGAAGTGAATTAAAGCCGTATAATGTTGCTAAAACAGCATTGCTTTCTCTTTCTGCTTTGCAAATAGCTAAAAGTGGCTTTAAGGGGCATTCAGACCCGCTTGGCGGACGTGGTTTTTTTATGATGATGCTTGGGAAAGAATCAGTAGAACTCAAGCCTGTGTTGTTGAATGGAACATATGCTATTATGAAATCTTATACAAAGCCTTATGCTTCCTGCAGATACACTCATCCTTCAGTAGAGGCAGCTATCCAATTGAGAACCCGAATTTCGTTAAACGAAGTTGAGAAGATAAATATCAGAACGTATGATTTAGCTGTTGCCGGACATAACCATACAGATATCCCGGGAAGCTATAGTGCCAAAATGAGCATTCCATATGCAACAGCAGTGGGTTTGATTTATGGCAAGGCAGGAATGCAGGAATTCTCAGAAGAAACTGTTAAAAATCCGGAAGTACTGGCTTTAACAAAAAAAATTGAAGTTATTGAAGATGAAAATCTGAGTGCAGAGTTTCCTGAGGTTCAGGCAGCAATTGTAACCGTAAAAACTAAAAATAATGAATATATTAAGCGTGTGGATTTCCCCAAAGGTGAGCCTGAAAATCCTTTAACGGATTGTGAATTCAAAGAACGGTACAACGGCTTACTCAAATATGCCGGCATATCGAGTCAAGTGAGTGAAAATATATTCAACGGTGTATATAAAAATAATGTAACGGTAGAAGAAATTATAGCGAATTTATAAGGAGTGTACCAATATGAGTGCTGTGAAATTAGCATTGGGAACTATGACATTTGGTGAGTCGGTTTTCAATCCAACGGTAGAAAAATTTATAAACTCATTTTTAGATGCAGGGTATGATGAACTGGATACAGCTTATGTTTATAATAACGGTGATTGTGAAAGATTGCTTGGTGAGGCATTGGCAAATGTGAGCAGACCTTATAAGATTGCAACCAAAGTTAACCCGCGCATTACCGGTAAATTGGATGGTGAAGCGGCATATAAGCAGCTTAACGAAAGTCTTGAAAGAATGAAACTAGAAAGTGTTGATACTGTTTATTTGCATTTTCCTGATCCTGCAACACCTGTAAGCTCCGTTCTCTCTGCTATGGCAGATTTATATGATAAAGGAAAATTTAAGGAGCTCGGGCTTTCTAATTTTCCGGCTTGGATGGTTGCAGATGTTTGTCATTTGTGTGATAAGCACGGCTGGATAAAGCCAACCGTATACCAAGGTATTTATAATCCGTTGACAAGAAATGCAGAAACAGAATTAAATGCTGCTCTTAATTATTTTGGAATGCGCTTTTATGCGTATAATCCGTTGGCAGGGGGAATATTATCAGGTCGCTACACCAAATATGAGGATGCTCCGGAGGATGGTCGTTTTACCCATCGTCCCAACTATCAGGGGCGTTATTGGAAAAAGACTTATTTTGATGCGGTGAACAAAATCAATGAAACTGCTCAAAAGCATGGTATATCAATCGTGGATGCCACTTATCGTTGGATGGCATATCATTCGATGCTGGATGGTAACAGAGGCGACTCCATACTGATTGGTGCAAGTAAAATTGATCATTTGACTCAGAATATTGAAGCACTTAATCAAGGTGCTTTGCCTGAGGATGTTGTTAAAGCTTTTGAAGATGCCTGGAACATAACGAAAGGCGATAGTCCTGCTTATTTCACTCTTTATAAAGGAAATACTCCAACGGGAGGAAAATAAATGTTAAATCAAGAAAATGTTTTTAAGACACTCAATGATAAGGGTATTGAATTTTTTACAGGCGTTCCCGATTCCTATCTTAACGGATTTTGTAATTACGCATTACAAAATCATTGTGATAGCAATGTAATTGCTGCTAACGAAGGCAATGCTGTGGGTATTGCAGCAGGATATTTTTTATCAACAAAAAAAATTCCGTTGGTATATATGCAGAATAGTGGCTTAGGAAACACTGTGAATCCGTTAGCAAGCCTTGCAGATAAAGATGTTTACGCTGTGCCTATGCTCCTGCTTATTGGTTGGAGAGGGCAGGGTAACTCAGAGCCCAATCATCCTCAGCATAAGCTTCAGGGTGAAATAACACCCGGATTGCTGGATTTATTACAGATACCGTACGCTATACTTTCAGATAACGATGAGGAATTTGAAACTGTGGTTAAAAAAGCAGTGAATTACTGCAAAACAAATCGTCGTCCTTTTGCGCTTATATCTCCCAAAGGTGTGATGGCAACTGCAGAAAAAGATAATGACATCGATGCTCAATACCCTATGAGCAGAGAAGAGGCTATGGAAGTAATTCTGGATAATATGCCATCAGATACAATTTTTTCTGCTACAACAGGCAGAGCAACAAGAGAATTATTTTTCCTGCGTGAAAGAAGAAATGAATCAAAAGAAAATGATTTTCTTAATGTTGGTGCAATGGGTCATTCCTCGTCGGTTGCACTTGGTATTGCTTTAAATAATCCCAACAGGCACGTTGTTGCTCTTGACGGCGACTCTGCGCTTATGATGCATATGGGTGCAATGACAATGGTAAGCAAAATAAAGCTACCTAAATTTATGCATATAGTTCTTAATAACGGTGCACACGAATCTGTGGGAGGTCAACCATCTGCAGGCTATAATGTTGATTTTACGGCGGTTGCAGAGGCTTGTGGTTATGCAACTGTACATCATTATGTTACTACAGAAGCTGAACTGGCAGATGCGATTGACATTTTAAAGGATTGCGGTAGTGCTTCTTTTATAGATTGTCGTATTCATAAAGGTTTGAACAGGAAATTGCCACCTATCTTATTCGACCATAGAGAATATATTGATAAATTTATCGAAAACAAAATTTTGTCATCAGATTAAAAAACAAAAGCTCAAAAAGCAGAAAGGGATATATATGAACAGTATGAATAAAACAAGAAATTTTTTAATGTCTGTCGGACTCCCGGGCGGAGATGCATATGATTTACCTGATTCAGAAAAACGCTTTAAGGATGGGGGACAGTTTCGCTTTGAGGTTCCGGGTATTCAGGGACCAAAGGTTATGAAAGCATTGCTGGAAGCAATGGATAATTACGGCTTGTATCTTCACCGTGTAACACAGACTCAGGGGATAATGCGCCTTACTGACAAAGAAATATATGATATGGTTGAGCTTTCTCATTTGTGGAAGACAGATCTTATTCTTGCAATCGGTCCCAGAGCAACTACCGATACCTCTGCTTCTGTCCACACCGAAGAGGGTGTTCGTATGGGTTATCGTTTGAGGGGTCAGGAGCAGGTTGTTCGTGCAATTGAAGATGTCAAGAGAGCAGCCGGAATCGGTTGTCGTGGATTCTTGGTTTATGACGAGGGTTGTTTGTGGATATTAAATGAAATGCGTAAATCAGGGGAAATTCCAGCGGATTGTCATTTTAAAATATCAGCTCATGCAGGTCACGGTAACCCTTGTTCTGCTAAGCTTTTAGAGAATATCGGAGCTGATTCAATTAACCCTGTGCGTGATATTCAGTTGCAAATGCTTTCTGCTATGCGTCAGGCTGTGGACTGCCCCTTAGACATTCACACAGAGAATCCGAAATCAACAGGTGGTTTCATTCGTCATTATGAAGTTCCAGAAATGATTCGCATTGCAGCTCCGATTTATTTGAAAACCGGTGGTTCTGTAGCTGCTACTCACTCTTGGGACTCAACAGAGGATGATGCAAGAAAAAGAGCAAAGCAATGCAGCCTTGTAAAGAGAATGATTGATGAGTATTATCCTCAGGCTGTTTGGAGTCCAAAAGGAAGTTTGGTCTGATAAAGAAAAGGAGTTACTATGAGACACCATTTGTATAATCCGGATTTTCACTTTGAGGTTGAACCGGAGCATTTTAATAAATATACAGAGCGTGAGCTTTTGCAGTATTGCTTGGGTGCAACTATGTATATGCCGGGATTTAAAGACTTTACACCTAAAATATTGGAGCATTCTATGCCTGGTCTGACAACTATGGTCCTTTGCTTTGAAGATGCCTGCCCTGAAGATAAAGTATCTGAAGCTATGGAAAATGTACACCATCTGCTCTCAACTGTTACGGAGGCTGTTGAGTCAGGAAAGTTAAATCCTGATTTTGTACCGTTAATTTTTGTTCGTGTCAGAAATTTAGAGCAATTTAAAGTTTTTGGAGAAGCGCTTACCAAAAACGAAGTGAAATCTTTGTGTGGGGTTAATTTTCCTAAATTTAATGCGGAAAATGGCTATGAATATTTTGCTTATCTTAAAGATTTGAATGAGCGTTTCGGAGAAGTTTTATATGGTATGCCCATTATAGAAGATCCTGAGGTAGCCTACAAAGAAACTCGTATGTCGGAGCTTTTGGGTATAAGAAAAATTTTAGATAAATATCACGAGCTTGTTTTACAGGTGCGTGTGGGTGGTACAGACTTCAGCTCTGTTTTTGGAGTTAGAAGAGGCGTTGATTACAGCTTATACGATGTTATGACTGTAAGAGAGTGTTTGTCAGATATTATTAATGTTTGCGGTCGTAACAATGATTATGTTATTTCAGGCCCCGTATGGGAGTATTTTCGTGCACCTAAAGAATTGATGTTTGAGAAGCTTCCTACTCACGATTTTGAAGATTATCTTATACGACGTAAACCCCTTGTGAATAATGAGATTGACGGATTGCTCAGAGAAGTGATTCTTGATAAGGCGAACGGCTTTATCGGACGTACCGTTATTCATCCCACTCATATTAAATTTGTAAATGCTTTAATGGCTGTTACGAAGGAGGAATATGATGATGCCTGCCAGATTCTGGGAACAGATGGAGGTGTTGTCAAGGGTGTGGGCGGTAATAAAATGAACGAAATAAAGCCACACACCAATTGGGCAATAAATGTGTATAATCGAGCAAGGGCATTCGGTGTTATCAAGAACGAGGGGGCTTATACACAGCTTTTTGCTGTTAATGAATAAACGATACTACCTGAATATATAAGTGAGGTATTCATTATGATAGAATTAACTACGCCTTTGTCAGAGGAAATAGTGTCAGGTTTGCAGGTAGGCGATACAGTAGAAATCAGCGGTTATATATTGTGTGGTCGCGATGCTGTTTTGCCAAAAATTTTAGAAATGATTGAAAATGATACCATTGAAGATCTTGGTATTGATCTTTGTGGACAGGTTGTTTTTCATACAGCAGTCAGTCCTGCAGGTGTGGGTCCTACCAGCTCCAATAAGTTAGAGATAGAAAGCAGTATTGAACCTCTTTCTAAAGCAGGGATTAAGCTACATCTTGGAAAGGGACAATTACATTCTGAAACAGTAGAGGCGCTTGATAAATATAATAGTGTGTATGCCGTTATCCCTCCGGTTACCGCATTGCTTGGTTCAAAAACCGGCGAGTGTAGGGTGATTGCGTTTCCGGAATTAGGAATGGAAGCATTGTATCTGATAAAGGTGGACAAATATCCGGCAATTATTGGCTCAGCGCACGGGAGGAGCATATATGAAAAATAATATTGTAGAGCTTGTGAGAGATGCTCTCGTGCAAGCAGGCAGTACATTCAGAGAGGATAAAAAGCAGGCGTATCAGAATGCTGTAGATAAGGAAACCAATGAAAAAGCCAGATGGATTCTTCAAACGATTTTGGATAATGCTGTTGTTGCCGAGAAAAACCACAGCCCCTTGTGCGACGATACAGGTATTCCTCATTTGGTTTTGGAAATTGGAGAGGATTGTGCAGTCAGTGGTAAAATGCTTGATGAAATTCGTGAAGGTATAAAGCAAGGACTAAGAATTCTTCCTGGGCGTCCTATGGGGGTTATGGGAAACGATAATCAGAGAATTGACCAAAGCGGTGGTATAAATATTGATAGTGCAGGTGTTGAACCTGCCCCCATACTTTTGCGCCGTTGCAAAGAAAATGTTATTCGATTGCATATTTTGATGTTTGGCGGAGGTCCGGCTATTCGTGCAAAAACCTATAGAGTTTTTCATAAGCATAACACAAATGTTGTTGTGGACGAAATTGTAAATTGGGCAACGGAGGGTGTTGCTCAGTTGGGGTGCACCCCATGTACTCTGACGGTAGGCATCGGAAGAAGTCATTTCGAGGCTACTGCTATGATGCTTCAGGCTCAGGTTGAGGGCAGGTACGATATTCAGTCAGAGTTAGAAAAGGAAATTACGGACCGTGTCAATAAGTCAGGCGTGGGTGCATTAGGTCTTGGAGGCAACACCTCTGTGTTAGCTACCTTTATGAAGGTGGGCCCGCAAAGAGCAAGTGGTGTGCGAATTGTGTGTGTAAGACCCGTCTGTTGCTTCGAACCAAGAATTTCAACTGTAGAATTGTGAGATTTAGCTTGTATTTATAAAATATTTTCAAAATTTACTTGAAAAACGAAGAAACCCCGAGTATTATTGATTTAAAAGGTTAATTTTATTCGGGGAGAAAAATAATGAACAGAAAACAA
Source organism: Acutalibacteraceae bacterium (assembly GCA_045586265.1). Taxonomy (GTDB): domain Bacteria; phylum Bacillota; class Clostridia; order Oscillospirales; family Acutalibacteraceae; genus DTU089. The sequence goes on from JAZMZY010000023.1 coordinate 119,353, forward strand.
TTACAATATGTTATAGAGCTTTCGGAGGAATTGAATTTTTCTGCTGTTGCAGAAAAATTAGGAATAACTCAACCTGCCCTGAGCAAACAGGTGTTATCATTGGAAAAAGAGCTTGATGTTAAGCTTTTTGACAGAAATAATATTCCTATGACCTTAACTCCCGCAGGCGAGCATTTTATAGCAGAGGCTAAAAAGCTTATATATAAGGAAGACCAGCTGCTTCGCTCAATGGAGGATTATAAATCGGGTAAGCTTGGCAAGCTTGAAATCGGAATTTCTCCCTTCAGGAGCCTTTATCTTATACCATATATAGTTAATAAGGTCAAAGAAAAATTCCCGGGTGTAACTGTTGTTCTTCACGAAGAGGGTAGCGATTTGCTTCGTAAAAATGCTTCCGAGGGTAAATATGATTTTGCGGTTGTAAATCTTCCTGTTGATGAATCTGTTTTAGATGTTAAATTAATTGAAGCAGATACTCTTGTTCTTGCAGTTCCTGAAAAATTTTCTGAAAATTTTCCTGCATCATCACATAACAGTATTCCCGAAATTGAATTAAAGGATTGCAAAAAACTTCCTTTTGTTGTTGTAAGTCCTCAGCAGGAAATGCGCCAGCTTTTTGATAAAATGTGTGCAGAGGTTGATTTCACACCCGATGTTGCAACAGAGGTTGTTGGTGTCAGCACTGCCTGGTCTATGGCAAGAGCAGGTGTTGGTGCAACACTTTTACCCTTGCAGTTTGTTGAAAATTTTGATTTTGATAAAAGCATAGCTTTGTTTAAGCTGAAAAACTGTCAGCAATCTCGTCAACCCGCAATTGTAACAAGACGAGGTCAATATCTTTCCGAATATGCAAAATATGCTATAGAATTATTGACACAAAAGAACATATAAATACATCGCACCTACCGTTTGGCAGGTGCGATTTGTTATTAAAGGTTATTTAATATGTTTAATACACATCTGAGTTCTTCGGGCTGAACCTTTTCAACGGGAGTGTTATTTATTATGCAGTCTGCGAAATAGCGTATTTCATTTGCATAAGCGTTGCTCTTGGGTAGATTTATGTCACCTGTTTCACCATCTGCCTCTTCGGAAAGGTCAATTTTCTTATCATCTCTCAAGTGAATGAGCATTTTACCGTTTTCGTTTGCCACAACCGCATCTTCAAACTGGAAACGGAATTCAGCAGTAAATGGGTAGCTTGTTGCATACCAGGATGCTTCTGAATTAATCTGGAAATCACCAAAATCATAGCTGATGCTTATAAAATCCTGGTCGGGAAGCTTTGAACGGAATTGATGAGCAACCTTAGGCATACCAAAGGCATAAACCATAAAGTCAAGGTCGTGGATATGCAAATCAAAGGGTACAAGACCGCTTCTTTTTTCATCCATCATCCAACCGTCCCAGCTCCATTTGGGGTAGCAGCCAAGTCTTGTCATAGTACCTGAAAGAAGCTTGCCGTATTTCTTTGTTTCATAAATTTCCTTGAGAAGCTCATATTCGGGCCAGAAGCGAAGAACCTGAGCAACCATAAATTTAACATTATTTTTTTCTGCGGTTTTATAAACCCTGTCAATATCCTCTTCCTTTAAGGAAATAGGCTTTTCTGTAATAACATTAATGCCTTTTTCCATTGCTTTAACAGCAAAATCTGCGTGAAGATATGTAGGCAGACATATGTCAATAACATCAAATTCATTTTCTGCAAGCATTTCATCAAAATCTGTATAACATTTTTTCTCGGTGAATTTTTCCATTCTTTCAGGGCGGATATCACACATTGCAATAAGCTCTGCATCCTCCATTTTTTCCCAAGCATCAATATGGGAATGACTTATACCGCCAACACCGACAAGACCAACTTTTAACATAATAAAACCTCCAAGGTCATAAATATAAACCTATTTTATCATATTGGAAAGAAAAAACAAGAATATATTTAGTATATTAGTATGGATTTTCTTTCATTTTTGAATTTTTCTAATTCTGTTTCTTGAGTTTTTATATATTGATGAGGATTAAACTCATCCATATATATTTCTTTTGTTCCTGCCAGATTTCCCAAATGCTCTGAAAATTCAACTTTGTCAGGGTAAAGTGTTTTTATTGCTTTTATTAACTGTAACCCGGTTTCAAACATATTCACATGGTTTTTATCCTTGATTTCTATTTGTATTCCGTTACAAAGCTCGTTTTTATAGCCGCTGAAAGTGGGGGTAAAAGTGCAGGGAAGAAATTCAAGTCCCTTAAAAGCAGATTTTTCTTCATCAGGTAAAGAATGTAAGTAATCAATAACTTCTTCAGGCTCTAACCAAGGTGCACCGAACATCTCAAATGGCTTTTCGGTTCCCCGACCTTCAGAAAGATTTGTTCCCTCAAAAAGACAGGTGCCTGCATACAGAAAAAGAGCATCAAGGTTTCTCATATTTGGTGAGGGTGGAATAAATGTTAAATCTGTATCTTCAAATAAAAACTCTCTCTGTAATCCTTCGCAAGCAATAACTTTTATATCTGTGCCTATATTTAAATGTTTATTGTACCATAATGCAACTTCGCCAATGGTTAAACCTGTAATTGTTGGTTGACCTGCAACCCTTCCAACCTCTGATACGCAATCGCTTTCTAATAAATTACCCTCAACTCTTAAACAACCCAAAGGGTTGATTCTGTCAAGAACTATCATTTCAGTATTGGTTTTCTTAGAAATGTATAAAGCATCTAAAAGGGTATATTGATATGTATAATACCGCGTTCCGATATCTTGAAAGTCAAATATAACCGCATCCAAAGCTTTAAAAACCTCTTCTGCTTTTCTTAAAGAATTTTCGCCGCCGAAAAGGTCATACACGGGAACACCGGTTTCTTTGTCTATAAAAACATCCGCATCATAACCGCCTGCTTGTTTTTCGGTATTAAAGCCGTGCTCACCACCGAACAAGGCGCAAAGGTTATAAAGCTCGTTCACCCTTGAGGCTGTTGTTTCAGAATTTTTTGTTAAAGCCTGGGAGTTTGTAACAAGACCCAGTCGTTTTTCCGAAAGTAAATTCTTTACTTTCAATGTGTGTAACAAATCACAACCATTAAAAATTTTGTGCTTCAAAAAATCACCTTTTAGATAAGTTAAACTAATTTTAGCATTCAGTATAAGGAAAATCAAGGCGTTTTTCGTCAAAATATATAAAATTCGTTATTGTCAAACGAAAATACTTTACAAAGTATATAATTTAATGTAAAATATACTTAGCCACATACTTGGTTGAATATTAGTTTTATAAAGGGAGGCTTATTTATGGTAGATGCTAACAAATTGCCGTTATTGCTGTTAGATAACAGTAGTATGATGTCTGTACTTAACGAGGGTCAATTCAAATGCTACAATATTTCATTCGAAGAGGCTAAACACATTCTTGAAATTTTTGATGAGAACGAATATATCAAATGCTTCACAAATGCGGATATTGAATCAGTAATGTTCGAGCAGTTGGGTATTCAGAAACGTAATTTTGAATATAAGAGCATTCGTAATATGCGTCCCGGTCAGAATGCAATAGTTTTTAAGCTTTATCGCACTCCATCTGAAACCAATCCCGTTATTCAGGCAGATGATGGGGTAGAGGCTAAAAAGATAATGAATGTTTACGCATATTGCCAATATCTTGTAAGAATAGAATGAACTAATTGATTTGTGGTAATGTTGAAAAAATGTTTTTCAACATTACCACATTTTTATTTTTGGGTTTAATTTATTAAGAAAGTATGATAAAATAAATTAAATTAATTTGATTTGAGGGGAAAACTTGAAAGTCATAATTGCTTGCTTAAATTCAAAATATATTCACGCATCCCTTGCCCCATGGTGCTTGCTTTCAGGGGTCAGGGCTTATTCTGTTGCATCTGTTGAAGTAAAAGTAATGGAAAGTACCATTAACAGCGACATAAATGCTTTTGCAGAACAGATTATAAATGAAAAGCCTGATATAATTTCTTTTTCTTCTTATATCTGGAATATAGAAAAAACATTGGAACTTTGTAAACTTATTAAGGAAAAAATCAACTGTACCATAATACTTGGTGGACCTGAGGTGTCTTACAGAGCCAAAGATGTTTTAGAAAAATACAATTTTGTTGATTTTGTTCTTTCAGGCGAGGGTGAAAAAAGCTTTCCGATTTTTGTTGATACATATATTAATAATAGTGATTTTAATAAGGTCAGCGGACTTTCTTTCAGAAATAATGAAAATATAATTTCAGTACCCGAAGAAGAATGTACCCAAACACCGCCAACACCATATAGTGAAGAGTTTTTTGATAATCTCAAAGGCAGAATTTCATATATTGAAACAAGTCGTGGATGCCCTTACAGATGCGCCTTCTGCCTTTCGGGCAGATGCTCACCCTTAAGATTTTTTGATATTGAGCAGGTAAAAACAGATATTTTAAAGCTATCTCAAAGCGGTACAAAAACCATTAAATTTGTTGACCGTACCTTTAATGCAAAAGCAGAGAGAGCCAATGAAATTTTAGAATTCATACTTTCAAATTACGGGGAAAAAATTCCCGAGGGCACCTGCTTCCATTTTGAAATCGCAGGAGATATTCTGAAAGATAGTACAATGGAAATCCTCTCAAAAGCACCTAAGGGCGTGTTTCAGCTTGAAATAGGTATGCAGTCCTTCAATGAGGAAACCTTAAAAGCTATCAACCGAAAAACTGATACAAAAAAGCTCATTGAAAATATCAAAAAGCTTATCTCATTTGGTAATATGCATATTCATATTGATTTGATTGCAGGCTTAACGGGGGAGGATATAGAGAGCTTTGAAAGAAGCTTTGATATCGGTTATAGCCTTAAGGCTAATATGCTTCAGATGGGCTTTTTAAAGCTCCTTTATGGTGCAGAAATGCGAGAAAACAGAGAGAAATACCCTTGTGAGTTCAACGAAAAGCCACCCTATGAAGTAACATCAACGCCTTGGCTTTCAAAGGTCGAAATAGATAAACTTAAAAAGTGCGAGGATGCTCTCGAAAGAATGTATAATAGCGGTCGCTTCCTCTTTACTCTTGACTATCTGTTGAATGAATGTGATTTTACACCCTTTAAGCTCTTTATGGCTTTCGGTAATGAAATCGACGGCAATAAAATGAGTCTTTCAGATTATGCAATTCATATATATTACTACTTTAAAGAATTCGCAGACCCCGAAAGGCTTCGCGAAACGCTTATCTGCGATTTGCTTTCAAGCTCATCTGCCTTGCAGATTCCAGAGATTTTTAAAATAAAAAATGACCCTCTATATAAGAAGGTCAAAAAGCATTTTACAGAAGATAAAACAAAACTGAATAAAATCGCAATTCTTTATAAAACAGAAAAAGTTTTTGTTGTAAATCAGTGGAGTCAGAAGGATTTCAACGGAAGGTATGTAAGTAATTTCTATAATTTATCAGATATCGTGCAGTTATTGTAAAAGGTTTACAATGAGTGCACGAATATTATTTTTGCCTTTTGATTTTAATGAATTTTATCAAACAACCGGTTCCCATTCCTATAGCAGAAAAACCGATTCCCATAAATAAAGCATCGAAACTTATCAGGTTGAATTTATCAAAGGTTACCATATTAGCAAGTGAGAACGTGAAATATTCACAAAGCATATACATTATTCCCATTAAAATAACAGTTCCGGTTTTTGCTAATGGTTTGAAATCATCTTTTCCTATAATAATGGAAATTATTAAGCTTGTAATAGGAAGAATACCCCAGAATACGAAGATGGAAAATATAGCTGCATCAGTTGCACCGCTAAAAATCCAGAAGAATAAAATGCACATTGCCCAAATGGCGGTATATATTAAAACAGGAATTATTCTTCTCAGACGGTTTTTACTTTTGACAACATTTGTACTTTCATCAAGATGTTTAATCATATTTTCGTCCTCCTTTAACAAGGCATCAAGAGTGATTGAATAAATATCACTTAATTTAATTACGCTTATAATGTCGGGATAAGATTTGCTGTTTTCCCAATTGGATATTGTCTGTCTGCTGACTCCAAGCTTTTCTGCAATTTCCTCTTGAGTGAATTTTGCATCGCTTCTTGCGGTTTTCAATTTGCTTCCGATGTCCATTTTTCTCACCTCGTTACCTTAATTATAGGCTTCGGTCACTGTTTTGTCTATCAAAATTCTTTTACATTTAAGAAAAACGCAGTAAAATTCCATATACAAAGCAAAAATCCTGCTCCGGAAAGCAGGATTTTCTTTTTTTGTTTTATTTAGCCACAGGAACGTTGATTTCCAAATCAGTTAAGGGGAATGAACAGCAGGGGTGAATACAATCAAACTTGTAGTCTGCAAGTCTGCGGTATTCAAGGTGCTTAGGAACATAAACCTTACCTGAAATAAGGTGAGAATGGCAGAAGCCACATTCACCGCTACGGCAACGGGTGGGAGCTGCAATACCGTTCTTTTCAAGAATCTGAACAACAGAATCAGTTGATTTACCTTCAACTGTATATGTTTTATCCTGAATTGTAACCTTGATTTTCACTGTTTCGGGAATACCTGCAGGGTAGTCAGCCTGTGTTTGAGGATTATGGAATTCACCGAACATTTCGTGACGGATATATTTCTTGGGAAGGTTTAATTTCTCAAGCTCCTTGTCAACAAATTCATACATCTGCTGAGGACCGCAAAGGAATACAGAGTATGCTTCGTTTTCGGGAGCATATTTCTTGATTAAATCTGCAGTAATGAAGCCTTTTTCTGTGCCCTCAGGTGCATTGTCATCATCGCTTAATACATGAACAACCTTGATTTTGTCGTTCTTTGCAAGCTCATCCAATTCCTCGCGAAAAAGAATGTTATCATAGCTTCTGCTACCGTAAAGAAGCGTCATTTCAAAATCCTCATCACCGTCGCAGATAGCATTTGCCATTGAAATAAAGGGAGTGATACCGCTACCACCTGCAAGGCAGATAACCTTCTGTGCATCTCTCAAGGGCTGATATTCAAAGTTACCTGCAGGTGCAGAAACCTCAACGCTTGTGCCTACTGCCCAGTTATCAAAAATATACTGCGACATCAAGCCACCCTCAACAAGCTTGATTGTAAGAATATATTTGCCCTCAAGTGATTCCTTGGGTGAGGATGAAATTGAATAACCTCTTGTTACGGGCATCCCATCAATTGTTTCAAAAACAGTAAGATATTTACCTGCACCAAACCAAGCGAGCGCAGCTGTGCCCTTGTCAGTATCGGGAACAAGTGTGAAGCTCTTGCAGTCTGCACCGCGTTCCTTGATTTCTGCAATTTTTAGATATTGCCTTTTGGGGTGAAGCGCTTTTGCAATAACAGTTGCCTGGTCTGAAACAGGCTTGAGGTCTGAATTTGCTTTTTCAAATCTTTCCTGACGAGCGGAGAGCATCGGGAAGAATTTCTTCGCGCTTAATTTTTTGATATCAGCCATCTTATTTGCCCTCCTTACTTAATGCTTTTATAACAATTCCGGCTGCTTTTTCGCCTGTGTAGTAAGCGCAACCATAACCATCGCCACGCTCCTGAGAAGCACCGCAGAAATAGAAATTGTTAAATGGTTGATCGTTAAGATATTGAACTGTTCTCGGAATCATACTATCCCATTTTTCAAGCATATAGCCGTAGGGTGTACCCTCGGGAGTGTTAAGGTAACGGCAGAAGGTTGGGGGAAGAGCGATTTCAATTTCTTCAATATAAGGTGTAATGGAAATGCCGAGCGCTTTTTCGCAGGTTTCAATCATATCCTTTGCAACCTTGGTTTTGAATTTCTTGTAATCCTGTGGCTTAACGTCCTTCATAACATCACCGAATGTCATTGTTGTAAGGAAAAGCTGGCTTGTTCCTTCTGGTGTGCAATCGGGGATGATTTCATTAAGGCAGTTAATAATGCAGTAACCGCTGAAAAAGTCCTGAACGGCTTCATACTGTTTATCAGAGTCAGAATCAGGAGCAATAAATATTGAATAGTCCTTGATTCCTAATTCTTCTTTGGTTTTGTTCATACCGAGATAAACTGTTGTAAGAGCACAAGCAGTTTTTCTTGCATTAAGCATCTTAAGCTGCTTTTCGGGAACATCTTTTGTTTCAAAAAGATCGTTCCATACCTTGTTGGGTGAGGAGTTGCAGATGAAATATTTACCGTAAACCTCTTTGTTGCCGTTAATAACAACACCTGCAGGCTTTCCGTCCTTCATTATAACCTTTGTAACCTCTGAATTGTACCAGATGTCACCGCCTGCATCACGTATAACCTTATCAAGAGCAAGGCTCATTTCGTGGCTGCGAAGCTCTGGCACACCTGTTCCGAACTCAACATAACTGTGAAGAACAGTCATATAGTAAAGGAAGTCAAACTGGGAGGCAGGGGAGCCCATATAGCACCAATATGTATTGAAAATATCCTGAGCCTTTTTTGGCATACCAAGTGCATCAAGACCTTCCTTCATTGTGTGGGAAACCATTCTTAAAATGTTGGGTATATCCTTGAAGCTTCCGGGTAATTTTTTAGGGTCATCAAGGGCAGCAAAAGCAACATACAGTCTTTCGCTGAGTCTGAATGCTTCCATACAGCTTTCATAAGAACCGGGAACAAGCTCCTCAAGCTTCTCTGCAAATTCCTTTATGCCTACGGGCATACGAGCATCAACGGTTACCCACTTACCATCCTCGTTAAGGAAAGCACCTTCATCACCCTCGTTTGCAGGCACTATAAGACGGAAGGTTGAATTATGGGTGTACCATTTAACATCACCACCCATACGTTTGAACATATCTTCAACCTGACCTTTTTTGTCAGGTGCACCAACACCACAAAGCTCGTGAAGTGATGGTTCAAATTCAAAGCGACCTCTTACGAAAGATGAGGCAGAACCACCGGGGATGTTGTGCCTTTCAAGTAAAAGGGTTGAAAGACCTGCTTTAGCACAGGTTGCAGCAGCTGCAAGACCGCCGTTACCTGCACCGATAACAACTACATCATAAGTTTTCATTTATTTAACCTCCATTTCGGATGTTTGTTTCTTCTATAATAAGTTCATTTTAGCACATAAAACTTAGTAAATCAATTAAATTTATACACCAAAAATAACGTAATCGTTTTTTGTACGTGCTTTAGCTAAATAGTCACTTTTTACTAATCCGTTTTTATTGTTTTTATAAGCATTCAAAAGCTCTCTGCTCATATTGGTCAAGTCGTCTCTTTCAAGAACTTCATCAATAGTCAACAACAATATTTCACTGTTTTCGTAACCATCAGACTCGGGTGTGCCTGATTTATATTCCATTGTGAAAACCGCACACCATTGTTCACTTTTAAATTGCATTGAAAACAAGTCTTTTGCTTGGCAGTTAACACTTGTCTCTTCAAAAATCTCCCGTTCTATTGCAAAAGTGGGGAGTTCGTTTTCTTTTACATATCCACCGGGCAAAAGAATTCTGTCTTTTGCAACACCATATGTGTGCCTTACAAATAAAATTTTGCTGTCAATTTCAACTATGCCACAAACAGCAAAATGTGGAGTGCTTTTATTTTCTTTTTTCTTAAATAAACTCATTTGTTGTTCTCCTTAGCGGTGGTGATTGATTTTATTAATAATACTCGGATTGTAGAACATACTCTGTTAAGATGTTTAAATTGTTCTTCTGTAATACTTTCTGTTTTATATAACATTTCGAGCCATTTGCCTGTTTCGGATGCTTCTTTAAGTGATATTTGAAGTTTTGCAATAAAATCAGCTCTGCCATGAGCATATTTGCTTTCGGCAATATTTGCACAGACACTTGTTGCGCTTCTGCTTATTTGGTTGGAGATAGTAGTTTCACCCTGTTTTTTTAGAGTTTTGCACATGTTCAATACATCAACAGATAATTGCATGGATAAATCGCCAAGTTTATCTTCTTTTTTCATAATATCACTCCTTGTTTATGTGTATTATATCATAACCTATAAAGTTTTACAATTCGTTTGCCCGTTAGGGCAACTTCGTTGTGCCGTAGGCACACTTCATTGCACAGCACTTCATTTGTTGAAAACAACTTCGTTCATTTATGTTAAATGAAGTTCAAGTAAACTTGAAATGAAGTTTGCTCACAAAGTTCGCAAAATGAAGTTATGTCCTGCGGACATAAATGAAAAAAGCATCGCAATGCGATGCTTTTTGGCAGGGATGGCGAGGTTCGAACTCACGCGTGACGGAGTCAAAGTCCGTTGCCTTACCGCTTGGCTACATCCCTATAAATAAAAATGGGGTGGATGATCGGGGTCGAACCGACGACCTCCAGGGCCACAACCTGGCACTCTAACCAACTGAGCTACATCCACCATAATTATTAATATTGGCACGGTTGGAGGGATTCGAACCCCCGACCTACTGCTTAGAAGGCAGTTGCTCTATCCAACTGAGCTACAACCGCGCATTGTGGAGCGGGTGATGGGAATCGAACCCACACGACCAGCTTGGAAGGCTGGGATTCTACCATTGAACTACACCCGCGTGCTGTCACAACAACAGATATATTATCACAACACTATATTATTGTCAAGATTATTTTTTGAAAATATCGGTAAAATTTATACAAATTTTCCGATACAATAATCCTTTTCGGCTTGGGTGATTTCCACTAATAAAAACTCACCCTTGCATTTCTTTTCAGAATAAACTCTTACGGGAGTATAGTTTTTTGTGTAGCCCTCGCAATAGTCATTCTTTTCAGCTTCAAAAAGCACTTCAACAGTTTTTCCGATTTGTTTTTTTAGATAATTCTCTCTGATTTTTTCAGTAATAACTGAAAGGCGGGAGGCTCTGTCTTCCTTAACCGTTTTAGTCAACTGTTCCATTTTGGCGGCTCTTGTGCCCTCGCGAACAGAGTAGGGGAAAACGTGTACCTTTTCAAAACCGATTTTTTTAACAAACTCAGAAGTTGTGTTGAAATCCTTTTCCGTTTCTGTGGGAAAGCCCACAAGCACATCGGTTGTTATTGTTGCATCAGGAAAAGCTTCTCTTAATTTATTTGCAAGATGCTCATATTCTGCCGAGATATAATGCCTGTTCATAGCCTTAAGAACGCTGTCGCAACCACTTTGAAGAGAAATGTGGAATTGAGGACAAAGCTTTGTTATTGCTTTTAATTTCTCAATCATTTCATCGGTTATGTGGTCGGGCTCAAGGGAGCCGAGGCGCACTCTTTTAATACCTTCGTATTTTTCTGCAAGACGCAAAGCATCGGGGAGAGAATAGGGGGTGCCTTTGCCGTAATCGGAAAGGTTGATTCCGACAAAAACAATTTCAGAATAACCATTTTTCTCAAGTGCTTTTAATTCTTTGTCTATATCATCAAGGGATTTGGAACGGGAGCGACCTCTTGCAGTGGGAATAAGGCAATAAGAACAGAATCTGTCGCATCCGTCCTGAATTTTCAGGAATGCTCTTGTGTGTTCGTCAAATTTTGAAATGCCGAGGCATACAAAGGGATCACCTGTTTTATGCTCGGTTCTTTTTGTGAGTTTTTGACCGTGTTGCAAGAAATCGCCTAACGCCTCGGCAATTTCGCCGTTGCTTCTGTTACCCATAAAGATATCAACCTCAGGCAAATCGTTAATTATATGAGGTTCCGCCTGAGAAGCACAGCCTGTGAGAATTATAATATTATCGGGGTTTTGTTTTTTAAGCTTTCTGATTGTCTGGCGGGTTTTTCTTACACTTTCGGCAGTAACAGTGCAGGAGTTAACAACTGCAACATCAGCCTCTGTTGCATTATATATAATAGTATACCCATTTTTTTCTAAAAGCTCACTCATTTCCTGAGTTTCATATTGGTTTACCTTGCACCCTAATGTGTAAAAATATACTTTCATTATCAGACTCACTCTACATAAAAATCACTCCCGAATTTCTTCGGGAGTGAAATTATATCACATATATATAATTAGTGCAAGTGTGTACTTAGCCGGGGAATGGACCTGTTTGTGCAATATCTGAGAAACCGTTTCCGCCAAATATCTCAAAGATGGTGTCATCTACAAACTCAGCGATAACAGCAAGAGCGTCTATTGCTGTGGTGTCTTCGGCCTCGCCTTCCTTACCAACTCTGCGAAGTGCATTAAGAAGTCTGTCAGTTACAGCTTCTGCTTCAGTGGGGTCACAGATAGTGGTTTCGAGAAGTGCATTAGCTTCATCATAAGCAGCCTGAAGCTCAACGATATCCTCGGGAGCATACATTGACTGATCTTCTGCATTGAGAACCTCTTCAGCCTCTTCAAGATACCAACGAGTGATATTTCTTGTGTTACGGTTGCCGTTGAACTGAGGATATTTATCGGACATATCGTTTACAGATTTGATTTCACCTGTAATAAGCTTACCGATAAGGGAGATAACAACGTCGTTTCTGCCAACCTCGTGGTGCTGACCCTCAAAGAGCCATACATTTTCGGGGAATGCACAGGTCGAAACGTCAACGCTTCCGTCAGGAGAGATGATAGCATCTTCAGAGAAAAGAATATCGTCGGGAAGAATTTCACCTGCAGGAGCGTAGGTTGCGCCAAGTGTTGTTGAGTCAATATCGATAATAGCATCACTGTTTGTTGTAAGTGAGGATTTCATAGCTGCAAAGAAGCAGTAATCCTGAGCACTATAATCGAGACCATAACCTGCAACGCTGTGAACAAGCACATCGTTATCCATAAGAACCTCAAAGTTATCTACAAGGTTGGAAGCAGCCTTGTGGAATCTGTTGATTTTCTTAGCAAGCTTAGCATATTCGGGGTCTTCCCAGATGTAGCTGTATTTTTCTTTTGCATCATCGAAACGGTCTTCAGGAATCATTGCCCAGAACTGAGGACAGTTGAGCATTAAGGAATCAAGAATACCGTCAACCGCTGCAGTAAGAAGGGTGTAAACAACTTCCTTGGGGAAAATTTTGATAGCGATATTAATCAGATAACCCAGAGCAGGACTGCCTGAGGTTTCACTCATGATCATAGGGATGTACTCATGGAAGAAGAATTCATCCTCAAGGTTCCAGTTTCTGAGGTAGAAGTCACCCATAACATCAGTACCCTGGAGACAAGCAACAACGTTAACAACGCGATTGATGTCGGGATAACCTGTGTTTTTGTAGAGCTCAAGGTAAGCGGTAAGGATAGTACCACCGAGAGAGATAGTAACTACGTTAACTTTATCAACGCCTTTGTCTTCTTTGATGCCCTGAATATAAGCATCAAGACCCTTTGCGGATTCCATGGGGTCGCCGATAAGGGGGAATGCATAGAGGTAAAGGTTGTCCTCGCCAACATCATCCTTAATGCGTGTCATAGGAATCATTCTGTAGAAATAATCTCTGTCATCCTGAGACATTGCTGCAACAGAGGTGGGAACACCGTTTTCGTCAACATAAGAAATAGTCTGGAGGTTGTTAACAGGGTTACCGTTCTTGTCGCTTGCCTGGATAGAGAAAAGCTGAGTAACAGTGTTGTAAACACCTTCAGCAAGTCTGCCGTCTGCATCAGACTGAGTAATGAGAGCTTCTGCAAGAGGTGCCGCAAGGTTAGCAGCAACAACAGGAAGAATCTGAGTAGAGTCAAGAATAAGAAGACCGCCTGAAAGCTCTTCACCCTCTGAGTTAACAGCAGGGTCACCATTTTCATCTGCAAGGTAAGAGATGGACTGGCTGATACCGGGGATGATAACTGTGGGGTAAATCTTCTTGTCCTTCTGTGTTGTTGCCTTAGCTGTAAGCTTTGAAGCAGCCTTGGGCTGAACAGAGGTTTCGGAGTCAACGGAAGTTTCTTCATAGAACATTTCCGGTGTAGCCTCCATATATTCGATTGCTTCTTCAACGCTGTTTGCGTTGATAACAGTTGAACCATCGGAGCCGATGGTAACTGTGTTTGCTATTGCTAAACAAGCCATAGCAACTGCGCCGACGCTTATCACGGAAAATACCATTACAAGTGATAAAACAACGGCAAGTACACGTTTGCATGTCTTTTTCATAGAAAAAGTTCCTCCTTAGTATTTTATACAAAATATAATATAACATAATTAAATAAAAAATACAACAATGTGTTGATATGAATTTTCAACAAATTGTGTTTGTGATATTTGTTGACTTTAACACCTAAAGTGTTTATAATTAGTTTTAATAAAGCGACGATTCTCGTCAGAAGGGGCAGTTATGGTTCACTTTTTTACGGCTTACATAGGGGCGATTGTTTTTGTATTCGGAACTGTTATCGGCAGTTTTCTTAATGTTTTGATTTACCGGTTACCCATCGGAATGGATTTCAAAAAGGGTAATTCTATATGCACATCCTGCAAACATCAGTTGAATTGGAAGGATCTTTTTCCGCTGTTCAGCTGGATTTTTTTAGGTGGCAAATGCAGATATTGTAAAGCACCGATTTCACCGAGATATCCTATTGTTGAAGCGCTCAATGGCGTGGCATATGTGCTTGTGTATCTTTTTATTTCAGGTGGCTCAGCCTTTGAGGGGCTGAATCTCAGGCTTGTGGGCTATATGATAATGATGTCTGCACTCATAGTTGTTTCGTGGATTGATTCTGAGCATCAGATAATTCCCGATTCTATGTGGATTGCAATTTTTGTAGGCGGTCTTTTCATTGTGGGTGACGCTCTTATTACAGATACCTTCACAAAGGAATGGATTATTTCAAAAATAATCGGTCTGTTTGCAGTTTCCGGCTTGTTTTTCCTTATTGCTCTTGTTACAGGTGGCAGAGCAATGGGTGGCGGAGATATCAAGCTTATGGCGGCAGTTGGCTTTGTTCTTGGCTGGAAGGCAGTTTTAATTTCATTATTTATGAGTGCTTTTCTCGGAGTGCTTTTCTCAATCGGAAGAAAGCTTGTAAGCAAAAAGGAAATGAAGGGTGCAATTCCTTTCGGTCCGTTCCTGGCTATGGCATCAGCAATATGTGCATTCGTAGGTGAACCCATTTTTGATGCATATTTAGGCTTGTTTTGATTTAAAAATCACATTAAATTCCCTTATCAAGCATATAGTTATATATGCTTTGGTATAGGAGTTGTGTTTATGTTTGTGGTTTCACTTTCAAAAAATAAAATTCAAAAAGCGCTTTTTACCGCTGTGGCAGTTGTTGCTTTAAGCTTGTGTCTGGTTTTAGCAATTGCTTTTGTCGGCAGTCTTCAGGCAACAAAAACAAGCACAGGAACATCGTTGACGGCAACAAATGAACAAGAACGCTTAGCCTTTATTTCCCATTATGGGTGGGAGGTTGATAAGGATGAGGTTGAAATTCAGGAGATTGTTATACCTGATGTGTTTGATGATGTGTACAATAACTATAATGAAATACAGTTGGAGCAGGGCTTTGATTTAACAAAATATGCAGGGCAAAGAGTCAAAAGATGGACTTATGTTGTGAGAAATTATCCCGGCACCTCACCTGAGGACGATTTTATAAGACTTAATCTTCTTATAAGTGATGGTGTGATTATCGGCGGCGATGTTTGTTCGGTGAAGCTTGACGGCTTTATGCACGGATTTGATAAAGAGTAGAGTGATTGTATGAAAAAGGAAAGACTTGATAAGCTTATAGCCTCTCAGGGACTTTTGTCCCGCAATGATGTTAAAGATATGGTAAGGCGGGGAGAGGTGTCGGTAAACGGTGTTGTTGTTAAAGACAGTGCAGTTAAGGTTTCCTACGAGGATGATATAAAAATCAGAGGGGAAGGTCTGCGCCAGACTGAATTTACCTATATAATGCTTAATAAACCCAAGGGTGTTATCAGTGCTTCGGAGGACAAGCGTGATAAAACAGTTGTGGATATTCTGCCCGATGAGCTGAAAAGAAAAAATCTTTTTCCTGCAGGAAGACTTGATAAGGATACAACAGGCTTTTCTCTTATAACAGATGATGGGGATTTTGCTCACCGGATTCTTTCTCCCTCAAGGCATGTTGATAAAACCTATATAGCAGAAGTGTCAGAAAAAATTGATTTCCCGAAGGCTGAACAAGCCTTTCGAGATGGTGTTGTTCTTGCAGATGGTACAGTTCTTCTTTCTGCAAGGCTGGAGCTTCTTGAGGATGATGAAAAACAGGTTTTCAAGGTCATAATCAAGGAGGGGAAATATCACCAGATTAAACGTATGTTTGCTTCGCTGGGGACAAGTGTTACAGAGCTTAAGCGCATAGCAATCGGGGGGCTTTTTTTAGACTCTTCATTGAATGCGGGGGAGGCACGGATTATATCAGAATCAGAGTTGGAGCTGATAGAAAGAAGATAATTCGACATTTTTTCAAATCTGATGTTTTTCGTGTTTTTTTGCAAATAAAACAACTTTTTCTTCAAAAAACTAACAAATTGCATAAAAAAAATTAAGAAATATCAAAAAAACACTTGCAAAATTGTGCAAAGTTGTGTATTATGTATAGCAGTCAAATGGTAAAAAATATTGGAGGTCATTAAAATGTCCAATAGATTATTTCAGGGTGTTATTCACCAAATGCGCGATGTTGTTGACAGAACTATCGGCATAATCGATGAAAGCGGTGCGGTTATCTCTTGCAGTGACCTTGGCAGAATCGGTGAAATCCGCAATGTTAACACTGCAGCGATTTTCTCTTCTGCAACTGTTGTTGCTTCTGATGGCGCTCTTTATCAGTCCTTCGGTACTCATATGCACCCCGAATATGCTGTTTTTGTTGAGGGCGAGGATTCCGTTGCTCATAATTACATAGGTGTTCTCGGAGTTTCACTTTCAAGCATTAAGCAGTTCTATGATGAAAAATACGACAGAAGCAATTTTATTAAGAACATTATTCTTGATAACATTCTTCCCGGCGATATTTATTTGAAAGCAAGAGAGCTTCACTTTAACAACGAAGCATCAAGAGTTGTTCTTCTTATCAGACTTATTGATAAGAGTGATGTTTCTGTTTATGATGTTATTCAGAACCTTTTTCCCGAAAAATCAAAGGATTTTGTTGTGAATATCAGCGAAAACGATATTGCTCTTGTTAAAGAGGTGAGAAGCGATATCGATGGTAAGGACCTTGAAAAGCTTGCCCGTTCAATTTCTGATGCTCTTTCTTCAGAGTTCTTTACTCATTGCCTTGTTGGTATCGGTACTCCCGTTATAGGCGTTAAGGATTTGGCTCGCTCATTCAAAGAGGCTCAGGTTGCTCTTGAGGTTGGTAAGGTGTTTGATACCGAGCGCAATATCGTAAGCTATGACCATCTCGGTATTGCTCGTCTTATTTATCAGCTTCCCACAACTCTCTGTGAAATGTTCCTTAAGGAAATTTTCAAGGTTGGTTCTATTGAAACTCTTGACCAGGAAACTCTTTTCACAATTCAGAGATTTTTTGAAAATAACCTTAATGTTTCCGAGACCTCAAGAAAGCTTTTTGTTCACCGTAATACTCTCGTTTACAGACTTGAAAAGATTAAAAAGCTTACAGGTCTTGATTTAAGAGAGTTTGATGATGCGATTGTTTTCAAGGTAGCATTAATGGTTAAGAAATATCTTGATGCAAATCCCGTTAAATATTAATAAATAATTAATTTAGCACATTTTTATTGCAAAAGGGTTACATTTTGTAATAAGATGTGCTATAATTATTTTTGTCGAAAAATAAAAAGATTGGGTGTTGAAATTGATAGAATTCAAAGGCGTCTCTAAGGTATATGAAGACACCAAAACAAAAGCCCTCGACAATCTTGATATACAGATTGAAAACGGCGAATTTGTTTTTATTGTCGGTTCTTCAGGTGCCGGTAAGAGTACACTGTTAAAGCTTATGATGAGAGAAGAGGTGCCCACCTCGGGCTCAATCAGTATAAACGGATATGACCTTAACCATATGAAGAAAAAGGATATTCCTTATTTCAGAAGGTCTCTCGGAATTGTTTTCCAGGATTTCCGTCTTATTCAGTCAATGAATGTTTATGATAATGTTGCTTTTGCAATGCGCGTTATTGGTGCAAGAGAGGGTGCAATAAGAAAAAGAGTGCCTTATCTTTTAGGTCTTGTGGGTCTTAACTCAAAAGCGCGTTCAAAGCCTAACCAGCTTTCTGGCGGTGAACAGCAGAGAGTTGCTCTTGCAAGAGCATTGGCTAATAATGCAAATATGATTATTGCTGACGAGCCAACGGGTAATATTGACCCTAAAATGAGCTATGAAATAGTTGACCTTCTTAACCACATCAACTCTGATGGCACAACTATTATTATGGTTACTCACGATTTGCATCTTGTTAAAACCTTCAACCATCGCGTTATAACAATCAAGGATGGTGCAATTGAATCGGATTATCCCGATGCATCTCATATTGATGCCGAGCCTTACACATTTGATTCTCCCGAGGATGAAATCGGCTCATACTTTCTTAATGAGGATTCCTCAGATTTTGAATATCTTATGGAAACTTATGGTATTGACCGTTCAAAGGATGCAGTTGCAACAGAAGAAGCAGATGCTCCTGTTTCTGCAGAAGAGGAGGTTGATGCTCAATGAAAGGTGCTAGCTTAGGTTATTTAACCCGCGAAGGCTTCAGAAATATCTGGGTAAATCGTTTGCTTTCCTTAGCAACGATTGTAGTTCTTATTTCCTGCCTTATTATTGTTGGTACAGGTTCACTTATTTTCCTTAATATCAATGCAGTTCTTGATTTGATTGAAAGTCAGAATGTTGTTATGGTCTATGTTAATGACGAGGCTGACGATTATATGACTCAGACTCTGGGTGTTCAGCTTGAAGCACACACCAATGTTTTAGAGGTTGAGTTTGTTCCTCGTGAAGAGGCATTCCGGAGGCAGATAGAGTCTTATGGTGACAATGCAGAGGTTCTTCAGGGGCTTTCACCTGAGATTTTGCCTGATGCATATAAGGTAACTGTTAAAGACCTTGAGCAGTTTGATGCAACAGTCAGTGAAATTCAGGTTATGGAAAATGTTATTCATGTCCGGGAAAACAGTGATTTGGCAAGTAAATTGGCAAGTATAAGAAATGCAGTTACATATATCAGTATTGGTATAGTTGCAATTCTGTTCTTCGTTTCCTTGTTTATTGTTTCCAACACAATCCGTATCACAATTTACAACCGCCGTCTTGAAATCAGTATTATGAAAGCAGTTGGGGCAACAAATGCTTTCATCCGTTGGCCCTTTATGGTGGAAGGTATTCTTTTAGGCTTGTTCTCAGCTATACTTGCTCTGGGTATTCAGTATGGTGTGTATTCAGTTGCATCAATATGGCTTGGAAATATCCTTGCAGAGCTTGGTGGAGAAATTGTTAATTTCCTTGACTATGTGTGGGTGATATTCGGAATGTTCGCCTTTATCGGTGTTGTAATCGGTGCATTCGGTAGTATTATCTCTCTCAACAAATATTTAAAGGAGCACAGTAATGTTGTTGACAACGACTGATAAATCTAAAAAGCTTTTAAGCTTAATTCTCTCTTTAGTCATTATTATTGGTGTAATGTCTGTTTCTGTTTTTGCTCTTACTGATGCCGAAAAGCAGGAATATGAAAACAAAATTGAAGAGATAAGAGAACAAATTAAACAAAATGAAGAAAAAATTGCAGAGCTTGAAGCGGAAGCCGCATCCTATGATGATGAAATAAATGCTTTGCAGGAAAAAATCAATGTTCTTTCAGAACAGATTGATTTATATAATGATGAAATTGCACTTATTGATGCAGATATCAAGGTTATTGATAATCAGATTATAAGCATCGAAAATGAAATTGAAGATCTGAATCAACAAATCAAAGCCCTTGACGAAAAGGTAATTGAAATTCAGCAGGAAATTGCAGATACTTATACGCTTTTAGGTGAAAGAATCCGTGTAACTTATATGACAGGTGCCAACACCTCTTTAGAATATTTGCTTACATCTGATGGTTTTGATTTTCAGGAGTATCTCGAAAGAACAGAGCTTATTGACAGAATTGCAGAACACGATGATAAGCTCATAAAAGATCTTGAAGAGGATATTGAAACCCTTAAACAAAAGGTTCTTGAAATTGAAGATATGAAAACTCGCCTTAATTCTAAAGTAGAAGAACTTGATAAGGCGAAAAAAGAGCACGAAGCAAAGAAAAAAGAACAGGTTGATGCCCGTAAAATTATTGAGGATAAGGAAGCATTGATTCAGGCTGATCTTAATAAGGTTATGAGTATTGTTAACGCCCTTGACAGTAAAAGTAAAGAGTATGAAGCCGCAATGGAAAAAGGCGAGGCAACCATTCTTGATTATGAGCAGAAGCTTGCTCAGCAGAATACCTCCTTTGGGTCAGGTCAGGTTAGTGGTGATATGATTTGGCCCCTGCCTTATGATGATACCTATGTTTCATCCTCTTTCAAAATGAGAACTCTTAATGGTGTTACAAGGCAGCATAACGGTATAGATATCTGCCGTTGGGCAGGTACTCATGGTGCTCAGATTGTTGCAGTTAAAGAGGGTACTGTAGAAACTGCAGTTTACAGTGGCTACGGTGGCGGTTACGGTCTTTATGTTGTAATAAACCACGGTGAAGGTGTAAAAACATATTATGCACATATGTCATCAGTGCATGTCAGTGTAGGTGACTATGTAACTCAGGGTACTGTTATCGGTCTTGCAGGAAATACAGGCTATTCCTTTGGTGCGCATCTCCATTTCGGTCTTATGATTAATGGCGGATGGGTTAATCCTATGAATTATCTTTCAAAACCCTCAAGTGTTACGATTAACGGTTAAATTATAAATAATTGCGTCCCTTTTTCATAGAATGAAAAGGGGCGTTTTTATGTTAATTTTAAAAATCAATGAAGAAAGAGAAAAAAACAGAAGAACAAAGGGCATTTTCCGTAAGAAAATAATTTATGAAAAAACAGATATAAAAAGATATTCAATAAATATAAACGGAAAAAATGTAATAGTTGTAGAATTGCCTGCTGATGAAATAGGAAGCGAAGATGTTTTATCTCTTTTGAAAGTTTATAATGGTAGGGTTTTGGTGCCCCCAAATTATTATCTTAATGAGATTTTAAAGGAATATCTTTTTGACCCGAGTGAATATTATAAGAGGGCAATTCTGTCTTCCTTTAAAAATCAAATCAGAACAGTTTGCAAGGATTGGAAGAATGTTTGCATAAAAACAAATGAGTTTTCACCGTCTAACGAGCTTTTTGAAATAGTTAAAATATCTAAAACTATGACATTACTTACACCTGAGAGCAGATTAACAGAAGAGTTTGTGAATGAGTGCTATTATAAGCTTGGTGCAATTGTTTTTATTAAAGAATCTTGTCCTTTGCAGGCAGACGCCTTTTTAGATTTGGAGCTGATAGACACCAAAGGTCGGCTAATGGTAAGTGCTAAAGGGCGAGAGCATATTTTGTACCCTGATGCAACATATTTTGTTGAGAATGAAGAATATAAAAAGCTTTCAATGTTTAATATTGAATATAGTCAGATTTGCGCTGCATTTTCGAAAAATAATTTAACTTGACTTTTTTACTTAACTTATATATAATACTGATTATTGAATTTTTGAGAGGATGTAATTCACAATGGCACAGGATATTGTTTTAACCAAAGAAGGCTATGAGGAGCTTTCCGCTAAGCTTAAAGTGCTCAAATCCGAGGGCCGTTCCGAAATAGCAGAAAAACTCAAGGTTGCGCGTTCTTTCGGCGACCTTTCCGAAAACAGTGAGTATGACGAAGCTAAGTCCGAACAGGCAAAGCTTGAAGCAGAAATCAACGATATTGAAACAATGCTTTCAAGAGCTACAATTATTGACGAAGAAGAAAATGCAAACACAGAGGTTGTTCACCTTGGTTCAATTGTTACCATTAAGGAAACAACAAGAGGTGCAGCAGAAAGAACATATACAATCACAGGCTTTGCCCAGGCAAATCCTGCTGAGGGTAAAATTTCTGATGAATCTCCCGTTGGTAAAGCACTTATGGGTCACAAGGTTGGCGACAAGGTAGTTGTTGAAGCACCTCGCGGAATTATCAATTTTAAAATTGTTAAAATTGAAGTAGACCAGAAATAAGATAAAAAACAACCGGTTTGTGCATTTTTGCATAAATCGGTTTCTTAATATGGGTGTTAAAAAATGAGAAAGATTATTTCATGTTTGTTGTGTTTTGTTTTTCTTTTTAGCCTTGCTTCTTGTAATGAGATTGCAGAAAGTATTCAAAAAGAAAAATTGATAGCAGTCAAATATGATTCTGCAAGTGAAAAAGCAGTTGATAAATATATAAATCAAGGCTATACAAAGGTTACATACGATTCTTCATCCGATGTGGTTCTCGCTATTGAAAATGGTAAAGCGGATTATGGAGTTGTTGATGACTTTGAATTAGCATCGTTTTTATATGCTGATAGAAACATCAGAGAAAAAGAGGCTTGTGAATATAGCATAGATTATTGTGCCTATTTCACTTTGGAAAACGAGGCATTGCAGAAGGAATTTAATAAAGCCATTAATGAATTGAAAAATGACGGGACATTAGAGGCTATAAAGCTTTCTTGGCTTAGTGGTAAAGAATATCGAGGCTTCAAAGAAAATAACGAAAAGGGAACATTAACAATGCTTTGTGACCCGTCATTTGAAAATAGAGTATATACTGATGACAATGGCGATGTTGAAGGACTTGATGTTGATATTGCCCGTGAAATATGTTACTATTTAGGCTATGATTTAGAGATAGTTACCGCTGATTTTGATGAGCTTTTTACAAAGCTTCAGGCAGGCGAGGGTGATTTTATAATGTCAGCCTGTGAGGTTAATGAAGAAAGAGAAGAATATTATTTGTTAAGTGATACATATTTCACACTTAATTATCATTTAATTGAAAAAGAATAAAAAAATAAATCCTCTCATACGAATTTTCGTGTGAGAGGATTTTCAGTTTATACTAAATCAAACTTATGCAAGCTCTGCAAAGTATTTGATTGTTCTAACCATCTGGCTTGTGTAGCTGTTTTCGTTGTCGTACCAGGAAACAACCTGAACCTCGTAAAGATCATCAGCAACCTTAGCAACCATTGTCTGAGTTGCATCGAAGAGTGAACCGTATTTCATACCGATAACGTCAGAAGAAACGATTTCATCAGTGTTGTAACCGAATGATTCAGAAGCAGCAGCCTTCATAGCAGCGTTGATGCCTTCTTTTGTTACGTCTGCACCCTTAACAACAGCTGTAAGGATTGTTGTTGAACCTGTGGGAACAGGAACACGCTGAGCAGAACCGATGAGCTTGCCGTTAAGCTCGGGGATAACAAGACCGATAGCTTTAGCAGCACCTGTTGAGTTGGGAACGATGTTAGCAGCGCCGGCACGAGCTCTTCTCATATCGCCTTTTCTGTGAGGACCGTCAAGAATCATCTGGTCACCAGTGTAAGCGTGGATTGTGCTCATGATACCGCTCTGGATGGGAGCATAATCGTTAAGAGCCTTAGCCATAGGAGCAAGGCAGTTTGTTGTGCAAGATGCAGCAGAGATGATCTGGTCATCAGCTGTAAGAGTATCTTCGTTTACAGAGAAAACGATTGTTTTGAGGTCGTTGCCTGCGGGAGCAGAAATAACAACCTTCTTTGCACCTGCGTTGATGTGAGCCATACTCTTTTCCTTTGAGCAGTAGAAGCCTGTGCACTCAAGAACAACGTCAACACCGATTTCGCCCCAGGGAAGCTCAGCAGCGTTAGCCATTGCATAGATTTTAAGAGTTTTGCCGTCAACTGTGATTGTACCTGCTTCGTCGTCTGCTTCAACTGTGTGAAGATTTTCACCGATTTTACCGCAGTAACCACCCTGTGCTGTATCATACTTGAGAAGCTGAGCAAGCATAGAGGGCTTTGTAAGGTCGTTGATAGCTACTACATCGTAACCTTCAGCGCCGAACATCTGACGGAATGCGAGACGGCCGATACGACCGAAACCGTTAATTGCAACTTTAACTGACATTTGAATTACCTCCAAATATTTTTTGTTAGTTTATTTTTAACCTCTAACATTTTAACACAAAATAGAATAAATGCAAGAACTTTGACATAATTTTAACTTATATTTTTAAGTTTTGTCATAATGCAAAAAAATATAACAATAAAATTGAAAAAAATGGTTTAATTTCCAATATATTTTTATCAGTTAACAACATTGGTAGGATTACCTTCAAGAAATGCCTTCACATTTCCCTCAAGAATACCCATAAGACGCAGTCTTGTTTCATAAGCCGCCCAAGCAATATGGGGTGTTATATAGCAGTTGGGAGCGGTAAGAAGAGGGTTGTCGCTTTTAGGTGGCTCTGTTGATAAAACATCTGCACAGTAGAAGCCTAATCTACCTGATTTCAGAGCTTTTGCAATATCATCCTCGTTAGCAACGCCACCTCGGGCAGTGTTAATAACACAAGCACCATCCTTCAGCTTGCCGATAAAATCCTTGTTTATGAGCCCTGCAGTTTTTTCTGTAAGGGGACAATGAACAGTTATAAAATCAGAGCGTTTAATAACTGTGTCCATATCTGTAAATTCCACCTCGGGTGCATCATTCTTTTTGCCTGATGGGGTGTAAACAAGCACATTCATACCGAAAGCCTTTGCGATTTCAGAAACTCTTCTTCCGATTCTACCAAAGCCTATAATACCGAGAGTTTTGCCGTCAAGCTCATATAGGGGCGTATTCCAATAGCAAAAATCCTTGCATTTTTCCCAATCGCCATTTTTTACGGATGTGGTATATTCGCTTACTCTGTTGACAGACTCTAAAATATAAGCAAATACCATCTGTGCAACACCGTTAGTTGAATATGAGGGAATGTTTGAAAGGGGAATACCTCTTTTTCTCAATGCAACGCCATCAATCTGATTATAGCCTGTTGCAAGAGTGCCCACAAATTTAAGTTCAGGTAATTGTGAAATAATTTCTTCTGTAAGCTTAACCTTGTTTACAATAAGAATTTCTGCATCCCTTGCTCTTTCAATAACAAGCTCTTCAGGTGTTCTGTCATAAACTGTAAGGTCTGTTAATCTGCCGATGCAGTCCCATGATAAATCACCAGGGTTTTCTGTGTAGCCGTCAAGAATTACGGCTTTAAGTTTTTCTTTCATAAAATCACCGGATTTATTATACACATAATTTCTTTTTCTTTCAATGATTATTTCATATTCTCTTGACCTTAATTGAATATTGTTATAAAATAATCCATATATGTTTTGAAACGGAGTGAGGAATTGAGCTTTAAAAATTTAACAGCAGATGAAAAAAGAAGCAGAAATCTTCGCCGTTTAAGTGTAATATGCTTTATAGGCTCTGTGTGTGCGGTTATTATAATGTTCCTTTTAACGCTGCCGCAATTTAAAAATCAGATAGCAGAGATTAATAATCTGTTTACAAACATAGAGCTTTTTATTGCAGAGTTTGATAAAATAGCGGCTTTTGCATTAATAATGTTTTTCTTTATGTTCAAAATGGTTTTCGGGTTCATTCCTTTTTCTGTTTTGTTCATCAGTGCAGGTCTTGTGTTTTCGCCTCCCATTGCCATACTTGTTAATGTTATCGGCTTCAGCCTGCTTATTTCAATAAAGTTTTTGTGGGGCAGAAAATTCGGTGGCGGTGGCTTGTACCAGCTTTTGTCGAAGTCGGATACTCTGTCAGAATTTATGGATTTTAACGGCAAGGGTAACAAGTGGATGCTTGTTGTTTTGCGCTTTGTTCCCTTTGCACCTGCGGGTACAATAAGCAGGGCATACGGCGGAACGGATATGAAGCTTACGCCCTTCATAGCCTTTTCGGTGTTAGGCTTTTTACCCCGACTTATTTCCTGGAGCGTAATCGGTTGCAATGTTTTTGACCCCTTTACTCCTGCATTTCTTACGCCAATTGCAATTTTATTAGTAATCAGTGGTGTTTCACTGTTGCTTCTTGATATACTTTTTAAATTAATCCGAAAGGACGATAAAAATGAAAAAGAATGATATTTTAACTGATGCTTTTCTTGAAAGACTTGTTGCAGTTTACGGAAACGATGAGGCAGCCTTTCAGCAGGAAAGATATTTAAAGCTTGCAGAAGGCTTTGAAAAGGATTTTTCCGAAAATGCAGAATTAAGATTTTTTTCTGCACCCGGCAGAACAGAGGTTGGCGGTAATCACACCGACCATAACAACGGTAAGGTTCTTGCGGCGGCAATTAACCTTGATGCAGTTGCAGTTGTTTCTGCCCGTGATGATAGCATAATCTGTGTTAATTCCGAGGGTTATTATCCCATTTCTGTTGACTCTGCAGATTTAGAAATCAAGGATGAGGAAGAGGGTAAGTCAACTGCTCTTATCAGAGGTATCTGTGCCCGTTTCGGTCAGCTTGGTTATAAATACGGTGGCTTTAATGCAAGTGTAACATCCCGTGTGCTTTCAGGCTCAGGTCTTTCATCATCTGCCGCTTATGAGGTGCTTATCGGCACAATTCTTAACTACTTATATAACGATGGTAAAATCAGTGCGGTTGAAATAGCACAGATTTCTCAGTATGCAG
The DNA here is from genome assembly GCA_045586265.1 of Acutalibacteraceae bacterium. Lineage (GTDB taxonomy): Bacteria > Bacillota > Clostridia > Oscillospirales > Acutalibacteraceae > DTU089. The sequence continues at coordinate 145,904 of JAZMZY010000023.1, forward strand.
AAAATGTTTATTTCAAAAAGCCCTGCGGACTTATGGACCAGACTGCTTGTTCAGTTGGCGGATTTGTTCAGATTGATTTTGAGGATACTGCAAAGCCCGTTATCAATAAGGTTGATTTTGATATTGCAAAGCACGGCTATAATCTTTGCATTGTTGACACAGGCGGAGACCATGCAGACCTTACAGGTGACTATGCCGCAATCCGTCTTGAAATGAATTCTGTTGCAGAGTTTTTCGGCAAGAATGTTCTTCGTCAGGTTCCCGAAAAGGATGTTTTTGATAATATGGGTGAAATCCGTAAAAAAACAGGGGACAGAGCTATTGAAAGAGCAATTCATTTCTATAATGAAAATAAGAGAGTTGAAAGACTTGCGGATGCACTTTCAAAGGGCGATTTTGAAGGCTTTAAAGAAACAATTATTGAAAGCGGTAAATCCTCTTATATGTATAATCAGAACTGCTTTACACTCTCAAATCCCGATTCACAGCCCGTAGCCCTTGCACTTTGCCTTACAGAAGAGCTTCTTAAGGGTAAGGGCGCATATCGTGTTCACGGTGGTGGCTTTGCAGGTACAATTCAGGCATTTGTTCCTGTTGAAGAAACAGAAAATTATGTTTCCGCTATGAAAAAGGTTTTCGGCGAAAATTCCTGCTACATACTTAAGGTAAGAAGCCA
>JAZMZY010000024.1:0-16745 GCA_045586265.1 Acutalibacteraceae bacterium
GGCAGTTGCATTATCACTTATTTCAAGCCTTAAGGATGTTGTAATTGACAGCTCTACAATTGTATTCGGTGAAATTGGTCTTGGTGGCGAAATCAGAACAGTTAATAACTGCGAGCAACGCATAAGAGAATGCCGGAGACTTGGATTTAAAAAATGTATTGTTCCAAGGCAGAACCTGAAAAAGCTATCAAAATCTGATTTTGAGGACATAGAAATATTCGGTGTTCGTAATATAAGAGAAGCCTTTGAATGTGCGGTTGATAATATATGAGCAGACTTATAAACACACCAAATCTGCCACAGAATGATGTTAAGCATTGCTTGATTGGTGAAAAATATACAGATGAAATAAAAGAGTTAAATGAGCTTGGAATAGAATGCTTTACCCTCAAATCAAACCCGTTGTTAGAGGATGAAATCAACAGTCATTCTGATATTTTAGCCTTTAATTTCGGCAACGGACAAATTCTTTTAAATGACGGCACAATAGGGGAGGATGAGCTGAAAAGCATAGGTATAACTCCTGTTTTTTGTAAGAAAATAATCAGTTCACCATACCCGAATGATATAGCATTGAATGTTGCTTTTACCGGTAGGCATCTTATTTGTAATTCAAGCTATACTGCAACTGAAATTAAGGAATTTGCTCAGAGAAATAATATTGAAATCATCAATACAAAGCAAGGCTATTCAAAGTGCAATTTATGTATTGTAAATGAGAATGCCGTAATTACAGAAGACAAAGGCCTCGCCTATTTGTTAAAAAATTATCAATTCAATGTTTTATTAGTTTCAAATGGTGATATTTATCTTTCAGACAAGCACTATGGCTTTCTTGGTGGCGCTTCCTGCAGAATAGGAAAAGATAAGATGTATTTCAGTGGGGATCTGAGCAGTCACAGGGACTATAAATCCATAATAAGCTTTTTAGAGCTTTATAATATTAAGCCTGTTTTTAATAAATCCCGTAGATTAACTGATTTCGGTGGAATTATTCAATTAACAGAAAATATCAGTTAAATTACGCTATTTTGTGAAAATATAAGGAAAACTCAAAAAATCCCGATTAATCAGTTTTTTCAGAATGAGTAAAGTATCAATTAAAAAATTTCTATTCATTCTATCAGGGAGTCAATTTTTATAAAAAGTATAAATCTGAAAGGAATTTTAAAGATATGAAAAATTCAGAAAAAAATGCAGTAGCAAAATTAGGTTATACAATTACAATGGTTGTGGTAGCATCTGCAATTTTAATTTGTATGAAAAAATATAAAGAATAATTAATCCTCATAAAAATACCATATTATTATAAAACAAGTATAAAACCTTATAATCATTAGCATTGGGCAAACAACAAACCTTATTATCCTGATATTGTATTATACTGCAATTTATGATAATCCTTCGTTTGCCCGTGTTCTATTTTCTCTCCCGACTTATACAAAATTTTTCTTTTGTATAAGTGGTTGACAAGAAAAAGAGATGGGTGTATAATGGTTTTGTTGGTGAAATTCCTCTCTCCTGCTTTTTATGAGGGTTGATTTTATCGGCTGATTGTTATTCTTAAAATTTTATAAAGAAGGTTTTTGCTTTGAAGAAAGAAGATTTTGCTCATATCTTCCCGTCCTTTATATATGAATATCTTAATTATAACAGTGTTATTAAAAATCGCTCTGATTTAACTGTTAAGGAATATGCAAACGATTTATACACTTTTTTCAGGTTTCTCAAGCAAATTCGTGGGCTTGTTCCTGATGATTTGCCCTTTGAGGAAATTAAAATCAATGATTTAAGTATTGATGAGGTTGCTTCTGTTACCTTGAATGATGCATATATGTTTCTTGTTTATTGCAAGGATGAACGAGATAATAATGAAAAAACAAGAGCAAGAAAAGCCACTACCCTTCGTATGTTTTATAAATATCTTACCGTTCAGAAGAGATTGCTTGCAGAAAATCCTCTGCAGGAATTAGATTCACCTAAAATCAAAAAAACTCTCCCCAAGTATTTAACCCTTGACGAGAGCCTTAACCTTTTAAAAGCAGTTGACGGTAAATTCAAAGAACGTGATTACTGTATTCTTACCTTGTTTTTAAACTGTGGTATGCGTTTATCTGAGCTTGTTTCATTAAATTTAAGTGATATCCGCTCAAATAACACAATGGTAGTTACCGGTAAGGGTAATAAGGAAAGAACCATTTATCTTAACGATGCTTGTATTGATGCCATTAACGCCTATCTCCCCTTTCGCCCTGTTGATGGTGTTAAGGCAAAGGACAAGGATGCGCTTTTCATCAGTCGCCAGAAGGGTCGTATAAGCCCGAAAACAGTGCAGTTTATTGTTAAAAGCACCCTTGAAAAGGCAGGACTTCAGGACAGAGACCTGTCAACCCATAAATTAAGGCATACTGCAGCAACTCTTATGTATCAACACGGAAACGTTGATGTTCTTGCCATAAAAGAAATACTTGGCCACGAAAGTCTCAGTACAACTCAGATTTATACGCATATAATGGATGAGCAATTGCAAAACGCCGCTGCCTCCAACCCCTTAAGTACAGTAAAAGCGCCTAAAAGACCTGTACTCGATTTGCCCGAGGAGTCAGACAACGATTAAAAATGTGCAGAACACCTTGAATAACACTGTGCTTATAACAACACCGATCAGAATAGGAAAAATTAATATCAGATAATTCAAGGCATATTCCTTAAAATCGCAAACGCCTCGCTTGATTGTGTCCCTTTGCAATATGCAGTTCAATAAAATTGAAGAAATTCTTATACTCAGACAGCAGCATTTTACTAAAATCGCTGCTGTTATTGCGTAACAAGGCAAAATTACTAAAAGTAAATAGAAAATGCCCTTTAAACCCCAATTTAAAATTATGCAGGATGCACCTACACCTGAAAAAATACCGAAAAATGCTAAAACCAACACTGCAAATGGTGACCCCACTGCAGATAAACCGAATATAAACTCAAGCATAACAAAGCTAAGCAATAAAACAAGCTCAAATGAAAATATTGCAATAAACCCGCTATTACTTTTGGTTGAAATATAATTCCCCAGAAGATTAAAAAGCATATTCTTCAGCTCATCATCACAATTATGAACAAAAAATATGCCGATTATAACACCGCACAGAAAAATTGTTGAAAGAATTACTGTGCTATAATCTAATTTTATTTTTTTAAAATTCCTGCTGTTTAAAACAAAGCTTGTTTTCAATATTAATTTCTCCTATATTTTAGTATTCGCTGCGGTAACACCGCCTGAAAAGCCTCCTGAAAGGGTTAACAGAAGAACGAGAAAAATATCACCTGATATGTTAAAACGCAGAATTAAGCTGATTAAGAGAAAAACAAGCACAGAATACGGAAGTGAAGCTATTACACCTGTTAAAAAGCCTCTTCCCCTCACCCTTTTATAAACAGAAATTGCACTGATAAATCCACCTAAGGCAATAAAAAGATAAATTAAATAATATAACGCTTTGTTATCAAGATTAAATTTATACATTATCAATGCCGTTAATAAAAATAATATAGAAAATACCGCAAAGCCCTTTAAAACTCCGATTATATAAGGCTTAATTATTTTAAGCTTATTATTATATTTCTTATTTTCAGGCATAAAAAAACCTCCGCATACCTTTTTGTACAAGATATGCGGAGAAATTTTTATATATTCTTATTCTTCTGTTTTTTCTTCAGCCATTTTAGCTTCTTCTTCGGCTTTCATTTCGTCAGCAGCGCCAACATTTTCAACCTTTTTGGTTTTCTTGGATTTGCCGTTAACAGCCTTATCGATAGCAGCCTTTTCGCTCTGAGCTTTTTTAGCATCTGCAGCAGCCTGTCTTTCAGCAGCCATACGCTCGTTAGCAGTGTTATTAGTCTGAATAGCCCATCTCTGGAATTTCATTTTAACTCTGTCTGCGCCTGTTTCAAGAACGATGCTGTCTTCCTTAACAGTAACAACTCTGCCCATAATACCACCAATTGTTGTGATTTCATCACCAATCTGGATAGTATCGCGCATCTGCTGTTCTTCTTTTTGTTTTTTCTTCTGAGGGCGAATCATAACAAAATACATAACTGCAAATAAGCCCACCATAAGAATAAGTGACATGGGGCTTCCGCTTGCTGCGCCACCTTCTGCGCCTTCAGCAGCTGCACCGCCACCTAAAAGGTTACTCAAAAAAGATAATGTAATAAAATCCATAAATAAAATCCTCCAAAATTTTCATACCTGCATATTATACCTTTGAAAGCAGAATTATACAAGTCTTTTTTACAAAATTTTCAAATTATTTATATTCTTGTGTCTAATAAATCAACATATTTGTTCTTGAATTCGGTAAATGTACCGTTATCAAGCTCAACGCGGATTCTTTCCATAAGATTATTATAGAAATAGAGGTTATGAGTAACCGCAAGGCGCATTGCAAGAATTTCCTTAGCCTTGAACAGATGATGAAGATATGCTCTTGTATGCTTCTGACAGGTGGGGCAATTGCACTGAGGGTCAATAAGTGTATCATCCTTGGCATATTTTGCATTGTTAAGGTTAATTATGCCATCCCATGTAAATAAATGTCCGTGACGGGCGTTTCTGCTCGGCATTACGCAGTCAAAAAGGTCAACTCCCCTGCTAACACCCTCAATAATATTACCCGGTGTGCCAACGCCCATAAGATAACGGATTTTATCCTTTGGTGCAAAGGGCTCAACCGCAGAAATAATGCGGTACATATCCTCCTTGGGCTCACCTACCGCAAGACCACCAATGGCGTAACCATCAAGGTCTAATTCTGCAATTTCCTTCATATGCTCAATTCTCAAATCATCAAAGGTTGCACCCTGATTAATACCGAAAAGAAGCTGATTGGGGTTAATTGTATCAGAAAGTGAATTAAGCCTTTCCATTTCATTTTTGCAACGGATTAACCACCTTGTTGTTCTTGCAATGGATTCCTTTGCATATTTATACTCTGCAGGATTTTTCACACATTCGTCAAAAGCCATAGCAATAGTTGAGCCTAAATTTGACTGAATCTGCATACTCTCCTCGGGACCCATAAAGATTTTTCTTCCGTCAATATGTGAATTAAAGGTGACGCCCTCTTCCTTGATTTTACGAAGCTTTGCAAGGGAAAAAACCTGAAATCCGCCACTGTCGGTAAGAATGGGGCCATCCCAGCCTGTGAATTTATGAATACCGCCAAGCTCCTTAACAAGCTTATCACCGGGTCTTAAATGAAGATGGTAAGTGTTGCAGAGCTGAACCTGACATTTGATATCCTTTAAATCATAGGCAGATAAGCCACCCTTGATTGCGCCACAGGTTGCAACATTCTGAAATGCAGGTGTCTGCACAGTGCCGTGAACAGTTGTAAATTCACCGCGACGAGCAGTACCTTCAGTTTTAATAAGCTTAAACATAAAAATACCTCAAATTATAATATCAACATACAATCGCCGAATGAGAAAAATCTGTATTTTTCATCAACTGCGGTTTTATATGCGGAAAGTGTTTTATCATAGCCGTAAAAGGCTGAAACAAGCATAATCAATGTGCTTTCGGGTAAATGAAAATTGGTTAAAAGTCCGTCAATACACTTGAAATTATAACCGGGATAGATGAAAATATCGGTGTTTCTGTCATCCTCTCTGATTTCACCGCAGAAAGTGCCGACGCTTTCAAGTGTTCTGCAGCTTGTTGTACCGACTGCAATTACTCTGCCACCGTTTTTCTTGGTTTCGTTAATCAAATCGGCAGTTTCCTTCGGCAAATGATAATGCTCAGAGTGCATCTGATGGTCTTCGATTTTCTCTGCTTTAACGGGCCTGAATGTACCTAAACCAACGTGAAGGGTCACATAGCCGATACTAACGCCCTTGTTCTTTAATTTTTCAAGAATTTCCTCAGTGAAATGAAGCCCTGCGGTCGGTGCTGCGGCAGACCCCAGCTCCTTTGAATAAACAGTCTGATACCGCTCTTTATCCTTAAGCTCCTCTGTTATATAGTGAGGAAGAGGCATCTGACCGATTTTATCAAGAATGTTATAAATATTGTCATTTTTATCATAAAAGAAACGAACAACTCTGTTGCCGTTTTCGAGAACATTTTCAACCCTTGCAGTTAAAATACCATCGCCAAAGGTGAATTCTGTGCCCTCTTTTGCTCTTTTGCCGGGACCTGCAAGAGTTTCCCATAAATCATTTTCAAGCTGCTTCAATAATAAAAATTCAACAACTGCGCCTGTTTCCTTTTTAGTGCCGTATATTCTTGCAGGGAGAACGCGGGTATTGTTAAGAATAAGGCAGTCGCCTGCATTAAAATAATCGCAGATATCATAAAAATGCTTATGTTCGATTGTAGTATTTTCCTTTGAAAGCACCATCATTCTTGAGCTGTCGCGGGGCTCAAGAGGATGCTGAGCAATAAGCTCCTCAGGTAAATGGTAGAAAAAATCGGATTTGTTCATAATTATTCCTTTATTTGTAGTATTATGTAATAAAATTAATGCTCAAAAACATTGACTTAACTTATAACTTTATGTTAATATATTAAATCGTTGAAATATTATAATTCATTTATTAAGTATTTACAAGTGTTTTTTTATATGGAGGTTAGAAAGATGAAAAAATACAAAGTTGGTATTATCGGCGCAACAGGTATGGTTGGCCAGAGATTTGCTCTTTTACTTGCAGATCACCCCTGGTATGATGTAACAGTTCTTGCTGCATCCTCCCGTTCTGCAGGTCAGAGCTACAAGGAAGCCCTTGGCGACAGATGGTGTATGGAAGAGCCAACACCTGCAAAATATCTTGATATGACTGTTCTTGATGCAGAAAAGGATATTGAAAAAATCGCTTCTGAGGTTGATTTTGTGTTCTGTGCAGTTAATCTTTCAAAGGCAGAAACAAAAGAGCTTGAGGAAAAATATGCAAAGGCAGAATGCCCTGTTGTTTCCAATAACAGTGCCCACAGAATGACTGCAGACGTTCCTATGGTTGTTCCGGAGCTTAACCCCGAGCATATTGAGGTTATTCATTCTCAGAGAAAACGCCTCGGCACAAAGCGCGGATTTATTGCAGTTAAATCAAACTGCTCACTTCAGAGCTATGTTCCCGCACTCTTCCCTCTTCACGAGAAATACACCGTTAAGGATGTTGTTGTTTGCACATATCAGGCAATTTCAGGTGCAGGTAAAACCTTTGAAAGATGGCCTGAAATGGTTGATAACGTAATCCCCTTCATTGGTGGCGAGGAAGAAAAGAGCGAAAAAGAGCCTCTTAAGCTCTGGGGTAAAATTGTTGGTGATGAAATCGTTTCCGCAACAGAGCCTCATTTCACTGCACAGTGCATTCGTGTTCCTGTTTCTGACGGTCACATGGGCGCGGTGTTTGTAAGATTTGAAAACAAGCCAAAAAAGGAAGATATGATTGAAATGTGGAAGAGCTTCAAGGGCAGAGCTCAGGAATTAGAGCTTCCCTCTGCACCCAAGCAGTTCCTTCACTATTTTGAAGAGGACAATATGCCTCAGACAAAGCTTCACAGAAACCTTGAAAACGGTATGGCTGTTTCCATTGGTCGTCTTCGTGAGGATACACAGTATGATTATAAATTCGTATGCCTTGCACACAACACTCTTCGTGGTGCTGCAGGTGGCGCAGTTCTTCTTGCTGAGCTTCTCTGTGCAGAAGGCTATATGGATTAATAATACATAGGAGATTTTCCTAAATATTTTTTCCGGAGGTTTTCGCTATGAAAAAGCCTATTTTCACAGGTGCAGGTGTTGCTATTGTAACACCATTTAAAGACGAGGATTTAAAAATCAATTTCCCACTCTTTGAGGAAATAATCGAAAACCAGATTCAGAACGGAACAGATGCAATTGTTGTTTGCGGCACAACAGGTGAAAAATCAACTCTTGTTTATGATGAGCACGTTGAAGCAATCAGAACCGCAGTCCGAGTTACAAACGGCAGAATTCCCGTTATTGCAGGAACAGGCAGTAACGATACTGTTCACGCAGTCAAGCTTTCAAACGATGCTGAAGCCTGTGGCGTTGACGGACTTTTAATGGTAACCCCCTATTACAACAAAGCATCTCAGGACGGACTTATTGAGTCCTACACATATATTGAAAAGAGAGTTTCAACACCCATTATTCTTTACAATGTGCCTTCAAGAACAGGCGTTAACATCAAGCCTGAAACATATCTTGAATTATCTAAGCTCCCGCTTATAAACGGTGCTAAGGAAGCAAGTGGTGATATTTCTCAATTCGCTAAAGCAGTTGCTCTTTGTGGTGATAGCCTTAATTTCTATTCAGGTAATGATGACCAGATTACCGCTTTCACTGCCTTGGGCGCAAAGGGTGTTATTTCTGTTCTTTCAAACATTGCACCAAGGCTTGCTCACGATATTGCTATGCTTGGTATTGAGGGTAAAACAGCTGAAAGCGCAAAGCTTCAATTAGAATATATTGACTTGTGCAATGCCCTTTTCTGTGATGTTAACCCAATACCCGTTAAAGCGGCAATGTGTATGATGGGTATTGATGTGGGCAGATGCAGAATGCCTCTTTCTCCTCTTAACGAGGCTAATGAGAAGCTTCTGAGAAATGTTTTAGTTAAGCATAATATGATATAATTGCGGGACGGTCAAGACCGTCCCCTACCATTAAATAAAAGGAAGTTTAATAAATGACAAGAATACTTTTAAGCGGTTGCTGTGGCAAAATGGGCAGAAATGTTATTTCTGTTGTTAACACAAGAAAAGATTGCGAAATTGTTGCAGGTATTGATATTGTTGATGACAGTAGCCTCGGCTTCCCTGTTTTTCAGAATTATGGCGAGGTTAATGTCAAGGCAGATGTTATTATCGACTTTTCAAATCCTGCCTTGCTTTCAGATATGCTCAATTTTGCAATTAATACAAATACTGCAGTAGTTTTAGCAACAACAGGACTTACCGAGGAACAGATTAAAGAGGTTGAAAAGGCTTCAGATAAAATTGCTATTTTCTTCTCATATAATATGTCATTAGGTGTAAGTCTTCTTTGTGAGCTTTCTAAAATTGCCGCTAAAATTCTCGGCTCTGATTTCGATGTTGAAATCATTGAAGCACATCACAATCAGAAGATTGATGCTCCCAGCGGAACTGCAATAATGCTTGGTAACGCTGTTAAAGAAATGATGCCAGATGCATATTTTGAATATGACCGCTTCTCAAAAAGAGAAAAACGTCACTCAAACGAAATCGGCATTCATTCTGTTCGTGGTGGTACAATTGTTGGTGAGCATGAGGTTATTTTCGCAGGTAATGACGAAATAGTCAAACTCTCTCACAGTGCTCGCTCCAAAGCAATTTTTGCTCAGGGTGCAGTTAATGCCGCAGCCTTCCTGAACGGAAAAGAAAACGGCATTTATAATATGAGCGACCTTGTGAATTCATAATAAGACATAAAAAATCCATCCAGGTTTTGAAACTTGGATGGATTTTTTTAACTTAATAAGCTTTTCCCCAGTATACCATCTGTTTTGCAGGCTTGCCGCAACAAACACAGGTATCAGAAAGGCTTTCCTGATTGAAGGGAATGCAACGGGAGCCAACGCCTGTAAGCTCCTTGACCTTATCCTCGCATTCCTCTTCGCCACACCACATAGCTTTAACAAAGCCATCGCCGTTTTCAGTGAGCTTTGCATTGATTTCATCAATTGATGTGCAAGCGAAGGTGCGTTTTTCCTGATTTGCAAGAGCCTTATTATAAATGCCCTCTGCATAATCCTTGAGAACTGCACTAAGGCTTTCTTCAAGGTTATCAAGAGAAACAAAGAGCTTTTCTCTGTTATCGCGTCTTACAAGAACACACTGATTATTTTCAATATCCTTAGGACCGATTTCAAGACGAACAGGAACACCCTTCATCTCATATTCTGCAAATTTCCAACCGGGTGAGTTATCAGAAGAGTCAACCTTAACTCTGAAGCTCTTTGAAAGTCTGTCACGAAGCTCAAATGCTTTATCTAGAACACCGGGCTTATGCTGAGCAATAGGAAGAATAACAACCTGAATGGGAGCAACATCGGGAGGAAGAACAAGACCGTTATCGTCACCGTGAGACATAATAAGTGCACCGATAAGACGAGTTGTACAGCCCCATGAGGTCTGATGAACATAAGTAAGCTTATTTTCCTTATTCTGATATGTCATATTGAATGCTCTTGCAAAGCCATCACCGAAATAGTGAGATGTTGCAGCCTGAAGAGCCTTACCATCGTGCATAAGAGCTTCAATAGCATAGGTTGCTTCTGCGCCTGCAAATTTATCGCTATCAGTCTTTTTACCTCTTACAACGGGCATACAAAGTGATTTTTCGCAGAAATCTGCATAAACATTAAGCATCTGCTCTGTTTCCGCAATTGCTTCCTCTGCAGTTGCGTGAACAGTGTGACCCTCCTGCCATAAGAATTCACGAGTTCTGAGGAAGGGACGGGTTGTTTTTTCCCAACGGACAACACTGCACCACTGATTATAAAGCTTGGGCAAATCTCTGTGAGACTGAATAATTTTTGCATAATGCTCACAGAAAAGTGTTTCAGAGGTGGGTCTTACACAAAGCTTTTCCTCAAGCTCCTCGCTACCGCCGTGAGTAACCCAGGCAACCTCGGGAGCAAAGCCTTCAACGTGGTCCTTTTCCTTCTGCAAAAGGCTTTCGGGAATAAACATAGGCATATAAACATTTTCGTGACCTAATTCTTTAAATTTTGTGTCAAGAATTCTCTGAATATTTTCCCAGATAGCATAGCCGTAAGGACGAATAATCATACAACCCTTAACGCTTGAATAGTCAACAAGGTCTGCCTTTTTAACTACATCTGTGTACCACTGAGCAAAATCGACCTCCATAGAGGTGATTGCTTCAACCATTTTTTTCTGTTCTGCCATTTTTTCTTCCTCTTTATTATCTTATATTATTTTCAATAAATTTTACCAAATCACCGACTGTTTCCAGTTGTTCAAGAGCCTCTTCGGTTACCTCAACCTCAAAAGCATCTTCAACATCCATTGATAAATCAGCCATATCCAGTTCATCAAAACCGAAATCTTCAACAAATGATAATTCTGCTACAAATTCATTATCCTCAATTTCAATATACTCACAGATTATTTTCTTAAGTCTTTCAAAAACCATAATAACCTCCGTACATTCAATTGAAGATTTAACCAATAAATTGTATATATTTTATAGCATTTTGTCAAGGGGTTACAATAAAATCCTTTACCTCAGCTATCATCCCTGTGTGGCTCTGCCACATAGGGAGGGGGACCACCCTTGAATATTTATCGATTAACGAATCGTATATTTCGTGTATATTGCTTTCTCTGCGTATAAGCTTTATCGGGGTGGTGGTGGGTTGCCCCATAAAGATTACCCTTTGCAGATGAGAACCTCAACTACAAATAAACAGAATATCTAACTCCCCTCAACAACGATGTAATGAGGGAACGTGGCAACCCACCACCATTCCGTCCGAACATAAAATAAAAGTAAGTATATTTACCCGAAATACACTTACCGAAAACAATATACTTATTCAAGAATGGTCCCCCTCCCTATTTGCCAAGGCAAACAGGGATGATAGTAACCGCTTCGAATTTACTTAGTCAATTTCTTATACTCCTTCAAAACTACCGGTGCAATGAGGTTATAAATCAAAATATTTCCTCCTGCTTTGATTAAGTTGAAGGCAACGCACACACCTAAAAAGCCTTTTATAAATGCACTAAAATCGAGATTCATAAACACAGATGTGAGCCAGATATTCATCGGTATCATAACAAGCACAACAACAATAACACCACAGATACCTGAAACAATTGCACCCTTGATACCGCTTATTTTCTTTTTTATAAAATAAAGGGTTAATATCATTAATCCTGATGACAGGAAATGCATCAGAAAGCCGATTATACCGCTTGAAGCACTTACTGTGAGGGCTTGCACAAGGCAAACAACAAACAGGCTCACAAGAGCGTACACAGGCCCTAAAACTGCAGAGCAAACAAGTATCGGCACATCTGCAAATTCCATTTCATAGAAGGCTGCAGAGGGAAAAATCGGAAACCTTATGGTTACCATAAGAACAAGAGAAAGTGCCGCTAAAACACCTGCAGTCGTGAGTCTTTGAAGCTTCTGTTTGTTTGTGAGATTTGATTTGTTTTTCATAAAAACACACCTTTCAATAAAAAAATCGCCCCGAAAGACTCAGGGCGAAAATTAAAGGTTTCAATTATGAATAAATCATCTGAAATCTTCTCTCATCCGGACTATACCGTCGGTACAGGAATTTCACCTGTTCAGTCATAAGACTCGCAGACTTTACTGCCGGTGGGGAATTGCACCCCGCCCTGAAGTTTCGTGATTATATATTATTCTCTTTTCCTTATTATGTCAATATTATTTTCAAATTTAGTTGATAACACTTCACTGAAAGATGCCAGATGCCAGATGCCGGATGCCAGAGCTTCGCGTTTTCTTTACAGCTTCTTCAAAATGCGCGTCGCAGACCCGAAACCTTCCACTTTCCATTTTCAACCTTCAACCATTATAATGCTGACCGCAGGTCCCGACACTCCTCACTCCTCACTCCTCACTCCTAACTATGAAATAATAATATTGACTTTGACTGTCAAATATAATATACTTATATATGTATGAAAATTTATAATTACATAGGAGTTTTTACAAATGGGAATTTATGAAGAATTAGTCGCTCGCGGACTTATTGCACAGGTTACAAACGAAAGCGAAATCCGCGAAATGATAAATGCCGGTAAGGCAAAATTCTACATCGGCTTTGACTGTACTGCAGACAGCCTTACAGCAGGTCACTTTATGGCTCTCACACTTATGAAGAGATTGCAGATGGCAGGCAACAAGCCCATCGCTCTCATTGGTGGCGGTACAACTATGATTGGTGACCCCTCAGGCAGAAGCGATATGAGAAAAATGCTTACCAAAGAAGACATAGACCACAATGCAGAATGCTTCAAGCGTCAGATGGAACGCTTTATTGAATTCGGCGAGGGCAAGGCTCAGATGGTTAACAATGCAGACTGGCTTCTTAACCTTAACTATGTTGAGCTTCTTCGTGAGGTTGGTGCCTGCTTCTCTGTTAACAATATGCTTCGTGCAGAATGCTACAAGCAGAGAATGGAAAACGGTCTTTCCTTCCTTGAGTTCAACTATATGATTATGCAGAGCTATGACTTCTACTATCTCTTCAAGCACTATGGCTGTAATATGCAGTTCGGTGGTAATGACCAGTGGAGTAATATGCTTGGCGGTACAGAGCTTATACGCCGTAAATTAGGCGAGGATGCTCACGCTATGACAATCACCCTTCTCACAGACTCACAGGGCAAGAAAATGGGTAAAACTGCAGGCAATGCAGTATGGCTTGACCCCAACAAAACATCTCCCTACGAATTCTATCAGTATTGGAGAAACGTTGCAGACGATGATGTTCTCAAATGCATCAGAATGCTCACCTTCCTTCCCCTCGAGCAGATTGACGAGATGGATAAATGGGAAGGCTCTCAGCTTAATAAAGCAAAAGAAATCCTTGCTTTTGAGCTTACAAATCTCGTTCACGGTGAAGAAGAAGCAACAAAGGCTCAGGATGCTGCAAAAGCAGTTTTCGGTGGTGGAGGTAATGCAGAGAATATGCCCTCAACAGAGCTTGCAGATGATGATTTCACTGCCGATGGTCTTGGTATTATTGATGCATTGTGCAAGGCAAATCTCTGCCCCTCTCGTGGTGAAGCAAGACGCCTTATTCAGCAGGGTGGCGTAAGTGTTGATGATGCTAAGGTTACTGACCCTATGTATATCATTCCCCTCTCAGACTTTGAAAAGGGCTATGTAATCATCAAAAAGGGTAAAAAAGTATTCCACAAGATTATTAAGTAATATGAGTAAATTATATAAGGCTTATATTTCCTCTTATCGTATGGATTCTCCTGATTGGGAAAATTATTTAAAGGCTGCAGGTGATATTTATTATTCACCTCAATTGCAGAAGCTTGAGGGCTTTGAACAGCACTTTAAAATTAACCGACTTCAGCACATCAGAAGCGTTGCTTATTTAAGCTTTCTCGTTTCCCGCAAATTAGGGCTTGATTACAAAAGCACTGCCCGTGCGGCAACAATGCACGACTTGTTCTATTACGATTGGCGTGAGGATGATTTGAGCCACAAGCTACACGGCTACAGGCATCCCGGTACAGCATTGAAAAATGCATACTACCTTTGCGGAACCTTGAACAAAAAAGAAGAGGACATCATAAAAAAGCATATGTGGCCCTTAACGGTTGTGCCACCAAGGTATCTTGAAAGCCTTGTTGTTACATCAATGGATAAATACTGTGCCACTATTGAAATGATTTACTCTTCATCCGAGAAATACCGCAAAAAATTCCATACACTTACCGGAATAGGTGAAGAATAATGTTAGAATATTCAGTTTTAGATTATATCTTTTATTTCTTCTTTTTCAGCTTTATCGGTTGGTTTTTTGAATCCTGCTATTGTTCACTGCGCCCTAAAAAATGGATTAACCGAGGCTTTATGCGAGGTCCCATCTGCCCTATATACGGCACAGGCGGTCTTGTAATGTTAATAGCTTTGGTGCCATTAAGAAGCTTAACAGATAATCTGTATATAAATGAGCTTGTAATTTTTGTGGCAGGTGCAATCCTTTGTGATGCTGTTGAGTTTATGACAAGCTACATTATGGAAAAGCTCTTCAACGCACGATGGTGGGATTATTCAAACAAAAAATTCAATATTCAGGGCAGAATCTGTCTTACTCACACTCTTTATTGGGGTACCTGCTCCTGCCTTTTCGTGTTCATTTTAGAGCCGGTTATGAACCTTTATCTTGTTGGTCAGGTCAGCGAAAGCTCAAGAAATATTCTTACCTATATTTTCCTTACTGTTTTCGCCTTCGATTTGCTTGACACTGTTATTCACGCTCTCGGAATCCGTAGCTTTTCAAAAACATTTATGAAGCTTTCCGAGGAAATCAGTGAATTTGCCATTCAGGTTTACACAACTGTCGGCGGTAAATCCGAAAATGAAACAGAGGCTTTGAAAAAAGAGTTGAATGATAAATTCAGTGACCTTAACACAAGATACGAAAGCTTCAAAAACGAATTTAAGAATTTAAAGGGTAAATCAAAGAAAAGATTATTTAAAGCATTCCCCTTCTTAAAAGACGGAATGGCAAAACAAGATAAATTAATTGAAGATTTACTTTTAGATTTAAAAGAAAAAATCACTAATTATATAAAATAACGGAGGGTTTATTATGAGTTTAAAACACGCTTATTACAGAGGTTACCAGAAAACAATGAAATTTGCGGTTAACTTCCTTGATTGGACACCACCTAAGCTTATTAAAGGTGCAGGTTCTGTAAAGGAATTACCCAAAATTGTTAAAAGTGAAGGCGTGAACAACGTCCTTGTTGTAACAGATAAAGGTCTTATGGGCTTAGGTCTTCTCAACCCCTTATTTGAAGCACTCGAAGCAGAAGGTATCAAATACTCTGTTTTTGACAGTGTTCAGCCTAACCCCACAATTTATAATGTTGAGGATGCACTCAGAATGTATAAGGAAAACGGTTGCGAGGGCTTTATTGCTTTCGGTGGCGGTTCTCCTATGGACTGTGCTAAGGTTACTGCTGCAAGAGTTGTTAAGCCCAAACAGACACCTTCCGATATGAGAGGCGTTCTTAAAATCCTCAAAAAGCTCCCACCCTTCTTTGCAGTTCCCACAACTGCAGGTACAGGCTCTGAATGTACAATTGCTGCGGTTATTTCCAACCCCGACACACACGAAAAGAATTCTATTATGGACCCTGTTCTTCGTCCTAAATATGCAATTCTTGACCCCGAGCTTACAGTTGGCCTTCCCCCTCACATTACATCCACAACAGGTATGGATGCACTTACACACGCAGTTGAGGCATACATAGGCAACAGTAACACAAAGCAGACTGAGAAGGATGCACTTATCGCAACAAAGCTTGTGTTTGAAAATATTGAAACCGCTTATAGTGATGGTAAAAATATTGAAGCAAGAGAAAATATGCTTGTTGCTTCCTTCCACGCAGGTCTTGCCTTCACAAGAGCTTATGTTGGTTATGTTCACGCTATTGCTCATAACCTTGGCGGTATGTATAACATTCCTCACGGTCTTGCAAATGCCGTTATTCTTCCCTATGTTCTTGATTACTTCGGCGAAGCTGCTTACAAGAGACTTGCCGAGCTTGCAGATGTTGCAGGTGTTTCAGGTGCCGCTCAGGGTGACCGCGATAAAGCAAAGAACTTTATTGCCGCAATAAGAGTTCTTAATGAAAAAATGGGTATTCCCGATAAATTCGAGCAGATTAAGGATGAGGATATTCAGCTTATTGCAGAACGCGCACTTATGGAAGGCAACCCCCTCTATCCAGTTCCGAAGATTATGGATTTAGAAGACTGCAAGGCACTTATTAAAAAATTACAGAAATAAGCATAAAATTAAGGGGCTGTAAAAAAACGACAAGTTTTTTTACAGCCTCTTTTCGGGGATAGGAAAAAAAGATGCAGAACGGACAAACCGAGTCCCGATAAGGCTTCAGGCTTATCGGGATTTGCCCGAAGGCGTACAAAGGTACGTCGAGT
>JAZMZY010000025.1:0-7660 GCA_045586265.1 Acutalibacteraceae bacterium
TATTCAGAAGTGCAATGAAATTGGCACAAAAATGAAGGCGCAGGGCAAACAGCTTTGTTACCATAACCACGCTTTTGAATTTGAGGTTTATGACGGTAAGCGTACCTTTGAAAGACTTATTGAAGAAACAACTGCCGATACACTTCATTTCATTCCTGATACATATTGGATGCAGGTCGGCGGTGTTAACCCTGCAGAATATCTCAAAAAGCTTAAAGGCAGAGTTGAGGTCTGCCATTTTAAAGATATGCGTATTGTCAATAATCAGCAACGCTTTGCAGAATGTGGCACAGGCAATATTGATTTAGGTGCCTGCTACCGCACTTGTAAGGATATCGGTGTTCAATATATTGTAATTGAGCAGGATTTGTGCTATGATACAGATGTTTTTGATTCTGTAAAAATCGGTTTCGAAGGTCTGCAACGAATTGCTGCAGAAAACAAGTAATTGGAGGTATTTGTTATGAATCCCACTTTAAAAAGATTTATTTTCGTTATCGGCTTTATTCTTGTTACCTTGGTTTTACCTGCAGTTGTGTTATTGCTTTTTGTTGATTCTTCAACAAATTTCGGTGCTTATGTAATTACCTATGGTGTAATTATTTTCGGTATTCTGGGTTATATCGTTTTTTCAATCAGAGATGTTCATAAGAAGATTGATACAACTATGGATGAAATCAAAATGCAGAATGCCGCAATTGCTTATAAGCTTTCAAATAATGGTGAAGAATTCAGCAATGCTTCTCATCAACCTGTTCAGGCTCAGAATACACAGCCTGCTCCTCAGGCACCTGTAAATAATATTCCGTTGAATCCTGCAGAGCCTCTTATTTCACCCGCTGTTAAAAAGGCTGCAAAGGCTCCCGATGACGGCTTTGATGATTTTAAATAAAAGTTAAAAATATTTTGAGCGTATTCAGAAAATTCGTTTATCTGAATACGCTCATTTTTAATTAATAATCAATGTTAAATTGCTCATCGGGTAAGAGCAACAAGGGTGTATAATTCCGTGGCTTGAATCAGCAAGTCTTCTTGAATCAATTCCCTTGGGAATAAAAACATTTCCGCTTGTGAGCCTTGCTCTGCAAAAGCCACATTCACCACTTCGGCAGGAGGAGGGAGCACTGATACCCTCACGCTCAAGAGCTACCAAAAGGGTTTCTTCTGTTGAGCAGGGAATTGTTGCAACCAATTCGCCACCCTTGATTACCTTGCATATATATGCTTTTCCGATTTCATCCTTCGGAAAATCAGGCAAGCTTGAGGGATTTATAATCTGACCGCTTAAGCCAAAGCGTATATATTTCTTTTCAAGCTTCAGTTCAGCAATCTGTGGTGTGATTCTGTTATATAAAGCAGTAGAGCCACAAACAAAAATACTGAATTTTGAAGCGGGTGCATATTTTTCAATTAAGGTTTTTGTAACGAAGCCTCGCTCACATTTTTCTGCTCTTTCATCACTGAAAACATATATAACTCTGAATTTATCAGTTGTCTGAGAAAGCTCGGTCAGACGCTCTGTCATAATGGTTTCGTTTTTCTTACGGGCAGAATATAAAAGGGTCAGGTCAATGTCCAGGGTGCCGTCTGCAACTGCCTCTGCCATTGATAAAAATGAGGATATACCATTACTGTCGCATATTGCAATAATGTTTTTTGAATCTCTCAATTTCTGATAATAAAGGTTGCCCTGCGGTGCAGATGCCTTGATTTTTGTTCCTTTAACCCAGGTGTTAAAAATATGTGTTGAAGCGAATCCGTGTGGAATTTTCTTAACAATAATAACATATTCCTCGTCAACAGAGCGAAGAGGTGAGGAGCATATTGTGTAAGGTCTTGTAACAACGGCAGAGCCGATGTTCAATGTAACACTAAGATACTGACCGGGTCTGAAATATGCAAGCTTGGCAGTACCGTGAGATGCATCCGGCTCAAGCACATAAGCTCTCACATCCTTACTTATTTCCGCAACCTGCTTTACCTGAAGGTATTGTGTTGTGGGGTGCAGAAAGTTTGCAGTGGAATTTACTGCAAAGTTTGCGTTAACAGGTTCTTCGGGTGCTTCATCAATAACGCCTTTTCTGTAAGATGGTATATTAATGAAATTTTTTATATCCTTGAAGGAGGATTCTACCTTGATTTTATTTTTCATCGGTATTTTCCTCCTTTTTGTTTTCCTTGTTCATATCATCAAATGTTGCAAATGCGGCGTTTCTGCCCGAAGCAATAGCAGAGCTCATACCTGAAAGCTGAGCACCCCAACCACCACAGAAACGAAGACCTTTAGTGTCGCAATCACTTGCTTCTGTCATAGTTCTGGGGATAATACCGTCCCAATCGTCACCATAGTAGCCGTAAACAGTGCCCTGAGGTGTATATGTGTAACGGGCAAAGGTAACAGGCGTTGCAACCTCTAATTCCTCAATTGAGTTGTGAATTGTAATACCAGTGGCAATCTCGAAATTAGCAATAAGACGAGCCGCAAGCATATCCTTTTCGTCAAAATAATTTTCGGGAGTTATATTTGCCCAACAATTATCACTGTAAAGGGTTGTAATGCAAAGCAGGGTAGTGCCTGCAGGTGAGCAATCAGGGTCTGCAATATTTAAGCAGACTGCTGCCTGAGCATTGTTTGTTTCAATTGATTTCATTAAATTATACTGATTAACGGAATTTGCAGTATCAGTAATAAAATAGGAATGCTCAGTTATGCCTAAATCCTCAGGAGAACGATTCAGGCCTAAATACAGACAAGCACCTCTCATACCGAATGAACGGGCATTTGTGCGCTTTATTGCACTTTCGGGCACATCCTTTGACTTCATCATTTTTCCGTATGCAGTAGTGGGTGAGCAGTTAGCAATTATGTGATTACACATAATTTTTTCACCGCTTTTTAGAATAACACCACAAGCCTGTCCGTTATTGAAAATAATTCTTGAAACGTGGGAATTATAACGGATTTCACCACCATTATCTTCAATAACACCGGCTAATGCCATACTCATTTCGTGGCTTCTGAGCTTAGGTGCAACTGCACCATAGGTAAGATACATATATACCATAGATATATAATGAGTGAAGCTTAATCTGTCGCAATCAACCCCAAGATAGAGCCAATAAGCAGTGAAAATTTCCTGCGCTTTTTTCGGCACCTTCAAAGCATCTAAAACCTTGTTTACGGAATAAGGGGCTGTTCTTATAAAATTGCCGTGCTCCTTTAAAACCTTTTTGAGAGTACCTATATTCTTTTTGAACTCAAATGCAGAGAAAATTTCGCTTGAATTAACAATTTCTTCAGCTAAATTAAACAACTTTGTCATTGATGGCTTGCTACCGGGAACATATTTTTCCATGGCTTCAATATAGCCTTCAACACCGAAGGGCATAATAACATCAATAGGGGAGCCGTCTGAGGACTTTGATATAAATCTGTAAGCCTCGGGTATATCAACCCACTTGATTTTATCGCTTATGCCGAGATAATCAAAAATACGGCGCACATCACCAAGCCCTGCATCTCTTGAGAAACCGCAGAGCTGATGAAGACTGACATCAAATTCAAATCTACCCCTTGCAAAGCTTGAAGCAAAGCCACCGGGGGTGTTGTGGCGTTCAAGTAAGAGAACATTTTTGCCCTCTTTGGCGGCACAAGCTGCGGCGGTCAGACCACCGCAACCTGCACCAATAACTATAATATCATAGTTCTTTTCTGACATTTTTTATTTAATCTCCGATAATTTTACGGGTCTGCCTTCATTTGCAGATTTTTCTGCTGCAAGAGCAATTTTAACCGACTGAAGACCTGCGTGAATACCAACAGGTGTTTCTTTGTCGTTTACACAGCAATCAACGAACTGTCTTACCTCTTCTGAGAATGAGCCCATATATCTTTCAAGGAAGAAGTAGAGAGGCTTTTCACCTGTAACACCGTTAGCATCAGAAACAACTGCAGTTGAAAGTGTATCGTTTGTTGTTGCAACCATACCCTTTGAGCCGAAAAGCTCAGCTCTCTGGTCATAGCCATACATTGCCTGGCGGGAGTTATCAATAACTGCAAGAGCGCCATTTTCCATTTTCATTGAAATGATAGCGGTATCAAAATCGCCATATTCACGGATACCGGGATTTATAAGTGCATCAGCGTAAACATAAAGCTCTTCAACATCACTGTTTGTAAGGAAGCAAGCCATATCAAAATCGTGAATTGTCATATCAAGGAAAATGCTTGCTGCACAGTAGCCGACAGGGGGAGCCTGAGGGTCGCGGGATGTGATTTTAAGAATCTGAGCATCACCGATTCTGCCCTCGTCATAAGCTTTTCTTACTGCCGCAAAGTTATGGTCAAAACGTCTGTTGAAGCCAACCTGGAATTTAACCTCGGGATGAGCCTTGAGAGCATCTGCAATTTCAAGAATTTTATCAACTGTGTTTGCAAGGGGCTTTTCACAGAAAACGTGTTTACCTGCATTGATAGCTTCAATTGAAATTGGTGCGTGAGTATCGGTTGAAGAGCAAACAAGAACTGCATCAATTGTTTCATCCTCAATGATTTTTTTGTAATCTGTATAGATTTTTTCAACGCCGAAGCCCTCGCAGAAGGCTTTTGTTTCGTCATTCATAAAAGGGTCTGCAATTGCAGTTACAACTGCACCTTTAACGTGATATGAAATTGATTCAAGGTGAACCTTGCCGATGCGTCCTGCACCGATAATACCAATATTAAGCATAATTATTATATCCTTTCGTCAATGGATTAGTAAATATAAATCAGATAGTGCCGTCCCAGGTTGAAACCTCGGTTTTCTTGATTTCATCCTCATCAAACCAACGGGTAGTTACACATTTGCTTTCTGTGAAGAAGCGGTATGAATCTTTACCAAGGCAGTGAAGGTCACCAAAGAAGGAGTCCTTATGGCCTGAGAAGGGGAAGAAGCCTATCGGAACAGGAATGCCAACGTTAACACCAACCATACCGCCGTGAGTATGACGAGCAAATTCTCTTGCATAATGACCATTCTGTGTAAAGATAACAGAGCCGTTGGCATAGGGGTTGGCATTCATAACTGCGAGACCCTCGTGGAAGTCTTTAACTCTCTTGACACAGAGAACAGGACCGAAAACCTCATCTCTGCCGATTGTCATATCTTCTGTAACATTATCAAAGATAGTGGGACCAACAAAGTAGCCGTTCTTGATTTCTTCGGGAAGCTCGGGGTTTCTGCCGTCAAGAACAAGACTTGCCCCCTCTTTAACGCCTTTTTCAATGTCTGCAACAACCTCGTCATAGTGCTTTTTATATGTAAGCGGACCTAATTTTGAGGTTTTATCGATTGATTTGCCAACCTTGATATTCATTGCCTGCTTTTTAAGCTCTGCAACAAACTTATCAGCAATTGATTCCTGAACAACACAGCAAGAAAGTGCCATGCAACGCTGACCTGCACAACCGTAAGCAGAGTTGATAATACCTGCAACTGTTCTTTCAATAGGTGCATCCTCAAGAACAAGGGCGTGGTTTTTAGCCTGGCAAAGAGCCTGAACTCTCTTACCTGCTTTAGCTGCTCTTTCATAAATGAGCTTACCAACAGGTGTAGAACCAACAAAAGTGATACCCTTGATGTCGGGGTGGTCAAGAAGAGTGTTGATTTCATTTCTTGAGCAGGTAACAACGTTAACAACGCCATCGGGCATACCTGCTTCTTTGTAAAGCTCTGCAATTCTCAATGCAGTTTTAGGTGTAAGAGATGCAGCCTTTAGAACAATTGTGTTACCGCAAGCAATGCAAACAGGAACCATCCAACCGAAAGGAATCATAGCAGGGAAGTTAACAGGAACAATACCTGCAAAAACACCCATTGATTCACGATAAAGAGTTGTGTCAAAACCGCTTGAAGCATCCATAAGGCTTTCGCCCATCATAAGAGAGGGAACCTGAGTTGCAAGCTCTGTACCTTCTTTTGCTTTGAGAACATCACCCTCAGCCTCGCTCCATACCTTACCGTTTTCCTCTGCAACGAGAGTTGTAAGCTCTTCCATATGCTCAATAAGAAGATTGCGAACATTATAAAGAATCTGAGACCTTTTGATTGCAGGTGTAGCACTCCAGGAAGGATATGCAGCCTTTGCTGCTTCAACTGCTTCAAGAACCTCATCGTTTGTGCAACAAGGTGCGTGACCTGTTATTTCGCCTGTGCTTGGGTTATAAAGGTCATACCATACGTCAGTTTTTGAATCCTTGAACTGACCATTACAAAAATATTTGATTTTATCTGCCATTTTAAGTTACCTCTCTATTAAAGACCTGCTTTTTCTGCAATATATTTTCTTGCTTTAAGTGCATATTCAAAGGGGTTTGCAATAGCGGGGTCCTGCTCTGCCTCAACAAGAACATAACCCTCGTAATTGTTTTCTGCAAGAACCTCAAATATAGGTGCAAAATCAATTACACCATCACCGGGAACTGTAAATGTACCCTTGCGAACACCCTGAAGGAAGCTTTCGCCTTTTGCTTTAACATCTGCAATAACATCGGGGCGGATGTCCTTAAGGTGAACGTGCTTGATGCGGTTGATGTATTTTTTTAGAATATACATATAATCCTCACCGCAGTATGCAAGGTGACCTGAGTCAAAGAGGAGATTGAAAAGCTCAGGGTCAGTATTTTCCATCATTCTGTCAATTTCTGCAGCGGTCTGAACAACTGTACCCATATGGTGATGGAATGTAAGAGTGATACCCATATCCTTTGCTACCTTACCAAGCTTGTTAAGACCTGTGCAAAGCATATCCCATTCTTCATCATTCATAACATATTTGTCATCAAAGATAGAAAGGTCTGTGCCTTGAATTGAGTGACCCTGTTCGGAAACACCAACAACCTTAGCACCCATTTCCTTGAGGAAGGTGATGTGCTTGATGAATTCCTTTTCTGTTTCTTCGTAAGGCTTGGTTGTAAGGAATGTTGAAAACCATGCATTACAAATCTGCATACCGCGAATGTCGAGAGCTTTTTTAAGAACTGCAGTGTCCTTGGGGTATTTGTTACCAACCTCACAACCTGTAAAGCCTGCAAGAGCCATTTCAGAAATGCACTGCTCAAATGTGTTTTCTGCTCCAAGGTCCGGCATATCGTCGTTTGTCCACGCGATAGGAGCAATACCGAGTTTTACTTTGTTTTTGTCGAGCATATCAATATCTCCTTGCCTTTTCAAGATTTTCCTTTTTGTTTTTATATGCATTCCTTACGGAATCTTTGCCTGAAACAGATGCAAGTCCTACGTGCCACCAGGCATCGTATCCGTCTGTCATGGACTTTGGAAGGACTTTTATGTCAATAAGTGTGGATACGGTCTGCTTTTTGCTGTCTTCGAGAGCTTCGGCTAACTGCTCCATGGTGTTGACCTTATAAGTCTTTACACCGTAGCCTGCTGCACACATTGCAAAATCAATGGGCATAAGCTCACCTAAGAGATTACCGTTTTCGTCTCTCTTTCTGAATTCGGTTGCAAGATTTCCTATGCCGTTTGACATCTGAAGGTTGTTGATACAACCGAATCCTGCGTTATCAAAAAGAAGAACGTTGATTTTCTTGTTTTCCTGAATGGAGGTTACGAGCTCCGAGTGAAGCATAATGTAGCTGCCGTCTCCGCAGAAGGCG
>JAZMZY010000026.1:0-17108 GCA_045586265.1 Acutalibacteraceae bacterium
CCATTAAATATACAAAATCACTTGCAGAAAACTGCTCTGCTTGACTACTTATAACACCACTTTCATTTGTGGTATGATTGGTGATTGTGAAGACAAAAGTGTTGGGAATTGTAAGTGTTAAAAATGGAGTTGAACACTTAACAAAATTAAGCAATCTTTTAGGAAACCAAAACGAAATACAACCAAAAGTAGCGTGATTTTCAATTTCAAAAAGAACTGCTTTTTCGGTTGATGTTTTGACAAGATTTTCGTTCAAATACACCTTATAAAACATTAGCTCACCTCTTTCTATTTTTTATTAAGCTTTGTGCTTGCATATAAAGTATGATATTTTTTTAAAAATTATTTTTACAGACAAAAAAACCGCAGGATTTAAAAATCCTACGGTTCTCTTTGTTTATACTTGCTCTGCATATTAGATTTATTGCTCTGCTTTTACAAAATCAATAATGTCTTTTATAATTGTAAAAGGTAAAGCTACCCAACCTAATATAATTGAAAGAATAGCTTTAATTAAAATGCCTATAATAGATGTTGCTGTAATAATATTACTTGCCCATTTCCAACCAAAAGGAAGTCCTCCAAAAACAAGAGCAAAAATAATCGCACCTGCTACAGGCATATCCTGCACTACAATAGCAAAAGTTGCTATTCCGCCAACAACAAGAACTGCGAGTATAATGTCCTTTATCATATTAGATTTAGCCTCAGATTTCATTTTATCACAACCTCCTAGTTTTATTTCACCTTTTCTATTGGTAAATCAGAACCTATTATATTTCTGAAAAACTCTAATTCTTTTTTCATTTTTTTATCTGCTGATAAAAACCACAGAAATGGCAATCCACTTCCAACAAACGCAGAACGAGTCAAACAAGGTTTGTATGTAAATAACTTTTCATCATTTAGAATAATATCGTAAGAATACACCGCTTTAAAAGGACCTTTTGTATCACCAAAAGATTTTCGGCGATATTGTATTTTTGTTATGTCATTTTTATCAAAGACGTAAGAACTAAAATCCGCTGTTTTTAGCATACTTTTAACCATATCTTTTGAATTCATATCACGATTCCAAAAACCTTGTTGAAATTCTCTAACTCCAAAATACCCATTTTCGTTGTAGCAAAAGAATCCTTGAATTTCACTTGCTATTTCTCCACCAGTTTTTTCTTTCTGCTTTTCCTGTTCTGAAAGATATTGGATAAACATTGTAGCAATTTCCTTTTCAGACAGTTTTAATTTATTCTTCTTTTTATAATTGCAAATCTTTGCACCAAATCTTTCGTGTCCTAAAACACTGTTTTTATCATACTTACTTTTACATTCAGCACAACAATCAACGCTTACATCAATATTAAACTTAATTGTCTCTGCATCACCTGAAAGCCAACCTCTTGTTAATTCTGCACCACAAAAAGCACAATAGATAGGTTTTGCCATAAAAACTCTCCTCTTTTATACCTATAGTTATATTTCTTGCAAATTATATCACCTTTAGGTGTATTTTGTCAACATATTTTTCACCTATGGATGATTATTAAAATCACCTATAGGTGTTATACTTGTTGTATATGATGTAGGGGGGTTTGTTGTGAATAATTCTAATCTTCTTAAAGAAATGGGTGAAAGAATCTATTTTAGAAGAAAAGCTCTAAAACTTACCCAAGAGGAACTTGCCGAAAAAATTGGAGTATCAACACAAATGATTTCCAATTTAGAACTTGGTAAAAAAGCCATACGTCCCGAAAATCTCATCAATATTTGCTCCGTTTTAAACATTAGTTCAGATTATGTTTTATCAGGAAATAAATCTGATAATTTAGTTGATGAAATTTCTCAAAAATTAAATAATCTTGATTCAGATGAGTTGAAGTTTATTAACCAAATGATAGACTATATAAATAACGGAAAATAAAAAAGAAACAGTCTCAAAAGGACTGTTTCTTTGTGTTTAAAGATAAAAGTTTAGAAAAACTAAATAGCGCCCCTTATGGAACGCTATTTGGTTCGACGAATTGTCGTTTGGTGACCCGGACGAGAATCGAACTCGTGTTACCGCCGTGAAAGGGCGGTGTCTTAACCGCTTGACCACCGGGCCATATATGAGGGGCTTAAAAGCCCTTTTATGTAACACCTTTCGTAGGTAAGTGTGTTGGAAACTGGTAGCGGCAGTGGGATTCGAACCTACGACCAATCGGGTATGAACCGAGTACTCTAGCCAGCTGAGCTATACCGCCATATATATGAACAACATACATACCTACGCAGGCGATTTGCTCTCTTTTCGAAAGCCTGTTAATTATAATATGCGAACAAGCATTTGTCAATACTTTTTTAGAATTTTTTTAAAAATAATTTTATGTCTTTTTGAAGATGAAATTTTATAAAATTTTGTAATTAATCAAGAAAAAAGTCTTGACAAGCGGTATATTTATATGTATAATACTTTTTGCATTTGCGGATGTAGCTCATCTGGTAGAGCGCCACCTTGCCAAGGTGGAGGTAGCGAGTTCGAGCCTCGTCATCCGCTCCATATTTTGCGCCGGTAGCTCAGTTGGATAGAGTGACTGGCTACGAACCAGTAGGTCAGGGGTTCGAGTCCCTTCCGGCGCGCCATAAGAAGCAGTACAACATCAGTTGTGCTGTTTTTTATTTTGTTGCGAAAAGTAAATGGGACTCGAACCCCACTCGGCGAAGCCGAACACAATCGGGTCAGCGAGCCAGCGAGCGCGAAGGGCAAAGCCCTTCGAGTCCCTTCCGGCGCGCCATAAAGAGAAGTACAGCATAAGTTGTACTTCTTTTTATTTTGTTCTGAAATGAATGTAAATCCCCGAACAAGAAATGTTCGGGGATTTATAGGTTTTTATTTAAAATAATTTACTGTTTCAAAGCCCTTGAAAATGAATTTGATAATATACAAGAAACTCTTGATAAATTCATTTAATGTTGAAACGAAATTGTTCTTCATATTTTCTGATGTGTTGTTAATTCCGTAGCCGTCTAAAACGCCGTTGTTGTCGTCAACCTCATCGTCATTTGCAAAAGACATAAGCACGGGGGAGAGGAGAGCCAACAAGAAATATTCACCGGGGGAAATAGGACCATAGCCGAGACCTAAAACATAGTTTTCAAGAAGAGTGAACTGCTCTGCACCGGTTGATGCAGCAACAAGTGATGTAACCGCTTGAGTAAAGGTGAGGCTGTCAATATAAGCAAGCTCAGTTTTGAGAACTATTGAAACTGTGCGAAGAAGAATAGTAACATCTCTACCGCTTAAGGGATAGTCCTCACAGCCTGCATAATGTGCGGCAACAAGCTCTGTTGCAACATCCCAACCATCCTTGTATTCACTGTCGGGAATTTCAATGCCGTAGGTTCTGCCCAATTCCTGAGCACTGCCTTCGCCATAGAGAGGCATATTGAGAACATCGTTAAGAGCGTCAACAGCATCTCTTACAAGGTCATAATAAATATCACCGGGCTTAATACCCAATTGTTCATCCTGGAAGCCTCTTTCAAGTCTCCATTCAACACCGTTTTTGAGGAACTGTTTAGCAAAAGCATTAAGACCCTTGTTCATTTCTGCCAGCTGCTCATCAGTGTAATCGGGTATCATTTCCTTGAGGGCATCGGTATCAATTTTATCAATTGTTTTTGCTTCGTATGTAATTGTTTCCTCACGCATTTCAATGTATCTGTATTGAAGAGGATACATTGTAAGAGAGGTTGTTGCAAAGTCAGAAATAACATTACCCTTAGCTGTGGTGTAAGAGGTTGCATCACTGCAATGCTCATGACCTGAGAAAACTAGCCTGATGCCTGCATCTGCCCATTTTTCAGCAGTTTGTTTGTGATTTCTGATAATGAAATCGTGGCTTAAAACCCTTTGCATAGGCATATGGTCGAGAAGATTGTGGTGCATCATAAGAATGGGATATCTGCCTTCTTCATAGGCAAGCTCTGCCTGGTCGATAACCCACTGAACTTTATGGTCGTTCATACCATCCTCTGTAGATTTTGAAGGGTCGTTACTGTCAAGTGCAATAAGGCGGTATTTTTCACCCAAGTCAGCTGTATATGAAGCATAGGGCAAATCTCTGGTAAGTGCTTTGTCGTACCCGAAATCTGCATAAATTTCCATAAATCTTGCAAGATCCGTGTCATCCTCTTCGGAAGGATTGCAAACATCGTGGTTACCGGGAATAACATAAACAGATTTACCTGTTTTTGCTTCAAATGCTTCCAATTTTTCTGCAACTGCCACGTGCTCTGTATAGTCACCCTTGCCATTGTCAGCAAGGTCGCCGGCAATGAGAACAAATTGAATATTATCATCCTCGGCACATTGATTTAAAAATTCATCAATGATTAATCCGCTTTCGTTTTCCATAGCAGCACGCCTGTTAGCGTAACCGTAAATCGGGTCCTCTGAGAACCATTCAAGCTCATCATCAGGGAAATTGAAATGCAAGTCAGAGGCTACCGCATAGGAAAGGTCGGGAGTGTTTTCCTCTGCCGCGCTTACGCTTACAGCACAAAGGGAAAAAACAAGCGAAATGGTTAAAAGAATTGCAATAAATTTTTTCATAAAATTCCCACCTATAAATTATATATAGTAAAATATTAACATTATGTGAAGAAGATGTCAAATAAATTTTACTAAGCCTGATAAAAGATTAAGAAAAGATTAAGAATTGGTTCTTTGGATTGACTTGGTGTTTTCGTAATGATATTTTAAAAATGAGGTGAAATGTATGAAAAAATATCGCAATGGTTCGCGCTTTTTAATGAGTTTGATAATGTTTTTTTCATTAACTCTTACAGTATTTGCAAATTCCTCATGGGTCTGGCTTACGGATGTAACACCTTTTTATATTTTACCTGTAGCAGTGTTTATTACCATAACAGTTGAATGCTTGATGATAGCAAGTCAAGTTGATAATAAAACAATAAAAGTTTTATTCTTTGTTTTATTAGCAAACCTTGTTTCTTTTATTCTTCCGTATTTGTTGGAATATAGTAATGCAAAAATGGTTGTTGATACCTTTGACCAATATCTTCACAAAGGTCCTACTTATATGATAGGATTTGGGTATTTAATATTGACTCTCGTAAGCGAAGTTCCGATTGTTTATAACGGTGTTAAGAAAAATGCAAAAGATAAAAGCAAATTATTAAAATATATCTTTATTGCCAATGCCATTACAACTGTTGCGGTAGCTGTTTTAGAAAGAATATGTTGCCGCGGAAGATGGTAAGGATGTTCATTTTTATCAACGCGAGCGATATAGAAAGGAATATTTTATCAACATTGCACAAAAGTTATTGACAATTAACTGACAATCTGATATTATTTAATTGAAAGGAGAACAGTTTGAATCCAAAAGATTTGAACAGTTCTCCGTTTGATTTCTCTCAGGAAAGGGTGTTATTATGAACATTACTATCGTTGGACGCAAATGTAACCCTCGCGAAGATTTTCGCACACGTGCAGAAAAACGCCTCTCAAAAGTGGAAAAGCTTTTCGGGGAGGAGGCAAATGCCAAGGTAACTGCAACAGTTGAGAAAAACTGCCACATTGTTGAAATTACCGTTACAAAAGGCGGTATGATTTACAGAGCGGAAGAGCGAGCAGATAATATGGTTGATGCCCTTGACGAGTGCGTTGATTCTCTTATCAGGCAAATTAGAAAAAACAAAACCCGTCTTGATAAAAAGCTTCATTCTGCAGTGCTTGATGATTTTATGATTGATGTGGAAGAGGAAACCGATTTTGATGTTATAAGAGAGAAGAGTGTTGCCCTTAAACCTCAGAGCGTTGAAGAGGCAATTCTTCAGATGAATCTTCTCGGTCATCAGTTCTATATGTTCCTCAATGCAGATACCGATAAAATCAATGTGGTATATAAGAGAAACGCTAATGGCTACGGATTGATTTCTCCTGATGAAGAATAATTCTAAAAAGTAAATATAACCCCGCTGACAAGCAGAAGTTTGTCGGCGG
The DNA here is from genome assembly GCA_045586265.1 of Acutalibacteraceae bacterium. Taxonomy (GTDB): domain Bacteria; phylum Bacillota; class Clostridia; order Oscillospirales; family Acutalibacteraceae; genus DTU089. Next base: position 6,008 of record JAZMZY010000026.1, read on the forward strand.
GGTGTTGATTTTAACAAAAAAAGTTTTGATTTTTTTGTCAAATTCGTCTTTATGTTCATTGTAATTAAAATAAAAATATTATAATATATAAATGTGGTAATGTAATGAGAGTTACCGCATAGATTATTTTAGTTTAATATTTTATTTTAATAAAGGAGTCTTTACAATGAGCAGAGTTTATAATTTTTCTGCAGGTCCCTCCATGCTTCCCGAGGAAGTGTTAAAAAAAGCAGCGGCTGAAATGCTTGATTACGAAGGTAGCGGTCAGTCCGTTGCAGAAATGTCACACCGTTCAAAAGAATTTGAAACAATTATCAAGGATGCTGAAGCTCTTCTTCGTGAGCTTATGAATATCCCTGATAACTACAAGGTTCTTTTCCTTCAGGGCGGTGCTTCAACTCAGTTTGCCGCAATTCCTATGAACTTTATGAATGGTTCAGGCAAGGCTGATTTCATTATCACAGGTCAGTGGGCAAAGAAAGCATATTCTGAAGCACAGAAATACGGCGATTGCAAGGTTGTTGCATCTTCTGCAGACAAAACCTTCTCTTACATTCCCAAAACAACAAAAGAAGATTTCCGTCAGGATGCAGACTATGCTTATGTTTGCCTTAACAACACAATTTACGGAACAATTTTCAAAGAAATTCCCGATACAGGCGATGTAACACTTATTGCAGATATTTCGAGCTGCTTCCTTTCAGAGCCACTTGATGTTACAAAGTTTGGTATGGTATATGGTGGCGCACAGAAGAACGTTGCCCCCTCAGGTCTTACAATTGCAATTATTCGTGAAGACTTACTCGGCAACGCTCGTGATTATTGCCCTACAATGCTTGACTATAAGGTTCATGCAGATAACGGTTCTCTTTACAATACACCACCTTGCTACACAATTTACATCTGCAAGCTTGTTCTTGAATGGATTAAATCTCTCGGTGGTCTTGAAGCAATGGCAGAAAGAAACCGTAAAAAAGCAGAAATTCTTTACAATTTCCTCGATAACAGCAAAATGTTCAAGGGTACAGTAGTTCCCGAGGACCGTTCACTTATGAACGTTCCTTTCGTTACAGACAGCGAGGAGCTTAACGCTAAATTCATCAAGGAAGCAAAAGAAGCAGGCTTTGTTAACCTCAAGGGTCACAGAACTGTTGGCGGTATGAGAGCTTCCATTTACAACGCAATGCCCATTGAAGGCGTTGAAAAGCTTGTTGAATTTATGACAAAATTCGAAAAAGAAAATTCCTGAAAGGTTGATTAGAATGTACGATATTCTTACATTAAATAAAATTTCTCAGATTGGTCTTAAAGAGCTTGACAGCAAATATGCAATTTCTGATTGTTGCGAAAATCCCGATGGTATTATTGTTCGTTCCGCTGCAATGCACGATTTTGCTTTTAGTGACAAAACTGTTGCAGTAGCAAGAGCGGGCGCAGGCGTTAACAACATTCCCGTTGAGGATTGCACAAAGAAGGGTATTGTTGTTTTCAACACTCCCGGTGCTAACGCAAACGCAGTTAAGGAGCTTGTTGTTGCAGGTCTTATGCTCACATCCCGTAGAGTGGCAGCCGCTTACGACTGGTGCAAAACTCTCAAGGGTGAGGGCGAAAATGTAGGCAAGCTTGTTGAGAAGGGTAAATCACAGTTTGCAGGTCCCGAAATTCTCGGTAAAACTCTCGGTGTTGTTGGCCTTGGTGCTATCGGCAGACTTGTTGCAGTTGCGGCAAATAACCTTGGTATGAAAATTGTGGGCTACGACCCCTATTTCAACGAGGCTTTCAAAGGTGAGCTTCCTGCAGATACAGAATATGTTGATTCTCTTGATGCAATCTATGAAAAAGCAGATTACATAACCCTTCACCTTCCTTGCACAAAGGATACAAAGGGTATGATTAATGCTGATACATTTGCAAAAATGAAGGATGGCGTGAGAATACTTAACTTTGCCCGTGGCGAGCTTGTTGTTGGCTCTGATATGGCAGAGGCAGTTAAGGCAGGTAAGGTTGCCGCTTATGTAACAGACTTCCCCTCTGACGAGGTTATCGGTGTTGAAAATGTTACTGCGCTTCCTCATTTAGGTGCTTCTACTCCCGAAAGTGAAGAAAACTGTGCATATATGGCAGCAGTTGAAATCAGAGAGTATCTTGAAAGGGGTAACATCAAAAATTCTGTTAACTTCCCCAATGTTGAGCTTTCTGCAGAGGGCGAAAGAGTTGGTGTTATTCACCACAATGCACTTAACGTAATGAACGATGTTCTTGGTGCATTTATGAGTAACGGCGTTGAAACAAAAGAGTTTGGTTCAAAGGCAAAAGGGGATTTCGCATATACACTTGTTGTTGCAGACAAAATCCCCGATGCAGTTGTTAAAGCTCTTGAAGCTAATGAAGATGTAATTAAGGTAAGAAAGATATAAGTAAAATTAAAATCCGTCTGACTTTGTAATCAAAGTCAGGCGGATTTTTCTATTAAGTGAGGAATGAGGAGTTAGGAGTGAGAAGTGTCGGGGCGCGAAAATGCGCCAAACAGAATAAATGTAGGGTACGGTCTTGACCGAACCGAAAAAAGTAATTAGTAAATATATTTAAGCCAAAAAACTTATGGTGGTTCATACCTGCCTTCAAAGGCGGGGGGACCATCTTGGATATGTAAACTCATGAATTATGTATTAAGCGAGCCTATTATAAAACCATTCAATACAGTTGAGCGGAATGGTGGGTGGTTCTCTACGCGAGCTTTCGAGCGTAGTTGAATCGTTAGATTCAATTGTAATAAACTAACCGAGAAAAACAACTTTATTACAGTTTCACCTTGCGGTGAAAAGACGCTCAAGAGTTCGCGTCAAGAACTCTCCACCACCCGACCACCTAAGTACAACTTAGGTAATACAGCCGAAATCCCTTGAAATATAGGGGTTTCGGTATTTTTTACTATCTTTTAAAACCACCAATAAAAAACTTCTTCATATAATATAACTGAAACAATACCAATTATAAATCCTATAAGCGCCATTTTGCCATATGTTTTTGCACACTTAGGTTTATTGGAAGCGTTAACACAGTACAATACTAAACCAATTATAGGAATAAATAAAGAAAGAACCTTAAGTCCTGTTACTGGTTCATCATCTTCAATAACAGTATTCTTGCTTTTATTAAGTGTTGAACCGCATTTAACGCATACCGCCGCATTATGATTACAAGGATTGCCACATGTTGAACAATATACAACTTGTTGCGATATATTCGGAGGTGGTAAAACTTCTGTTGAAGATGTTTCGTTTGAGTTTATTGGCTTTTGACAATAAGCACAAAACTTTGCATCTTCGATAGGCATTTCATTTTGACAATGTGGACATATCATATTAAAATCTCCTTTCTGATATTTTTAGTGTTTATAAACTCAATATATTGAGTTTATACTTATTATACTCAATTTGTTGAGTATTGTCAAGAAATTAAGTATGATAATATAGTTGTGGTGATTACAATGATAAGTTATGAACCCTTCTATAAAACGCTATATAAAAAGAATATAACTGAGTATCACTTGATTTTTAAAGAAGGTTTTTCAGCAAATACAATTTATAGAATAAAAAAAGGTGAAGCAATGAGCACAAAAACATTAGATGCGCTTTGTTATGCACTTGATTGTAATGTTGAAGATATAATAAAATTTGTAAAAGAATGATGACCCGACACGGTGTTTGTTGGGTCGTTTTTTGTTTGAACATCTTTTTGCAACACGACTTATCAAATTGCAACCCATTATCACAATTTGCAACCTGCCCCCTGAATTTGCAACCTTGGGCTAATTTGTATCAAAGGTGGAGTAGTCAGACAATTTTATAGAAATACTTTATCAATTGGCGCGCTTGAAACTTATTTCATAAAGCAACAAACCAAAAGGTGGTCCTGCCTCTCTTTGAAGAGAGGTAGGACCACCATCAATTTTTGTTCTGATTTTACTTAGTTGAAAAACTGAATGATATTTTATTCCAATACTTTTACAAAGTGAATAGGGGACGGGGCAACCCACCACCATTCCGTCCGAACAAAAAATAAAGGAAGTATATTCACCCGGAATATACTTTCCTTATAATTCAGTTTGTTCAAGAATGGTCCCCCTCCCTATGCGCTGAGGCGCACAGGGATGATAAGCTTCGCAATGCTTTAACTAATCTCTTATCACTAACTGTTAATTGCTATTTGCTACTTGCTACTTGCTATTTGCTATTTACTAACCGCTATCTGATATTCTGGTAGCTAGTGGCTGGCGACTGGTAGCTAAATCCGCACTTCCTTTACGGAATAACATTTCCTGCACTTGAAAAGATTTCATACCATTCTTGTTTTGTAATGGTGATATCTGCTGCTACGGCACATTCAAGAAGTCTTTGAGGATTCATTGTGCCTGTTAATGGCTGCATTTTGGCAGGGTGGCGAAGAATCCAGGCAATAACAATTGTAGATTTAGTAACACCGTATTTATCTGCTAATTCCTGAAGCTTTGCATTGATTTCGGGAAAATCGGGGTTATCAACATAAACACCCTCAAAGAAGCCGTATTGGAAAGGTGACCAAGCCTGAATTGTGATATCTTCATATCGGCAATATTCCAAAACACCACCGTCGCGGTCAATAGCATTATCTTCTCTCATATTAACATAAAGACCCTGCTTTACAATATGGCAATCGGTAATGCTGAATTGAAGCTGATTAGCACAAATAGGCTCATCACCTAAATATTTCTGCAAAAGGCGCATCTGCATAGGATTCTGGTTTGAAACACCGAAATGCTTAACTTTTCCGCTATCTTTGAGAATTGCAAATGCTTCTGCAACCTCTTCAGGCTCATAAAGAGTGTCAGGACGGTGCAAAAGAAGAAAGTCAAGGTAATCTGTGTTAAGTCTTTTAAGAATACCCTCGGTAGATTCGATTATGTGCTCCTTTGAAAAATCAAACATTACCTTACCGGGACAGATACCGCATTTTGACTGAAGAATGATTTTTTCACGAACATCGTCATTCATACCGATTGCCTTTGAGAAAATCTCTTCACTTTTTCCGCCACCATATAAATCTGCGTGGTCGAAGAAATTAAGCCCTGCGCCCATAGCGGTATCAATAAGAGCTTTTGCTTCTTCAACGGTTTTATCTGCCATTCTCATACAGCCAACTGCGATTACGGGAACGTCTACGTTGCTTTTTCCGAGTTTGATGGTTTTCATTGTTGTTTTCTCCTTTCTGATATTTAGATGCCAGATCCCAGATGCCGGATGCCAGTTTTCATAACAGTAACTATAATCTCCTAAATATAACTATTAAATAAATCCGGCAAATAGCGGCTGGTATGGGCAATTAATTAAATTTCTCTAATAATCCATTTATCATTCTCCCAATTTCGTAGCAGTTGTTTAAAATGGGAGTTATTTGTTCTTCGTTTGTGTAACCTAAATTTTCAGAAATAATGACTTGTGTTTCTAATTCTGCTAAGGAACCTCGTGCTATCCGCAAAAATTGAGAGAACTCTTTGCTTGAGTTTCTGTCATTGCCTTCTGCTATATTGCTTGGTATAGACACAACTGCTCTTTGCATTTGTGAAGATAAAGCATAAATCTCCTCTTTCGGAAATGTTTTTGTGAGTTTATAAATATCAGTAACCAGTTGTATTGATTTTTGCCATACGATTAATTCTTTATAACTACTCATATAATCACCTTTTTATCTAAAATGGAATGTTCACAAAACTCTGGGACCTGGGACCTGGGATCTGGCATCTGGCATCTGGCATCTTTATAAATGTGCCTCATAAAACCGGCTTTTTGTTTGAAATGAGAAATTTGCAAAACTCTGGCATCTGGGATCTGGCAGCTGGCGACTGGTGGCTTGCGATTAATATATCTCACACAACACCCTTATCCTGCCTTTTCTTGTATCACCTAAAACCTCAACATAACGGAATCTGCCGTAGCCTCTTACGGATACGGTGTCACCTAACTCAATGCTTTTTGATGGGCTTGTTATGAGTCTGCCGTTTATAAATACCTTTTCGCTGTCAACAAGAGCAGAGCTTTTGCTTCTTGAGATGTTATAAATTGCGCTTATGCCAACATCAAGGCGCATTGAAGAAACAATGGTAACCTCTTCCTTTGGTTGTGGCAAAGCGTTTTCGGGTATGCTATCACAAATTTCACAGCTTACGCTTGTGTGCTTAACCTTGAAAAGATTATCAATTATAAATTGTGAAATGCTTTCAAGGCAAAAAACATAACCAACATTTTCGGTGATTATAATATCACCGAGAGTTTCTCTTTTGATACCAAGTCCGATTAAAGAGCCTAAAAAATCTCTGTGAGTAAGGTCATCGGAGAACTTTTTTGAAAGTGGTTTAATACAAATAATGCTTATTGGTGGGTTTGGCTCATAGCCGAACTCATTTTCGTTACCAAAGCAAGCAATTTTCCTTTCTGCTTCAGGGAATCCGCCAACAAGGGTAACATCTCTTTTTATTTCGTCATAAAGAATTGTCTGCTCATACAAATTTAAAAAATCACTGTAAAAATAAACCCCTCGGTTTTGTGAACGCATTGACAGCTCATTGAATCTTTTTTTGATTATATTTATATCGTCTGTCAATTTGTTCACCACCTTCTTATTTGATTTTTGTTATTTTATGACCTTTTACAAGGTAGGCATTTTCACTGATTTCAATTAAAGGTAAATCATTTACCGAATCAGTATAGAAATTCTCGATTTTAGTATCAGGGTATTCTTCAAAAAAGGCTTTAACCTTATTTTCTCTTATGCAAAGTCTGCTGACCTCGCCTGTTTTTGTATCAATAAGAGAGCCGATATAACGCTTTATACCAAGTCTTCTGCAAATTATTTCAAGGGAAAATTCAGGTGAGCCTGAAATAATAAGGTCGTCATCACTTTGAATATCTTTATAAAAAGGTTTGATTTTATTCATATGGCAATCCCAGAAATCCTTCATATCTTCGGGAATATCGGGATGCTTTCTGTAATAATCTGCAACGGCTTCACCATATTTTGAAAGTGCTTGTTCGATGGTGACCTGACCTCTTTTGTATTTGAAAAGAGCAGTGAATACAGAGGGAATATATCTTAAAAGTGATTTATCTTTTTTGCAATAATAGAGGAAAAAATCAACAACGCTTTCTCCATCATATATGGTGTTGTCAAAATCATAAACATTCATAGCTTTTATTCCTTTATTGTGGTAGTGGCTTTGAATTTTTTCCATTTGCCTGAAGCGGAAAGTGTAATAACCAATGCACTTATCATTAAACCAATCCATACAAAAATAGAACCATTCCAACCGATTTTATCGGAAATAACACCGAAGCCGTAAGTGGCGGCAGCGCAACCAACATAAGCAGTTGCATTCATAATACCCGTTACTGTTGCAGTTCTTCCGCAATATGAGAAATGCATTGGTACAAGGGTGATAATCATATAGTTAAAGGAATGCAGGGATGTTGTTATTATTGCCAGAAGAGCCACACTGACTATTGCAGGGAGACTTCTCATAAAAATTAAAAGTGACAAAGGTATAAGGGCGAAAAGGAGTATGCCTGCACCTGTTTTCAGCTCGTCTTTCTTGAAAACTTTGTTGTAAATAGGTGTGATTATATAAACACCTGCAATATTGAAAACGGGAAGCATAATTGAAAGGAAAACAGAGAAGGAGGGCTCGGTTGAATAAACCTCAGTAATCATTGTGGGAACCCAGGTGGTGATACCCTCTTTAATTGCACCGTGAATAGCATCTGCCGGAAGAATAATGAAAATACCAGCCATAAGAAGCAAGGGGAGAAGACCGCCCTTTGCTTTTTTCTTTTGGGGAATGCTTTCTGCAACGATTTCTCGTTGAGTGATATGTGGCTTTATAATAACTGATGAAATTGTAAAAAATGCGCACACAATAAATAAAATTGCCGCAGGTATATAGAAAACGAATCTCCAGTTGAAAAACTTAATGGAGAAGGATGCAAAAAGATAAGCAAGAATTGTGCCGATAGGAAGAGTAACCGAAATATTAAGGCAAGCCTTTGACCGCATATCGTCATTTATTATATTGGCAAGGATTTTAAGAATTGATGCCCAGAGAAGCGAAAGTGCAAAGCCATTGAAGCCCCATACAATTGCCATCTGAACATTGGTGGTGCAGAAGGTCATTGTGACATTGGCAACTGCGGAAAGGAATGTGCCTGCAGTTATCATTTTGAAGGGTGAAATTTTATCACCTAAAAATCCGTTTATAATCTGAAATGCACCATAAACAATAAAAAATGCAGAGCCGATTATACCTGCTTCGGTTTTGGTGAAAAAGCCCTCACCGATAATTGCCGGCAGAGCGGCAGAAAAATTGATTCTGCCGATATATGAGGATGCGTATGCCGCAAAGCAGGCAATAAATATTAATCTTGAATATTTTTCGCTATGTAAATACTGTTGGGTTTTCATTTTATCTCTTCTTTACTTATTAGTTGAAGCCATTGCCGCCGCAATAGCATTTGAGGAATTTTCATAATTTACAAAACTGTTAAAATCTGTATAGTTTTCGCTTCCGCAGGGCTCTATAATATTTTCTGTATCGCTTAATTCTATACAAACCCCCGGACGATTAAACTGATGCCTGAACCAGTTTTCAAAGCCTCCTCCATAATCCTTGGCTTCCTTTGTAGGTTCGGTCATTAAAAAACCTGAGGCATTGCAGATATCCTCTGCAAAGGCTTTATAAATAGCGTTGTTGTCCGTTTTATAGGTATCTCCCCAGAAAATTAAATTTCCTTTAATGTGAACCGAAATCAAAAAAGAAAATTCATTTTCAAGGCACAGATTCATAAGAACCTGTGTTTCCCGTGCACTACCACTTTCATAGCCCTTAAAATAATAATCTGCAGGTGAGTTTACACCATTGTCTATATAATTCCATGCAATAGGGAAATTTCTGTTTAAATCCACGCCTTTTTTATTTGCCTTGTATTCGGATAATTTGGAAACTCTTACATTTTTTTCGGGAGAATCATTTGAAAGTATGATTTCAAGTCCGTCAGGATTTGTACAAGGAATGATATAAAGGGTATATTCATTAAGAAGATTGTAAATATCATAATTCCCATAGTAGCCCGTAGCACTGTAAAAAGCATTACAATAATCTTCTGTTACTTTTAAAAGATATTTTGTGGTAATGTGTTCACGGGCGTGAATCGCACCTGTAATAAGGGCGTTTTTCTCACCATTACCGAGAGTGTACATTATAATTTCTCTTCCGCTTTCGGAATAACCTGCAGTGTAGATTTTTATAAGGTCGGGAAAGTGGTTTTTAAGAACTGTTACTGCTTCTAACAGAGAATCAAAGCTTTCGGGGGAAGAGGTGTTTATAATGTTTGTTTTATTTTCAGCTCCTTCAATTTGAGTGGTGCTCTCAATAGGGGGGTGATGCTTTTTATTATTTATAGCAGTAAAAATATTAAGAAGAGCACCCGCAGTTAAAACAAACGCTGAGAATATTGATAAAAAAGATAACGAAAACCGGAATGCTTTATCGCTCAAAAACACCACCACCACAAATTTAATACTAACACAATATTATACTGTTATTTACTTTTATTGTCAATTTTATGGTAACAATATTGTCATATTTTGCGTTTTTTTGTGGTAGTGTGTTGTAGATTGTAAAAAAGTAAAGTATAATGGTAGCAGAAACTAAAAACTGTGGTGATAATATGAAAAAATCTATTTCTGTGGCTTTGATTTTGCTGGCCATTATAAATATACTTGCAGTTTGTGTAACAATTGTTTCCTTAGCGGCTGATATTCCTGCTCCAACATTAAGCAAAACAGAAGTCAATTATGGTAATGTAACTGTTTATTGGGAGAAAATCAAAACAGCCGATAAGTATAGAGTTTACAGAAAAACCGGTGATGCAGATTGGAAATACATTGGCTCAACAGGTGAAAAAGACTCTTCTTTTAAAGATGATACCGTGAAAAACGGCAGGGTGTATACCTATACAGTCAGAGCTATAAAAGGAAAACGGTATAGTGGTTATGATGAAACAGGTATAAAAGCGAAATATGTTTCAACTCCTAAAATTGTTGAAATAAAAAACTATTATTCAGATTCCATAAGAATTGAGTGGAATAAGGTAAATAACATTAAAAAATATGTAATCTACAGAAAAGATTCCAAAAAGCAGGATTGGATTAAAGTTTCGGAAACGACCTCCTTGCAGTACAGAGATTATGATATTGTTAACGGAAGAAAATACACCTACATAGTCAAAGCCATTGGTGAAAACGGTGGCAGAAGTGGTTATGTAAAGAATGTAAAAATAACTGCTCTTAAGGCACCTGCAGAGGTTAAAGTGAATTCTACATCAAAGGGAGTCAGAATTTCCTGGACAAAAATGACATCAGGAACGGGCTACAGAATATATCGCAAATTCAAAGGTGACACTCAGTGGGATTTAGTAGCAAAGATAAAAGGTAACGGGACTACCTCATATACCGATACTCACGTAAAGAACGGAAAAACCTATATTTATATGGTAAGGCAGGTTAAGGGTAGCACCTTAGGTACATATAATCCTCATGGTTACACAATAAAACATATTTTACCTCCGGAGCTTACTGCGAAGCATACACCTGACGGAATTGTTCTGAGCTGGGAAAAAGCAGTAACAGGAAATGGTTATAAGGTACAAAGAAAAGCTTCAGGGGATAAAGAATGGAAAACTATTTCCACTATCACAAACATTTCAAAGCTTAAATATACAGATAAGAAACCTGTTTACGGAAAAAAGAATTATTACAGAATTCTTGTAACTGATTCAAAGCTTGTTTCTAATAAACCTTCTCTTTACGGAATAAATCCCAAAAAGAAAATGGTTGCTCTTACATACGATGACGGACCCTATACACCTGTTACGAATCAGATTCTTGATGTACTTGAAGAGCATAATTCAAGAGCCACGTTTTTTGTTGTAGGGTCGAGAGTTTCAACCTATAAGGACTGCATCAAGCGTGAGTTTAGCTTAGGTTGTGAAATTGGAAACCATTCATATAACCA
>JAZMZY010000027.1:0-1628 GCA_045586265.1 Acutalibacteraceae bacterium
TTTGAAATTTTCGCTATTATCGGTAGATATTACGCAAGAGAAGGTGTTGTAATATTCCATAATATCTTCTCTGGTCATTGGTCCTGTCTCTGAATCGTGATTACCGAAGGTCACGGCAACGGGAATGCTTCTTGATTCAAAAATATTCATAAGGGAATTGATAAGCTTTTTTGTTTTTTCAGGGTCTTCGTTAGGATGTGTATTATCACCTGTAAGTACAACAAGGTCAGGCTTTTCAATATCACAGGCTTCAGCAATTACCCATATTGATGCATCAAAATGCTTGTCATAGTTAAGATGCGTATCAGCAATATGCAGTATTTTAAGCTTGCCGTCAGAATTGAATCTTATTGTTGTATCTGTTTCCTTCTGTAAATCAGCAGCGTTATAGTTAATATTTGTATTTTCGGGCTCAATTTCAAAGTAGATTATTCCTACAACAAGAATTGCCACCAACGTTAATGCAATAATTCCTATTGTTTTTTTTATCCGTTTTTTCATTGTGTAATCTCTCTCTTTCGTATTACTTAGTTTCCTTTACTCGATGTATGAGAATTTATTTCAGAGTAAATTCAGCATTATTGTCCGAAAAGCCTTTATTGTTCCCGATAGTATCAAGAAGCATGCTTTTCAAATCAACCTTGATACCGTTTTTGCTGAGCTTAGGTTCAATCTTTTTAAGCACAAATGAAAATCTATTGAGAATGCCTGAAATAAAATTATACACAGGTGTACCCTCGGTGTGAGGACCGTCACCTAAGAAGATTCCCACACCAACTTCGCCAACAAGCTCTGATAACTTTTTATTCTTAAGAGCCTTATCGCTTTTAATAAAGAGCAGATGCTCAACTGTTCCCACAGTTATTTTATCAAAGCGTTTTCTTCCGAAAGATTTCAGATGCTTAACAATTCCTTTGCCACCACTAAGAGCACCACGCACACGTGCAATAATTGCATCTGAGAAATGCTTGTGGAAATATTCTTGTGCCGTAAGACCGTTCATATCCCATCCGAAATCCTCAACATCAATTGTTTTGATTTTTAATGAAGAGGTTTCGTCTATTGTGATTTTTCTGTATTTTGCAGGACTGCCTACAAGACAGGCAGTGCAAACATCAATCAATCTGTTTCTCTTTTCGGTATAAAACTCATTTATGCTCTGAATGTGCATATGACCTGTCAGAACAAGCTCGACTCCGTTATCGGCAAGAAAAGAAGCAACCTTTCGCCAATCCTTGATTTTTGCATCGCCCACTAAGTCGAATACAGGTACAGGCGGAATGATGGGGTAGTGGCATATTGCAAAAACGGAGCAGTCATCTTTTTTTGCTTTATCAATCTGTTCCTTTGCCCAAGCCATAAGTCTTTCGTCCATTGCTCCTTTGGGCTGATTAAGACTGTCACAGCATATAGCCAGCATTATTACACCTTCGGTAATTTTGGCAACATAAGAATGAGTAGGTTCATCAAAAGCTATAGCATCTCCATAACCGAAATCACGGTACATATCACAAAGGTCATTAAAGTCCGTTCCCTCAACAGGTACACGCCCGTCATCCTTTAATATGTAAGCTGAATCGTTATAATCGTGACCGGCAGTTATTACATAGACCCTTTTTCCGTTTTCC
>JAZMZY010000028.1:0-33754 GCA_045586265.1 Acutalibacteraceae bacterium
GAAAGCCAACCGATATCAAGCTTTTTGCGAGCGCCCTTTACAACAACGATAAACATTGTGAAAACAAAGCCTGCATTTAAAAGTCCCCAGGATGAGCCCCATCCGTGCTCACCGCGAACACGCCATAAAAGACCCATAAGAAGCGCACCCAAAAGCACTGTAGCAACATTTTTTAATACTGTATTTTCTTTTTTCATTAACTTCACCCTTTTTCACAGAGTATTCAGTAAATTTATTATACTTAAAATAATTTGGAAATGCAATAATGTTGAAAATTCTTTAAAAATATGATATTGTAAAATAAAGAGAAAGGGTGTGTATTTATGGCAAAATGTAAATGTAAAAAAGGTAAAAAGCTTTTACTTGTATTTATTTGTGTTGCTGTGGCTATTACAGTTATAGCTACACTTGTTAATTTTATAGTATTTAAAGCTCTTGTTAAAAAGGGTGGTGAATATAATAAGGTTGAAATTGAAAATCAGCTTGTTCCCGAAAAGGATGAAAACGGCAATTGGTATTTTACAACTGATAATGATTTCAAGGTGATGCACCTTACAGATATTCATATCGGTGGCGGTTGGATGAGCTATGGTAAGGATATGAAGGCTCTTAATGCCGTTGCAACTATGATAACAAAAGAAAAGCCTGATTTGGTTATTGCTTCAGGCGATATTGCTTATCCTGTATTTTTTCAGGCAGGAACCTTTAATAATTACAGTGGGGCAAAAATATTTGCTAACCTTATGGAAAGCCTTGGTGTTTATTGGGACGTTACATTCGGTAACCACGATTCCGAGCCTTATTCATATTTTGACAGGGAAAGGGTTTCGGAATTTTATTCGGATAGTGAATATAAATATTGCTTGTATCAGGCGGGTCCTGAGGATGTTGACGGGTACGGAAATCACGTTATTAAGGTGAAAAACTCAGACGGACTTATTACTCAGGGTATAGTTTTAATGGATTCTCAGGCTTATGTTGACGATACTATTCTTACAAGCATTAAGGGTACATATGATAATATTCATCCTAATCAGGTTCAGTGGTATGAATCCGAAATCAATAGAATGAATGAAGAAAATAAGAAATTTGATAAAAAAGCAGAAGCTGTAAAAACTCAGGTGTTCTTCCACATTCCTTTGGTGGAAATGAGCGATGCATGGAAGGAATTCGTTGAAAATGATTTTAAGGATACCGAAAATGTGAAATACATTGAAGGTATTATTGGTGAGGGTGGCAGAAGAGTTTATTGTGGCTTTGGTGAGGATGACCTTTTTGAAAAAATGCTTGAGCTGGGCTCAACTCAGGCAGTATATAATGGTCACGATCACTATAACAACACAACAATTGAATATAAAGGAATTACATTCAGCTATGGCTATAGCATAGATTACCTTGCATACATAGGTATTGCAAAAGAAGGCTCTCAGAGAGGCTGTACTATGATTACCTGCAAGCCTGATTCTACATTTACAATTGATAAATATAACTATTATTCCGACAGATATAACCTTGAAGGCTTCGAGAGAGAAGCGGTTACAATGCAGTTTGAAGAGGTAACATATCAGACTGAGGAAGAATAAGTATATATAAATTAAAACCAAAGGAGGAATATTAATGAAAAAGTTTAAAAGCATTATATGGGGACTTGTTCTCGTTGTTGTAGGTGTAATTGTTGCACTTAATGCTCTTGAAATTACAGATATTGATATTTTCTTTGAGGGCTGGTGGACTCTTTTTATCATAATTCCTTGCTTTATAGGGCTATTTACTTCTAAAGACAAATATAGCAATATTTTGGGTCTGGCAGCAGGTGTTTTTCTTCTTCTCTGTTGTCAGGATATATTGGAATTCTCAATGCTATGGAAATTAGGTCTGCCTGTAATTATTGTAGCAATTGGTCTTAAAATGATTTTTGGTGGTCTTTTCCGTAATAAAAGCGAAAAAATCATTGAAAACATTAAAATCAATGGGGGAGACACCAAAAAATTCGGTGCAGCCTTTTCAGGGGCTTCTGCTAATTTTTCGGGAGAAGCGTTTTACGGAACAGAGCTTAACGCAATATTCGGTGGAGTTGACTGTGATTTAAGAGGAGCGTTTATTGAGCAGGACTGTGTAATCAAAGCCAATGCAATTTTTGGCGGAATTGATATTTATGTTCCCGAAGGGGTTAATGTTAAGGTTCATTCAACCTCGATTTTCGGTGGTGTGGATAATAAAGAACATAAAAACTCACCTGAAAATCCTCATACAATTTTCGTTCACGCCAATTGCATTTTCGGTGGTATTGATATTAAGTAATTAAAAACAGGTCTGTAAAAAGCAACAAGCTTTTTACAGACCGTTTTTCTTTTTTATTCTTTTTTCATAAACGAAGAAGCATATAAGAAATGCAAAAAATGTTATTCCCCACGAAATTGGGTAAGAAATATACAGATTCCAAAGCTCAGGCTTTAAAGGGAAGCCGGTGTAAAGCCATAAAATTCTGAGACCACAGGTGCCGATAAGGGTAATTATCATCGGTTCAAGGGATTTTCCCATACCTCTTATCTGGCAACCTGAAACATCCATAAGGCTACATAAGAAATAACTTGCCATCATTATATAAAGCCTTTGCTTGCCTATTTGAATAACATCGTTTTCAGTTGTGAAAATGCCGATTATCTCTTCAGGGAAAAGAATACCAACCGCACCTAAGATTATGCTTAAGGTGAAAGCAAAGCCTGAACAGGTGAAATATACCTTTCTCAGATTCTCATATTTTTTTGCACCGATATTTTGGGAGGTGAAGGTCATCGCTGCCTGACTGAAGGCGTTGGTGCAGGTGTATATAATAGCATCTGCATTTTGTGCTGCGGTATTTCCTGCCATAGCAACAGAGCCAAAGGTGTTTATAGTTGACTGTATAAGCACATTTGAAAATGAAAAGAGACTGCTCTGTAAACCTGCAGGTAAGCCGATTTTTACAATGTTTTTTAATTCGTTCTTATAAATTCTGATTTTCTTCAAATTAAGTCTGCAGGCGTTTTCAATATGTGTAAGCCTTATAACAATAAGAATAGCAGAAATGTATTGAGCAACAATTGTAGCAATTGCAACACCTGCCACATTAAAATGAAATTCCACAACAAGAATAACGTTAAGAATAACATTTATTAATCCTGTAAAGCCAAGTATGAAAAGAGGGCGTTTTGTATCGCCTGTTGCCCGGACGATTGATGCACCGAAGTTATAAACAAGGGAGCCCGGTGCACCTAAAAAATATATTTTTAAATAAAGAGTTGCAAGGGGCAGAACGTTATCGGGTGTACCCATAAGCTGAAGAAATTTACCCGACATAAAAAATCCGAAAAGACCAACCGCAAAGCCTGAAGCCACACTTATAGCCATAGCGGTATGAACACTTTTATGAATTCTTTCATTGGAATTAGCACCAATATGCCTTGCAGTTACAACTCCCGCTCCTGTTGAAAGACCGATAAAAAGATTAATAATCAGATTTATCAGTGAGCTTGTTGAGCCAACTGCCGCAAGGGATTCGCTTCCGGCAAATCTACCCACAACCATAACATCGGCAGCGTTATAAATAAGCTGAAGAACACCGGTAAGCATAAGCGGGAAGGCGAAGAAAAGAATTTTCTTGAAAAACGGACCCGTTGTCATATCAAGAATTCCGCGCTTATTCATAAGGTCACCTCGCAAAATTAAATTACAAAAGTATTATATACTATTCTTAGAAAAAATCATCATTTTCGTAAAAAAATATAAAGTTTTTGCAAAAGCAAATTAAATTATCAACCCCGTGGTTTTTTTTTATAAAATCCGCGGGGTTGAATAGGTTTGAAATGTTATTCGTCAGTTCCATTCGTTGGGAATTCTGCAGCAGGCTCGCTAGCAGGTTCTTCAGCAGAGTTATCAACTACAGGCCCTGCAAAAGACTCAGAAACAGGCTGTTGAGGAGCATAGGGATTGTTCCAATTTTGTTGATATGTCGGGGGAGTGTAGGGGTGTTGATTATAATTAACATTGTTCATTGGAATACCGTCAGGTCTGTAAACAATGTTTTTTGGTTGCTGATAAAATGCTTGTTGATACTGCATCTGAGGGTCAATGAATTCATAATCAGGGATATCGTTGGGTGTAATTTTGCCCATTGCCAATGCCTGAAGTCTGATTTCTGAGAAGAATTCTACAAATGTTGCCTGCATATATGGGTTGATATAGAAAATATTTAAAAGACCAAATGTGAAAATAGCAAGCAAATTCCAACCAATGAATGAAAAGCCTAAAACAAAGCAGTTCCATTTGTTGCCATCCATAAGAATTCTGCTAAGGCGCTTTGCCTCGTCCTTGTCAATATCGGGGCGCACTGCAAGAATATATTCAACAGCCCAATATTCATAGGATTTTACAATACCCGGAATTACGAAAAACAAAGACCATAGCATTACGGAAATATCTCTGAAGAACAGCACTTTACCAATATTGAAATTGGTTTTATCCTTTAAGTTCTGAAATACCTCGTGAATTTGAACAGGTTGGTTTTTTCTTGATTTAAGAAAATATCTTATACCACCGCAACGGAATGAGCTGAAAATGAGATAACCTAAAACCGCTGCCACCGCAATTGTTGAGAATAATGCTATGAAAAACACAATAGCAAAAGGGTGTTGAATGAGGTCTTCAAGGAAGTTTTTATCAAAAAGGAAAAATTCTTCAAAGAAGGTGTTTGAGTATTCTTCGCTACCGAAAAGTGCGTCAAATGGGCTTGTTTCAGAGCTTGATGTGTTTGTGTTAAATGAAAAATTGAAATTTATTGAGCCGGTTGTTCCTGTGAACGCCATTAAAAAAGCTACCAGAACGCTATACCAATAATTCTTTTGGAATAGGTTTTTGCCTGCTTGTTTTAAATTTTTTATATCCATAACACACCTCCTTGGTGTTTTCGATTGGTTAATTAATCGATCACTTCGATTTTATAAACTGCAACTCCGTGAGGAGCAACTGTTGTCTGAATTTTATCTGTTAATGGGAAGGTTTCCTTTTCCCAAAGATTTGTTGCTTTATAAGAGCTTTTGATGGGTAAATCAACAAAAGGGTCGCTATGAAGCTTAGAAAGAGAAATTTCCATTTCCTTGGGCTTGCTTGATTTGTTGAAAAGGCAAACTGCAAGCTCATGATTTTCCAATGGCTTCACAAGAATATCACTTACAATATCGGAAGAAATCCTCTTTGCCTGAATACCGCGCTTATCCTGGTCAATCGCAATAAGCTCTTTGTTTTTAAGGATTTCAAGAACCTTGTTATCTTCGTTAACAGTACCATCAATATTGATGAATTTTCTGATATCGTTACCAAGAATAAGGGGTGCTGCCATCATACACCAAAGGGAGAAATGGGTTCTGTTTTCCTCCATATTAAGCTGACCAACGCCAACCTCAAGCATATCCGGGTCATTCCATGAGCCCGGCTGAGCATATTTATAATGGCGCACATTCATTTCATAAATTGCAAGCATTGATGCCCAGAAGGGCTTGATATCGTGAGTTGTTCTCCAAAGGTTGCCTGCCTTTGCGCCCCATTTCCAAGGCTGATTCATACCCCATTCGCATATTGAATAGCAAATGGGCTTTTCGGGTGTACCGTTTTTCTCTGCAAATTCCTTTGTTGCTCTCTGAAGCTCTCTGCCCATATAAGTGTACTGACGCTGAGCAGAATCCATACGGGATGCAACGGGATTATAAAATTTTAATGAGTTGATACCTTTTTTAAGAGTTATAACAACCTGAAGTCTTCCATCAGGGGTAAAGCCCTTTGAAGAGGGGAAATAGCAATCATATTCCTTTTCATCGTTAACAAGGCATACAAGGAATTTTCTTTTTAATCCGCCCTTTCTGAAAACAATAGTGAGGGAGTAATCACCGTCTTCAGGAGCTTCAATGGTATCGAAAAGAAGCTCGCCTAAGCCACCGCAAAGGTTAGAAACCATATAGCCACTCTCAACCTTTTCGTCAGCCACTACCTTTGCGCCCTTTGAAGCAATACCGTGCTCTGCCTGTATTTCGCAGAAATCCTCTTCACCGGGCTTGCCTAAGGTAATTTTAATAATTGCGGGTGCGATTGTGGGAATTGCTTCATTATGGCAGAAATCATATTTGAAATATTCAACGCCCCATTCTGCAAGGGTATCTGCATCAACCCTTTCGTTGTAAAGGCTTGCAGGCAAATCCTCGCAGGTGCCTGTGCCGTTTGAGGTGTAAAGACCAACCTTGAAGCCCAATTCATTGATTTCTTCAATAAGGGGCTTCATACCTCTCGGGAAGCGTGTTAAGTCGCCCTGAAGCTTACCGTCTGCAGTTCTCATTGAGCTTTGCCAACAGTCATCAAGGTTAACATATTGGTAGCCTGCATCAAGAAGCCCTGTTTTCTTTAAGGCTTCTGCAGTGTCTTTAATCAATTTTTCATCAATTGAGTTTCTGAAGGTGTTCCAGCTACTCCAGCCCATGGGGGGAGTGAGGGCAACTCCGTTATTATATTTTTCAACATCTGCAACGTGAACCCGGGTTGCGGCAAAAGCCTTTTTTGCAACACATACGGGGCAGATTTCCTTTTCCTTAAGCTTTTTTGCTAACATAGCGCCTGCACCGAAGCCTGCGACAATGGAAGCGGCTTGTTTGATTTTCATAAGTATCACCTTTCAAAAAAAGCCGTCCTGAAACGGACGGCAAAATTTTTATTATTCAGCAGCTTCAACTGTTTCTTCAACGGGTGCTTCTGCAACTTCTTCTGCAGGTGCTTCTACTGCGGGAGCAGCTTCAACTGTTGCGTTGTAAGCCTCAGCAAGCTTGTTGAGATATTTGATTTTGTAAACGCTGCTAACGATGGGGAGAATTCTCCAGATCATTACGAACATACCGCCGTGCTTGAGAGTGATGTTGTAGTCCTTAGCCTTCTGGAACATTCTTTCAACCATCTGATAGTTCCAAACAAATGCATAAATGCCGAAGCTGAAAATATCAAGAAGGAAAACGAGGATGTAGTGTCCGCTTTCTTTATCGTCACCATCACAGATTTTGTTAAGGTCCTTAGTCCACTTAGTCCAGAAGAAAAGGCCATAAATACCGAGAGTTATAATGTTGAGGAAAATAAATTTACCTGTTTTTCTTTTTTTAATCATAATTATTGCCTCCAAATAGAGTTTTATTATCTTATAGTAAATAATACTATAATTGAAATGTATTGTCAATAAGCATTTGTGTAAAAAACAAATCACCCTTCAAGTTGAAGGGTGATGAAATTAGTTGTTGAAAAGAGAGAGCTCTTCTTTCTTCTGTTGTTCCTTATATTTTTCAAGTCTTGCTTTGATTTTATCTGCAGGGTTAAGAAGGCTTGAAACAGAGCAATCGTGGTTAAGAGTGTCAATAATAAGTGAGCAATATTTGCTCATATCAACCTCGAAATACCAAGGCTTCTGAAGAAGCTCAGGAGTTCTGTAAACAAGGTTTGTTGTGAATACACCGCTGATGATACCTGCTTCATAAGCCTTATCAAATTCCTGAAGACCGTTGCAGAAAAGACCGAAGCTTGTACATACGAAAATGCGGTTTGCTTTAAGCTCCTTAAGCTTTGTTGCAACCTCAATCATTGAGTCGCCTGAGGAAATCATATCGTCAATGATAAGACAATCCTTGCCTTCAACATCGTCACCAAGGAATTCGTGAGCGAGAATGGGGTTTCTGCCGTTTACAACAACAGAATAGTCACGGCGTTTATAGAACATACCAAGGTCAATACCGAGAACTGTTGAATAGTAGATGCAACGACCCATACCGCCCTCGTCAGGGGAGATAACCATAAGGTGATCGTGGTCGATTCTCAGGTCTTTAAAGTTCTTTGTGAGAGCTTTTACCATCTGATATGTAGGTGCAACATTTTCAAATCCCTTAAGAGGAATTGCATTCTGAACTCTGGGGTCATGAGCATCAAAGGTGATGATGTTTTCAACGCCCATATCGATGCAAAGCTCCTGAAGAGCAATTGCACAGTCGAGAGACTCTCTTCTTGAACGCTTATGCTGTCTGCCTTCATAGAGCATAGGCATAATAACGTTGATTCTTCTTGCTTTACCTTCAACTGCGGAAATTGCGCGTTTGAGGTTTGCGTAGTGCTCGTCGGGAGAATAGTGGCATTCGTAACCGTACATATTGTAGGTTACACCGTGATTAAAGCAATCGCAGATAATGTAAATATCGTAACCGCGAACTGTTTCATGAAGTAGGCATTTACCTTCACCAGAACCAAATCTTGTGAAATCTGCATCAACAATGAATGTATCTCTCTGGTAGCCATAGAAAGCGATAGTCTGCTTGTGCTCGCTTTCGCGTTCCTCTCTCCAGGAAGTAAGATAACTGTTGATTTTTTCTGCAAGCTCCTCGCAACCGGGAGTAGCAATAATTCCTAAAGGACCTACAGGAATTGTGTTTGGAATACCGAATGCATCTGCCATCGCCAGAACCTCCATATGTTCTTTAATATATTTTATATTGTACTAATAAATTCCTCTGTTTTCAAGTCAAATCGACAAAATATAACATTAAAATTTATTGCCATATTCTTCCTGCATTTTGTGAAAAGTCACAAAAAACAAAAATAATGATGGAATTGACTATAATTCCACCATCATAAGCTGAAATCTTCTTTTGAAAAATCACCTGAAAAAGAGATAACCTTGGGCTCCCTTTTCAAAGGGTCGTATTTGAATTTTTTGCATTTTGAGAAGGGCTGCATAATTCCGCCGATTTTACGGCAAAGCACAGTTTCATCATTACCCACGCAAGAGCCGTACTCACAAAAGGCGCATTGAGGCTCAATGCTTTTATTGAAAATTTTAAGAGCCATATTCCTCGCCTCCGTATGCTAAAACAAATTTGCTTTGTAATTTTAACATACTTTTTTGCGGTTATCAACCTCTAAAATCAAAAGAATACACATAGTCAATAAAATTATCGAGGCGCCGATACTGTGGTAAAGGGTGAAAGAGGTGCTTTGTGACCCCAACACAACTGAAACCTCTGCGCATTGAGGGAACACTTTTAAAAGTAAAGAGCAATAAATTGCGCTCAAAGAGGCACTTATAAGTCTGGAGCATAATAAATTTTTTATTTCTGTTTTGCAGATGGTTGAGTAGGTTGCACATTGGCAGATTACGGCAAAGCCACCAAAGCCTGAAATACCTGCAATTACAGGAAGAGAAAGTCCCGAAAAAGCCGCATTTTCGCAACCTGTTGTAACCTCACCAACGGATTTTATTATTAAAGTGAGGGTGGCGGGAAGCTTCAGGGCTTGGCAGAGAGCGGCAAGAACACAGAAGGTGAGCACCCAACCGCAAACAGAAAGCATTGCCTCGCTTCCTTTCGAAACAGATTTCACAAATATATTTTTATTGAGGCTTTCTTGTGTTTGCTTTATTTTCTGTATTTCTCCATTACCGATAAAGCGACATAAAAATCCCACCGTTAAAGATGCAAAAACGCAAGAGAAATATATAATAAAGCCCGATTTTGTGTTATTAAGCATAAATGTTCCCACTGCAGTTATCGCAAAGGCGGGGCTTGGGTTAACGCACCAATAAAAAAGACGCCCGGCATCATTTTCAGAAATTTTATTGTCTTTGTAAAGCTCTGCAATAGTTTTGGCACCTATTGGATAACCGCCCAAAAGACCTAAAATAAAGGGAATAAAACCATAGGCACTTGTTCTGAATAGAAAATTAAAGGGCTTTTCGACCAATTTACATAAATTTTCTGTAATGTTGCTTTGAGATATGTAGGAGGAAAGCACCATAAACGGAAAAAGAGCAGGAATCAGGCTGTTTCCTAAGACAAGAAACCCGTTTTTTATGCCGTTTGCAGTGTCCTCCGGGTAAATTATAAGGCATACCCCGATTGCACACACAATAATTAAAGTTAAAAGATTTTTCAGCAAAACCGAAGAAAATTTTTTCATAGCTTACACCCCAAAATATTTTATGATTGTAAATCATAGAAATATAACAAGGGGGGCGTGGTACTTTGGGATTTAATCCGTTAAGGAATATTAAGGATGAAGGCAACAATGCAGGTGTTGAAATGTATGGCAATAAAAGAATGATTGTTCTTGATTGCGAATGTGTTGTGGATTTTTCTGAAAGCTGTATTGTTCTGAGCCTAGGTAATTTATATATGAAAATCCGTGGCGATAATCTGATGATTTCCACCTTTGCTTACGGTCAGACAGATATTACAGGGGAAATTGTCACTATTGAATTTGAGAGGGTTTGAAATGATATATATTTTAAGGCTTTTAAAGGGCTTTGTTGAGTTTTCTGCTGAGGGCGGATTCCCCGAAAGATTTATAAATCTTTGCAAAATCAGGGGTATCAGCCTTTGGGGTGTGAAAAATGATGGGGTAAAGGTGATTGCCTTTACAACAGCGCGTGAGTTTCAGGAACTGAAAATCCCTGCGGAAAATTCGGGAATGATGTTAAAGGTTATAAAAAAGCACGGTTTAAAAAATTTTATAAAACGCCACAAATGGCGGTGTGGCGTGGCTTTAGGTGTGCTTATGACCTTCTTGTTCTGGATTTTTATGTCGGGGTATGTATGGGAAATAGAAATATTGGAAACTCAGGGTGTAAATGTTGAAGACTTTACAGAAAGCCTTGCAGACTTAGGGGTGAAAATAGGTGCGAGAAAGTCCGAAATTGATATAATTCAGGTGCAGAATCAATTGATGAATGAATATAGCGAGCTGCTTTGGGTATCCCTCAATATTTTTGGTGGCAAGGTTCAGGTGGAAATGAGCGGATTTGTGGAACAAAAGGAGATAACTGATACTAATACACCTATTAATCTTGTAGCATCAAAAAAGGGCGAGGTTGTGCTTGTAAAGGGCTATAACGGGGTTAATGCAGTCAAAGAGGGGGATAATGTAACTGAGGGCTCTCTTCTCATATCGGGCATTGTGAAAAATTTTGATGGCTCGGAATATTTTACCCATGCTAAAGGTCAGGTCTTTGCAAAAACCAAAAACACTGAAAAGGTCGTCTGCAAAATAAAAAACAAATTGAAAGCTACCTGTGAAACCGAAAGCAGATATTATCTTTATGCATTTGCCTTGAAAATCCCTTTAGGCTTTAAAACAAATGGGAATTTTTTAACCGAAAGCAGAAGACTGTTGAAAAGCGGAGAAACAGTTTTGCCTTTCGGTATAATCAGAGAGGATGATTTTAAAAGCATCAGTAAGGCGGTTGAATATTCCAAGGAGGAAGCAAAGCTTTCGGCACTTCTTGAAGCCGTGAAAATCAAAAGAGAAAAATATAACCATACCGAGCTTGAAAAGGTTGAATATTCATTTGTTGAAGCTGAAAATAAAGTAGAAATCAATTCAAAAATCAATTGTGTTGAAGACATTGCAAAAGAAACGCTTATACTTACAGAGAATTGAAAAACTGTTTATTTTTCATATTTTATTTTAAATATTTTAGTAGACATTTACAAAAAATGTGTTATACTCTAAATGTAAAAATAGAATTATTTTAATAAAGAAGGTAATCAAGTCGGAACAGATAATTAATGTAGACCGAATGGAGCACGCAGTAAGCCTTTTCGGTAGCTTTGATGAAAATATTTTAATAATCGAAAAATCCTTTAATGTGGATGTAATCAGTCGCGGGTCTGATATAAAGGTCAATGGTGAGCCTGAAAATGTCAGCAAGGCGGTTAAGGCAATAAACGGACTTTTAATGCTTCTTAACCGAGGCGAAACTCTCAATGAGCAAAATGTCAGATACGTCATCTCTCTTGTGGATGACGGCAACGAGGACAAGCTTGTTACAATGAGCGGTGATTGCGTTTGCATCACAAGTAAGGGTAAACCCGTCAAGCCCAAAACTCTGGGTCAGAAAAAATATGTTGAGTCAATAAAAAACAACACAATTGTCATTGGTGTTGGCCCTGCAGGTACTGGTAAAACCTACCTTGCAGTTGCAATGGCGGTCAATGCCTTCAGAGCAAAAGAGGTCAACAGAATTATTCTAACTCGTCCCGCAGTTGAAGCAGGGGAAAAGTTAGGCTTCTTGCCCGGTGATTTGCAGAGCAAGGTTGACCCGTATCTCCGTCCGCTTTATGATGCGCTTTTTGATATGCTTGGCGCAGAGAATTTCAACAAATATCTTGAAAGAGGAAATATTGAGGTTGCACCTCTGGCATATATGCGAGGTCGAACTCTTGACGATAGCTTTATAATTCTTGACGAAGCTCAGAATACCACACCTGAGCAGATGAAAATGTTCTTAACCCGTATGGGCTTTAATTCCAAGGTTGTTGTTACAGGTGATGTTACACAGATTGACTTGCCTGATGGCAAACGCTCAGGTCTTGTTGAGGTAACAAAAATCCTTAAGAATATGGAGCAGATTGATATTGTTCGCTTTACAGGGCAGGATGTTGTAAGACATAAGCTTGTTCAGGATATAATCAGAGCCTATGAAAAATATGAGGAGGCAAAGAAAAGAAAATGAAAGAGAAAATTAAAGTAATTATCACAAATGACCAGAAGGAAGTTAAAATTCCCACAGGTGTTAGATTGCTTGTAAGACGTTGCTGTAATGCAGTTCTTACATTTGAGGATTTTTCAGAGCCTGCAGAAATCAGCGTAACCTTTGTTGACGATGAAAGAATTCACGAAATCAATAAGGAGCACAGAAATATTGACAGTAGCACAGATGTTTTGTCATTCCCCCTTGGTGAAAACGGCGAGTATGACAGAAACCTTGACACAGGCGCTTGCCTTTTAGGTGATATTGTTATTTCTGTTCCTACTGCAGTGCGTCAGGCAAAAACCTATGGCCACACTCTTCAGAGAGAAATCGGCTTCCTTACAGTTCATTCAATGCTTCACCTTTTAGGCTATGACCATGTAAATGGTGGCATTGAAGCGGTACATATGCGCGAAAAGGAAGAGCACGTTTTAACTGCCCTTGGTCTCAAACGCAACGAATCCTACTATATGGATTCCGGGGAGGAATAATATATGAAGGACGTTGAAGGCCTCCTGAGAAGCTTTTTATATGCTTTTAAGGGCTTCGGATGGATGGTGACTCACGAAAGAAATTTCCGTATTCACCTGACCTGCCTTGTATATATGTTCTATTATCTCTTCAGATATGACTTTTTCGTGGTTTCAAGAACGGAGCTTGCAGTTCTTCTGTTAGCTTCGGGCTTGGTTATCGGTGGGGAAATGATAAACACAGGTATTGAAATGGCGGATAACTCAATATCACAGGAAAAAAGGCACACTATTGCTGTTTCCAAGGATGTTGCGGCGGGTGCAGTGCTTGTGTTTACAATATTTGCAGTTCTTTGCGGAGTAGCAATTCTCTGGCAACCGGATGCCTTTGAGGCACTTTTTAACCACTACTCAGAACAACCGATTTATATACTTTGGTTTGCTTTGAGTGTGATTGTTTTCACTTTGTTTATATTCAAATTTGATTTCAGGAAAAAGGAAAAAACTAAATGACAGAAAGAAAAACTGCTTTTATAGCAATTGTTGGCAGACCCAATGTGGGTAAATCTTCAATTCTTAATAACCTCTTAGGACAGAAGGTGGCAATTGTTTCATCAAAGCCCCAGACAACAAGAACAAAAATTATGGGTGTTTTAACTGAAGATAATTTTCAGTTGGTTTTCACAGATACACCCGGCTTTCATAAGCCTAAAACAAAATTAGGTGAAAAAATGATTAAAGCCGTTGATGACAGCATCGGCGGTGTTGACTCCTGCCTTTTTGTTACAGAGGCAAAGGGCGAAATAAGAGAGGCAGAGCTTGACCTTCTTAAAAAGCTTAAAGCCGAAAAAATTCCTGTTGTTCTTGCTATTAATAAAATTGATATGCTCAGTGACAAGCAGGAGCTTATGGGAAGAATTCTTGAGCTTACAAATCTTCTTGATTTTGCGGCGGTTATTCCTGTAAGTGCCCGTGAAAATGATGGTATGGATGAGCTTAAGGATGAATTATTCAAGCTTGCTGCCCCGTCAGAGTTCTTCTTCCCTGAGGATACTCTCACAGACCAGCCTGAAAGAGTTCTTGCGGCAGAAATGATAAGAGAAAAGCTACTCCATAAATTAAGCGATGAAATTCCTCATGGTATTGCAGTTTCAATCGAAAGAATGAAAGAGCGGGAGGACAAGCCCATTATTGATATTGAAGCGGTTATTTACTGCGAAAGAGAAAGCCATAAGGGTATTGTTATCGGCAAAAAGGGAGCAATGCTCAAGGAAATTTCAACCAATGCCCGTCACGAATTAGAGCAATTTTTTGAATGTAAAATCAATCTTCAATGTTGGGTAAAGGTAAAGGAAGATTGGCGGAACCGAGAAGGCTTAATTCATAATTTCGGTTTGGATTGATTTGGCAAAATTAAAAGAATTTTAAACAGAATAAAGAAACTCACGCCGAATAAAATACTATGGCGGAGTTGATTTAGATGAACGAAAAAGAGCTTTGGGAAAAGTTTGCAAATGGCGGAAAAATTGCGGATTATATCGAATACCGCAATTGTGTCAATATGAAAATTGAGAGGTCAGAAAACAGTGGTGAAAATAACAGCACCCGGACTTGTAATCAGGGAACAGAGTATCGGTGAAGCCGATAAGCTTATAACCGTGCTTACAGCGAAGCACGGTCTTGTTCGTGCGTTTTCAAGGGGCGCAAAAAAGACTAAAAGTAAAAAGCTTGCTGCTACCTCTCTTCTTTCTTATGCGGATTTTAAATTCACAAAAACAAGGGATGCTTTTTCAGTTGAGGAAGCACTCATCAAAGAGGTGTTTTTTGAGCTGAGAAACGATGTTCAGAAAATGGCTCTTGCTCAGTATTTCTGCGAATTGGCATACGAATTCTGCGAGGAGGATTTTGAGTCGGAGGAGATACTCCGGCTTTTTCTTAATGCTCTCTGGCTTCTGAAGGAAAACAAAAAATCACCTGCATTTATAAAGGCGGTAACAGAGCTTCGATTAATGTCTTTGAGCGGTTATATGCCCGATTTGGTTGCCTGCGAAAAATGTGGTGAATATGAAACGGAGTATATGTATTTCGATAGCGAGAGCGGAAAACTTTTTTGCGGTAACTGTGCACCAAGCAATTTCAGTAAAAATATAAGTTTGTCGGTCGTTACAGCAATGCGATATGTTGTATTTTCTGATTTCAATAAAATTTTTTCATTTTCTTTAGGCGATGAAGCCTTAAAAGTTTTCCGCGATACGAGTGAAGAATATTTACTTAACAAAACCCAGAGAAAGTTTAAAACACTTGAATTTTATAATGTTATAAAGGATTAGCTATGAGCGAGTTAAACAGACATTTAAAAGCACTTGAATATGATAAGATTTTGGAAATGGCAATGAAAAGGGCTTGCAATGATGATGCCCGTGATATTATTGCTTCCATAAGACCCGAAACAAGTGTAAATATGGCACAGAACCATATTGATATGACAGAAAATGCCTACATATTATTGGCAAAATACGGCGGTCCGTCATTTGGTGGGCTAAAAAATGTTAACAATTCTCTTGCCCGTGCTTCTGCGGGAGGCGTTCTTTCTATGAAGGAGCTTCTTGATATCGGTTCAACTATAAGAACAGTTCGCGGTATAAGAGAATGGCGAAATAACAGTGGCGGTCAGGATGAATTGAAAATTGATTTATATTTCAATTCTCTTATGCCTAACAAGTACCTTGAAGATAAAATTTTTGGTGCAATTCTTACGGAAGAGTATATGAGCGACAATGCTTCTCCCGAGCTTGCCAACATTCGCCGACAGATAAAAAATAAAGAAAACAGTGTGCGCGACCAGTTGGAAAAATTGATTCGCTCACAGAAACTGAAAACCGTTTTGCAGGATGCAATTATTACTCAGAGAAACGGCAGATATGTTGTGCCGGTTAAAAGTGAGCACAGAGCATCGGTTTCCGGCCTTGTTCACGATACCTCTTCTACAGGTGCCACAGTTTTTGTTGAACCTGCAGGTGTAGTTGAAGCAAATAACGATATTCGTGTTTTGCGCGGTAAGGAAGCTCAGGAGATTGAAAGAATTTTGTATGAGCTTTCTGTTGAAGCAGGCGGGTTTATTGAAGAAATAAGGGGTAGCTATGAGTGTGCAGTAGAGATAAATGTTATATTCTGCAAAGCTCACCTTGCTTATGATATGAAAGCAACAATTCCCATTCTCAACGACAAGGGTATAACAGATTTGAAGAAAGCAAGACATCCTTTGATTGACCCTAAAAAAGTTGTTGCAACCGATATCCGTTTAGGCTCGGATTTTGATACACTTGTTATTACAGGTCCCAATACGGGAGGTAAAACCGTTGCAATTAAAACAATCGGGCTTCTTTCCTGTATGGCATCAAGCGGATTTATGATTCCCGCAGGGGACGAAAGCAGAGTTAGTGTGTATGACAATGTTTTAGTTGATATCGGTGATGAGCAGAGTATTGAGCAGTCTTTATCTACTTTTTCATCCCATATGGTGAATATTGTTAATATTCTTAAAATTGCAGATGAAAAATCCCTTGTTCTTATTGATGAGCTTGGGGCGGGTACTGACCCTGTTGAGGGTGCGGCACTTGCTATGGCAATTCTTGAGGAGTTAAGCTACAAGGGTGCGAAAATTGCCGCCACAACTCACTATGCTGAGCTTAAGGCATACGCATTGCAGACTGCGAGAGTTGAAAACGGCTCATGTGAATTTGATGTTAATAGCTTAAGACCCACATATCGTCTTCTTATTGGTGTTCCCGGACGTTCAAATGCCTTTGCAATTTCCGAAAGGCTTGGTATTGATAAAAGCATTATTAACAGAGCAGGGGAGCTTGTTTCCTCTGAAAACACCCGCTTTGAAGATGTTGTTGATATGCTGGAAAAGAGCCGTCTTGAAATGGAGGGCGAGCATACCAAAGCAAAGCAGATTACAGAGTCTGCAAAAGCCGATAAAGAAAAGGCGGAAAAAATTCTTAAGGATGCTCAGTTCAGGCGGGACAGAGAGCTTGAAAACGCTCAGGGTGAGGCTCTTCGCATAGTTGAAAAAGCCAAAAGAGAGGCGAATGCACTTCTTAACGAGGTTGAAAAGCTGAAAAAAGAGGCTAAGCAGACAAAGGATGCGGCAGATTTGGCGAGAAGAGCAAAATCTGCAGTTAATTCTCACCTTGATGCAATCAATAGTGCAGTTAATCCCGTTTTCAATTCCATTGAGGATGATGAGGATTACACACTTCCCAGACCTCTCGAAATAGGCGATACTGTTTACTGCAAAACCATCGGCAAAAATGCAAGCGTTACCGCCCTTAAGGATAAAAAGGGCAATGTGGAAATTGCCGCAGGTATGCTTAAAATGAGGGTTAAGGAAGACTCTCTTCGTCTTGTTGAAAAGCCTAAGCAAAAGGAAACAAAAAAACGCCAGGTTTCCACAACAAAAGTTATGGGCGAAAGCAAATCTACGATGGCGATTAATAATCGTTGCGATTTGCGAGGTCTGATGGTTGATGAAGCAATTATTGTTCTTGACCGCTTTCTTGATGATTTGCTCCGTTCAGGTCTTACGGAATGCACAATTATTCACGGCAAAGGAACGGGTGCTCTCCGCGCAGGTGTTACCCAATTCCTTAAAGGTGACCCAAGAATCAGAACCTTCCGTTTAGGTACCTTCGGTGAGGGTGAAAACGGTGTTACTATTGCTGAAATAAAGTAAAAAACGGACAGTCACAAATTTATTTGTGACTGTCCGATGAACTTTTTATTTCAATTTATTCCCTTAAGAGTATTGTAAATTCAGAAGAATAAAGTTGCGGTCATTCCTGCCTTTCTTCGAAGAAAGGGGGACCATCTTGGATATAAAAATTATAGAGGTTTGGTATTAAGCGAGCCCATTATAAATTATTTGAATAAAGTTCATCGGAATGGTGGAAAGTTCTCGATGTGAGTCCTCGAACATCGTTGAAGCGTAAGCTTCAATTGTAATGCACCTATAGCCTGAATATATAAATTTAAATCAAAAAGTTTGTTATAGTTTCACCTGCGGTGAAATGACGCTCGAGGGCTCGCGTCAAGAACTCTCCACCACCCGACCGACTTCATTATAAACTTTATTATTAGGCACGCTTAAAACTAAAATCAAATAAAAAAAATCAAAAGGTGGTCCCCCTCTCTTCGAAGAGAGGCAGAACCACCAACTGCTTTGTTCTTCTGTTTTTACTTCTTGCGAAGCTTTGACATTCGCAATATTTTACTACTTGCAAATTGCTATTTGCTATTTGCTATTTGCTAACTGCTAACGACCGGAGACTTTACTTTATTTCAAAACTTATCTTTGTAAAATCAAGTTTTTTTAAATCTTCAATATTCATTTTAAAGTACGCGATTTTCTCTGTATCTGCGAGGAATTCGGGCATCCCGTCATCAAGGGGGTCATACTGTAAAAGTGTGATTTCCTCACCAATTTGAACGAAAATTCTTGTGCCATCTTCTGCATTATCAGTATCAAAAAAGTCTATCGAAAATTCGGTTTCTACATCACCTAAAAACTCAAAGCCTGCATTGAAATCGTCAATTAAAGTGTCAGGCTCAGTTTCGCAATAGCGAACATTAGGGATGAAATTGCCCTTGTCTTCAGTTAAGAAGATATAAATGAAGCCCTTGTGTTCAACAATGCTTTCTTTATCGTAGCTTTTGAATTCCGATAATTTCAATTGGCAGAAGAAAAAATCCTCATCACCTATTGTGCCATCACCGAGCCATTCCTCAGGCATTGTGGGTGAGCCGAAAAACTTACTTGTTCCGGGGTCATATTCACCGTGTGCTTTTTCTACTTTTATTCCTATCATTGTATAATCTCCTACTATTACGCAAGTCCAAAATATTCCTCAAGAACCAAGCCACTGTCCTTAAGCTCTTTTGCTAATTCAACTCCAACATAACGCCAATGCCAAGGCTCATAAATAACCTTTGTTATATCCTGTTTGTCCTTTGGGTATCTCATTATAAAGCCGTAATCGGCGGCGTTTTCGGTAAGCCATTTGAATTCTGCGGTATCCTCAAACCATTCGTCAACGCACACAATATCCATAGCATAGCCTAAATTATGCTCTGATGAGCCGGGAGGCATAATAATTGTTGCGGCTTTGACCTTGGCATCCTTATTTGAATACCCCTGACTTTCATAAAAGCTTACCTTGTTATTATAGTTTCTTTCCTGCACCTCATAAGAACGATAGCCTGAACAGGGTGCAAGATTGATGCCGTCTTTTTTTGCCGCGTTGTACATAGCCTCGTAATGCTCGGCAACCTTTCTGTCAAGCCTTTCACCACTACCGCAGACATAAACCAAATCAGGCTCGTAGTTATCGGGTATTCTGTAGCTTGAATTAACAAGTGTCATATACCATTTTTCTTCATCAATGGTAATGATTGTAGGGTTATCCATTGTGCCGGGTTGAGCAACAACCGCCGTAGAAGTCCGGGTTGTTTCTGGGGCGGTGGTATCAGGTGCTTTGCCGTTCTCTGTTGATTGAGGCTTTTTGCTGTTGCCTTTTTCTGTGGCTTGAGAACTCTGAGAAACAGATTGATCTTTTTCTTTTATTTCTTTGTTCTTTTTGTTGACAGAAACACACACAACTGCAACAAAAACCACTACAAAAGCCAACATAATGCAAAGAAAATTCAGGGCCTTCTGGTCCTTTGTGCGTTTGTGTTTTTTCTTTATATTCTTAGTTGCCATATTTTAACCTCTTATAAATTTAATCCACAAATGATATTATATTGTCATACACGATAAATGTCAAATGGTAATTGATGAAATAATAGGTGTATATTAGTTGTAAATTACAAAGGTTAACCGCTGATTTTGTGCTTTTTATACAAAGATAAAAAAAAGTTAAAAACTACTGTTGTTATATGGAATTTTGTGATATAATTACACAGTGAATAAGTCGAAGTATCGACAGATGCAAAAAATCGAAAGGGGTCAAACCTTAATGAAACGTATTTTTACTATTGCTACTGCTATTTTGCTTGTAAGCGCACTTTTAATGACTTTCACCTCCTGCGGTTCTTCAGATACCGATGAAGATGTTGCTGAGGTGTATTCAACAGAAGAAGCAGTTTACACCGAAAGTGCTGTGCCTGTTGGCAAAACAAGTGATGAGGTTCTTTCATACTTTAATAGCCTTGTTAACGGCGTTAAGCTCGATAAACCCGGTGTTTCATACAGAATCGAAAAGAATGTTCCCAATGATAGCCTTAAGGTAACAAAGCAGGGCGCAGAGAATGCAGAAGAGATTGATGCTTCTCTTAATGCAATCAATGATGCTGCAAAAGGCATAAAGGATCTTATTCTTGAAGATATCAAGGAAACCTCAGGTAATATCAATTTTGGTGATGATAACTCTGAATCACTCTTTGTTAAGGGTGAATCCTGGGCATCCAAGCTTACTGCTGAAGATATTGATTATGCAACTCTTCAGGAAATCGGCGATAAATATTTCATTACAATTGCGTTTAATGACCTTACAAGTGAAGAGGCTCAGGATGTTCTCACAAAGGCATTCGACCTTCGCGACAAGGAAGAAATTCTCGCTTCTGAAGAATTTGCAAAGAGCAAGGAATATCTTGTTCTTAATGATTATAATGTTGTTTACAGCGGTTGCAAGATTACTGCAACAGTTGACCGTCTTACAAATGAGATTACAAATATCAACTACTATAAGGCAGCAAATGTTACTGCATATATGACAGGTGCAGGAACTCTTGAAAGCTACGGAGATGTAAGTGTTATGTTTACTCTCGAGGACAAAGCAAATTATGATATAACTTGGGAAAGCGGTTTACCCACAAGTCCTGTTGAAACCGCAGAAGTAAAATAAAATTTGTTGCAGAGTGGTAACGTCCACTCTGTAATTTTAATGGAGGTTATTCCGGTGAGTAAAAGAATAATTGCAATTTTGGCAACTATTACAATCCTGTTTGTTTGTATGTTTGCTGCATGTGAGAAAAAAGAAAGTCTCTATTCAAATAATAATGACTTTGATTTGGTTACTGACGCAAACGGCGAAAAGGTTCTCGGCCAGGATGGTGAGCTTCTTGTTTATGTAACAGATGAAAAAGGTAAGTATGTTACAAATGAATCAGGTGAAAGAGAAACCCAGGGCAGACAGTTTGAACCCCTTAAAAATAATGATGTTGTT
This sequence comes from Acutalibacteraceae bacterium, assembly GCA_045586265.1. Lineage (GTDB taxonomy): Bacteria > Bacillota > Clostridia > Oscillospirales > Acutalibacteraceae > DTU089. The sequence goes on from JAZMZY010000028.1 coordinate 21,276, forward strand.
GAAGATTACGGCTTTAAATTAAAGCTTCCTGAGGGTTGGGATGTTGACGAGGTTAAGGTTAATTCCTTCGTTAATAAGGATAAGGATGAAGCCTGCGAAATCACAGTAGTTAAGTATTTGTATGATGATTACTATGATTTGAACAAGGATATGTTTGAAAGACTTCAGAAAGAAAAAATTGATGTGACCTGGGAAGATGATATTGATTTAGGTAAAAACTACAAAAAAGCCTGCCGATTTATTATGAAGCTTGATGGCGGTATATCAATACTATACATCTTTGAAAATTCTGACAACGTTTACAAGGTGCTTTTCACAGGTGAGAATGTTGAAGAAAAAGCGTTCATAGTTGATACCGTTGAATTCTGCAAGGCTATGAGCTTCAAGGGCTTCACATATTACACTGATGTTACTGCAGTAAACGATAAAAACAAATAAAAAACGAAATCCTTTCTCAATTGCGAGAAAGGATTTTTTATGCTTTTATATTCAGAAAAACAGGTTAAATGTATTTAGATTTTATCCTTGATATATTTATTGGTTGCCATATAAACAGTGGGCACGAGAATAACTGCGCCGATAAGCTCAATCAGACCGTTGGTGCTGATAAGAGTTGCAATAATAACATCAAGTGTTTTTGCAGCTTCACCGAAAAGAACCTCAAAGCCACCGAAAATCTGAAGAGAGCTTAAAACAAGAACTGTGTTAGTTAATGTTCCTACCAATGCGCTCAATCCCAAGGCAACGGGCTTTTTGCATTTTGTTTTGGAAAGTCCTAAGAATACAAGACCGGCAACAAGACCGACTATAATTCTCGGTACAAGAGAAACCATAGGGTTCTGGAAGGGGATTATGCCGAATTGGAAGGCTCTCACGATGCAGGTCAATCCCCAGACCCCACCTAAAACAGCGCCATATTTTGCACCTAACAAACAAGCGCCGAAAATAACAACCATATGAAGAGTTGTTATTTCAATAACACCTACTGTTATGTAGCCTAAATAGGGTGTGAATGTCATAACGACTATCAATGCCGCAAATAAGGCACATAAAACAAGTCTTACAAGCTTTTTCTTTTCTTTCATAATAAAACTCCTTTGCTACTGTTTCCTGACGGAATACAATGCGTTTAAATTTAAGTGATTTTATTACCTGTTTTTCTTATATATTACCAAAAGCCCTTGAAGAACAAGGTCTTTGTTATAAACTATTTCTTTTTGGCAGCAAGCAACAATTTCCTTTGCAAGACCGCCTGTTGCAACCATTGTTTTAATGGGCTTGCCCAATTCTTTTTCCAATCTGCTTGCCATACCGTCAAGCATAGCGGCATTGCCTAAAACTGTTCCGGAACGGATACAGTCAATTGTGTTAGTGCCGATAGCGTGTTCAGGAGCGGAAAGCTCAATAGCAGGAAGCTGAGATGTTCTTAAGGAAAGTGCATCAAGAGAGATTCCGATACCGGGGGCAATAGTACAACCTGCAAATACGCCACCTTCATCAATAACTGAAATCTTAGTTGCAGTTCCTAAGTCCATAACAAGACAGGGGAGCTCATACTGAGAAATTGCACCAACTGCACCTGCAACTAAATCTGCACCTAATTCTTTTGGGTTATCTGTTGTGATTTTCAAGCCGTTTTTAATTCCTGCGGCTACTACCAAAGCATCGCGACCGATAACCTTTTTAATAGCATCCTTAAAAACTCTTGTTAGCTCAGGCACAACAGAGCTGATTATTGCACCTTCAAAATAACTGCCGGTTTTTTCAAGCTCGAGAACTGCTTTTAATTCAATTGCATATTGCTCAGATGTTCTGTGGCGTTGGGTTGCCAGACGGGAAATGCAGATAGCTTTGTCATTTTCGTAAACACCCAGGGTTATATTAGTATTACCTATATCAGCGGTTAAAATCATAAAAACACCTCCAAAGAACACAAACAGATTTTTTAACGCCTGAATTATACAACATAACTATAAATAATGCAAGAATTTTGTGGAAAAGTATTTGAAAAATTGGATTTATATGGTATAATACTTTCGATATTTTTATCGTATTTTTATGAAAAGAGGTTTTAATTATGAAAGGTTTTTTCAAAGAATTCAAAGAGTTTATTTCCAAAGGTAATGTAATTGACCTTGCAGTCGGCGTTATTATAGGCGGTGCTTTCTCAAGCATTGTTAATAACCTTGTAACAAATATTGTTACTCCTGCAATTTCTCTTTTAACGGGTAAGATTTCATTTACTGATATGTTCATCGCTCTTGATGGTGGTGAGTATGCAACTCTTGCTGCCGCTCAGGAGGTTGGTGCCGCAACATTAAATTATGGTCTTTTCATTCAGGCTGTTATTGATTTTATTATCACAGCATTTGTTATATTCCTTCTTGTTAAGGGTATTAATAAAATCAGAAGCATCGGCAAAAAGGAAGAGGAAGCACCTGCTCCTGTAACAACAAAAATATGCCCCTTCTGCAAATCAGAAATCAGCATTGATGCAACTCGTTGCGCTCATTGTACTTCAGAGGTTGAATAATTCTAATGGGAATTTTAAGATATTTTATTGCTCTCTGGGCATCTAAAGCGGTATTTGTGTTGTTGCGCCTTCTTAAAAGAAACGCAACAATGTATCCCGGTTATATCGCGTTGAAAATTTGCCCTGATTACCTTGCAAGAACGAAAAAATCTCCTAATGTTCTTTGTGTTACAGGCACTAACGGTAAAACAACAACAACCAATATGGTGGCAGATATTCTTGCTCAGAGCGGTATGAGGGTTGTTTCAAACAGATATGGCTCAAATATAAACACAGGTGTTGCAACTGCGCTTACACACAGTGTTAACATTTTCGGAAAGCCTAAAGTTGATGCTCTCGTTCTTGAGGTTGATGAGAAGTTTTCAAGACTTATACAGCCGTTTATAAAGCCTGATTATCTCATTGTAACTAATCTTTTCAGAGATTCTCTTAAAAGAAACGCTCATCCGGAGTATATTTTCAATATTCTTGATACTTATGTTCCTAAGGAAACAAAGCTTGTTCTTAATGCGGATTGCTTGCAATCCTCTCAGCTTTTAAAAGAAAATAAAAAGGTTTATTTTGGTATTGATAAGCTTGATAGTGATGTAACAGAATGTGTAAATATCATCAATGATTTTTCAATTTGCCCTGTTTGTGATGAAAAGCTTAAATTCAATTACCTCAGATATCATCATATCGGTAATGCATATTGCCCCAAATGTGACTTTAAATCCTATGATGCGGATTACAGGCTTACAAATATTGATTACGATAATAAGACAATTACTGTTTTCCATCACGGTAAAGAGGATGTTTACCCAATGGTAAACAGAGCATTGTACAATATCTATAACGAGCTTGCTGCAATCAGTCTTATGTCAGAATTTGGTGTAGACCCTGATAAGGTAAAGGAGTATATGCGTAAAATCAGTGTTACTCAGACTCGTTACAATGAGTCTAAAGCAGGTAAGACTGAAATAGTCAGAACTCTTGCTAAGGGGCAAAATTCTGTTTCCTGCTCACGCACTCTTGATTTTGTTGGTCACGAAAAGGGTGAGCGAACAGTATTTATTATGCTTGATGATTTATTAGAGCGTAAGGATTCATCCGAATTTGAGGGCTGGATTTTTGACGTGGATTTTGAGTTTCTTAACACACCGGAAATCAAGCAGATTGTGCTTGCCGGTCCCCGATGCTACGATTATAAGGTTCGTTGCCTTATGGCAGGCATTCCCGAGGAGCGAATCCTTTGTGAGCTTGATGAGCTGAAGGCAGTTGAGGTTATGGATAAGGATATTGAAAAGCTTTATCTGCTTCATGATACCACAACATTTGACCTTGCTTGCGAGCTTGAAGAGAAAATGAAGGTAGCATTTTCTAAGGCGTATAAAGGCGGTGAACAGGTTTGAAAATAGAGGTTTTATATCCCGAAATATGTTGCTTGTTCGGTGACAAGGCTAATATGCGTTATTTTGAAATGTGTTTACCCCAGGCGGAATTTATAAAAACTCCCGTAAGCGAAATGCCTCGCTTCTTAAAGGAAGATGTTGATATGGTTTATTTCGGCTCGTGCAGTGAATCAAATCAGGAAAGAATCCTCTCAAGATTAAAAGACCACAAGGACAGAATTGAGGCTTTGATTGAAAAAGGCGTTATTTTCCTTATGACAGGAAACTCCTTTGAAATAATGGGTAATTATATCGAAAAGCCTGATGGAGACAGAATAGAGGCTCTCGGTATAGTTGATTTTTATTCAAAGAGAACAATTCCTCAAAGATTCAATTCCTTGTTTCTGGGTAAGTTCGATGAGATGGATGTGGTTGGTTACACAAGCCGTTTTTCTCATTCCTACGATATAAAAGAAAATGATGCTTTTATGTCAGCTTCTAAGGGCTATGGCTCTTTTAAGGATGCTAAAACAGAGGGTATAAGAAGGAACAATCTTTACGGCACATATCTTCTCGGTCCGTTTCTCATTCAGAATCCCTTGTTTACAAAATACCTTTGTGAGCAGCTGGGCGTTGAAAATCCGGAAATTGCATTTGAAAAGGATGTAATGAAGGCTTATGAAATAAGACTTGGGGAATTTAAAAAGGATATTAAATTTATTTGTTAAAATTTAGTATAGAGGTGTGAAAAAATGAAAACTCCTAAGGTTTTTGAAAGTGAATACAGATTTTGTCTTATTTTATGGGAAAATGAGCCCATAACCTGCTCAAAGATTTCTGATATCTGCAAAGAAAAATTAGGGTGGGCAAGAACAACCACTTATACTGTTATCAAAAGATTAGGCGACAGAGGCGTTCTTAAAAAAGAAGGCTCAACAATTACCTCTCTTGTTTCCAAGGAGGAAATCCAGCTTGCTGAAATGAATGAGTTGTTTGAAGAAAGATTTGAAGGCTCTCTGCCTGCTTTTATTGCAGCATTTGCAAAGAAACAAAAGCTTTCCGAAAAGGAATACGAAGAGCTTAAAAAGCTTGTTGGTGAAGATAAATAATCATGTGGAATTTATTTAACACAATTTTGAGTATGTCTGTTGATGGGGCGTGGCTCATTGTTGCGGTTATGATTGCTCGTTTTTTATTACATAAGTCCCCAAAATATTTCAGAAAAATACTTTGGGGCTTGGTTGGTATCAGGCTTTTGTTACCGTTTTCATTTGAAAGCATATTCAGCCTTATACCTGACGAGATAAACGATGCGGGTCAGACTGTTTCACAAAGGGTTACAGATACGGTAACTCAGCAGCATACTTTCTCTCTTATAGATGCTTTGCCGTATGCGTGGGCTATTGTTGTATTCATTCTCATAGCGTATGGTATAATCAGTTTTGTAAAGCTTAAATATAAAATATTTGATGCGGTTATTTATAAAGAAAACATCTATTTAAGCGAAAAGGCGGAATCGCCATTTGTTTACGGAGTAGTTAAACCTAAAATTTATATTCCGTATAATCTGGATGATAAAACAAGAGAGTGTATTTTACAACACGAAAACACTCACATAAAATATGCAGATCATATTCTGAAGCTTGTGGGTTATGCGGTTTTGTGCATTCATTGGTTCAATCCTTTGGTTTGGGCTTCATATTTTTTGTTTTGTAAGGATATCGAATTAGCTTGTGACGAGTCGGTTATTAAAAAATACGATAAAGACAGTTGCAGAGAATATGCAAAAGCTCTTTTGGATATTGGTGTGAACAGGGTAAGGCTTTCTGCTTGTCCCATTGCTTTTGGGGAAGTTAGTATCAAAGAACGAATCAAAAGTGTTATGGGTTATAAAAAGGCGGGAAGGATTTTAGTTTCTGTGTCGCTCGGGTTGTGTGTAGCGGTTGGGCTCTGTTTTATGACCGAGCCGGAAGCTAAAGCCAAAGACCGAATTGAAGATTTTGTTGTTGAAGAAACTGCTGCCGAATCGATAACTGAGCTTGTAAATGAGGTTGAAACGACTCGGAAAAATTCAACTGAGCTTCACACAGAAAAGGTTACAGAACCCGAAACTGAGCTCCATACAGAAATGGTTACAGAGCCGGTAGGAGAAGTTTCAACCACTTATGAAACATTAACTGAGCCCAATACAGAAACAGTTACGGAGCCTGTTGGTCAACATTTTGAAGAATTGTATGACGACAGCATTTTTGAAAATGAAGCAGATGGTTTGTATAACGATCCTTTGAGCGATATCAATGTGCTTGAGCCTGAACGTGTTGAAGTTCCGAAACCAACATCAATATATGAGGGCGTTACGTATAATAATTTTGGTTCCAATTCTATAATGGGAACTAAACCCACGTCGCCTACAGAGGTATATATTATTTGGGATCCTGTAGTTACACAATCGTCTATGCAGAATAATGGCGGAAACACCAATCGTCCTCATTTTGAGGGCAATCGCTGGGTTTATAATTAAAAAACAACCTTGTTGAATCAGAGTGCTGATTTAACAAGGTTGTTGTGTTTAGTAATTCAATTTTGTTCCGCTCTTTGCTTTTTAAAGCCTTTATTAGTGATTGTGTTAAGAACAATATTAAGTGTGAAAAGTGCTATGCCAACAAAAATGCCATATTGAACAGAGCCTGAAATAAAGCCTATGGTTGTATTACCGATTAATGAAACACAAAGTGTGAAAAGAACTGCTGCAAAAGCGAAGCAAACAGTTGAAAGAACACACATTGTTATATTGAATCCCGCTTTAAGCTTTGGTGCTCTTAAAAGAACAAAAACAAAGTTCAGAACACCGAAAACAACTGCAAGATAAAGCAACAATATTGCAATCATCAGCATTCCTGCAGGTGCACCTATGAAGCCTGATGATATAAGGCTTATCAGAGACCCCCAATTAAGCGAAAGCAGTGTGTTTAAGGTGAAATCCACTAAGGTCATATTGACGGACTCTGCATAAACAAAGGGTAAATTGATACTGTAATTCGCCAAGGGTAGAATCAAGGCAACCAACGGAACGAATGTAAAAATAAAGCGGATTATTCTCAATTTGTTGCCAAATAAGGCGCTCTTGAAATTGCCTGTGAATTTATTGAATTTTGACCAGGCAAGAGCGGCTTTTTCGGCATCTTCATTAAGGCGTCCCTCCCAATCAAAGTTGGGAATGTTAACACCGCAAGTCGGACATTCGGCTTTTACATGCCAAATGTTAAGGTGCCTTCCGCATTTAGGACAAAAAGCCATAAATGTTCCTCCATTCAAAAGATTTTATATCAATAATCAAGAACACGAAGAATTGACTTAACATCAATGGGGAGCTTAGCAATAGCATTGCGAGCTTCTTTTTCTCGGATTGCGGGAGTTACGAAAGCAATTTCATTCTTCTCTGCATTATCTCTGTGGAGAATAAGAGGGGAGTCGAAGGTTTTGTTGATTTCATTGAATGCTGTTATGTAATCTTCGGTTTCTGCTCTTACATAAAGTGCAGTGCTCTGAAGAACAGGGTCAATAACATAATTTTCTTCTGTGGGACCCCAACCGAATGCTTTTCTTTTTGCAGTATGCTTTGCACAGTCGATAACGTCTGCAACAACTGCACTTGCAGTGGGAAGCTTACCTGCACCCTTGCCGTAGAAAACAACATCGCCGATAGCATCACCACGAACAAGGATTGCATTGAAAACATCGTCAACAGATGCAAGCTGACTGTGGTTCTGAATAAGGCAGGGACCAACTGTTGCACTGATGCTGTTATCGTCAAGCTTCTGAGCACGGCCGATAAGCTTGATAACGCCGCCCCAGTTCTTAGCATATTCAACATCTTCAGGAGTTATGTTTGTGATACCTTCTGTTTCAACAAAATCAGGATAAACGTGTTTTCCGAAGCAGAGGGATGCAAGAATACAGATTTTTCTCGCGGCATCGTGGCCGAGTATGTCTGCGGAAGGGTCACGCTCTGCATAGCCATTATCCTGAGCTAATTTGAGAGCATCCTCAAACGCCATACCCTCAACAATCATTTTTGTTAAAATGAAGTTTGTTGTACCGTTGAGAATACCTGCGATTTCGCCTATTTCATTTGCAGCAAGGCATTGGCTGATAGGTCTGATAATGGGGATGCCGCCACCAACACTTGCTTCAAAAAGGAAGTTGACATTGTTTTCCTTTGCCATTTCAAGAAGCTCGTAGCCCTTTGCGGCAACAAGCTCCTTATTGGATGAAACAACACTTTTTCCTGCCATAAGACTTTTTGAAACATATTCGTAAGCGGGTTCTGTACCGCCCATACATTCAACAACTATGCTGACAGAAGGGTCATTAAGGATATCATTGAAATCCTTTGTGAAATATTTTTCTAATTCGTGACCTTTAAAATCTCTTATATCAAGGATGTGTTTAACCTCAAGAGATGCTTGTCCGCTTTTAGCAACTATACTTTTCTGGTTTTTTAGTAAGAGTTCTGCAACACCTGAACCAATTGTGCCGAAACCCATAATTGCGATTTGCATTCGGATACCTCCGTAAATATGTAAAAATTGAATATATACTACATTAGTTTAGCATAAAAATACAAGATAATAAAGAGTAAAATCAAAAAAATATAAAAAATATTAAAAAAATATAAAAATAACAATCTTCTTATTGTATTATTAAACTTAATAGTTTAAAATGAATATGATTATGTAGTATCGGAGGGCTTGTTATGGATGTTATTATTCAAAAACGCAAGGCTTTTATAATTAATTTTGTGTATGTAGCCATTTTTATAGGGTTGTATTATTTCGTTATAAATTACGCCCTCGGTTACATTTTTCCCTTTGTTTTTGCGGCGGCACTTTCCGTCTTTCTTCAAAGACCTATCAAAGCTATAACCAATAAGCTGCATATTAAAGCTCAAAGCGCGGTTTCAATTATTCTGGTGCTTCTTATTGTTGTTATAATTGTGGGCACTGCTGCGGCACTTCTTTTTGTTTTGGGAAGTGAATTGAAGGAGTTTTTCACATATATGTTCAGTAGCATTTCTTCTGTATCTGATTTGATTGAAGAAGCAGAAAAGTTTTCTATGAATTTGCTTTCAAAGCTTCCTGTGGGTGTTTCCGATGCCCTGGGTGGTTATGTTACAGACTTTTTTGATAAAATAGGTACTGAAAGTCTCGGTATTGATATGAGTGTTTTATCTGCCCCCATAAGTGGCGCATGGCATGTGGTGAAGGGGATTCCGTCTTTGTTCCTGAGCCTTCTTGTTACTGTTGTTTCCTGTGTTTTTATGACATCGGACTATGAGCTTATCAAGAAAATGCTTTTAGGCTTTTTCAGAACTGAAAATCGTGAAAAGCTTATTAATACAAAACGAACAATAACCAAAGGTGTATCAAAGCTTTTTAAGGCTTATGCAACCATTATGCTTATAACCTTTACAGAAATGTTTATAGGTCTTTCATTTATGAAGCTTATAGGAATTTATAAGGGCGGTTATATTGCAATTATTGCTTTTGTAACCTGTATTGTTGATATTATTCCCGTTCTTGGTACAGGTACTGTGTTGCTTCCCTGGGCAGTATATAGCTTTGTTACAGGTAATGTTGGTCTTGGCATTGGTCTTATTGTTCTTTATGGGGTTATAACTGTTTTAAGGCAGATTATTGAGCCTAAGCTTGTGGCAAATCAAGTCGGTCTTCCGGCAATTGTTACTATTGCGGCTATGTTCCTTGGTGCAAGGGTTTTCGGAACCTTCGGCATTATTCTTTTACCATTAACTGTTATTATTCTTAAGCTTATGTATGATGAGGGCGTAATAGGTAATAAGGCTTTGGTTATGCAAGAGAAGGCTTGTGAGGATTTTTCTTCGGAGGGCGAAAAGGTTGAATAATAATTATTTTGATATACATTCTCATGTGTTATGGGGGATGGATGATGGTGCTCAGGATTTGCAAACCAGTGTTGAGTTATGTGATTTGGCGGCAGATTCCGGCACAGGAACCCTCTTTTTAACACCTCATCTGATGTATTGGGAAAATTCAGAGCATTTATATGACAAAAGAGAGCGCAAATTTGAAAAGCTTTCAGAAATTCTTGAGGAAGAGGAAATTTCGCTTGATATAAAGAAGGGCTTTGAAATTCTTTGTGACGATGATATTTTTGGTGTGAAATATTTCAAGCCTTATACACTCTGTGGTTCAAGATATATTCTTATCGAATTCGATTTTTTTAAGCCTGCATATGAGGATATTAACTCCTGGTGTGATTACCTGAAATCCTTTGGGCTTGTCCCTGTTATTGCTCATCCTGAAAGATATGAGTTCTTTCTGAATGATTATTCAGCTATAGATAAGCTTTCTGAAAAAGGTAATCTTTTCCAGATTAACAGTGGCTCTGCTGCAGGAATGTTTGGTGATGAGGTTCAGGATTTTGCGGTAAGAATGATTAATTGTGGTTATGCAGATTTTGTGGGTTCGGATGCTCATGATATAAGAATGAGAAATACGGATATGGAGTTCTGTTTTGAAAATTACCCCGATGATGTAAATGAAGATGTTATGAGAAAAGCCCTTCTTTCAAATCCACTTAAAATAATCAATGATGAACAAATTAAGGTTAACAGGTTGGATTATTTTGCTGAAATATGAAAAAAATCATTTTGTATTTCTTTTTTAGAAAAATAAAATGATTTGTGTGTGGTAGTATAATGTCAATAATAGGATGAAAGGAGGCAAAATCAATGTTAGATTCTATTTGGCAGCTTCTCGCTAACTATGGTCTTGATACTAACGAAATCGCTGGTGCTATCGGTGAGCTTTTCACAATTACTGAAACAACTGGTCCCGATGGTGAGCCCGTTACTGAGTACGGCGGAAAATTAGGCGCTCTTGCTGATTTCCCCATCATCGGTATGGTTCTTCAGGCATTTGCAAGCTTTGCTCCCTCAGTTGAAGAAACAGTAGCATAAGTTTCTGTTACACTAATTGTTAGTGTGAATTATTGCAATAGTTTTCACAGAGAAAGTGCGGTTTTCCGCACTTTCTTTTTTGCATTAAGCTATTGCATTTGTATATAAAAACTTGTATAATTACATATACCATTATAATATATATAGCGTATGTGAGGTCTGTTATGGAAAAAGAATCAAATAAAAAAGGGATGAGGGCGGTTATCGCTCTCGTTGCGGTAATTCTTATGGGAGTTGTTGTGTTAACAGTTGTAATTGCCGATATGATAAAAGAAAAGGGTGGAGTTTCATTCAAGGAGGCTACAACTGAATATACTCTTGCCGGAGTTACAAATAGTAACGAAGAGAAAAGCACTCTTATTAATTGGAATGAAACCGAAAGTGACACTGCAGGTAATGTTGCCGGTGATACCTATGCTGATAACGTTGGTAATGTGGGAGGTAATAACAACGGCAATGCAGGTAATGATATGGGCGGCAATGCTGGTGGTAACAATGGTGCCAATGCCGGCGATAATAACGGTGGCAATTCAGGTGGGTTTATTAGTAACATTATTGGTAACTTATTTGGTGGCAATGGTGGTGCCGATAAGAATAACAATAATAACGGCAACAATGACAACAATAACAATAACAACGGCAATACCGGTAATTCAAAAGTGCCTACTTCTCAAAATTCAAATATTCAGGCAGGGGATGTGGTTACAACACCGGCTACTACAAAAAAACCGGATAGATATGACCCTGTTGCAGAATACGAGGAATTAACAAAAAACGGAGACAACATTCTTTCTGACCATCATAACAATAAATATATTAAGCTTGTTTCAGAAAAGTTTGGTGTTGATAAGGATCTTCTTGTGGCAATATATTCTACACCGGATACCGGGAATAATTTTGTTCTCGAATTTGATGGTAAAAAAGATAAGGATGGTAATGTTATAAAAAGCCCTGATACTCTTAAAAAGGTTTATCAGATTGATAAAGATAAAAATATTTCAGTGGCAACAGGTAAAACCACAGGCAACATAGGTGTTTCTTATGCAGAGGGTACACTTTGCTTTAATATGATTCAAAATATTGTTATGCCTCAGTATCCTGAGTATTTTACAGGCGTATAAAAATAAGCTGTAAATTTATGGAATCAGTTTTGTTAGATAGTTACAAAAAAACTTTTTAAAATTTTCAAAAAAATACAAAAAAACTCTTGCATTATTGAATCGGTTGTGATATTATGATAGGGCGCGCGAAGGGCGTGTCCCTATCTTTTTATGCCCTGATGCGAGCAGATATGCGATGACGCGGGAGGTGGCTGCCCACTGAGGCAGGGAATTTCCGCCGAGTATGTCCGAGTCCAAGAACCGGGCGAAAAATCAATATTGAGGCTGTAGGATATGATGGCGGTTCGCCCGTCATCCGATGTCATGTTTAAACAGCGGGGTCTGCCACAGACGTAGGCCCAAAGCCGGAAATACTTTCGATTGGGAAGGTATTCCCGGATTTTCAAATGGATGGGCATGATACACACGGGTCAGTGTTGAGAATCGTTCGCCAAAGTCGGATCGTAGCCATGTCG
>JAZMZY010000029.1:0-26688 GCA_045586265.1 Acutalibacteraceae bacterium
GTTTTATGCTACGAACAAACCTCGCCACTCGACGTACCTTTGTACGCCTTCGGGCAAATCCCGATAAGCCTGAAGCCTTATCGGGACTCGGTTTGTCCGTTCTGCATCTTTTTTTCCTATCCCCGAAAAGAGGCTGTAAAAAAACTTGTCGTTTTTTTACAGCCCCATTTAATTCTAATTAAAGTCCTTTAAAGAAGCTTGCGAAGAAATCATAAATTGCAGTAAAGAGTTTTTCTAATGTATAGAAGAAATCATAGTCATTTCTTCCGCCCATTTCACCAAGCTGAGAATCATCTCTCTGTGCAAGCTCGTTTGAAGTAAGGTTATATGTTTCATAAGTTGTAAGGTCTGCTTCGTTAAGCTCAATAACTCTTGCACCCTGGAACATATTGTCATAGTATGAGTTATATGTGCAACCGGGAGTCTGAATAAGGTCCATACCGTCACAATGAGCAACAAAGTTATTTACATGGTCATGACCGACAACAAGACCAAGAACATCTCCGCCTTCTACCATTGCATCCCACTGACCGTCATTACCATAGCTGGGACAGCTCTTCTCAAAAATGTAACCATCGTATTTAGTAATATCGGGAACAGGTGTATAAACAGTACCATCGGAGAAATTGATTGTTGCTTCACCAAGAGCAATAGCGCCCTCATAGTAAATCATTTCAACAGGCTCCTGAGGAATGATGTGCTGGAATGCTAAAGCGGGAACAACCTCACCACCATTTTCAGCTGTCATTGCGTCACGAGTTGTGTTGTACCATTCAATCTGGTCAGCATGAACATGGTCATAACCAAGCCAGTTACCATCTTCATCATGGATACTTCCGCCACTGTCAAAGCACCAAACGTTGAATGCAACCTTGCTACCATCGCTTGAAAGAATCGGAACATTATGTGTTGCGCAACCTGAAAGAGCAGGATCTGCATCATAAGCCATACATTCATCGTATTTCTGGTATGCTGCAAGCTGATCTTCCTTAACCATTCCGCCTTCATCATCGTGGTTACCGAAAACAAAGGTAAAGGGAATATCTCTCTCATCAAGAGGTGCTATCATTTCATCAATTGCTCTGATATCTTCGCCAACAACATTGTCGCCTACAAAAACAACAAGGTCAGGGTTAGCAAAATCAAGCGCTTCGCGTATAAACTGAAGCACTGCAGGCTCCAAGGGATAATCATCCTGAACGTCTGCAAGACAAAGAATTTTAAACTTACCGTTCGAGTTGAACTGAAGCTTTGCGTCTGCTTTTAAACCTGCGAAGCTTACGGTCACAAGTGAGAAAAGCATACAAACTGCAAGAACAACAGAAATAACTTTTTTCATTTTTATATCTCCTTTTTAGTTTTTCTTAAGTATATAGTATATTCCTAAAATGTCATTTTGTCAAATTATGGATTTCAGATTTATAATGTTTTCCTTTTTCTTCAAAATTTTTATAGTAGTTATAGCTTGCTGCAGCAGGTGAAAACAAACAGCTTTTACCTCTTTCAGTTATTTCAGAGCATTTTTTAACTGCGTCTTCCATATTTTTTGCACAATAGAAATTCTTATTTACACCTTTTCCTTTAAGAATGTTTATTATGTTATGACCTGTTTCGGGAAGACCCACAAGATTAGAAATATTACACTCTGACAAAAATCCAATAAAATCGGTATAATCTATACCTCTGTCGAGACCACCGAAAAGAAGAGTGTCAACATTCCCAAGTGCTTTTACCGCGCCTATAACAGCAGTAGGAATTGTGGCGATACTATCATTGTACCAATTGATACCGTTAACAACACCAACAAACTCCATTCTGTGTTCAATACCGCCAAAGGATTTTATTGCATTTCTTACCGCATCATCATTGACACCAAAAATCCTTGCAACTGCTAAAGCATACGCGATATCCTGACGATTATGCTCGCCTTTAAGATGCTCTGTTGAATTCCACAATTCATTAACAAACTCATCATTTGCGGCACTTGTGAAGGTTACGGGTCTGCCGTTGCTTTTAAGAACCTCTTCCCAATCAACAATGCCTTCAAGGTCTTGTTCAGGATTGTAAATCAGATAATCTGTTTCTTTCTGATGAACTGCGATATTAAGCTTTGCTTCCACATAGCCCTTAAAGCCGGTTTTATAGTGGTCAAGATGCTCCTGATAAATATTTACAAGCACTGCCACATGGGGTGAGGCTTTGGTGAATTCAAGCTGATGTGAGGACATTTCAATAACTGCCACAAGGCTTTCATCCTCATCCGCCTTTTCAAACACAGGAACACCGATATTACCTATAAGGCAAGTGTTAAGCCCACCTGCTTTGAGCATTTCATAAATAAGTGTTGATGTTGTTGTTTTACCCTTTGAGCCTGTAATTCCCACAACAACAGGCTTGCAAAAGCGCAGGAACATATCTGTCTGACAAGTGATTTCGGTTGTTTCGGGGTAAACAACATCGTCTAAAAATGCAATACCGGGACTTTTGAAAACAATATCAAAATCACCAAGAGAATCAAGATAATTCTCACCTGAAATAACAGTAATATTTTTGTCATCACTTTCGAAACCGTTTTTATCGGCAATTGTCAGATGCTTCTCAGGTAAATGCTTTCTGATATAAGAAAGGGTCGATTTACCCTCTCTGCCTATACCGACAATAATAACCTTTTTATTTTCTATATACTGAATTATTCGGGACATAGCCTTATTTAATCACCCAATCTCATCAATGAATGCAAAATTCTTTTTACCATGATTTTTAACATAATATAAAGCTTTATCGGCTTTTTCATAAAGCTCTGTATATGTTTTTCCGTCCGAGGGGAATCGGGAAATACCTATACTGCAGGAAGACTCTTCTTCGGGAGCCGCCTCAAGACGAATACTGTTGCAAATGCTCTGAATCTGCATTGCCTTTTCCTCTAAATAGTGCTTGTTATCGCCAACACCACACAGATACAAAACAAATTCTTCACCGCCCACTCTTCCTAAAACGTCAGAGGAACGGAAGGAAAGAGAAAGCTTGCTTGTGAATTCCTTAAGGAAAATATCGCCCACACGGTGACCATAGGTATCATTCAGCTTTTTGAAATCATCAATATCAAAAATGAAGAATGCTCCCTCTTCTTCATCCTCCTTGATAAGCTCATTAACCTTAAGAGTTGTTGAAAACTTATTAAGGAAGCCTGTAAGCTGGTCTGTTTCAGCCTGCGCAATAAGCCTGTTTTTCTCTTTTTTCTCTTTATCTATGTCAGTCATATTACCAACAAACTGAACTGCATTATCATTTTCATCAAATACAACCGAGAATTTAATTCTGTGCCACACAGAATCTCCGCGATTATTGATAATCCGGGCATCAAAGGTGTTTTTTCTTTGTCCCGAAAGACCATTACTTAAAGCACCTATAAATGCAGGAACATCTCTATGGTCAATAATATCTCCGTATGTCATATTTTCAATTGCATTTTCTATTCTTGTTCTTGTACCGATAGAACGAAGAATTTTAGCAGATGCCTCAAAAACATCATTCACAACATCGTATGTAAAGAAAATATTATCTGAAAGCTCTTCTATGATTTCATAGCGTTTTCTTTCTTTTTCCTGATTCAACTGAATTTTTTTCAGATTAGTTATATCAACAATACTGCAAATAAAGGTCCGCTCTCCCTGAGCGGCAGTGCTGGGCTTACGGGTGGAAATAAGACCCCACGCCTGCTCGCCACCCTTTTTATTGATCCGGCATTCAAACTGCACAACCTCACCGGGAGCATAATCCGTGTTGATTTTTGTAACAATATTCATAAAATCTCTTTCGTGGAAAAGGTTCAGACGAACCCCGTCACCAAGAGTTTCATATTCCTCTCGTGTATAACCGAAGATTTGGAAAAAGCCATTGTTTGTGTAGTCAAGACGAACTCCGTCAGGATGAGGCGAAACAATTGCTATACCAACAACGGTTTCCTGAAGTATTGCTTCAAGCTCTTCTCTTGATAAATTTGCTTCGTATTCTCCACCGTATCTTCTCATATTATCCCTCTTTCAAAAAATAATATTTATTATAATATAGCATAAACCTTTATATTTAACAAGGATTTTTGAAAAACACTTGAATAAACATATTAAATTGTATATAATTCATAATTGAAATAATATGCAAACAAAATACTAAAAATATCTTTTGGAGAACAATATGCTGGAACTAAAAAACATTTCCTTTAATGTATCCGATGATTTGGGAGAAAAAGAAATTCTTACTGATGTTTCTCTCACTCTTGAGGACGGAAAATTTCTTGTGGTAACAGGCCCTAACGGTGGCGGTAAATCCACACTTGCAAAAATAATTATGGGTATTCAGAAACCAACAGGCGGTCAGATACTCTGGAATGGTATTGATATCACAAATATGTCTATTACCGAAAGAGCAAAGCTTGGAATAGGCTATGCTTTCCAACAGCCCCCTCGCTTCAAGGGGCTTTCAGTGCGAGACCTTTTAAGCCTTGCTCACGGAGAGGATTTACCCGAGGACCAGTGCTGTGCATACCTTACCAATGTTGGTCTTTGCTCAAAGGACTATCTTAACCGCGAGGTTGATTCATCTCTTTCAGGGGGCGAAATCAAAAGAATTGAAATTGCAACTCTTATGGCAAGAGATTTGAAGCTGGCAATTTATGATGAGCCTGAAGCAGGCATTGACCTGTGGAGCTTCAATATGCTTGTGGAAAGCTTTAAAGGAATTGCCCAGAAGCGTAAAGAAAGTATGATAATAATTTCCCACCAGGAAAGAATTATGAAAATAGCAGACGAAATTGCAGTGGTTGCAAATGGTGTTGTTTCCAAAAAGGGTCCTGCTGATGAAATTTTCCCTCAGCTTATGTCCCAATTCGACAACACATGCACATTCAGATAAAGGATTAGTAGATTTATGAATAAAGTGGATAAAAGGATGCTTGAAGCAGTTGCTGATTTGCACGAAATTCCTCAGGGTGCATTCAGTCTGAGAAAAAACGGTGAAAGTGCCGAAAGACGTTCAAGCGAAAATATTATAATTGAACCAAAAAAGGACAAGCCCGGTATTGACATAATAGTTAAAGCAGGAACAAAAAACGAAAGCGTTCATATTCCTGTTATCATCACCGAAGCCGGTGTCAATGACCTTGTTTACAATGATTTTTATATTGAAGAGGATGCAGATGTTCTTATTGTTGCAGGCTGCGGAATTCATAATTCAGGTGACAGCAACAGTGAACACGATGGTATTCACCGCTTCCATATAGGCAAAAACGCCCGTATTAAATATGTTGAAAAGCATTATGGCGAGGGTGACGGTAAGGGCGAAAGAATACTTAACCCTACCACAGAAATTTTTATGGATGAAAACTCCTTCTGCGAAATGGAAAGCGTTCAGATTAAGGGTGTTGACTCCACAAAGAGAGATACCTTTGCAAAGCTGAAAGCAGGCGCTCGCCTTGTTATACTCGAAAAGCTTATGACTCACGGAAACCAGATTGCCCACTCAGATATGGTTATTGAGCTTAACGGCGAGGATGCATCTTCACAAATCATTTCCCGTTCCGTTGCAAAGGATGATTCTGAGCAGGTATTCTATCCTCGCGCAGTAGGTAATGCAAAATGTAAAGCCCATGTTCAATGTGATTCTATCATTATGGGTAATGCTCACATCCGTTCAATTCCCGAAATTGCCGCAAACCATTGCGAAGCAAATATTGTTCACGAAGCGGCTATCGGCAGAATAAATAACGACCAGCTTTTAAAGCTTCAGACTCTCGGCAAAACCGAAGAGGAAGCAGAAGAGATTATTATTAACTGTTTCTTGAGATAATGAAAAGGTGATAACTATGAAAAGAGTTTTAGCATTTGACTTTGGTGCATCAAGCGGAAGAGCTATTCTTGGTTTATTTGACGGAGAGAAAATTGAGCTTCAGGAGGTTCATCGCTTCTCTAACGACCCTGTTAAAATCAACGGTACTGTTTATTGGGATGTTCAAAGACTTTTCTTTGAAATCAAACAGGGTATTCTCAAAGCAAAGGAAACAGGCGGATTTGACTCCATCGGCATTGATACCTGGGGCGTTGACTTCGGTCTTCTTCGTAAGGATGGTACATTAGTTGAAAACCCCGTTCATTACCGCGATGCAAGAAATGACGGAATGGTTGAAAAAGCAACCAAATATATGTCGAAGGAAAGAATGTATGATATTACAGGAATTCAGTTTATGGATTTCAATACCATCTTCCAGCTTCTTTCTCTTAAAGAAAACCGCCCCTACATATTGGAGGAGGCAGATAAGCTTCTGTTTATGCCCGACCTTCTTAACTATATGCTTTCAGGGGTTAAATCAACAGAATTCTCAATTGCTACCACCTCACAGATGGTGGATTTAAAAACAAACAACTGGTCAGAGGAAATACTCGATACATTTGGTATTGAGAAAAAGCTTCTTACAGATATCGCCCCCACAGGTGCAGTTATCGGTCAGCTTTCCGATGAAATATGCGAAGAGCTGGGCGTAGGAAAAGCAGATATCGTAAGTGTTGCAGCTCACGACACACAGAGTGCAATTACTGCAACGCCCTGCGAATATGATGATTTTGCTTTCATCAGCTGCGGAACCTGGTCATTATTCGGCACAGAGGTTAAAGAGCCGATTATAAACAAGGCTTCTAAAAAGCTTAATGTTACAAACGAGGGCGGTTATGATTACACCACCGCATTCCTTAAAAATATTTGCGGTCTTTGGCTTATTCAGGAAAGTCGCCGTCAATGGATTCGCGAGGGTAAGGAATATTCTTATGCAGAGCTTGAAAAGCTTGCATTGGAATGCGAGCCCTTCAAATGCTTTATTGACCCTGATGCTCCCGAATTTGCACCAATGGGTAACCTTCCCGGAAGAGTTAAGGAATACTGCAAAAAAACAGGTCAGTATGTACCTCAGACTGTTGGTGAAATTATCCGTTGCATTTATGAAAGCCTTGCCCTTAAATATCGCTACACCTTTGACGGCATCAAGGAATGCACCGGTAAGGACTATGACAGAATTCACGTTATGGGTGGCGGAACAAAGGATAAGCTTCTTCTTCAGATGACTGCACAGAGCTGTAATGTAAATGTTTATGGTGGTCCTATTGAGGCTACCGCTTTAGGTAATGTTGCGATTCAGCTTATGTCAACAGGTGCTATCAAGGATATTAAAGAAGCAAGAAAAATAATAGCAAAAGGCGAAAACCTCAAGCTTTACCGGCCCACAGATAACGGGGCTTGGAAAAAAGCCTACGAGGATTTCAAAAATATTATAAATAAATAATTTGGGAGTCCTGTTTATGACTGCAACACCCAATTTAGAAACGAAAAATATAGATTATGTTCTCGATACGGCAGAGCTTGTGCTTTCTTCCTCACGGGAGCGCAGAGCCGGCTCTGCAGGCGAAGAGCAGGCTCAGCATATTTATATGAATGAGTTGAAAAAATTTTGTGATGAAGCCCATCAGGGGCAATTCAGAACTCATCCCGGTGCAGGCACCCTTGCAGAAAAGGTTTTGTGCATACTTTTAGTTGTTTGTGTAATTCTTTTTTCTGACGCGGTTAATTCAGGCTCTGTTTTTACGGCATCCGTATCACTCCTGATGAATCTGATTATTTTTTGCATTTTCTCTTACAAATTCATTTTTGACGGCAAAAAGCTGGATTTCATCACACCCACCAAGTTCAGCAAAAATCTGTTAGGGATAAGATACAGTCGTGGTGAAACCCTGGCAAGAGTTGTTCTTGTTGCCCGTTCCGATGCACCTCAGAGTATGAGAGCGCATCTTTTCGGCAATCGCTCCCCTTTTATTCTGAGTATGTGTGCCATAATCGGCAACACTGTGCTTTTCTGTAGCGGACTTTTATTTCTCTTCTCGGGTGCTCCCGAAAAATCCCCCTTGTTTTACTTTTTGACTGTTGTATGTATCGGCTTTGTTCCTTTTTACATACTATCAGCTTTTCTTATTAACAACCGCAAGGTTGCTTCAGGTATAAGCTCAAGTATAATTCCCACATCTATACTTTTAAGCATTATGAAGCAATTGCACGACAATTCCTTCAGATATGAAAAAACCGAAATCTGTTGTCTTATAGTTGGTAGCGAATATTCCTCCCGTGCAGGTGCATATCACTTTGCAAAAAAGCATAAAAGGCTTTTCACCGATGTTCCTACTGTATTTATTCCCCTTGAAGAAATAACCACCACAAGAAAGCTTGCGGTTTTCTTTAAGGACGGGAGTGGTACAAAGGGGAGCTCAGAGGTGGCATCTGTTATCGGTGAAGCCGCAGAAAATCTTAACATAACCATTCAGAAGGAAGCTTCTCTTTTAGGGACAAGCTCATATACACCGTTTTCAAAAAATGATTTTCCCGCTTGTTCTTTGGGTACATCAAAAAAACATATTTCAAAAGCAATTTCCGCAAATTCCGACAAATTGCAGAATGTCAGCAAAAAAGCAATATCAGACATTGGCGGACTTGTTATAGAGACACTAAATTATTATGACGGATGAGGTATTATTATGGCAAAAATTTTAAACTCAACAGTAAAGAACATTCCCTGGCAGGACAAGCCTGCAAACTGCACAGAGCCTGTCTGGAGATACACAGAAAACCCTATTATTGACCGTTCATTTGTTAATGAAGCAAACTCCATTTTCAACTCTGCAGTTGTTCCCTACGGCAACGGCTTTGCAGGTGTTTTCAGAATGGATGATATTACAAGAGAGCAGTATCTTGTAACAGGCTTCAGTGATGATGGTATTCATTGGAGGCTTAACGATGAAAAAATCTTCCGTGGTTATGACCCCCGCCTCTGCGAAATTGACGGAAAATACTATCTTTCCTGGGTTTGCCATACAGACAGGGGCACATCAATCGGTATTGCCGCAACAACAGATTTTGAGAGCTGGGAAAGATATGAAAACGCTGTTCTTCCCGTTTCAAGAAATGGTGTGCTTTTCCCACGAAAAGTAAATGGCGAATATATGATTTTCACTCGTCCCTGCGACAAGGGTCACACACCTTACGGTGATATCTTCTTAAGCCATAGCCCCGACCTTACATATTGGGGAAAGCATCGTTTTGTTATCAAGCCTGAGCAGAACTGGGAAATGACAAAGGTTGGCGCAGGCCCAACACCTATTGAAACAGATGAAGGCTGGCTTTGCTTCTATCACGGTGTTATTACAAGCTGTAACGGCTTCTCTTACAGTATGGGTGCCATGATTACAGATATTAACGAGCCCTGGAAGGTGCTTCACAGAGCAGATTGCTACCTTCTTTCCCCCCGTGAAACATACGAGTTCGTTGGTGACGTTCCTAATGTTGTGTTCCCCTGCGCAGCTTTGGCAGATAGCGAAACAGGCAAAATCGCTATTTATTATGGTGGTGCAGACACAGTTGTCGGCCTTGCATTTACTACTGTTGATGAAACAATCAAATTCATTAAGGAACACGATTTAATCAAATGAGTTTTATAAAAAAATTCGTCGGGGACAAGGCATTTTACAAAATGACCTTTGCAGTTGCAGTCCCCATTATGATTCAGAATTTCATAACAAACTTTGTCAGTATGCTTGACAATTTGATGGTTGGTTCTCTCGGCACCGAACAGATGTCGGGAGTTTCCATTGTCAATCAGTTGATTTTTGTTTTTGGTCTTGCGGTTTTCGGTGCTTTGAGTGGCGCAGGCATTTTCACAGCACAATTCTATGGCAAAAATGACCATAACGGAATACGCTACACCTTACGGTATAAGGTTGTAGTTTCAGGAATACTTTTAGTGATTGCGCTGATAGTTTTCGGCTTTTTTGATGATTTCCTCATAAACCTCTATCTTCATGAAAGTGATAGCACAGGAAACATAGAGCTTACACTTACATTTGCAAAGCAATATCTTAAAATACTGGCTTGGAGTGCATTGCCCTTCTGCGTTACCCAGATATTTTCAAGCACCCTTCGTGAAACAGGAGAAACTGTTGCGCCAATGGTTGCAGGAATTATTGCGGTTATCACAAATGTTGCATTTAACTGGTTACTGATTTTCGGTAAATTGGGCTTCCCTGCCTTAGGTGTTGAGGGTGCAGCCATTGCTACAACCCTTTCCCGTTATGTTGAATGTTCAATAATCATAATATACACAATCAGGAAAAAGCATCGCTTCACCTATTTCAAGGGTGCTTTCAGAAGCTTTTCAATGCCTAAAAAGGTATTTAAGGATATCACATTCAAGGGTATGCCCTTATTATTTAATGAGTTTTTCTGGTCCTTGGGCATGTCGCTTTTAAGTATGGCTTACAGTCTTTACGGCATTTCTGTTGTTGCAGGCTACAGTATTTCATCAACTGTTATGAACCTTGCAAACATTGCATTTATTTCTCTTGGTAGCAGTATAGGAATCATTGTAGGTAAGCAATTGGGTGCAAATAAATTCAAGGAAGCAGTTGACACAGACAGAAAGCTGATTGCCTTCTCAGCCTTTTTAAGCGCAGTTATCGGTATATTTGTATTCCTTATAGGCGATAAAATACCGCTTCTTTATAACACAACAGAGGAATCAAAGGAGCTTGCAGGCTATTTTATAAAGGTTTGCTCAATTTTCATCCCTGTTCATTCCTTTGCAAATGCAACCTATTTCACAATACGAAGCGGTGGCAAAACCTTAGTCACATTCCTTATGGACAGCGTTTTCATAATGTGCGTTAGTGTACCTATTGCGTTTTCACTTTATTATTTATTTGATTTACCCATACACACCACCTTCTTCATCGTTCAATGTATCGATATAATAAAAGTTATAATCGGCATAATTCTTGTTAAAAAGAAGGTCTGGCTGAATAATATTGTTTCGGAATAGAAAAAAGAGGTAACATGGATTTTCCGTGTTACCTCTTTTTATGTTTATTTAAAACAACATTGAAAACTGTGATTGGGGGTGTGAATTCTTAAGAGCATCAATTGCAACCTTCTGCGTATCAATATCACACAAATCGCCCACACATTGACACAATTTAATTTCTATATCATCCCATAAAAGAGGTTTTTTAGCCTCGCCCTTGGGTATAAGTACTGTTTCTTCAAATATACCTTTTGGTGTTTTAATGCTAAGCCTTGCTCCCCTGATGCCTTCCTTGCGATTTTCAAAGCTTGCATCGGGCACAAGCTCAATTTTCGGAATAATTTCATTTACCGATCCACAGTAAGCCACATCAAGTGCATCTAAGCCAAAACTGCCTTTACTTAATGCAACTGCTACTGCGTAATGAACTGAAAACTTTGCTTCATCCGAATTTACCGGATAAAGAATGTTACCTGCCGATTTTATTGCACTGGGATAAATTGTTATAGTTATTTTTTCAATATCAGATAACTCTACGCCCTCTTTAAACAGACGGGAGCGTAACTCTATTGCACCATCAATACAGCAATGGGTGTGACGACAAGCGGGATAAAGCTTCAGGTAGCTTTCGGAAATGGTGAATGTTTCACCCAAGCCATCGAACAGGGTTTCTTCATCTATTTCATTTCCGAAAGCATTGAACCAGCCTTTTTTGCTTTCCAAGGGATTTTTTGAGCTTACAAGACCCGCCTGTGCTAATTTAGCAGATAACAAGCCTGTTCGGGCACCGTTTGCAGGATTAATAGGCTTACAGCATTGACCACTTTCATCAATAATAATTAATCCGCTTGATTGAATTGCGCTAAGAGATATTGCATTATAAACACCTTCGTGGTCAAGGTTTAAAAGTTTTGCGCAAGCAGCGGCACAAGCTAAGCTTCCGCCCACACCTGTTGAATGAAAGCCTTTGTTATACAAATCAGGCTGAGCGGCACCTGCCACACGGTTAAAAATATCATAGCCTGCAACAATTGCAGTAATAACATCCCCCCAAGTAGAGTTCTCTGCCTCTGCAAGAGCAAAAACAGCCGATATTACATGAGCACCGATATGGCCTGCGGATTTTCTGTTGCCATCGTCCATATCCGCACCATGTGCATAAACGGCATTCATAAAAGCAGCGTTGGCAGCAGGCAACTTTTCTTTTGAAAACAGCACCGTTGATTCACTTTTTCCGCCCATTTCCAATAAAAGCGGAAGCATAACATCATTTAAAGGTTTGTTTATACGATAACCTGCAAAGCACGCGGCATAATAATCAGCTATAAACAATTTTGTCTGTTCAATAACCGAATCGGGCAAATGCTCATATTTTAAATCCGCCACATAACGACTAAGCTTAGATGTTATATCCTGCATTTTTATACCTCTCGTCATTCTTACTTAATTTCTTTTTGCTTGTTTGCTTTTTTTTCTAAGAAATCACCTATATAAGTATGCGCTAAACCTACCAAAACTGCAAGAGAGCCAATAGCAATTACCCAAGGATAAAACTTGTTATAAATGAAAAGGGATACAGTTTCACCAAAATCGCCACCAACGAACAATGCAATTATAAAAGGAATTAACGGTACGATTCCACCAAAAAAGGAAGCTGTCATCATAATACCATAAATTTTACCTAATACATCATTAAATTTTTTCATAACTCTAACAACCTCCTTATACTAAACCAAACATAGGAATTAAACCTAAAATGAACAATACTGATAATAAATAATGTATAGTTATCCAAATCATATTATTTTTAAGTGTGGGAGCCAGTTCAGCCTTTGCTATACCCATACCCATATATACGCAAGCGCAGTAGGGAGGTGTAACACCATGCATAGCACCACAGATACAAGGAAGCATACCGCAAGCCAACAAAGGATTACATCCTGCTGCAGCTAAGACTGTGATAATAATACCGCCGAAAATTTTAACCTGTGTTGAGCCCGGAAGGAACATACCCAGAATTGCAGTAAAAAGAGGAAGAAGTAATGCCAAACCTAAGAGACCCATATTAAGAGATGTGAAAAATTCTCCGATGGCATTTTCAATTTTAAGTGTTTCTAACAAATTACTGATAAAATAGGCAAACAAAACCAAAGAAGCGGTAGGAACAACCTTTTTAACACTTACAGTAATATCCTTTGTCATTGCTTTTAATGAGCGAGCTTTAATAACATTTTTTCCTGAAAGCAAAATACTGCAAATTACGATGAGTGCAGGCAAGAATATTAAAATACTGTTCGAGAAAGTAGAAGCGCCTTCACCTAACTGTGTTGAGAATAAATCTCCGAACTGGTTTGTAACAAAGAAGGGAGCGAATACTATAATCGGAAGGAATATTGCCCTCCAGCCTTTTTTCAAAGAGCTTCTGAAGCCGGGAATATCGGCTTTTTCCATAGGTCTCACTTTATAGAATTTACACATAACCATCAATGTTACAATTCTTTGAATTATAAAATAAATGGCTATAGCCCATAATATCATCCAATACTGAGAAATTGTGTAAGTGTTGGGATATAATTTATCAAGTGTTGCAAAAGCAACGGCAATCATACCTGCAGGAGGTATCATATTACCCATAGCACTTGCGTGTGCCTCAACGTTTGCGGCAAGATGGGGCGGAAAGCCCGCTTTTTTCATAGCAGGAATAGTGAAAACACCTGTAGTTGCAACATTACCGGGGCCGGAGCCTGATAAAGAGCCCATATATGCACTACCGATAATTGCTACAAAGCCTGCACCGCCGGGAATGCGACCGAAAACAGACAAAATAATAGCAATACAGTCATCAATAATAGATGTTTTAGATAACAATTCTGCTGAAATCATAAACATTATTATGGCATACATACTCGGCTCTACCAAAGCATCCAAAATAAATTGACCAAGCTGTGACCATGTATTTGTTACAACGAGTAAAACGATAAATGCTGCAAGCATACATTCGTGTAAGGGGCGTTTAAGCACTGAGAAGCCTATAACCGCCACAACAAGAATTATTCCTAAATATAAAAATTCAATAGGCATAATTAACTTCCTCTCTTATATTATTTTATTTAATAAATCCAATTTATCTTCAACATTAAGAACTGCATCAACAATCTGAGAAATATCTTCTTCTGTTTTTCCACCATAAGAGGCTAATGCAGAAAACTTTTCAATAACCTCTTCCAAGGAAAGCGGATTCTCGGGTTCGCCCTTAGGAAGAATGCTTTCTCCGCTCAATACACTACCGTCTTTTAATACAATCTCTGCGGTTGCGATTGTTTTTTCAGGGAAAGCCGCCGTCATTTCTGAATCTTCTTCAACAATAATCTTCTTTGTCAACGCCTGCACCTGAGAATTGTTTAAAGATTCCTCTGTAAACGCCTCCATACCTGTTTTACCGAGAACATAGGTAACAGCAAAATTATAGGGAATGCTCATTTTTGCAGAAGCGGAACCTTTAATTTCTGTATGGTCATGCTTTTTAACCGCCAAGGAATATGTTTTAATTTTCACATATTCAATCTCTGATGCATCAATTACCTTATCTTTTCGCAAATCCTTGGCAATATCGATAGACGGATGAGTGTAACGACAGGCCGCATATGGTTTTATGTAAGCCTTTTCAATAGCATAAGTGCCATCCAATAAAGGTGAAACAAACTCAACCTCATCAGTACCGTATAACTGGCATAAATAACCCGCAGTTCCCGATAATGCATCATCCGGAGTATCAAACCCGGCTTTTGCCATCTGAGTTGCAATTAAGCCTAAAAGTGCGGTTTTTCCCACATTATATGGTTTTAACTGAGAGCCATCCTCCAAAACCTTCAAGGTTCCCGTAGCTGATACTGCTGCTGTAGAAAATGCATCCTTTGTTTCCTTAGGAGAATATTTAAGTGCTTCCGAAACCGCAACAGCAATGCCTAAAAGTCCGCAAGTAGCTGTTGCATGATAACCTCTCTTTTTATGTGTTGGCTGAATTGTTCTTGCCATAGTAAATGATGTTTCATAACCATATATTGCCGCACGTAACAAGGTTTCACCATCGAAATGATATTTTTGTGCAAGAGGAAGTAAAACAGAAAATATCGGAGACCCTAAATGAATGATACCGGCATTTGTACCATCATCGAAATCTAAAGCATGTCCGTTTAATCCGTTTAAAAACACCGCATTATTCATACTCATGGTGTTTTGCAAACCAATAGGGCGTATTTTCCCGCCTTCGTCACTGAAAGCTTCAATCAAGCAGTCAATTTTTGACTGTTGTTCCTTTAAGCCCGCAATTGTTACACCAATATAATCAAGCAGGGCTAATTTTGCCCTTTGATATACATTTGCCGGAATTTCGCGTTTTTTTAATGCTTCTATGCTTTCTAAAAAGCAATCTGTCCTATTCAAAATGCACGCTCCTTTAAAATAATATTCCGTATTGGTAATAGCAGTTATTACCAATACGGAATATTTATACACCTCTTGTTTCAAAATGTCAAGCCCTAAAACAAAAAATATTAAATTTTAACAAAAATATAAAAAGCTCTTCGAATCAACATCCGAAGAGCTTTTTATTATAACGAGTTTATTTTACAGCGTCTTTGAGAGCTGCGCCTGCTTTGAATGCAGGAACTTTAGAAGCAGCGATTGTGATTTTTTCACCAGTTTTGGGGTTGCGGCCTTCTTTAGCTGCTCTTTCGCGAACTTCGAATGTACCGAAGCCGATAAGCTGAACTTTGTCACCTTTTGCAAGAGCGCCTTCGATTGCACCGAAAACTGCTGCTACTGCTTTGTCTGCGTCTTTCTTTGTGAAACCTGCAGCTGCAACTGCATTGATGAGATCTGTCTTATTCATTTTAAAATCCTCCAAAAAATAATTTTTTTGTATTTCCAAACCACTTTGTGTGGTTCAATTTGGACAAATTAATTTTGTTTTTTTGCTTCGTCCCAAAGCTGGTCAAGAACTTCAATTGAAGCAGTTTTCATATCAATACCCTTTTCTGCCGCCAGTCTTTCAGTAACAGTAAAGCGTTTCATAAATTTCTGCGTTGCTTTTTCAAGGGCAGTTTCTGCATCGCAACCGCAGAAACGAGCAGTATTGACTACTGAAAAGAAAAGGTCTCCCAATTCATCTTCAATTTTTTCTTTATCGCCTGTTGCAAGAACCTCTTGAAGTTCTTTGCTTTCTTCTGCAATTTTATCAAAAGCACCTTGAGAATCACGCCAGTCAAAACCTGCTTTTTTAGCTTTTTCCTGAACCTTCTGAGCTTTCATAAGAGCCGGGTAAGTGGCAGGAATTGCCGCCATTGCTTCGCTTTGGCTTTTCTGCTTTTTGGTCTGACGTTTTATGTCATCCCAATTTTTGAGAACCTCGCCTGTTGAACTGACGGAAATATCCCCGAAAACGTGAGGGTGCCTGATAATAAGCTTCTGACAAATATCGTTAGCTACATCATCAATAGTAAACCAACCATCTGTTCGAGCCATATCTGAATGCATAAGCACCTGCAAAAGCACGTCGCCTAATTCTTCCTGCATAAGCTCCTTGTTATTTGTATCAATGGCTTCAATAACCTCATAGGTTTCTTCGAGAAAATTCTCTCTGATAGACTGATGAGTCTGCTCCATATCCCAAGGGCATCCGCCGGGCTCACGGAGAATTCTCACAATATCAACAAGGTCATTGAACTGATATTTTTCTTTAAAATTAAAATCAACTGCCATAATTTACATCCTCTATTTTAACCGATAAGCTTATATTTTTCAAGTATTTTTGCCATTTTTTCCCCTTTTGGAAGCATTAAAATGTCATCTTTTACCAATGTTTTCATCAAAAGCACGGAAATTGCATAAACAACCACCGCAACACCGATAGAAACAAGGCAAGCAAGCGACTGTCCGTTAAGTCTTGAAGACGCATCACCAAAGGTTAATACATTACATAAAACGGTGTAAGAACCGTATGCTGCACCACCGCAAAGCACCGCTGCAATAAGGGGCTTTACAATAACAGTTTTTATATCAATTCTTACGCCTGTTTCTTTTCTCAACACTGCATAGTTATAGAAAATGCAGAGAAGATAGAAGAATGCTGTGCCGAAAACTGCACCCTTAACATTTATTTCGGGAATGCCGATAAGAATATAGTTAAGACCAATTTTGAAAACGCAACCTAAAGCAAGTGCCTTTGCAGGAACATCCGCCCTGCCGATTGCCTGAAGAATGTTTGTCAATGGTGAAGACAATGTAAGAATTGCCATCATAAGACCATAAAGGCCTAAAACAGGAGCGGCAATAGCGATACCCGCTTCATTCTCTGTGCCCTTATAAAGCAGGTTCATAATGGGCTCGGAAAGAGCGAAGAAGCCTGCGCCTGCAGGGAGAGCAATAAGCATTGTTATTCTGAAAACAGTGTTAACAGTTCCGTTTACCGTTTTAAAATCCTTCTTTGCGACAGCAGCTGAGATAATAGGAATCGCACTTACACCCAAGGTCATCATAACTGTAGGAACAAGATTTCTGAAATCAAGGGTTGTGTCATAAGCACCATAAAGGAAGGTGTGAATATTTTCTTTCGCAATATTTGCCGCATTTACAGAACTGCCGTAAATGCCCATAATTGTATCATAGTTATTGGCAACAACGCTTTCAAGTCTGCTCTGAATCATAAAGGTATCAATAAAGTTTGTGATATTGAGCACCAAGGAGCTTGCCGCAGTAGGAACTGCAATAGCAATTATTTCTTTTATTGTGGTTTTCTTGGGTGATGCGAGAGGAGAGTTTATAAGCTGCTCCTTGCCGATTCCGTCTTTTCTTATTCTATGGCGCAAAATTGTATATATAGCACCGAAAACAGTACCTAAAGTAACCCCTAAAATAGCACCTGCCGCCGCAAGAGCATAAACAATTGCGCCATCCGCTTCTGTTTCTACCTTAAAGCCTAAAACAGAACCGTTGAGGGCAATCTGAGCGTTGGCATAGTCCAGCATCGCATAGGAGAAAACCAAGCCAAAAACAAGCTTACCCAAGGACTCAATAACCTGTGAAATTGCCGTTGGGTACATATTGCTTAAGCCCTCATAATAACCGCGATATGTACTCATAATACAGCAGAAAAGAATTGAGGGTGCAATTGCAAAAACGCTATAAATTGCAAGAGGTGAGCCTACGGAATCAACATATGGCTTTGCCGCAAGTAAAAGAGCACCTGTACCCACAACACCTAAACCAAGGAAAAGAGGAAATGTAAGCTTTAAAACCTGTTTAACATCACGATATTTTCCCAATGCGGCATTTTTAGAAACTATTGCAGAAACTGCAACAGGAAGACCCGCCATAGAAATTGCATAAACAGGGGTATAAATGTTATATGCAGAAGCGAAATAGCCTCTGCCCAAGGAACCGATTATGCTTGTAAGGGGGATTTTATAAACCGCACCGATGATTTTAACAAGAGCAGTTGCAACAACAAGCACCATAGCTCCGTTAAGAACATTTTGTTTTTTTACTGTTTTATCAGCCATTTCTTACTCCTTTCCGATGAATTCTCTTAAAAGAGAATCCCCAGGGACAAAAGATGAATCTATTTTCGGGAATTTATATAAGGACCGGATAAGCCTCTGAGATTCCTTGTAAAACTCTGAATCCTTACTTACCTGCATCAGCAAATCTACTGCCAAATCTTTTAAAACACAGGTTTCGTAAAGGTGAATTGTATTTATTTTTATATCTGCATTATCTTTAAATGGGAAAAGATACGCATCCTCGCCATAACGGACAGTAATCCACATTTTAAAGGTTTCCTCAACAGAATTACCGCGAAATTTATAATCCCTCACCATACGGCGAATAAATCTTAAATTTCTCTTATTAAGAACAATATTCTTCTTTTTATCATAAATTCTTGAGGAAACACTGATATAAATTTTTAAAAGACGTTCTTTGGGAAGATGTTCTGTTATTGCAGGGTTCAGAGCGTGAAGCCCCTCAACAATAATAACATCGTTTTCACCTAATTTAAGTTCATTGTATTTTTCCTTGCGCCTACCTGTCAAAAAATCGAACTCGGGCATTAAAGCAGAACCTGTTTCAATCAGCGTTGCCATTGTTTTTTCAAATAATGGTATATCTAATGCTTCAACAGTTTCATAATCGGGTGTTCCGTCAGGAAAACGGGGCGAATCCTCGTTATTAAGATAAAAATCATCAAGTGAAACAGTATGGCTTTTCACACCTGAAGCCGAAAGTGCCTGACAAAGCTTTTTAGCGGTAGTGGTTTTACCCGAAGAGCTTGGTCCCGCAAGCATAACAATTTCTGTTTTTTCGCTTTCAGCAATATTCTTTGCAATTCTCAATATTTTGTTGTTGTATTTCTTTTCGCATTCCGAAACGAAAGCCTCAGGATTAACTGCATTCTCAACAATATATTCCAAGGTATTGTTCACATTAGCCATTATTTCACCGCCCCATTAATATATTATTTCTTAATCTTTTTGTTATTCGTTAAAAAGTTGCAAGTTGAAAGTGGCAAGTGGCAAGTTTTGGGTCTGCGACGCAATTATATAATGTTTGGAAGCGAAGCTTCCCCTAACCTCTTCACTATTCACTTTTCACTCTTCACTATAAAAAGAACGCATCCGTTCTTTTTTATCTATTATTTCATCAAATCTTGATATGTATTCAAATGGGTATTTAAAATTGAATATTCTTTCAATTATGCTTCCGTCCTCACTTCGAAGCTTTGTTACTGCACCTGCACCAACAGAGAATATGCTTTGATACTCTTCCATCATAAGAACATTGTAAAAGCATTCCTTATCCTTTTTGCACCAACCCACATTCTCAAGGTTTCCTAAAGACTTACTTTGGCGGTACATATAATATGGGTAATAGCCGTTTTCCGTAAGGGCTTTCCCTGCATAATCAAGCATTTCCCATATATCTCTGTCGGTTACAGAACCGCTTTCATTTTCAGTTACAATGGTTGAAGAGCGCTTCAATGCTAATGTATGGACAGTTATATTATCTGCACCTAAATCAATCGCCCGATTCACGCTGTTTTTGAAGCTTTCAACAGTATCAGTAGGAAGCCCTGCAATTAAATCCATATTAATTGCATCAAACCCAACCTCTTTTGCAAGAAGGAATTTTTCTTCTGTTTGCGAGGTTGTGTGCTTTCTTCCGATAGCATTTAAAACACTGTCTGAAAAGGTCTGTGGATTTATACTTATTCTGCCAACATTATGCTTTTTGAGGGTATCTAACTTTTCTTTTGTTATTGTATCAGGTCTGCCTGCCTCAACTGTATATTCAAGGCATTCCGACAAATCAAAGGTGTTTTCAATATGAGTTAAAATTCTGTCCAGTTCATTTTCAGAAAGGGTTGTGGGCGTACCACCGCCCCAATAAACGCTTGTAAGACGCAAGCCGTTTTCCTTTGCCATACGGGCAGTAAAGGTTAATTCATCTATCAGCTTTTCAATATAATCGGGAACAAGGCTTTTTGCCTTTTCCGAATTAATTGAATGGGAAACAAAGGAGCAATAGCTACACCTTGTGGGGCAAAAAGGAATGCTTATATAGAGGCTGAAGGATTTCTCCCCTGCTTTTTCAATGATTTTAAGCTCGGTTTTTGCAACATTAATTGCAAGCTCGGTTTTTTCGGGTGATACCTTATAGGTATTCAAAAACCAGTCTCTTGCATTTTCTTCCCCATATTGAGAAAGGCGCTTCACAATAAGCTTTGAGGGTCTCACACCTGTGAGTATTCCCCACTTTGGTGTAAAGCCACACATTTCACAAAGCAAATCGTATGCTGAAAGCAAAAGCTCAAGCTCTAAATCATCACATTCCGATTTTTTTATTTCTTTAATCTTACTCTTAGCTTCACCGTTAAGAGAAAGCTCAGCAGTAAGGGTGAGCTTTTCCTCACCATCAATGCGGGTTAAAAGATAATCCTCATTTGTTCCGTCAAATTCTGTATATTCAACTATTTTTTCAAGAGGGAAAAATAGCCTTAAAAGCTTTTCTGCCTCGTATCTGAAATTGTGATTAATATAGTATAAATTCATCTTAAATAAATATTATTTCTTTTTTCGTAGCCCATTGTTGAGCTTTCCCCGTGACCTGAATAAATTACGAAATCATCAGAAAAGGCTTTCATTTTTTCCAAGGTGTTCATAAGAGTATATGCATTTCCGCCCTCGAAGCCTGTGTTACCTACGCTTCCCCGGAATAACGTATCCCCTGTGAAAATAATTCTCTCTTTTTCAAGAATATACAAAACACCACCGGGAGTGTGACCGGGAGCAGAAAACACCCTGATATCTATATCGCCCATTGAAAATGTATCATCGTGAGAAAATTCCATATCAGTAGCACAGGGCTCAAAATCCATTTTAAAAACCGTTGCCATAGAAAGCCTGCCATCTGTGAGATACGAGATATCCTCTTTGCCTATGCACACCTTTGCTCCGGGGTATGCTTTTTTTAATTTTGCAACACCGCAGATATGGTCAAAATGCCCGTGAGTGCAAAGAATGTATTTAAGCTCCCTCATACCTGAACGTTCAATAGCATTTTTCACCTCTGCACTGAACATTCCCGGGTCGATAACCGCACCGATTCCGGTATTTTCATCACAAATAACATAGCAATTTGTTATAAGTCTGCCAACAAGCACGCGTTCAAGAAACATTATTTTCCACTCCAGATATCTGTATCAAAGCAAATTGTAACAGGTCCGTCATTTATTAGCGAAACCTTCATATCTGCCGCAAAAACGCCTTTTTCAACCCTTCTTACACCATTTTTTATAAGCTCATCGCAATAAAGCTCATAAAGTCGGCTTGCATTATGTGGCTCTTCGCTATCGGTAAAAGAGGGTCTGTTACCTTTTTTACAGTCTGCACAAAGAGTAAATTGAGAAATTGCAAGAATTTCACCGTCTATATCAAGAACAGATTTATTCATTTTGCCGTTTTCATCCTCAAAAACCCGCAACGACGCAGTTTTTCTTGCAAGAAGCTCGGCTTCCTTTTCGGTATCGCCCTTAACGACACCTAAAAGAATCATATAACCCTTACCTGACTGACCAACAACCCTGCCGTCAACAGATACAGAGCTTTCAAGAACTCTTTGAATTACGGCTCTCATCAGTTTTTACTCCTTGTAACATTTTCAACACCATTGATTCCCTTTAATTTTGAAATAACAATATTAAGGAAATCTGTACTTTTTACTGTAATTGTAAGATAAATAACAGCGTTTCCATCTTTAGTTTCTCTTGTGTTGATAGCGTTTATCATAACCCGCATATCTGCAAGTATATTCGCAACATCCGCCATCATAGCCACACGGGACTCGCACTCAATAGCAAGGCTTGCCTTAAACTCTTTAGCCTCTGTACCGCTTTGCCAACGGGCACTGAGCCATCTGTTAGGCTCTTCGCAATTTACAATATCCTCAGGCACATTGGTGCAATCACGTTTGTGGATTGAAACACCGTGACCACGGGTAATAAAGCCTATAATTTCATCACCGGGGATGGGGGCACAGCAACGGGAAAGCTTAATAAGACAATTGTCAATTCCATCAACAATTACACCCTCGCCTGCAGAATGCTTGGTGGGTTTATTATCCTCGGTAATTTTAATCTTAGCCGGCTGGCGGGAGGTAACAATGCGGTGATATTCATCTCTTATAAAGGGCATTACTCTTGAAATAGGAATACCGCCATAGCCTAAAGCCGCATAAAAATCATCAATTGTTGCGCAATGCTGACGCTCTGAAAGAGTTTTTATTACTGCATCAAGCTCTTCATCAGTAAAGCGGATTTTATTTCTGCGGATTTCCCGTTCTAGCTCTGCTCTGCCCTCAACAATGTTTTCTTCTCTGCGCTCTTTTTTGAACCAGGCGCGGATTTTTGTTTTTGCTGAGCTTGTTTTTACAATATTAAGCCAGTCTCTCGAGGGACCCTTGCCCTGCTGAGAGGATGTGAGAACCTCAACAATTTCACCTGTCTGAACCTTATAATCAAGAGGAACAATTCTTCCTCCTACCTTTGCACCAACCATTTTAGTACCAACTGCAGAGTGAATTGCATAGGCAAAGTCAATAACGGTTGCACCCATAGGAAGATTAATAACATCACCCTTTGGAGTGAAAACAAAAACCTCCTCGGGAACAAGGTCGCTTTTAATGGTGGTAACAATATCCTTAACGTCATCAGCTTCCTTCTGGGTTTCAAGAAGCTGACGAATCCAGGCAAGACGCTCTTCAAAGCGTTGAGTTCCGTTAAGACCTAATTTATATTTCCAATGAGCCGCAATACCGAACTCAGCAGTATGGTGCATATCCCATGTTCTTATCTGCACTTCAAAGGGGATACCCGCTTTACCCAAAACAGTTGTATGCAAGGACTGATACATATTGGGTTTAGGTGTGGAAATATAATCCTTGAACCTGCCGGGAATGGGGGTAAACATATCGTGAATTATACCAAGGCAGTCATAGCACTGAATGGTGTTATCAACAATAATTCTTACGGCATATATATCATAAATTTCGTCAAAGTTTCTGTTCTGCATATACATTTTTCTGTATATACCGTGAACGCTTTTGATTCTGCCGTCAAGCTTTGCCCCCGGCACGACCTCGCAAACTCTGTCGGAAATTTGTTTTTTTATGGTTTCAAGGAACTCCTTGTGAGATTTTCCCTGCTTTGAGAGAGCATCCTCAATTTCCTTGTATGCAATGGGGTCAAGGTAGCTGATAGCCTTATCCTCAAGCTCCTCTTTAATTGCTCTGATACCTAAACGGTGAGCAATGGGCGCATAGATTTCAAGGGTTTCCAATGCTTTATCCCTGCGCTTCTGGGGGGGCATAAAGTTAAGAGTTCTGATATTATGAAGTCTGTCCGCAAGCTTAATGATAATAACTCTGATATCCTCAGACATAGCAAGAAGCATTTTTCTTACATTTTCTGCCTGTTGCTCTTCCTTATCCTTAATATCAAGAGGCACCTTGCCCAATTTGGTTAATCCGTCAACAAGAGCGCAGATTTCTGCACCGAACTCTTTTTTTACCTCTTCAAGAGTCATATCGGTATCTTCAACAGTATCGTGAAGCATAGCCGCAGCAACGGACTGACAATCCATTCCGTATTCTAAAACAATTTTAGCAACGGCGACAGGATGGATGATATATGGCTCACCCGAAGAGCGCTTCTGCCCTTCGTGGTGGGCATTGGCAATTTCAAAGGCTTTATCAATAATTTTTGCATCCTCCTGCCCGAAAACTGCAACCGCTTGTTCCTTTAATTCGTCATACATAAGCTCAACTGACATATTTTCATCCATTCAAGCCACCTCCTTTGTTTTCTTAAGTTTATATATTTGCTTTTCTGAAAATCCCGCTGTTTTCAATGGGATTTTTTACTGTTTCGGCAGGAATTGTATATTTCCCATCCTTACAGCTTAATATTCCCAATTCTGTTAATGCATCAAGAGAAATCTGGCATGTGGCAGTTTTTTCAGGCGGAAGCCCTAATCTGTGGCAAAGCACCTCTGCACCGAAATTCCATCCGCCACAGGATTTAACATATTTATAAACATTACCGCAAAATTCTCTGCTTATGCAGATTACTTCTTTTTTCTCTTGAGAAAGCTCCTGACAGGCACAAAAATCCTCGTAATTATGAAGAGAGGAAATAACCTTGTCATCGTCTATATCACTGAGCTTTATAGCTTTAGCCTGAATGCTCACCTGAGTTTTACCCTGAAATTCATTTTCGCTGAGCTTTACCGCCAAATCCACAGTATCGCCCACTTTATACGGAAACTCTTCAAGCGTTACAGAGAACATAATAACCGTAACCATACTGTTCTTTCTTTTCACAGTTATTCTTAAATGCTTACCTGCTCCAACAGGCTGAATAGCAGTAATTTCCATATTATAAAGCCCGAAAAGAGGCTGAGGATTTTCTGCTCCGAAGGGCTCAAGAAGCTTAAGTGAGGAAAGCATATCAACTGTGATTGATGATGGATTAAGCTTGCAATCTATATTAAGCACGGGCACTGCCGCTTCTGACTTCCCGGCATATTCATTGATTTTTTCTCTGAACAAATCAATTTTATCGCTATCAACAGTTAAGCCTGCCGCAAGCACGTGACCGCCATATTGAACCAGAATGTCACTGCAATAGGAAAGTGCATCATAAAGGCTGAAGCCGTCAATGCTTCTTCCGCTTCCCTTTGCCACATCGCCATTTTTGGAAATAACAATACAGGGCTTACCATATTTTTCCACAAGGCGTGATGCAACAATTCCGATAACACCCTGGTGCCAGTCATCACCCTCAACAACAATCACTCTTTTGTGCTTGATTTCAGGTGCATTTTCAATATATTCAACAGCACAGGCAGTTATTTCTGTTTCTGTTGCCTGGCGTTTTATATTTGCTTCGGAAATTTCTTCAGCAATCTCCCTTGCCTCGTTAACATCATCTGTTAAAAGGAGCTTTAATGCTCTTTCCGCAGAGCCCATACGCCCTGCGGCATTAATGCGAGGCGCGATTCTGTATGCAACAGAGGATGAATTCAGAGAGCCTGTTGAACCGCTTGCATCAAGAAGAGCCTTCAAGCCAAGCCTTAAAGTACCGTCCTCTAAAGCTGCATTCATAAAAGCAATTCCGCTTCTGACAATTATTCTGTTTTCACTCTTAAGAGAAACAATATCTGCAATTGTGCCCAGAGCCACAATATCGCCATATTGCTCTAAAAGCTCATAGCCCTCGCTATCATCAAGAGCACTTATAAGCTTAAAGGCAACGCCCACACCTGCCCAATCAGAAAACTCGCAAAGAGAGTCCTCTCTGTGAGGGTCAACAACTGCAACCGCATCGGGCAAAGCCTCGCCTACACGGTGGTGGTCTGTTACAACAACATCAATACCGATAGCTTTTGCATAAGCAATTTCCTCAATTGCACTGATACCGTTATCAACCGTTATTATTACTTTTGTTCCTCTGCTTTTTAAAAGGTCAATTGCCCCCGAATTCATTCCGTAGCCCTCGCCTGAGCGGTCGGGAATATAATAATCCACATCTGCACCGCGGGAAGAAAGGTAGGAATATAAAAGAGCTGTCGATGTAACACCGTCGCAATCATAATCTCCGAAAACGGTTATTCTTTCACCATTTTCGAGAGCCTGATTTACTCTTTGGACTGCCTTTTCCATATCGGGCAAGGTGTAGGGGTCAATTAAATCTGTATCATATAAAAAGCTTTCAATTTCAAATTCATCTGTCATTCCTCTGGCGCACAGAAGAAATGCCGCAAATGGCTCAACACCGCAATTTTCCGCAATGGTTGCAGCAGCATCTCTGTCGCAAGGTGAAACGACCCATTTCTTTCGATTCAAAAAATCACCCTATCATAATTTTACAGTCTAATATTATAACATATAAGACATTGTATTGCAATGAAAAACAAGAAGATTTATCAACATACAAGCCACCAGTCGCCAGCTACCAGCCACCAGTAGAGCTGTTAGCAATTAGCAATTAGCGGTTAGCAAATAGCAGATAGCAATTAACAATGTAGGGAATGGTCTTGACCGTTCCGCCGGATACCGGAATAGTCACCAGCCACCAGTCGCCAGTCGCCAGCGATTAGCGGTTAGATGCCAGATACCAGAGCTTCGCAAGGAGTAAAAAAAGAGCAATAAGGTTGTTATATGTGGTACCTCTCTTCAAAGAGGGCAAAGAA
>JAZMZY010000030.1:0-40510 GCA_045586265.1 Acutalibacteraceae bacterium
GACCGCCATACTGAGTAATTATGATTTGTGCGAGTTTTGGGTTTGGGTTTTTGATGTTTACTGGATACTGTAATTTCTTTTCATACATAAACATAATCAGTCACAACTCCCTTGATTTTCCCATGGCCATGGGTCGCAGAGCCAGTCGGCTTCATTTGAACTTGTAACAGTAAGAGGTCCAAACCTGTCTTCAAATTCTTTTTTGAGCATTTTGGCTTCGTTTGTGTATTTTCGGAACATTTCGTTTGCA
Source organism: Acutalibacteraceae bacterium (assembly GCA_045586265.1). Classification (GTDB taxonomy): domain Bacteria; phylum Bacillota; class Clostridia; order Oscillospirales; family Acutalibacteraceae; genus DTU089. The sequence continues at coordinate 251 of JAZMZY010000030.1, forward strand.
GCCTTGTCACAAGGGTGTGTGTCAAGGTATAAATGCAATTCCCAAGCGGCGAATTTTGCCGCTTGAAGCTTGCGGAGAAGTTTATTCCTTTCAACCATTCATAACACTTCTTCCGCAAAATGGTTTGTTAAGCACGGGGAAGAGTGTGCCTTCGCACAAGGCCTTCTCCGCAGAGTAGCTTGTTGTATCAAGTTGAAAGGGTACATACGCCATTGCAACAACTGTGTCATTGGGAAAAGCGGTTATGACACAATTACAGGGGCAATCGGCAGATGCATTTTGCATTGACCTTTCAACCATATATAAGTTCTTATATTTGTCCATTATAATTCTCCTTTTTAGGTGAATAGAGCATATTTGTGCTCGTTACATTATATGGACAAAGGTAAGATGTGTGAAAAAACCACCTACCTATTTCTTTGGTAAGTGGTTGATAGTCTGATATTTAGTTCTTTTATTCTTTGCTTAATACTTTTTTCTGCCAGGATTTTTTGTGGCATTCGGGGCATTTCATATATCTTGTTCTGTTAATATGTGGTGCAAAGAATACACTTGAGTATGTTGGCACATATCTGTTCCCACATTTTGGGCATTCGTAGTAGCCTGCTGTTTGCTCTATTTTCAACATAAACGGGCAAGCTATCAAAAGTGGTGAAAATCCGATTACAATAAGCAAGATTCTAAGCCATTCTTCCAAGTTTACTAAGGATGCAACTAAAACTAATGCAAAGAACACCACCATACACAAAATTCCCATCAGAATTTCTATAAATAAAAGTCTTTTATCTGCTTCTTCTTTCTGTTTTACCATTTCCAAAAGAATTTTTTCTGAATTTTCGTTGTAATTATTCATTGTAACACTCTCCCCACATAATAAATCATTTACACTTATTTTAAGAATTTCGCAAAGCTGAAGCATTATAGAAGAATCGGGCATTGCTTTGCCTGTTTCCCATTTTGAAACAGCTCTGTCGGTTATATTTAATTTTTCTGCCAGTTGCATTTGTGTCAGATTATTTTTCTTTCTGCATTCGGCAATAAATCTTCCGATTTTTGCCTGGTTCATTCTATCGCCTCCTTTCAGCTTTATTATATAATTTGAATGTTCAAAAATCTACAAACCGTTGGTTGAGTGGGGATTTTCAACCACTGATAGAGCTTTTTATAAATCAAATTTCAGATAAATCAAATTATCCATAGGACTGTTATTATAGCTTTCAATTTCATAAAAACCATATTTTTTATACATACCTATTGCAGTTTCAAGAAATGGTAGTGTATCTAACAAAATATGTTTGTAGCCGATTTCTTTTGCTTCTTTAATGATATGTTTTACAAGATTACTGCCTATATTTTTACCACGATATTCAGGTTTTACATATAATCTTTTTAATTCGCAATTCTCGTTATCAATTTTCCTTAAAGCTATGCAACCTGCAACCTCTTTATTAAAAAAAGCTATATAAAGCCTTCCGTAGGGCAGACCGTATTTTTCTTCAAGGTTTTTTGTTTCATAGTCATAATTCTGTAGTTCTAAATATTTTTTAAATGCGTTTTCGCCTTCCACAAGCATTTTCGTGTATTCATTAAATAAAGCTTTTATTTCATTTTTATAGATGTAGGCTTCAACTATTTCAATACTCATAATATCTCCTTTACCAGATAAATGGTATCAAGCGGTATTTTACTTTATGCTTGTATTCACTGTATCCCTCAAGCTCTTTTTCAAGCAGTTCTTCTTCACCTTTAATTCTTTTTGCAATTATGAAAGGGTAGGCGAGGAAAATTATAAATGAAAATACCGAGCCTAAAACAAGCGGCATTGCTAAAAACAAAAGTAGGGTTGCAGAATACATTGGGTGCCTCACTATTCCGTAAAGCCCTGTATCTATAACCTTTTGATTTTCCTCTACCTGAATTGTGCGTGAAAGATATGTATTCTCTCTCATTACCTCTGCATATAGAATATAGGCAATAAGGAAAACAACAGATGCACCGATAGAAGCTGATGTTGGCAATCGGTACCAATCCAAACGGAATCCTAACCCTGCAACAATAAACCCTGCAAGAAACATTAAACCGCTTAATTTAACTACAAGGTTTTGATTTTTTTCGGTTTCTTTGCTATTAAGCCTTTTTTCTAAAAGTTCAGGATTTTTGTACATCATAACAATACCTGCAATGGTTATTGGTACAAAAAGAATCCCCATAAAAAGCCAACCATTAAAATAATTGAAGCTACCTGCAGGTAAAAATATCAGTAAACCAATGATGGCAATACCCAATAAAAATTTAGTTATTGCCTGAAGAAATAATTTGGCTGTCATAATATAGCTCCTATGAATTTATTATCGTAGCTTTAATTATATCATTCACAGTTTGCTAAAAGCAACAGTTTTTAGAATTTACAAAACTTTTTCGGCAAGATTCCACGAAACGTAGGTTGTCAGTTGTTTTAAGTTGAATTATAATGTGTTCATATATACCAAAGGAGACAAATGATGAATACATATATAACAGGTGCTACAATAAAAAAATTGCGCGAAGCTAAAGGTATAACACAATTGAAGCTTGCAGAGAAAATCGGAGTAAGTAGTAAGGCGGTTTCAAAATGGGAAACAGCAAAAGGTTTGCCGGATATTACCTTGATTGAACCGCTTGCAAAGGCTCTCGGAGTTTCTGTTATGGAATTAATGAGTGGTGATACAGTTAAAAATCAGAATACATCTGCAAATATGCTCCGTTCAAAATTCTATGCTTGTCCTGTTTGCGGTAACATTATAAGAACAACGGGCGATGCGGTTATAAGCTGTTGCGGAATTGCTTTGCCACCTCTTGAGGCAGAAAAAATTGATGAGGCGCACGAGGTTACAATTGAAAAGGTTGAGGATGAGCATTTTATAACAGTAAATCACGAAATGACAAAAACACATTTTATTTCCTTTATGGCTTATCTTACATCAGACAGGGTTCAGCTTGTTAAATTCTATCCCGAAGGAAATGCCGAAGCCCGTTTTCAGTTTCGCGGCAGAGGATTTGTTTATATTTATTGTAATAAACACGGACTTATGAAAATGAAAATATAAAATCAGGCAGTACACGTTACAGTGTACTGCCTGCGCTAATTATTCAGCCTCAAACATCAGAATAATCGCCTTCTGACCTTCGGGAAGAGGAATTGTAAGTCCCTCTTGCATAAGGTCAATACCTTCCATAGTATAAACCTTTTCAGGATTATCAATGTCATATACCTTGTAATTGGTTGCAGTTTTAAGACCATTGAATTTAACTGTGTATTCAGTATCCTTAACATTTGCTCTTTTATAAATCAATGCAGTTCCCGAAAGTGCATCTTCGGTTGTAAATTCCATTGCATGTATTTTATCTTTGTCAAAGCTACCGAATTCAAGAGGATAGTAGTTACCGCCCATCAATGCTCTTTGTTCTAAATTTAAGCTGTATTCAGGATGCTGATGTGAATAGAAATCCATAAGCACCAAGGGCATAATAGCTGACCTTGCGGCATATTCATCTGACATATAAAGGTTTGCGCCTGTAATGGGAAGCCAGAAAGAAATGCCGTATGTATGAGCTTGGGTTGCATCGAAAAGGTCAGGGTGATAAGAGCAGTTATAGTCACTTCTCCAGAATGTAATACTGCGGTATGTCATTTCAAGGTCAAGACGTTTGCCGCCTGATGCACAGTTATCAATAATTAGTCCGTCAATGTTTTCTGTTAAATAATCAAGGTATCTGTATAGATTTGTTACATAGTGATTTTCGCATATACCTGTTCTTCCGTCATAATACTCTTTATCTGCCTTCTGCCAATATTTGAGAGGCGCAAAGTTAAAATCCTGACGATAAATTGTAACACCATTTTCTTTCATAGAATTCAGAAGATAATCACAGTAATGTTTGAAAGCATCCTCGTTTGCAAGGTTCCACATAAGGTTATCCTCGCCGTTAACAGAAATCAACCATTCTTCATTTTCTGAACCGATGTTATGAAATTCTGTGCCCGGATAAACTCTTTCGGGCTCATACCAAAGAGTGTGCTTAAGACCTTTTTCAGTGGCATAATCTGAAAGCTCTGATATACCATTGTCATATCTGCTTTCGTCAACAGTCCAGTTACCTACGCCATCGTACCAACCCTCGTTATAGCTGTACCAGCCTGCATCCATCCAGAAGGCATCTATTTCTTCATATACGCTGTCTGCAATTTCATTGTCGAGAATATTAAGAATATCATCAGATGTTCTTGTGGACACAGGTCCTGCAAGCTCCATTACGGTGTAATAATTCTTCTTTATATTTTCCGGATAAACAGAGTCCATAACCCAATTTCTGAAAAGGTTGAAGCCCTTAAGTGCATTTGTGTCATCATAAAAGCTAAGGGAAATAAGGGGTGAACGGATTTCTTCACCGGGGAGAAGATAGGCTTCAAAATTCTCTTGTTTAACTGTTATGCTGGTTTCACCGCTTTTAGCAGAAATGCCCGATGCCCATTGACCTGTCCAACCGATACCGAGAATCAAACCATAGCTTTCTCCGCAAATGTTGAAATAGGGGAGGTAGCTTTCAGTAGGCTTACCGTCAACACCGCTGAATTTTCTTTCAATAAAATTCAGAGTCTTTTTGATAAGTGAAAAATCACTTGCGGCAGTATCACTGCCCATTGAATAATAAAGGTCTGCCTTGCCTGTTGGAAAGCTGTAATCAAGAGCATAAAAATCGCTTATAACACCTGAGTTTTTGTCGTCTGTATTTTTAATGTAAACGGTCCATTGGCAAGTGGCATTGCTCTCAAAAAATGTTGCTTCAACAGTTACCTCAAGCTTTTTGTCGGGATGTTTATAAACAAGATATTCAGTTTTTCCCCCTTGATAAACTGAACCAAGCTCAGGAGATTCTGTAATATGTTGTTCCCATTCAATGGGGTTGAAAACTTCACCATCAACCTTAAATGTAAACGGAAGCTTCTTGTGAATACCGAATAAGTTATTTTCAAACCATTCTGAAGCAAGGGCTTTATCTTCTTTTTCTATTTTATAAGCCCCCATAGTATCAAATTTTATATTCTGTTTATATTCCAATGCCTTAATATTTTCTTTGTTCAGAATAACTACACCACCGCAGGAAATCACAAAATAAACAATTGCAAGAATCAGGCAAAGAGCCTTTTTCCTTTCTGTTGATTTCAAAATGAAAGCAATTAAAAGGATTATTCCTGATAAAGCAAAGGCAGTTGTAAATGTCTTTATAACAACAGCTTCATTAAGGTAACCCTCTTTGTTTATGCCGGCATTAATACCCCAAATCAAGCCTTGAAATAAACCGTTACCGACCAGAAATGAAATAATCTTCGGAAGCGTACCGGTGTTTTTGAAAACAGACTTAATAAGCAAAACAAGGAACCAACCGATTGCCGTTCCCGAAAGAACTGTATAAAGGTGGACATCGCTGCCACTTTCAGTTCCGTAGAATATGTACCACAATGAATATGCAGAATAAATCATAAGCCCCATAAATATGGTGGAAAGGCTTATATCCGTTATATTACTGCTCAATAGTTTTTTCATACAGCTTCTCCTTTGGGCTTTTTCAGAACTCTTTATTTGCTACAATAAAGGTCATCCTCTCCTGGATGCTTTCATCACCGTGATCTGTGCCGATGCCACCGTGGTCGCTTGTAATAACAATGAGCCAATCCTCATTTTCATAGCTTTCGCGAGCCTTTATGGTATTTATTACTTCAAGACCGCAGGCATCCTCATCAAGAAAGGCTTGCTTGTATTCAGGGTTGTTGAAGGTGAAGCCTTTGTTGTGACCTGTTGAATCAGTGTGCTCATAAATGATAAAAGTAAAATCAGCGCAATCCTTTTCTGAAAATTCAGCAACAGCAGCTTCGTGGGTAGCTTCATCGTTTTTGCAAAGAGTGTATTCTGTTTTTATACCATTGTCTTCACAATATTGCTTTTCGTCTAAATATGTTGCATCAGCTCTTGAAAAATGCCCCTTCCATTTTGTCAGGAAAACTGAGTTGTCAATGCTTCCGTTCTCAACAAGGCTTGTCAAAAGTGTTTTGGTGTCAAGGCTTTTAGTAATATCGTTACCTGTTACACCGTGAACATCAGCCCATTCACCTGTGAGAATTGAACACCAACCGGGAGCCGTAGATGTATCTTGAGTGTTTTTTTCAGGATAGTTTACACCGCCGCAATAAGCGAGGTTGATGGAGGCACCGTCCTTGAGCAGGGAGTTTATACCACCATTGTCATTTTTTTCTCTGAGTATATCTGCCCGACAACCATCGTAACCGATAATAACCGCTTTCTTTTCTGTTTTGCCTTCTGGTAATTCTGAATTGAAGTGGTTTTGAATTAAATCATAAAGCTTTGTTTGAGGAATAGCAGTTTCGATTGTGTTATCAAAGCCTACCGCGTTTACATTTTCTCTGAAGAAGGGTTCGGTATCGTTTTTGTCTGTGTAATATCTTGTGAGGTGTAATGCAATGGAGGTTGCAATTATTGCCACAACAATAACAGCAGAAATAACTGAAATAACGATTTTCTTCTTGCTTTTTAACATAAAATCATCTCCTGAATCAATTGGTTTTAAATATTACTGTGCTATGTATGGGGAGGTTTAAGGTCAGGCTGTTTGCCTCAGCATTATCAAGCTCCATACCGCATAATGCTTTGATTTTTATTTTTTGTGGTAATGCTATTTTTGTTTCAGCGGTTGTTACTGTATGAACTCCAAGAAGACCGTTTCCTGAATAAACAACACAACCGTCGTTGCTATAGCAATGGATACCGAAGGATATAAGCTTGTTTTTGATTTCTTCGGTGGTGGGAAATGAGTTGTCATCTTCTGCAGAAATAAATGGGATGTTAAGCTTTTTGCAAATGTCAATTGCTTTTTTGCCTGCTTCAGATGGCTTTGGGGCAGTGAAAATCACAGCCTTGTATTTACTGATAACCCTTTGGGCATCCTCAACCATATAAATATCGAAGGGAATACCTGATGTTCCCATTTTTACTCTGTAATGGTTTACCATATTAAGCAAGCCGTTACCGCGCGGTAAGTTTCTGTATGCGTTTTCATCAATGAATAGCGCCACTTCGGCTGATAGTGCATTTTCAGTTTTGTCTGATAGGGTGGCGTTGTATATTTTTTGAAGGCTTTGAAGCTCTTTCATAATTTCTGAGTTGTGATACCAACCGCCCCACATATCAAACCACCATATACCTGAGCTTTTTGTGACCTGATGTGCAAAAGCTTTTCTGATAGCAGAAATTGACAGCTCAAGAGTGTCAGGTCCGCACCATGCCGTTTTGTTGCCTTTTTCATCGTATAGTTGATAGATGTCTTCGGGATATTTTCCGGGGCGGGAATCCTGCATTCTTCCGGTAAGATTGGTTCGGATGTCACATTCAACGAAATACAGCTTGTTGTGAAGCCTCAGAGAATCTGCAGGAATCATATCACCCCAGTCAAAGCCTAAGGCTCTGTTACAGTCATAACAGCAGGGGGATGAAAAGAAATCTATGTATGGTGAGTCAATGATATGAGCTAATCCGTGCAACCCCCAGAGACAATCGCAAACAAAAGCATTGTAGCCGTAAAACACACCCACTATCTGTTCATTGTTTATAACTTCTTTAGTGACCCTTGCGAAATGATTGATAGTCCTTGTTATTTCTTCATTGCAAAATTCGTAATATTTCTGCGTTTCTTCTGTGAGAACGCCTTTGTTGAAATCCTCTTTTTCGGGAGCCTTAATATTATTAATCCCGTGCTTTTCAAAGCACCACTCCGAAAACATTTTCATACCCGTTTCTGAATATGAGCCCAAAAGGTCGTGGTGAATCCATTCCTGTGTTGTTCCGCCGCAAAGCTGATAGCCTGCAATTCTTTTATTATAATCAGCAGACCGGATATGAACGAGCAATTTCTTTAACAGCTCTGCACCATCATGCCTGAATTTCTTAGAAAAGAGGGATTCTCGGGGGCCACCATTTAATGTTTCGACTGTTTCATATGGGTTTTCATTCACCCATTTTCGAGGCATTGAGATATTAATTCTCGGAAAAATCAAAGCATCATGACATTCTGATATAATGCCCTTTACTATATCATCGAAATCAGAAAAATCAGGCACCTCAGTTTCAAAAACGCCTTTTATAAAAGGTGAAAAGCCGGTGATATTATTAATTGGCAAATCGGTGAATGAAATGTTTACAAAAAATATTTTATAGCCGTTCTTGATAAAATCAGACCATTCGCCACACTCGTCAAAATATGTGGTGTATGCAAGGGGGGCGTGTAAATTACCATTTATTTCAATAAAAGGCTTATTGTTAACAAATGCAATTTTACTTTTAAGCATAAGCAATACCTCGCAATACAATTAGTCTTTTAAATTATTATACCATATTAGCAGATTTTATCAACAAAAATAAAGGAACAAGCTTCAGCCTGTTCCTTTAATGGTGTTTATTGCGCTTTTTTCAAGCCTTGAAACCTGTGCCTGAGATATACCGATTTCATCTGCTACCTCAGTTTGTGTCATTCCTCTCATAAATCGCATTGAAAGAATTTTTTTCTCTCTTTGAGGAAGATTTTTTATCGCTTCCTTCATTGAAATTTCGTCAATCCAGTCACCGTCACTTTCATCTGAGCCTAGTTGGTCCATAACGAAAATTGTGTCGCCGCCATTGGAAAAAACAGGCTCGTAAAATGAAACGGGGTCTACTATTGCCTCAAGGGCAATTACTACCTCACTTTTTTCTTTGCCCAGCTCTTTTGCAATTTCCTCAACTGTAGGTTCTCTGTTCAGCTCATTGCTCAGCTTTTCTCTTGCCTGCATAGCGTGGTAGGCGGTATCACGCATAGAACGGCTTACTCTTACAGGATTATTATCTCGCAAATATCTTCTGACCTCACCTATAATCATAGGAACTGCGTAGGTTGAGAAGCGCACATCGTGACTTGTATCAAAATTATCTATTGCCTTCATCAGACCTATGCAACCTACTTGAAAAAGGTCGTCAAGATTTTCACCTCTGTTTGCAAAGCGTTGAATAACGCTGAGAACAAGACGCAGATTGCCTGTTACAAGCTGTTCCCGGGCAAATTTATCGCCATTTTTTGCTTTTTTCAATAATATATTTTTCTCCTTTTCGGGCATTACCTTCAGTGTAGAGGTGTCAATTCCGCATATTTCCACTTTCTTAAAATACATTTTCGGTCTCCTTTAATTTTTATGTATAGGATGTAAAAGTAGTGGAAATTCATACAAAAAGAGTATTGCCTGAAAAGTGTCCGGTAATCACTGTTTTATTTACCAAATTTTAATAAATCTTAACATTGTTGTACTTGACAATCCTGTTTACTGTGGTATAATTAAATCAACTTATTTTAGAAGTAATTGGAGGATTTTTAATATGAAAAAGGTTTTAAAAATCGTAGGCATTATTGCCGCAATCGCAGCAGCTGCAGCAGCAGTTTATGTTATCATTGAAAAAATCAAAGCTAAAAACGCTCCTCAGGGCTATGATGAAGATAACTATGTTTCCTGCTCCTGCCTTGATGAAGATTTCGTTAGCGAAACAGTTGCAGAATAATAAAAGCTTTTTAGCAGTCACTTCGGTGACTGCTATTTTTTTATGTATATAATTTGGCTTTTTACAGAAAATAGAAAAGCAATTTATCTTTTGAGGTGCTTTTTATGATGTTTTTAAAAGCCTTTGTAGTTGGCGGCCTGATATGTGTTGTGGGTCAGATTCTTATAGATAAAACTAAATTGACAGCAGGCAGAATTCTTGTAGGATTCGTGGTTGCGGGTGTTGTGCTTGGTGCTTTAGGTTGGTTTGAGCCCTTGGAAAAATTTGCAGGTGCAGGCGCTACAGTACCGCTTTTGGGCTTTGGGGCAAATCTTGTTAAGGGTACAAAGGAAATTATTGATAAGGATGGATGGATTGGTATTCTGACAGGTCCCTTGACCTCCGGTGCAGGCGGTATTATGGCAGCAGTTATTGCAGGTCTTATTATGTCCTGTATCACAAAACCAAAAGCCAAATAGGAGATATAAAAGAGTAATATGGATTTTCTAAAAGAAGCTAAAGAAATTGAAAATGAAATTGTTGAAAATCAAAGGTATTTACACCAGAATGCAGAGGTTGGTTTTGAACTTTCAGAAACAACAAAATTTGTGAAAAACAAATTGGAAAAAATGGGTTGTGAGGTTGAGCCTTGCGGTAAAAACGGACTTGTGGCTCTTATAGGAAAAGGGATTGGTAAAACCTTTCTTTTAAGAGCAGATATGGATGCTTTGCCGATTAAGGAAGAAGCCGATGTGGAGTTTGTCTGTAAAAACGGAAATATGCACGCCTGCGGTCACGATTTTCATACCGCTATGCTGTTGGGTGCCGCAAGGCTTCTTAAAAAACACGAAAACGAAATAAAAGGAACAGTAAAATTAATGCTTCAGCCTGCAGAGGAAATTCTTTCGGGTGCTAAAAATATGATTGAGAACGGTATTCTTGAAAACCCAAAGCCTGAGGTTGCATTAATGCTTCATGTTATGGCAGGGTTGCCATTAAAAACAGGAACAATTGTTGTTGCTAAGGGCGTCAGTGCACCTGCAGCAGATTATTTTACAATTAATATTCAGGGTAAGGGTTGCCACGGCTCAACACCTCAGCAGGGAGTGGATGCTCTTACAATCGGTGCCCATATTCTTGTTGCTTTGCAAGAAATAAATGCAAGAGAATTGGGGGTATCTGATGAAGCAACCCTCACAATCGGAAAATTGAACGGAGGAACAACAGGGAATGTTATTGCAGATAAAGCTGTTCTGGAGGGTACATTACGCGCCTATGATGAAGAAATACGCAGTCACATTAAAAAACGCGTTTGTGAAATCACGCAGGGGATTGCGAGTACTTTTCGCGGAAAAGGCACTGCCGATTTTGGCAACGGCTGTCCTCCACTTGAAAACGATAGAGAGCTTTCAGGAGAAATTGAGAGATATTTAACTGAGGCTTTCGGTGAAGATTTGGTTCTGAACACAGAAAAAATGGGCGGAAGAACCAATAAAAGCGGTGGCAGTGAGGATTTTTCATATATCAGTCAGGAAATACCCTCGGTGATGCTGGCTTTAGCTGCAGGAAATTCTGAAGAAGGGTATCTCTATCCTCAACACCATCCGAAAGTGAAATTTGATGAAATGGTTTTGCCCATTGGTAGCGCAGTTTTAGCCCATAGTGCATTTTATTGGCTTGAAAATCATTGAAAACAATGGTAATATAACCGTAAGGTACAGGCTCGCCTGCACCTTAGAATACATATAACAGGAGGAATATCTATGCCTTATATTAATCTTAAAACAACAAAAACAGTAGCACCTGAAAAATGCGAAGCACTTAAAACAGCCTTCGGTAAAGCAATTGAAAGCTTTCCCGGTAAAACAGAGGCGTGGTTAATGGTAGGTATCGAAGACGGAATAAAGCTTTGGTTCAAGGGCGATGCTTCAACCGATTCTGCAATTGTTGATGTGGATTTATTAGGTCAGGTTAATTCCGATGCTAGTGAAAAAATGACAAAAGTAGTTTGCGATATTTTAGAAAACGAGCTTGGTATTTCGCCCGACAGAATTTATGTTAAATACACCGGTTATAAAGATTGGGGCTGGAACGGTCAAAACTTCTAAATTGCGTTCTTCACACATCTTTCGCTTTTTTCTCACCAAACTCACGTACCTTTGTACGCTTCGGGTTCGTAAAAAGTGAAATATGCGCAAATAACACAATTTATAGTTGAAACGAAAAAACACCCTTGATTTTCTATGCGAAAATCAAGGGTGTTTTAACTTTTAAATTATTCAGCTTTCTCTTCTTTCTTCTTGTGGAAGAGAATTTTATCAACAGGGAAATAGAGGAAGAACTGAACTGCTGAACAAATCATAGTTGCAATATTCTTCGCTGCTGTTTCGTTGCACCATTCAAAGCCGAGGAAAACATCCTTAAGAGTTGGGTTGAGCCAAGCAGAGAAAAGGATAAGTCCGATTGTGAAGGCTATGTAAATGGGAAGAGCAACTGCAACATTTGCGCCTGAATTGAAGGTCTTTTCCTTGTTTACAAAGAAAGCAACAATCTGAGCCATAATGTTCGCAACATTGCTAACGATAAAGTAACCTAAACCACCAACTGCAACCGGATAAACAAAAACCCACCAGCTGAAGGGCTCTGTATAAAGGTCTTTGATTGCAGGGATGAGCTGAAGTGTGTTGAGAAGAACGAACTGAACAATCATTGCAAGAAGGCTTACAACGATGAATTTAACAAACTGCCAAACGGTTACGAGTAATGAACCCTTGGATTCAGCAGCTTTGTCAATGTCTTTTAATTTTGCCATAACATTTTATCTCCTTTAAATTGAGTTTGAAAAAATAGTATCATATTTAAAATAATAAGTCAACAAATTAAGTTTTTATTTGTTCAAAAGAGCAAAAAAATATTGGTATTTTTTTAACAATTTGTTTATTGACAAAGATTTATCTTTGCCATATAGTATAATTAAATCCCAATGGGAAATATTACTAATAATTCATAACTGAAAGGATGATTATAATGGAACTTAAGGGCTCAAAAACCGAAAAAAATCTTCGTGCCGCATTTTCAGGCGAAAGCGAAGCAAGAAACAAATACACATATTTTGCATCTGTTGCTAAAAAAGAAGGCTATCAGCAGATAGCAGCCATTTTTGAAGAAACTGCTAACAACGAAAAGGAACACGCTAAAATGTGGTTCAAGGAGCTTAAAGCTCTCGGTAACACTGCAGAAAATCTTCTTGCTGCCGCTGAAGGTGAAAACTATGAATGGACAGATATGTATGCAACCTTTGCAGACGAAGCAGAGGAAGAGGGCTTTGTTGAGCTTGCGGCAAAATTCCGCGCAGTAGCTAAAATTGAAAAATCCCACGAGGAAAGATACAGAAAGCTTCTTTCAAATGTTGAAATGCAGAAGGTATTTGAAAAGGCAGAGGAAACAATGTGGGAATGCCGTAATTGCGGTCATCTTGTTATGGGGAAAAAAGCCCCTCAGGTTTGCCCTGTATGCGCACATCCTCAGAGCTATTTTGAAGTCAGAAAAGAAAATTATTGATTTTTTATTCATCGTTAAGACTGTGAAATTGAGCAAAGGCTTGATTTTACAGTCTTTTTTTGTATTTTTACACAATTTATTATATCTCTATTTAGCAAGTAATTTTGTTGACAATATAATGTAATGTTTGTTATAATACAAGAGTATAATTATATTTATTTCTCAAAGGAGAATTTTAAAAATGGGTGTTAATGAATTTGCTGCTAAGGCAGTCAGAGTTATCGGTAAAAGAGGCTCAAAAAAGCTTATAAGAAAGGGCGTTAAGGCAGAGGCTCTTCCTCGTCCTATGCCGACAGTTATCAAGGGTGACAGCTATGTTTGCGGTTATGCAAAAAGAGTTGTTATGCCCAAGGATATTCACGCAAAAAAATATTGGGTTGCAGGTCACGGTATGGGTCACGTGATTGAAAAGGTTCACGATGATATTACCGTAAGTGCAATGTGGATTGGTGCGGATGATAACGGCGGTTATATTCACATCAGTGCAGATATTATAGGTCTTACAAATTTCGAGCTTAATATTGTTCGTGCAAATCTTAAGGATTTAATGGAAGAGAGCAAATGTGCAGGCGTGTTTGTTTCCTGTACCCATACCCATGCAGGTTTTGATACCGTTGGTTATTGGGGTCAGCTTTACAAGCTTCAGAGCGGTAAGGATGCAGAGTATATGGACTTGCTTCTCAAATCTCTTGAAGAGGTTGCAAGAGAGGCGTATAAGAACCGCAAGGCAGGTAAGCTTTATATCGGTACTGTTAAGGTTCCCGAAGCGCAGTTCTGCAAGCGTGAGCCCAATGCTATGCACGATGTTCTCACAAGAATTCGTTTTGTTCCTGCAGATAACAGTAAAGAAATGTGGTTCCTTAACTATGCCGCACATCCCAACACACTTGGTGGTGACAACAGAGAATGTAGCGCAGACTATCCCTACTGGCTCAGAAAAACAATCACGGATGAAAAAGCAGTTGATGTGCTTTTCGGTGTTGGTGCAATTGGTGCAGTTGACCCCGGTGATTTCTGCGAGGATAAGCCTGAAAGAACTCGCATTGAGGGTGAAACTCTCGGTAAAGCAGCTCTTGGCATTGATAATGATAAGGAAATGCCCGTTGAAATTACAGTTCTTCAGCAGAAGTATTATTCACCTGTTGACAATGGTCTTCTTGCTCTTATGGCATCAATCAAGGCTTGCTCATCTCAGCGTTATCCCTGTGAAAAGGGTGACCTCGGACTTGCTCTTTTAACAGAAATGGTTTACATAAAGCTTGGTACTCAGCAGATTCTTATGCTTCCCGGTGAGCCATTCCCCGAGGTAGTATATGGCGGTGCTGCTCCCGCAGAAACCTCTGCAACAGGTAAGGGCATTGATATTAACCCAACACCTCTTATTGATATTGTTGGCGATAAGGAGCTTCTTGTTTTCTGCGTTACCAACGATATGACAGGCTATTGTGTAACACCTAACGACTTTATTCTTCATCCGACTCAGGCTTATATCGAGCAGGGTAAGGATGTGTTTGACAGAAGACATTACCACGAAACAAACTCTCTCGGTTATTTAACAAACGAAACAATGGCAGAAAATGTTGCCGATATTATGAAGAGAGTAAAATAATATGTGAAAGAGAAAGGGGGATTTTATATCTCCCTTTTCGGTGATTTTTATGGAAAAAGAAAAACAAGTTGAATTGCTTCATAAAACAATAAATGGTGTTTTAAAAGCTTTTGCAAATTCAATAAAGGATGGTAGCGATTTTACTCCTGTAAATGCGTATAAGCCCGAAAATTTTTATGAGGGTACTCAGGAGTTTCTTGAGAAAAAATCAAGAAAAGCAAAATGGAGCCTGGGTTATTCAAATGTGGTTTTAACACCTCTTGATTATGCAAAAAAAGCCTATTATATGGGTGGCTATATGGTTCCTGATAATAAGTTTAAAAATCTTGTTGAAGAGGTTATTGACGATATGCAGGGCAGAGCGATTGCTCTTGATGATGGCTCAGACAGAGGTGTTTCTGTTTTTTGCACTATTGACTGTATCGGTATAACCAATGGTGATATTCGCATTATAAGAAAAAAGTTCAAAGAAAAATTTGAGGCGCTTTTCCCCGAAAAGAAAATTGCTTCCGTAAATATTTTTTCAACTCACGCTCATAGCTGTATTGATACACAAGGCTTGTGGACAGAGTTTCCCTCAAAGCTTTTCAGAAATCTTAAGAGAAAATATACAGGTAAGGGCGCACTCGAGCGCGGTGCAGACGAGCAGTATATGAGATTTTTATATAACGGTGTCAGCGATGCTCTTATAAATGCAGTAAAGGATATGACAACGGGTGAGCTTACTGTTGCTCAAAAAGATATTACAGAGGATTATTTCAAAAATAAAAACAGACCTTCTGCACCAAGTGTTGTAACAGATATTACAAGACTTACCTTTACACCTGATGATAAGAGTAAAACACCTACAATTATCGTGAATCTTCCTGCTCATCCTGATGTTGCAGGTCTCGCAGTAAAGGGTGAAGAGGGCTCGGGTCGTCGCCTTTGTGGTGAATATGTTTATTATATGGGTGAGATAATAAATAAAGCGGGCTATAACTTTATGTTCTTTAACGGTGCAATCTGTGCTATTTATATGGCTTGTGGCGTTACAAATGACGGAGTTAAGCTTAACCACAGGTACGAAATGTCTGTGCGTTTTGGCAGAGAAATCGGCAGAATTACCCTTGCTCTTACAAAAACTCTTGATGAAATCAAGAAAGACAAGCTCCTTTATGATGAAAAAGAAATTGCAGAGGAATCTGCAAATTCTGCCCAGAATGGTGGGGAATATACTCTTTGGTGTAAGGATTGGGAGCCTGTTGAGGAGAAGAAAATCAAGCCCATCCTCAATATCAGAATCAAAGAGGTTAAAATTCCCATATTGAATAATCTTATGGCTGCGGCAGGTAAATTGAAGCTTGCAAACTTCAAGGTTCTCGTCGAGGATAAAAAGCAGTATGCGGTTTATTCTGAAATCGGTTATATGGAGCTTGGTGACGTGCTTAAAATTGCTATGGTTCCCGGTGAATTCTGTTGTGATTTGTTAACAGGTGGCGCATCTCTTTATGCAGATGGCTCTGTTACTCATACGGATTTTGGTATTCCGTCACTTCGCGAAATATTTGGTGAAGAAACAATTGTTTTCGGCCTTGCAAATGATGCAATAGGCTACATTGTTCCCGATAACGACTATACAATGGGCGACCCCATGAATCATTACCACGAGCTTATTTCTCTTGGTTGTAAAACAGGCTCATCTGTTATGAAGGGCTTTGTTGAAATGGCAAAGGAACTTGGTATTAAAGACTAAAATTAAAGTAAAGGAGGTTTTCTTGTGAAATATTATCTTGGTATTGACGGCGGCGGAACAAGAACTACTGCAGCAGTTTCTGATGAAAATGGCAATGTTCTTTTTAAAGCTGTTGGTAAAAGCATAAATTTCTATTCAGTTGGGATGGAAAAAGCACGGGAAAACCTTTCTGAAGCATTAAATGAAATTTATAAAAATATCGGTGTAATTGAATTTGAGAGTGCTTTTATAGGTTGCTCGGCTTTAGATAATGAAGCTTCAATGGAAACCATAAATGCACTTTGTAACGGAATAATTAAAGCCGGAAAAATTGGTATGAACAGTGATTTGTTTGTGGCTCTTGCTTCGTCGGGTGAAGATGCTTGTAGGGTTGTTGCGGTATGTGGCACAGGCTCAATGGTAATAGGCGTTGATGAAAATGGCAACGTTAAAACCAAAGGCGGTTGGGGCCATATTTTTGGTGATGAAGGCTCGGCATATTCAATTGCTGTTAATTCCCTTAAGGCATGTGCAATGCTTTATGACGAGGGAAAAACAACATCTTTAGTAAAAAAAGCAGAAGAATTTTTCGGCGTTGAGGATTTCAGACAAGCAATAGATAAAATATATTCCCCTGAAACAACCAAGGATGTTCTTGCACAGTTTTCCCAAAGGGTGGCTGAGGCTTCTCAAGAGGATTTTGTTGCAAAAACAATTATTCTTAACGAGGCTCATTTTTTCTCAAAAACTGTACTTGCCTTATTGAATGAACTGAAAAATTGCACACTGCTTTCTCTTTATGGTGGAGTTTTTCAGAATAACGAGCTTTTCAAAAGCACCTTTACGGATGATATAAAGGAATTTCATCCCTGCTTGAAAATAGAATTACTTACATTACCGCCTGAAGAAGGGGCTTTGAAAATTGCGAGGAAAATGCAATGAAAAAATATCTTGAATATATAAAGGTTAATCAACAGATAATTGATAAAATTGCAACAGAGGGTGCAGAAAATATTGAAAAAACTGCAGAGCTTTTCAGCGATGCTCTTATAAATAACAGAAAAATATTTTTGTTCGGTACAGGTCATTCCCATATGCTCTCGGAAGAGCTTTTTTACAGAGCAGGGGGACTTGTTAAAATTCAACCGATTTTAGACCCACCCCTGATGCTCCATCTTTCTGCCTCGGAAAGCACAATTGCAGAGCGTGTTGAAGGCGTTGCGGAACGCCTTTTCAAGAAATACGGAATTAAAGAAAATGATGTTATTGTTATTATTTCCAATTCGGGAAGAAACGGTGTAATAGTAGATATGGCGCTTCTTTGCAAAGAAAAAGGTGTAAAAACAGTTGCACTTACTAACTTAGAGCATACATATTCAGGGGCGTCCCGTCACAAAAGCGGTAAAAGACTTTGTGAAATTGCGGATGTTGTTTTAGATAACTTTGGTTGCGTTGGCGATGCCTGTGTTGAGGTAGATGGAGTTGACGGTAAAATCTGTCCGACTTCAACAATTAGCGGTGCATTGATACTCAATGCAGTTGTGGCAGAGGCAGTTGATATCTGTGCCAAAAAAGGCTTTGTGCCCGAGCATTTCGCAAGCTCCAATGTTGATGGTGGAGACGAAATTAACAACAAGTTTGTTGAGAAATACAAAGAGGAGATAAAGCATTTATGATTTACCCAATACCTCGGAAAAATAATTTGAATGGCAATAAAATTAAAGCCGAAGCAGTTTGTGTTTCAGGTGATTGTAAAGATACGGCAAAAAATATTTTCCATTCTTATGATATAAAAACAGACGGAAGTTTTAATGTTGAAATCAGAATTTCCGATAGTAAAAAAACTACATATATAGACGAGCTTTCTCGCCTTACAAATGAGAAATATTTTATTACAATTTCAGAAGATAAAGCAATTATAGAGGCATCTTCAGAGCGTGGTGCTTTCAGAGGTGTTCACACCCTGTGCAAGCTTATTGAAAATGACGAGCTTAAAACGGGTGACTTAGAAGATTACCCTCTTTTTGAAACCCGTGGTTATATTGAAGGCTTTTACGGTAAAACATGGAGTAATGAAAAAAGAGTTTCAGTTATGCAACTTATGGCAAAATACGGAATGAACACTTTCTACTATGCTCCCAAAGACGATATTTACCACCGTGAAAAATGGCGCGAGCTTTACCCCGAAAATGAGCTCAATGAACTTAAGAATCTTTTTGATTTTGCAACCGAAAATCAACTTGACTTTGCTTGGAATATCGGCCCGGGACTTACTTATAAATATACATCCGAAGAGAATTTTGATTGTCTTATTGCAAAAATTAAAAGCATTTATGATATCGGGGTAAGAACCTTTGGTCTTCTTCTTGATGATATTCCCTGGGAATTTCAGTATGAGGAGGATAAGGCGCAGTTTGACGGCATTGTTGATGCGCATATTTATCTTATTAATAAAACATATAAAGCACTGAAAGAAATTGACTCGAAAATTAACCTTACAGTTTGCCCGACACAATATAGTGGCGACGAAAAGGGCTATTATATTTCCAAATTCGGAAAGGGAATCCCAACTGATGTTAAAATGTTCTGGACGGGTGCAGAAATCTGTTCAAGAGTTTTAACAGTAAGGGAATCTGACGAGCTTTTCCGTTCAACAAACCATAAGCCTCTTTTCTGGGATAATTTCCCCGTTAATGACTGCGAAATGTTTCAGGAGATGCACCTTGGTGCAGTAATGGGCAGAGACAAAGACCTTTATAAATCTTGCGAGGGCCTTATTTCCAATGTTATGGAATACGCAGAATGCTCAAAGATTCCACTTATGACAATTGCAGATTATTTATGGAATCCCGTTTGCTATAATCCTGATAATTCTCTCAAGAATGCTCACAAAGAAATTTTGGGCGACAAGGCGGAATTGTTTGGGTACTTTGCAGACCATTTAGGTGTTTCCTGCCTTTCAAAATACAGTTCTGCATTTATGAGTGAAAAGCTTTCTCATATCAATTTCCTTCTTTCAAAAGGCAGAACAGAGGATGCCATTGCAGAGTTCAAGGAATATAACACTAATATGAGAAATTGCCTGAGAATGCTTGAAGACACAAGCGTTGAGCTTTTCAAGGAAATGGCAAAATGGGTAAAGAAATTCTCAATGTGCTGTGATGTGCTTGATGCAATTTATAATCAATGGGCAAGTCCGTCAGAAGAGAATTATAACATTCTCAAGGACTTAACAGAAAAATATAATTCCGACGGCACAATCCTCACAGGCTTCTGCCTCAGAGAAGCGGCTGAGAAAACTCTTAACCTTTATTAAAATCCGGAGGCACTTTATGAAAAATATTTTGAAAAGCAGCTTATCAATTTTTCTTGCATTAACAATTCTTTTAGGCTCTGCATATGTAGGGCTTAATGAAATTGATTATAGTGAGATTTTTGTTGTCAGAACAAGTGCTGCAAGCAGTGGTACTTGTGGCAAAGAGGTCAAATGGTCGTTGAGCAAGAAGGGTGTGCTTACCATTAGTGGTACAGGTGATATGACAAGCTATCTTGACTCAACTGCCCCTTGGTCAGAATCACGAAAAAAAATTAAAAGTGTTGTAATTAAAGACGGAATAACCAAAATAGGCGATGCCGCCTTCTATAAGTGCATCAATCTTAAATCTGTTAAAATTTCTGATAGTGTAAAGAGTGTAGGTGATTCCGCTTTCTCTCGTTGCAGCGGTATAACCTCAGTTACTATTCCGGATAGTGTAACAAGCATAGGCAATGCAGCTTTTTTCAGATGCACAAGCCTTACAAAAATTAAAATCCCGGATAGTGTTAAAAAAATAGGGGATTCTGCTTTCTCCCGTTGCAGAGGCATTACTTCAATTACTATTCCTGATAGCGTAACAAGTATTGGTGCTTCTGCTTTCTATAGATGCACCGGTCTCACAGCAATTAAAATTCCGGATAGTGTTAAAAATATAGGGGATTCCGTTTTCTATAAATGCATAAAGCTTGCATCAATTACACTTCCTGCGAGTGTAACAAGTATAAGTGATTATGCTTTTTATAAATGCACAAGTCTTCCATCAATTACAATTCCTGACAGTGTAACAAGCATAGGAAACGAGGCATTCTCTTATTGCAGAAGCCTTGCTTCAATAACTATTCCCGGTAAAGTAACAACCATAGGTAATGGTGCTTTTTCCTTCTGCAGAGGTCTCACATCAGTTGAAATTCCGGATAGCGTAACCAAAATCGGTGATTCTGCATTCTTAAAATGCACAAGCCTTCCATCAATTAAAATTCCCGATAGTGTAGCAAGTATTGGTGTTTCTGCGTTCTCTTATTGTATAAGCTTTAAATCTGTTAATATTCCCAAAGGTGTAACACGTATAGGTGATGGTGCTTTCTATAAATGCACAGGTATTACATCAGTAAAAATTCCTGATAGTATAACAAGAATAGGCAATGAAGTTTTCTCATATTGCGAAGCCCTTACTTCAATAACTATTCCCGATAGTGTAACAAGCATTGGCAGTGATGCCTTCTCTTGTTGCAGAAGCCTTACATCAATAACTATTCCCGATAGTGTAACAAGCATAGGTACCTGGGCTTTCTCGGATTGCACACTTCTTACATCAATAGTAATTCCCGATACCATAACAAGTATAAGAGACTATACCTTTGCCTATTGCGCAGGTCTTAAAGAAATTAAAATTCCTGATGCTGTTACAAGCATAGGCGAAATGGCTTTTTATGGCTGTGATAGTATTACCACAATCACTATTCCCGCTGATGTTAAAAATATAGGTGAAGAGGCTTTTGGTTGCTGTGAAAAGCTTACAGAAATAAAAGTTAACAGCAACAATGGGTTTTATTCATCAAAGAGCGGTGTTTTATTCAACAAGGATAAAACTCAGTTGATTAGTTATCCTTTAGGAAAAACCAATAAAAAATATGAAATTCCGGATGGTGTAACATCCATAGGTAAAAGTGCATTCTTATATTGCACAAATCTTACATCTGTCACAATTCCCAACAGTGTAACAAGTATTGGTGCAAGTGCTTTCTGTGGTTGCGAAAAGCTTGCATCTGTCAAAATCCCAAGCAAAGTAAAACGTATAGGTGATTGGACCTTCTTCCAGTGTAAAAGCCTTGAATCAATAAAAATACCCGATAGTGTGACCGGTATAGGCTACAGAGCGTTCTATAATTGTGAAAAGCTTTCTTCAGTCAAATTGGGTAATGGCTTGAAAAGTGTTGCCGGTGGTGCGTTCCTGAATTGCCCCAAGCTTAAGCATGTTGAAATTCCTGAAAATGTTGAATCCATAGGGATGGAGACTTTCGGTTGGATCGAATCGGAATTGATGTCATATCCCATGGAGGATTTTGCTATCTGGGGTGCAAAAGGCTCTACCGCAGAAAAATATGCTAAAGATTATGATTTGAAATTTGTGGATGCATTTATAAAAGCACCCAAGCTTTCAGGGGTTTCTAATGAATCAAATGGTGTGAAAATCACCTGGAGTAAGGTTTCCGGTGCGGAAACCTACAGAGTTTATCGTAAGGTAAAGGATGGAAAGTGGAAGCTTCTTGATTCTGTAAGCAAAACATCCTTCGTAGATAAAACTGCTAAATCCGGCACTAAATATTACTATGCCGTTAAAGCTAAAAATCCGGCGGTTACAACAGATTATTCAAATACGCTTTCTATAAAACGACTTTCTGCTACTAAGCTCACAGTAGCTAATACATCAAGTAGTATTAAGGTGAGCTGGAAAAAGGTAACAGGTGCAAGCGGTTACATTGTTTATCGTAAAGCTAAGGGTGGAAAATGGCAAGAGCTTGGTAAAACAAGTAAATTATATTATCATGACAAAAAAGCTAAGAGCGGTACAACATATTATTATAGCGTTCGTGCTTATAGCGGTTCAACAAAATCCTATTATGATACAGACGGCACAAGCATCAGAAGGCTCAATGCACCTAAAATCTCTTCTGCAACAAATAAGAAGACCGGAATACTTATTAACTGGAAAAAAGTAACAGGTGCGTCAGGCTATTATGTTTACCGCAAGGCTTCGTCAGGTGATTGGAAAAAGCTTGTAACCGTTAAGGGTAGCAGTAAGATACAATATCTTGATAAAAAAACCAAAAAAGGTACAACCTACCAATACCGAGTTAAAGCCTATTACGGTAAATCCACAAGCTATAACAGTAACACCAAGAAAATCAAATGTAAGTATTAACACGGAGAAAAAATTATGTATATAAATCCTGAAACATATAACCTTCACCCCGAAACAACAACCACAGAAAAGGAAATGCAAAGCTATCTTTTTCTTGAAGAAAACGGAGTGGAGTACATAAGAGCCGAGCATGATGAGGCTGCAACAATCGAGCTTTGTGAGGGTGTTGAGAAGATTATTGATGCGAAAATCTGCAAAAATCTTCTTCTTTGCAACCGTCAGCAGACAAAGTTTTATTTGCTTCTTATTCCCGGTGATATGCCATTTAAAACAAAATACCTTTCCGCTCAGATAAATTCTTCCCGCCTTTCATTCGGTAGTGGGGAGAAAATGGAAGAGCTTCTCAATGTTTCACCCGGCTCGTTGACCGTTCTTTCACTGATGTTTGATAAAGAGAAGAATGTTGAGCTTCTTATTGAGAAAAATGTTTTCAGGGACGAGTTTTTTGCTTGTCATCCATGTGTTAACACTGCAACAGTTAAATTTTCAACTGCAGATTTGAAGGAGAAGGTTTTACCTGCCCTTAACAGAAGCTATACAATTGTTGATTTGGAGTGCCCGGAGAATGAAATATAATTCAGTCGTTTTTGACCTTGACGGAACGCTTCTTGATACCTTAGGTGATTTGCGCGACAGTGTGAATTTTGCCCTTGAAAAGAATAACCTTCCCCAAAGAACAACAGAAGAAATCCGTTCCTTTGTAGGTAACGGTATCCGTCGTTTGATTGAAAGCTCTGTTCCCGAAAACACGCCATTGGAAATAACGGATAAGTGTTTTTCGGATTTCAAGGAGTATTATAAAAAACACTCTGCAATTCTCACAAAGCCCTATGACGATATTATTGATTTAATGAAGGCTTTGAAATCCAAGGGTGTTAAAGTTGCAGTGGTTTCCAATAAAGCAGATTTTGCCGTAAAGACCCTTATGGAGGATTATTTTAACGGTCTTTATGACTGTGCCTACGGCGAAAGGGCAGGAGTACCAAGAAAGCCTGCACCCGATGGCGTTTTTGAGGCTGTTAAGGAAATGGGCGCAGATGTGGAAAGCACTGTTTACATAGGAGATTCTGAGGTTGATGTTATAACAAGTCAAAATGCAAATCTTCCTTGTATAGCAGTAACCTGGGGCTTTCGTGATAAAAAGGTTTTAGAAAGCCTTAATCCTGAATATATTGTAGATAGTCCAAGTGACATAATGAGAATAATAGAAAGAGGTATATAAATGAAGGTTTTACTTGTTAATGGCGGACCTCACGAAAAGGGGTGCACCTATACCGCTCTTTGCGAAATAGAAAAAGAGCTTAACGCACAAGGTGTTGATGCAGAAATTTTCTGGCTTGGCAATAAGCCTGTAAGAGGCTGTATCGGTTGTGCAGGCTGTGTAAATAACGGCGGTTATTGTGTATTTACCGATGATATTGCCAATACTCTTATTGATAAGGCTGCAGAAGCAGACGGCATTGTTTTCGGTTCACCTGTTCACTATGCCGCACCATCGGGCACTATTTGTGCCGTTCTTGACAGAGCATTCTATGCAGGTGGCAGAAAGTTCAAATATAAGCCTGCTGCGGCAATTCTCAGTTGTCGCCGTGCAGGTTCAACTGCCGCTTTTGATGTTCTTAATAAGTATTTTACAATAAACAATATGCCAATTGTTTCTTCCGGGTATTGGAATATGGTTCACGGTGCAAAGGCAGAGGATGTTCTCAAGGATGAAGAGGGACTTCAGATTATGAGAACTCTCGGTAAGAATATGGCGTGGCTTCTCAAATGCATTGACCTTGGAAAACAAAATGGTGTTGACCGTCCTGCAGGAGAAAAGAAAATCCGCACCAATTTTATCAGATAATTGATTTTGTAAAACAATAATGCTATACTTGAAAAGTAGAAGAATTTTAATTAAGGAGAGATTCCGATGAATGATATAAAAGCTCTTTACTCTATATGGAAAGAAAAAGCAGTTCTGGACAGTGATTTGCAGGATGAGCTCAAATCCATTGAGGGTGATGAGGAAGCAATACTTGACAGATTTTATAAAAATCTTGAGTTCGGTACAGGCGGTCTTCGTGGTGTTATCGGCGCAGGTACAAACAGAATGAATGTTTATACAGTTGCTCAGGCAACCCAGGGTCTTGCAGACTATCTTAACGAAGCGTTCGATGAGCCCAGCGTTGCAATTGCTTATGACTCTCGTATAAAATCTGATGTTTTTGCAGAGTGTGCTGCTTGCGTTCTTGCGGCAAACGGTATTAAGGTTTATATTTATCCCGAGCTTATGCCCACACCAATGCTTTCATTCGCTGTCAGAAGACTTGGTTGCTCTTCCGGTATTGTGCTTACTGCAAGCCATAATCCTTCAAAATATAATGGTTTTAAATGCTATGACCCCAGAGGCTTCCAGATTACTGATGAGGGAGCAGCAAAAACCTATGAATATATGAAAAAGGTTGATATGTTTGACGGCGTTAAGCGTATGAGCTTTGAGGATGCCCTTGCAGACGATATGGTTGACTATATTGAGGATTGGCTTAAGGATGAATTTATTGAAGCAGTTCTCAATTGCTCAATCAATCCCGATGTTGTTAAAAAATCAGGTCTTAAGGTTCTTTATACACCTCTTAACGGCACAGGCAACAAGCCTGTTCGCCGTGTTCTCAAAAAATTAGGAGTTGAGGATTTGAGAGTTGTTAAGGCTCAGGAAAAGCCCGATGGCAATTTCCCCACTTGTCCTTACCCCAACCCTGAAATCCGTCAGGTATTTGAGGAAGGTCTTAAAATGACAGAGGAATTCCCTGCAGACCTTATGCTTGCAACTGACCCTGACTGTGACCGTGTTGGTATTGCAGTCCGTGATAACGGAGAATATAAGCTTATGACAGGTAACGAGGTTGGCGCAATGCTTTGCGAATACCTTCTTTCTCAGCTTAAAGAAAAGTGTAAGCTTCCCGAGAAGCCCGTTGTTGTTAAAACTATTGTTACAACACCTCTTATTTCTGCTATTTGTAAGGAATATGGTGCAGAAATGGCAGACCTTCTCACAGGCTTCAAGTATATTGGTGAGCTTGTTACAGAGCTTGATGAAAAGGGCGAGGCAGACAGATATGTTCTCGGTCTTGAAGAGAGCTATGGCTACCTTACAGGTGCTCACGCTCGTGATAAGGATGGCGTTAATGCCGCTATGATTATCTGCGAAATGGCAGCATTTTATAAAGCTCAGGGTATTACTCTCTGGCAGTTTATGAACAGCATCTATGAGAAATATGGTTATTTCTTCAATCAGCTTGATAACTATGCCTTTGAGGGTGCTGCAGGTATGCAGAAAATGGCAGATATGATGGATGCTCTTCGTAACGAGCCACCCAAGGAAATCAACGGCAGTAAGGTGGTTTGGGTTGGTGACTATAAAACAGGTATCACAACAGATGGTGAAACGGGTCTTCCTAAGTCAAACGTACTTTCTTACAGAATGGAAAGTGGTGATACAGTAATAGTAAGACCCTCAGGTACAGAGCCGAAAATCAAAATTTATATTACTGCAAAAGCATCTTCAAGAGAGGACGCAGAGAACAAGCTTTCAGTTATTTCCGAAAGTGTTAAAGCTCTCCTTGGTATTGAATAATGTTTTCAGATAAGGCTAAAAAAGTTATCTGCCTGGTTATGGCAGGTCTGATGCTTCTTGGCGTGGTATCAGTAATATTCAGTGTAATATTCTAAAAAACAAGACTCTGTCGTTTGTGGCGACAGAGTCTTGTTTTTTGATTTAATCAGCAGCAACCACAGTTGTTGCAACCACGGTCGTTATCGCAACCACAAACGTTACCGCAGCCGTTACCGTTACCGCAGAACAAAACGAGGATTATAAGGATGATAATCCATGTGCAGCTATTACCATTATTGAAAAGGCAACCCATTTTCTTAACCCCCTTTCAATGCATAATATGATATTCAGATTTTTTTGTTACAAAGAGAATATATATTTGTTTAATGAAAAGAATAAAACCGAAATAAATATATTGGAGGGATTGAAAATGGGCTTCAGCTTTGATTACGATAAATATAAAAAGCATAATCCTGCAGATTTTCGTGATTTGTTGGCAGATGACTATGATTACGAATATGCAGAGGATTTTGATTATATATTTGACGATTTCGAAGATTTTGATGACGACAGTTATTGAATTGTTAAGAAATTTGTCGTATAATTAAATAAGAATTAGTATTTAACCTTGAAATAAAGAGGTGGTTTTATGCTTTGTCAGCATTGCAATAAAAATGAAGCAAATATGCATATGAAGCGTATTATAAACGGAAGTGCGGCAGAGGTGCATCTTTGCTCGGACTGTGCCCGTTCCTTAGGCTATGGAGAGGCTTTTTCGGGCTTCGGTTTGGGATTTTCAGATTTTTTGGGAGATTTCCTTTCGAAAGGCGAGCATTCCTCTAATACTGTTCGTTGTCCGTTCTGTAATAAAAGCTTTGAAGAAATTGCAAAGGACGGAAGAATGGGTTGTGCAGAGTGCTATACCGCTTTTTATGATAAGCTTCTTCCGTCATTACAGCGTGTTCACGGCAAAAGCACTCATATGGGTAAAAGGCCTGCGGGCAGTAATGATAATTCCAATAGATTGGAAAGTCTGAAGGAGCAATTGGAAGAGGCAGTTCGTCAGCAGAATTTTGAATCTGCAGTTGAAATCCGTGATGAAATCAATTCAATATTAATGGCAGGAGGGGAGAACCAATGAGTGCAAAATGGTATCTGGGCACAGGTGCTCAGAATGATGTCGTTATCAGCACAAGTATTCACCTTGCCCGTAATATAAAGCAGTTTCCCTTTCCTGCAAGCCTTTCAATGCAGGATAAATTAAAGGTTAATTCGGTTATAAAGAATGCAACAGAGGATATAAAGGATTATTCCTTTAACTATTACGAAATGAAAACGCTTTCGCAAGCAGAGGTTGTTTCTCTTGCGGAAAGGCATCTTGTAAGTCCTGAGTTTGCTTCTTCACGTGATGGCAGAGCGCTTCTTCTTACAGAGGATGAAGCAGTCAGTGTGATGCTCAATGAAGAGGACCACATCAGACTTCAGGTAATGTATGCGGGCTTTGCTCTTGATGAAGCCTACAGAACTGCCGATAGAATAGATAGTCAGTTAAGCGGAAAGCTTCAGTTTGCTTTTGATGAAAGGCTTGGTTATCTTACCCAGGACCCGACTGCCTTGGGAACGGGGATGAAAGCCTCGGTGGTTCTTCATCTTCCTGCTCTTGTAACATCTTCTCAGATTACAAGGCTTATAACAACCGTTTCAAAATTAGGTCTTTCTCTTCGTGGCTCTTATGGTGAGGGTGCGGCGGCAAAGGGCGATTTGTTCCGCTTGAGCAATACCATAACCCTTGGTATTTCCGAAAAGGCGGCAATAGAAAACCTTAAATCAATCGCGCTTCAGATTGCGGCTCAGGAAAGAGTTGCAAGGGAAGAGATTTTTAAAGCTCCTGTTACTGAGGATAGGATTTTCAGAGCCTATGGTGTTTTGAAATATGCAAGAATGATTGATACAAATGAGTTTATGGAGCTCATCTCTCTTGTTCGTCTTGGTGCGGTTAAAGGCATAATCAATATGGATTGTGCGCAGATTGAAGCACTTATGATTCATATGCAGCCTGCAACAATCTCTCTTTCTGTTGACAGACCCCTCGACAGAATTGAAAGAGATAAGCTGAGAGCTCAGCTTGTGCGTCAGAGTTTGGATTAATAATTAAAAGATAACTGTCGAAACTATTTTTGTTCGGCAGTTAGTTTTTTGTTGAATTATAAATTTTTGTGTGATATTATACATTTTGTTATTATTGTAAAAACAGAGGTATTTATGGAAGAAAAAGTCACTAAATCCAAAGCACTGGTTTCATCGTTGCTGTTAACAATAGCTGCTTTTATCTGGGGTACTGCTTTTGTTGCTCAGAGTAAAGGTCTTGAAGAAATCGGCAATTTCACATTCTTATGTTTAAGGTCCTGTCTCGCAGTAGTTTTTCTTACACCTGTTTCATTGGCTATAATGAAGAAGAATAAAAAGTCAATCGGCAACGGACCGCATAATGAAAATAAAACATTTTTTTCTAAAAAGCTAATTATAGGCGGTCTTCTTTGCGGTAGCTCTGTTTGCCTTGCTTCATTGGTTCAGCAGTACGGAATTATGTATTCGAGTGTTGGTAAAGCAGGCTTTTTAACAACCCTCTATATTCTCATAGTTCCGATTTTGGGCTTGTTTCTTAAAAGGAAGGTCAAGCCTATTCTCTGGGTTTGCATTGTTATTGCAACCTGCGGTATGTATTTCCTTTGTGTTACGGAAGCAGGGAGCATAAGTATGGGAGATTTTCTTCTTATACTTTGTGCATTCCTTTTTGCTGTTCAGATTTTGATAGTAGACCACTTTATTCAATTTGTTGATGGCGTTCGCCTTTCCCTTGTTCAGTTCTTTGTTTCTGCCGTTATTTCTGCAATAGGAATGTTCATTTTTGAGAATCCCGACCCGGATGCAATTTCAAGAACCTGGTTTGCTATTTTCTATGCAGGTGTTATGTCCTCGGGCATTGCCTTCACTCTTCAGATTGTGGCGCAAAAAAATCTTAACCCAACAGTTGCAAGCCTTTTAATGAGCCTTGAATCTGTTTTTGCCGCATTGGCAGGTGCATTTTTCGGTGAAAGATTAACAGGAAACGAAATATTCGGTTGCGCCCTTGTGTTTGTTGCAATAATTCTTGCTCAGTTGCCGGTTGAAAAGTTAATAAAATCAAACAAAGCTCCGAAGAACACCTAAAGTTCTTTGGAGCTTATTATTTGACCTTGGTTTAACAAAATGTTAATATTGTTAGTGTAGAATGAACTTGAAATTAATTTCTCTTGTGGAGGTTATTAAATGGTTTGCATTTTGCTTGTTGAAGATGATGCTAGGTTTAACCGCATTGTTTGCTCATATCTTACAGATGCAGGATATAACGTTGTGGGCTGCAGTGGTGTGTCTGAGGCACTTAATGAAATGGAAAAGCTTCACTTTGATATGATTATTTCTGATATAATGATGAAGGATGTGGATGGGTTTGAGTTTGCAGAGCAGGTGCGTGCAATCAATAAAGATGTCCCATTTCTTTTTCTGACTGCAAGAGATGATTTTCAATCAAAAGAAAAAGGTTACAGGATGGGTATTGATGATTATATTGTCAAGCCTGTTGTAATGAAGGAGCTTGTTTTCCGAATAGAAGCAATTTTGAAAAGAGCAAATATTTCAAACAAAAGTAAAATTGTTGTTGGTGATTTAGTGCTGGATGCTATTGAATGTTCAGCTTATTATAATGGAGCCAATCTGCAATTGACCGTAAAAGAGTTTAACGTTTTGTTTAAGCTTTTGTCTTACCCGAAAAGAACCTTTACAAGAACTCAGCTTATGGACGAGTTCTGGGGTTACGAAAATGAAAGCTCACCACGAACAGTTGATGTTTTTATAACAAAACTCAGAAGCAAACTTGTGAGTTGTAAAGATGTTGAAATTGTAACTGTTCATGGTTTAGGCTATAAGGCGGTGCTTCTTGTATGAGATTTGACAAAAACGAAAAAACTTTCGCTAGCAGATTAAGAAATTTTATTGTTGAGTTTTTTGCAGTGTTTTTTATCGTTGCGTTGAATGGTACTTTTTTGGTATTGATTTTGGTTAATGTGATTGATAAGGGGTTTGAGAAATCAACAATTGCTTTGGTTGGTGCTTTGTATCTTTTGTTTAGTTGTACTGTTTCTACAATTCTGATATATTTCGTGAAAGGACGAGTTTATTATGACAAAATCAAAGTGGTTTGTGATGTTGCCAATAGGGTTGCAAAGGGTGATTTGAATGTAAGGGTTCCAATATATTTTAATAAGCCGAAAAGTGAAACCGATTATCTTGCTTTGAATTTTAATAAAATGCTTACAGAAATTTCTTCTTTAGAAAATATGAGAAATAATTTTGTAGCTGATGTATCGCACGAAATTAAAACACCTTTGAGTGTTATTCAGGGGTACGCCGATTTGTTGCAAAACAAAAATTTATCTGCAGAAAAGAGAAATGAATACACTTTACGGCTTTCTGAGGCAATAGCCACCTTAACAAACCTTGTAACCAATATTCTTAAGCTTAATAAAATTGAGAATCAAGGAATTATTCAAAGAGAAAAATATTCTTTGGATGAGCAGTTGCGTTATTGCATACTTTCTTTTGAAGATAAGCTTGAAGAGAAAAAGCTAAACATAAATGTTGATTTAGAAGAAATAATGATTAAAAGCGATAAATCGCTTTTAGAAATTGTATGGAACAACCTCATATCAAATGCTGTTAAATATACAAATTTTGGTGGTAAAATAACTGTTTTATTAAAAGTAGATGGTAACAAAACCATTGTAAAGGTTTCGGATAACGGATGCGGAATGTCAAAAGAAACCCAAATGCATTGCTTTGAAAAGTTTTATCAGGGCGACTCTTCCCATTCTCAAGAGGGTAACGGGTTAGGTCTTGCTTTGGTTAAGCAGGTTGTTAGTATGCTTGAGGGGGAAATTAATGTCACAAGTGATATAGGAAAAGGCACGGAATTTACAGTTGTAATTTAATTTTAACATAATCTTAACATCGGTGGATTAAAATGCCGATGTTAAGTTTTTTTATTGTGTGGTGAAGCATTATAAAGAAAAATGCAGATAGCGATTTTAAAATAGGAAAGTATGTTTTATTTATATCAGCAATTACGATTTTAATTGTATCCATTTTAATCGGCGTTTTATTGATTAACGAAAATGATAAGAAAAATACCGATAATATTAATACCACAATAATATATAAGCCGGGCTTAACATTTGCACCAACAGAAAGGCAAGAACTTTCAGAACAGATTGAAGAAGATGTTAAGATAGAAAATGATTTGCCCAAATTAACTTCTGCAAATGCTATTGAAAATAATAAACCAAGTGTTCAGAATAACCAATCTCTTCCCGATCCGTCAGGGTGGAGCAGAGCACAGATAATTTCCAAGGCAAAGGATGCAGTTAATAAAACAAAAGCTTATACAGGAAATTTAACAGTAAACCATTCGGAAGGCTTTACGGCTAAGGTTACTGAATGTAGCGCAGGTGGAATTGTTCGAAGCGTTGTTGATTTGATGATTGGTTGGGTAGTAAAGCCATTGGATGAAACTCTTGTTTACCAAAATGGCAAAGCAGTAAATTCCGAAGGTGAAACCGTGCCTGTTCTTCTTCCGAAACGCAATGGCTTTTCTTTAAGTGAAAGCGGTGTCCGGTCGGCAACAGTACAACAAACAGGAAACGAATATATTATAAAAATAGAACTTGTTGAAGAAAGTGTGGGAATGTATGATGTTCCAACGCATAACGCTGCCTCTGTTGGTTATCTTGATGTGGCAAGTTTTGATATCAGTTTTATGGAAATCGATTCAGCGGATATTGTTTATAAGGGTTCAAGTATTGAACTCAGAATAAATGCAGAAGGTTATGTAACCTATGCAAATTATAAAATACCTCTTCATATTGAAGGTTCTGCCCATAAGGGTTCCATAAGTGGTTCTGCTACCTTTGAAGGCGAACAGACAGAAGAGTGGAGATTAGCTTGGTAAAAGAAAGGGAGTTTTTTATTATGGGATTAAAAGACGCAGCTCTTAATGCGGCAATCAAACAAGGTATTGAATATGTTAAAAAAGATTACGACACTAATCTTTTTAAACTTATCTCTTGGGGTAAGAAAATGGTTAAGGAGGAGCTTCATCTTAAAATTCTTACAAAGTTAGAGGAAAGATTAAGCGACCCCACAAATGTTTATGCAGATTATGTTAAAAGAGTTATAATGAATACTGACACAAACATAATCATTAAGCTTGTACCGCCTTTTATTAATGCTGTTGTGAAAAGTTATGATATAAGAAAAGCTGCTATGGAAGAACATAACTGCAATATTCCATGGGCGGTTCTTATTGATATTACTACTGCTTGTAACCTTAAGTGTAAAGGTTGTTGGGCAGCAGAATACGGCGATAAGCTTAATATGAGCTATGATGATTTGAATAAAATCATTCAGGAAGGTAAGGCTGTTGGTACTTATGTTTATCTTTATACAGGCGGCGAACCCCTCGTTCGTAAAAATGATATTATAAGACTTTGTAAAGAAAATCCCGATTGTCTTTTCCATGCATTCACAAATGGTACTCTTTGCGATGATGCATTTGTTAATCAAATTAAAGAGGTTGGCAACTTACTTGTTACAATTTCTATTGAAGGTAATGAAGAAACAACAGATTCCCGCAGAGGTAAAGGTACATACAAAGCAACTATCGAGGCTATGGCACGTTTGAAAGCAAATGGTATTCCTTTTGGTACATCCTTGTGTTATACAAAGTACAATGCAGATGTTATTTCTACCGATGAATATGTAGATTTCCTTATTGACCAGGGTGCAGTTTTTGCATGGTTGTTCTCTTTTGTGCCTGTAGGTTGTGGTGCTACAGCTGAACTTATGGCAACAGCAGAGCAGAGAAAACATATGTATGACCAGGTTCGTAAATGGCGTTTTAAAGAAGTTAAACCTCTTGTTATGATTGACTTCTTTAACGATGGCGAATATGTTGGTGGTTGTGTTGCCGGTGGTAAGCAGTATTTCCACATCAGCGCAAATGGTGACTGTGAGCCTTGTGTATTTGCTCACTATTCAAATGTTAATATCAAGGATCCTGACACCCATTTCATTGATGCTCTTAAGAGTCCGATATTTATGGCATATAAAGCTCGTCAGCCATTCTCAGATAATATGCTTCGTGCTTGTCCTATTGTAGATAACCCCGGTGCAATCAAAAAGATTGTTGAAGAATCAGGTGCTAAATCCACTGACCTTCAGTCACCTGAGAAAGTTGAAGATTTAATTGGTAAAACAATTGATGTTGCTCGTAAGTGGAAAGAAACTGCAGATAAAATGGCAGAAGAGCATGGCTTTATTCAGTGGCGTATTCGTAGCGTTGATATTTACAAAGACTATGAAGCAGAACACATAAAGGATTATGATGAGTTTGATTAAGTCAATTGAAAGAGCGAAAACTCCTGAATCAGTTGGTATAGACTCCTCGGTTATCTCAAAGATGACCGAGGAAATGTCATATAGAGGCATAAATATTCATAGCTTAATGATTTTGAGAGATAATAAGGTTGCTTGTGAATCGTGGAGAAGGCCCTTAACACCCGAAACTACTCATATGGTGTATTCCATAAGCAAAAGCTTTCTTGCTACTGCCTATGGCTTTGCATTGAATGAGGGGAAAATAAAAAGAGAAACAAGGCTTGTTGATGTATTTCCTGAAATAAGAAAAGAGAAGGATGCATATTTAGAAAAACTTACAATTCATCAGCTTTTGTGTATGACTGCAGGAAAGCAAACCTCAATAAGAGGTAGCAAAAGCGATGATTGGCTGAAGCTTTTTGTGAAAGCAAAATGGATTTTCGAGCCGGGTACAAGCTGGCGGTATGTTAATGATAATTACTACATAGCCTCCCGTATGCTTTGCAAAATTCTCGGAATGTCTGTAACCGAATATCTTACACCTCGTTTATATGAACCACTTGGAATTGAGGTGCCTTTCTGGGAGCATTCTCCCGATGGTGTTGAGGCAGGCGGCTGGGGATTGAAGCTTAAAACCGAAGATATTGCAAAGCTTATTCTGTGTTATCAGAATAAAGGCAGATTTAACGGCGTTCAGGTAATACCTGAGTGGTGGACAAAAGAAGCAACAAGTAATATAAGCGATAATTCCGTAAGCGAAAAAGCACCTGATGCAAGTGCGGGCTATGGTTGTGGCTTCTGGCGTTGTGCGGGTATGCCTGATACTTACAGAGCAGAAGGGATGTTCTGCCAATATGCTATTTCTTTCGAGTCTTATAACGCTTGCCTTGTTATGACATCGGAGCACAGCGATTTGCAGGAAACTCTTGATGTTATATGGGAATATATGCCAAAAGCTTTCATTGAGCCTGATTTAGGGAAAACAGGTGTTGAAGTAAGTCTTGGTAAAGATAAAAAGGTTGTTGTTGAACAAAGACAGAGTATTGAAAAAGCAATTAACGGGAATACCTATTCTTTACAAAAATGTCATTTTATAAATTTTATTGGCTTTCCTATAAGCGTTTTGCCAATGCCTGTTGTCTTTTTTGCGAAGGACAGAGTAGGCAATATGACAAACCTTTCATTTGAATTTAAGGATGGTGGCTGTGTTTTCTCGTGGACCGAAGATGGCGGATTTAAAAATACACTTTTTATTTCAATGAACGGAAAGAAAAGTGTAGGAGAAATCATTTTAGGTGAACTGAAATTTGATGCCTGTTGCTTTGGCTATTGGGAAAATGAAAATACGCTTGTAATTCATATCAGACCTTTGGGAACTGTGGCAGAAAGAGTTTTAAAATTCGTGTTCAAGGGGAAAAGAATTAAAATGTACCCCAGCTATGTTCCCGGAACGGAAGAAAAAGCAAAAAAGGTCGGAGAAAAGCTGAAATGCATTTTAATAGGCAAATGGTTTCATTGGTGGATTGATTTTCTTGTACCCAGAGTTGGCAGAATTCTTAATCCGACACATTATGGAAGAGTTAAATGAATAAATATGAACAATACCAAAAGGAAATGTTAAATTTTCTTTTGGTATTGTTTTTTATTTATTGTTTTAGTATAATTAATGTGTATGTATATAAATCGATTAACGAGGTGTTAGCTTGGCTAAATATGGCTTTGACTTACAACGTAAAAATAAAAAAAGAAAAACCACTGCCTTAATATGCTTGTTTATAGCATTTGTAATTCTTCTGGGCTCGGTTTCAACATTTTTGCTCTGGCGTTCCTTGAATTACGATTTTAATAATATTTTTGTTAAATCTGATGAAGAAAGCACAGCTTCGGCACCAACCACCGAAAAAACAGATAGTGTTACATATAATGGGGAAGCTCTTTTCCTTGTTGCAGTAACCTCTGACGATGGTAATGATGTCCGCTTTATAAATCTTGTTGATGTGAACTTAAGTAATAAAACTGTCAGGGTTATTCCATTTGACCATACCAAAAAGGATAAACAAACGAAGCTCACCTACGAAAAAATATTATGCACAACAGGAGTAAAAGAGTTAGTGTCTTCAGTTGAAGAAAATCTGAATGTTGATATTGACAGATACACTCTTTTTACCGATAGCGGTTATAAATCTGTTTTCAGAGCATTGGGTGATATTACTGTTGAAGTCAATAAAGATATTGAGTATGATACCCCCGATATGTTTTTAGAGCTTAAAAGAGGTGAAAATACAATTGCCCCTGAAAAAGTTTTTAAATATATGAAATATATTTGCGAAACCGAAAAGGGCTATGAATGTTCAAGACTTAACGCCGAGATTATTGTTTCTGCCTTTGAAGCTTTTTATAATATTGAAAAATTCAATTATGCGGACACTCTTTTTTCAAAGCTTATAAATTATTGTAAAAGCGATATTTCCATTGTGGATTATACAGAGAATAAAAATAAAATAGAATACCTTATTCCTAAAACATCAAAAGAGAAATTAAAGGTATATGTTTCCGAAAAGGTGATTGATAATGAAGAATAATAAAAAGGTTAAAATACTTGCCGCATTGGTTGTTGTTTTTTTTGTGGCAATAGCTGTAAGCGGTACACTTCTTTATGCTATATATGACACAAGCCTTAAGCCCACAGAGTTTGAGAATTTGCAGGCGCCTGCATCGGGTATTGATTCAGGCTATTACAGGCATTGCTACTATGAACTTTCCCCGGCAGAGCAAGCGGTTTATACAGTTGTTCTTGAAAGTATTTATGAAATGCCTGAGAGAATAGAAATTCCTCAGATGCTTACGGGAAACCTCAATAAAATATTCACAGCACTTTCCTATGATAACCCTGACCTTTTCTGTTTGGGGCTTACCTGCAGAGTTTATACCGAGGGCTTAAAAACATTTTTTGAACCAACGTATGTATTAAATGAGGAAACTTATCAGAAGCAAAAAACTGAGTTGGAAACAATGGCTACCGCCATTCTAAAGGGAGCAGAAAAATATACATCTGCTTATGAAAAGGAGCTGTATATTCACGATTACCTTGTAACCAATTGTGTGTATGTTGACCCGGAAGCAAGCTCCTTTGCAAATACTGCGTATGGTTGTATCGTTGGCGGTAAAGCCTCTTGCGAGGGCTACGCCAGAGCATTTCAGTATCTTTTAAGCAGGCTCAATATTGATAATCGCCTTGTAACAGGCGAATCAACAGAGGATGGGGAAAACTATGTCGGTCATATGTGGAACTATATTCTTCTTGACGGTGAAGGCTATTTTGTTGATGTAACTTGGGATGATCCAAAAACCGCAACACAGGTTCTTCGCCATACATTCTTTAATGTAACCACCGACGATATCCTTTTAGAGCACAGAAATATCGAACAATCACTTCCCTTGTGCACTGCTAAAAAATATAACTTCTTTATTTATGAAAATGCATTTATAAATAATGTTGAAACAGAGCAGCTTGAAACTGCGGTTCAGAACGCAGTTTATAATTCTCATCTAAGAGGCTATAAATGTGTAGAGCTTCGTTTTAATGATGAGGCATCTCTTCAGGAGGCAAAGGACACCCTTTTTAATACAGGTGTTATATATACAATATATAAAGATGTTGGGCTTATATCAGATTTAGTAGGCGCAAAGGTTTATTACAGTACAGATGAAAAGATGAATGCTCTTTGTCTTTTCTTTTGAGGTGAATTAAATGGATAGAGAAAAAATTGAAAGAGCGGTAAGAGATATTCTAGAAGCAATAGGCGAGGATCCCGACAGAGAGGGTCTTAAGGAAACTCCCAACAGAGTTGCAAGAATGTATGAAGAGGTGTTCTCAGGTCTTTCTGAGGATGCCCATGACCACCTTAAGCTTTTTAATGAAACAGGTAACGATGAAATGGTTATTGTTCGTGATATACCATTATATTCAATGTGTGAGCATCATCTTTTGCCCTTTGTGGGCAAGGCTCATATTGCATATATTCCCGCAGACGGCAGAATTATAGGGCTTTCAAAGCTCGCTCGTATAGTTAATGTTTATGCAAAGCGTCCTCAGGTTCAGGAACGCCTTACAACTCAGATTGCAGATTTCCTTTATGATGAGTTGGGTGCAAAAAGTGTAGCGGTTATTATTGAAGCAGAGCATCTTTGTATGACTATGCGTGGCGCAAAAGCAGCAGGTGCAGTTACTCAGACATCTGCCTTGCGTGGTGGCGCAAGAAGCGATGCAAGAACTCGTTCAGAGGTTATGTCGTTGTTGACAGGTGGTAAATAATGCTTTCTTTTAAAGAGTTGATTAAAAAGAAAAATGCACCTCTTGTTATGGGGATTCTTAATATAACACCGGATTCGTTTTCCGATGGTGGCGAAGCAAACAGCCTTTCGAGTGCTCTCGAAAGGCTTCATAAGCTTTATGAAGCAGGTGCAGATATAATTGATATCGGTGCTTGCTCAACTGCACCCGATAACACAATAATATCTGCGGAAGAGGAATTGAAAAGGCTCAGTATTCTTCCTGAGCTTGTAAAAAATGCAAAGGTGCCACTGTCGATTGATACATTCAGACCAGAGGTTGCAAAATATGCTTTGGAAAATGGTGTCAGCATAATTAACGATGAAAGCGGTGCGTTTAATCCTTGTATGGCAGAGGTTGTGAAATCTCGTAATGCAGGTTGGATTTTTATGCACACGGGCGGTAAATCATCAAAAGAAACATCAGAGTATGAAAACGGCGTTGTTGAGGATGTTTTATCATTCTTCGCAGATATGAAAAAACAAGCGGTTGATTTTGGTATAAACGAGGATAGACTTTGTTTTGATTGCGGAATAGGCTTCGGCAAAAGCCGTGAGGATGATATTGCGCTTTTGAAGAGCTGTAAAAAGCTCTCTGAATATTCGCCATTGTTAATCGGTGCATCAAGAAAAAGAGTTGTTGGTGAAATAACAGGTGAAAAAAATCCCAAAAACAGAGTTGCAGGAAGTGTGGCGGCAGCATTGATATGCGCTACTAATGGTGCAGGTGTTTTACGTGTTCACGATGTTAAAGAGACGGTTGATGCCTTGAATGTGGCTTCTATACTATTATAATATATAAAAGGTGAAAAAATGGAAAAGATAATCGTTAAAGGCTTAAGGCTGAAAGCTTATCACGGAGTAAATCCTGAAGAGAAGGCTAACGGACAGATGTTTGAGCTTGATATAACTGCGCTTATTGATGCAAAGCCTGCTAACGCAAGTGACGAACTGGATGATACTGTAAGCTATGCGAAGATAATAAAAACTGCAAGAGCTGTGTTTACTGCTGAAAGTTATAACCTTATTGAATACGCTGCAAATAAAGTCTGTATGGCTATAATGGAAGAGTATTCAAAACTTAAAAGTGTTACTGTTCTTTTGAAAAAGCCTGAAGCACCTATAAGTGCAGACTTTGATTATGTTGCAGTAGAAGAAACAATTACAAGAGAAGAGTATCTGGAGATAGTAAGTTAATGAAAGCAGTTATTGGTATTGGCACAAATATAGGTGACAGAGCCCTGAATATCAGAAACGCAGTTGAAGCTCTTGATTTGTTGCCTGATGTGAAGGTTTTAAGATGTGCATCCATTTATGAAACTGATCCTTGGGGTTATACTGAACAGCAAAGCTTTTATAATACTGTTGTTGAGATAGAAACAAGTAAGTCACCTGAAATGCTTTTAGGTGCTTGTTTGGGCATTGAAGCGGGAATGGGTCGGATTCGTCAGTTTAAAAACGGACCAAGAGTAATAGACTTGGATTTGTTGGTTTTCGAAAACTATGAAAATGATTCTAAAGATATAGCAGTTCCGCACCCGTTGATAGGAGAGAGAGATTTTGTTCTCGTTCCCTTGAAGGAGCTTTATAATGATATGAATATATTGGGCTATTCTTATGTGAATCAGTATGAAAAAGCAACGGAAAAATCAACTGCAAAAAAGTTGAAAAAATTTAAAATCAGGTATTGACATTTGTAAATAGTAGTGATATAATTCTGTCTCGTTGGCGACAAGAGAGTCGGTCGGAAACAACCGAAAAATTGCTCTTTAGGGCGAGAAAAAGCGAAACACCCGGGTGGGTTGGGAAATCGCTAAAAAATCGCAAAAAAGTTGTTGACAAATGATATCGAAGATGATATTATATTCAGGCACTCGCGAGTTTAGGACAAACTACCAAGCTTCGGGAGTAGCAAACGAACCTTGAAAATTAAACAACGAGAAGTAAAGAAACCCTTGAGATTTTTTTGAGCGTAAAAGAAGATTTTGCGACAGTAAAATTCGGGCTTCGAAAGAAGTTTGAAAGAAGCGATATGTTAGTGTATCGGAAATGAGCGAGAAAGCTCTGAAAAAGGTTAAGGCATCCGAGAGGATGAGTTAATACAATTTTTTAGAGAGTTTGAT
>JAZMZY010000031.1:0-4222 GCA_045586265.1 Acutalibacteraceae bacterium
GCAGCATTTTCTTTTGTTAATCCGTTTTTCTCATAAATGAACGGAAGAACAGATGATGTTAAAAGAGTAATAACAGTACCGATAGTTGTAACAACGGCGAACATACCATCAATTCGCTCACCTGTTTTATACTGCTGATAGTCACGAATATCAGCCTGAATTGATGGATTAAGAATATGAGCAAATGAACCCATAAAGGCATTAAGATACAAACAAGAAAGTATCAGCCAGATTGTCATACCATTGATTTCCTTAGTTACAGGAAGAAGCATCAATATGAATAGAATATTAAATAGATTGGTTACAACAAGAACTGCCTTTTTACCCCATCTTCTGATACAGAACGGAGCTAAAAGCATTCCCCATAGAGAAGCATTACCGTAAATATTCAGGATTACTATACCATACGTATTACCGGTACATGCACCACCATAGTTATAGAACCAGAACATAATATTTGCATAAGCTGATTCAAGGAAACCAATCCATCCTGCAAAGGAAATAATCCAGAAATATTTATTCTTAGCAACTGCCTTAAGTGCATCAATAAATTTGATCTGAACAACGTGAGTTCTTGCCTGAACAATTTTTTCCTCTGTATGCTTATAAACTATCATACAAAGAAGAAGACCACCAACAGTAAGAATAGGATACAAGAATCGGTAAACACGAATATCTGTTGTATTTGAATGGAAAATATTCTGTGCAATAATAGGTGTGAACATATTTACAATTGTTGGTGCAAAAGAGTAAACAACACTCTTAATTGATGCAACATCTGTTCTTTCCTGGGAGTTAGGTGAAAGAACATGAATAAGATTTTCGTATGCATCGTAGAAGAAATAGTAGAAGAAATGCAATAACAAATTCAGGAACATAATGATTGCACATTTTGCAACATAAGCCTTTGTTTCACCGAAAATCATACCGTCCCCTAACCAATCGGAAAGCTTTGCATAAGGGAACCATACCAACAAGTTACAAATAATAGCCGCAGGTAATGCCATTGAAACAATATATGGACGATATTTACCTGCTTTGTTACGGGTATTGTCAATAATATTTGCACGAATACCTGTTAACGGAATATTTGCAACAACTGCAAGAACGTACATTATGTACATATCCATTGGGTCAACACCCAATGTACTGGAAAGAAGAGTACTGTTTGTTGCCAATAAACAAGCAGAACCCATTGTGATAATCATATATGCACCAATACCACCACCGGAATAAGCGGCAATTTCTTTATAGGGCATATACCTTTTTGCAGGAGGGTTTTTCCAATAGGTTTTAACCTTTGAAATGCCATCAACTGCTTTTTGCTTTAAGCTCATTTCGATACTCCTTTTTTCAAAATTTACGCTATTTTATAACATCATATATACTATCATAAAATAAAACTATATTCAATGCAAAATAAAGAAGATTAACGAGAGTTTTTCACTTTCGTTAATCTTCAACAAAGTTAAATTATTTTAAATGTGCAAATCGGCAATTAGTTTTCAGAACTATCTCCGTTGCCATCAGCAGAAACGTCGAGAATTGCCGCACCACCGGTTGCATAAGGAAGCTTGCCATCCCATTTTTCTATCTTGTTATTTTCAAGAACATTTTTGCTAAGGGATTTTTCAATTTTTTCATTAGCCTCTGCCTGAGCTTCTGCTTTTTTCAAGATTGCCTGAGCCTCTGCTTCTGCAGCGATAACCTTCTTTTCTGCCTGGGCATTTGCTTCAACAATTAACTGCTCCTGCTCTGTTTTTGCTTTAAGAAGATTCTGTTGTGCTACTTCTTTTGCTTCAATAGCCTTTGCAAACTCTTCTGAGAATGAGAAATTAACAATATTGAACTTTTCAATAACAATCCCGTACTCTTCCATTTTTTCTGATAAAGTGTCCTGAATTTCGATTGCAACCTTTGAACGACTTGTTACAAGCTGTTCTGCAGTATACTTTGCAGTTACTGCCTTAAGGCTTTCGTGAATTGCAGGCATAAGCATAATAGTTTCATAATCTCTGCCGATTTCTCTGTAAATCTTTGCAGAAGAGCTATCGCCTATTTTATAGTTTACTACAATTGTTGTTGAAATTGCCTGAAGATCCTTTGATACGGATTCTGCTCCTTCGATTTCGCATTTCTGAATCTGATTACTCATTTTAACAACATTCTGAACTAAAGGTGCTTTGAAGTGGAAGCCCTCTGACAGAACATTGTTACTTACTTTTCCCAATGTTACAACAACACCTGTGTGACCTGCAGGAACAATAGTTATTGATGCTAAAAGCACGATAATAGCAATTACCGCGATTACTCCAATAACAATTAGTTTCTTTGCGTTAGAAAAATTAAATTCGCCTACTACTTTAGCATTTTTAATCATAATATGTACTCCTTTTTATTTTGTTTTTATTTTTGTTCCACGTGAAACATTTTTTTGTTTCCAGACCCTGTTCCCGTGAAACTTATATTTTAATTTGTTCCACGTGGAACATTAATCTGCCATAAAATTCTGAAGCATTATATCTGCTTCGTTTTTCAGATTAGAAGAAATATGAGCTAACATCATAATTTCAAGAGCGTTGCGCAATTTCTCTTTGCCACCGGGGAAAGGCTCTTCATAATCTTTAATTTCTTCGTCAATTACTCTGACTATTGTTTCTTTGTTTAAATTACCGATATTGTCTATTTCTTCGGTAACGCCACACATTATACTGTAAAGCTCACCATCAGGTATAGCATCATCGCGTCTGTCATCTACCTTACCATTGATATAAGACAT
Organism: Acutalibacteraceae bacterium; assembly: GCA_045586265.1. Classification (GTDB taxonomy): domain Bacteria; phylum Bacillota; class Clostridia; order Oscillospirales; family Acutalibacteraceae; genus DTU089. Next base: position 2,780 of record JAZMZY010000031.1, read on the forward strand.
TAAAGAAACAATGTTGGAGAGCTGCATTGCACCTTTAAGCATATTAATTATAAGAACTCTTGCAATTGAGGGTTCCCCATATCTACGGTCCTTTGGAGGTTCAATCCAGCCTCGTTTTACCCAATTCTGAATTGTTGTTGCTTCAAGACCGGAAATCTCTGCAAGCTGGGAAAGGGTAAAGCCACCGGTAAGCTTCATAGCCGTTCTTATTGGTTCAAATGCTTTTTCTTTTGTTTGCATTCTCTCACTCCTTTCATCCCACGATTACCATTCGTGTTACTATGATAATATCACAGGTTCGCGTGACTGTCAAGCATTTTCATAAGATTTTTTTTGTTTTTTACAATATCCGACAAATAGATAGCATTTTGTAGATTTACTTTACTTTAACACAATATTCACAGTTTCCTAATATTTTTTTGTTAAAGTAGAGTTGTACTTGGAAAGGGAGCCGCACCCGAGTACAAGTATTAGTTCTGAGAGGAACTAACCCCTCCTCAAGTAAACCTTCGATACTGAGTGTTATACTCGTATCGGGAATGCAGCGTCTGTCCCCTCAGACGCTGTATTTCTTTTATTAAGAATCTTGACTTAACTATAATATTATTGTAAAATATATAATTGATTTAATTTGTATTAAAATCTGATATAAACAGATTGGAGGCTTCATTTTGGCTATTATTCAGGTTGACGCTCTTACCAAAGCTTATGGCGACAACACAGTTCTCAATGATATGAGCTTTTCCCTTCCTGAAGGAGAAATTATCGGCTTATTCGGTCCTAACGGCTGCGGTAAAACAACCCTTATGAAAATTCTTACCGGACTTATTCACGATTATAAGGGTAATGTTCTTATAGATGGGGTTAAGCCCGGCGAAAGCACAAAGGCTTATACTGCTTATCTTCCTGAGCAGACCTTTGTTCACGAATGGATGAGAAATATTGATGCAGTTGATTATTTCAATGATTTCTTTTCTGATTTTGATAAAAACAAGGCTCTTGAAATGCTTAAACGCTTCGGTCTTTCTGAAAAGCAGAAAGCAAAAACAATGTCAAAGGGTATGCAGGAAAAGCTCTTGCTTTCCCTTGTTATGTCAAGAGATGCAAAGCTTTATATTCTTGATGAGCCTATGGGTGGCGTTGACCCTGCAACAAGAAGCTCAATACTTAATTTCATAATGGAAAACTATGCCGAAAAATCAACTCTGCTTGTTTCAACTCATCTCATAAACGATTTGCAGTCGGTATTCACCCACGCCTTGTTTATGGGTAGCGGAAAGGTTCTTCTTAATAACAGTGTTGAAGAAATAACAAAAGACGGTAAATCAATTGAGGACATTTTCAAGGAGGTATTTTCAAATGTTTGGTAAGCTCTTAAAAAATGACCTTAAAGCACAATGGTATTCAATGTCTGTTGTTTTCCTTTGCACATTTATTGTTGCA
>JAZMZY010000032.1:0-27337 GCA_045586265.1 Acutalibacteraceae bacterium
GTTCTTGTTGCAGTTCAGTCCTTGCAGTTAGGCTTAACACTTTCACATGTTTCCCCTGTTTCAAAATTCGGAAACATCGGCGTAATTATTATTTTCTTCGGTCTTTTTGCATTGATTCAATCTGTTTCAAATGCAATTGCCGATGCACTCCCCTTCGGACTTGTTATAACGCCCGAGGTTGTCAGAATTACAAGTGACATTCATTCCACAAAAGCAGCCTTAGGTATAAATGCTATGGGTGTAAATGTTGTTGGCTCATTTGTAAGACTTGCAATTGCCATAGGGCTTCATTACCCCACAAAATACCTTATTCAGCATAAGGTAAATATTAAATAAAGTGTAAATTAACTTTCTTCAGAAAGGGCGTATAAATATGGATAATATGAACGGTCTTAAAAGAACCGTTTACTGCGGTGAGCTTCGCGCAGAAAATATCGGTAGCGAAGTAACCGTTTGTGGCTGGGTTGCAAAGCAGCGTGACCTTGGCGCACTTATTTTCGTTGATTTGCGTGACAGAACAGGTATTGTTCAGTTGGCATTTGATGAAACAACAGATAAAGAAATTTTTGAAAAGGCTTTCGCAGTAAGAAGTGAATTTGTGCTTATGGCAAAGGGTATTGTCCGTGAGCGTTCCTCTAAAAACAGCGAAATTCCCACAGGCGACATTGAAATTGATGTTAAAGATTTGAGAGTTCTTTCAAGAAGTGAAACTCCTCCCTTTGACATTGTTGAAAATTGTCAGACAGCAGAGCTTACAAGACTTAAATATCGTTATCTTGACCTTCGCCGTCCTGATTTACAACAAAATATTCTTTTCCGTCACAAGGTAACCAAAATCACCCGTGACTACTTTGATGAAAACGGATTTATTGAGATTGAAACACCTATGCTCATTAAATCAACTCCCGAGGGTGCAAGAGATTTCCTTGTTCCGAGCCGTATTCATCAGGGCTCATTCTATGCTCTTCCTCAGTCCCCTCAGCTTTATAAGCAGCTATCAATGGTTGCAGGCTTTGACAGATATATGCAGATTGCACGTTGCTTCCGTGATGAAGACTTAAGAGCAGACCGTCAGCCTGAATTTACTCAGATTGACCTTGAAATGTCCTTCGTTACAATGGAGGATGTTCTTTCAATCGGTGAAGGCTATATTGCAAGAGTTTTCAAGGAAGCTCTCGGTGTTGAAATTCCCCTTCCCCTTCCCAGACTCACTTATAAGGAAGCAATGGAACGCTATGGCTCTGATAAGCCTGATACCCGCTTCGGTATGGAAATTTTTGACCTTACAGATATTGTTAAGGACTGTGGCTTCTCTGTATTCTCTTCTGCAGTTGCAGGTGGTGGCTCAGTTCGCGGTATCACTGCTAAAAATGCAGTAACAACCTATACAAGAAAAGAGGTTGACAAGCTTACAGAATTCGCAAGAGGTATCGGCGCAAAGGGACTTGCCTGGATTCGCCTTACTGATGATGGTATTGCTTCTTCCTTTGCAAAGTTTATGACAGAGGATGAAATGAAGGCAATCCTCGATAAAGCAGGTGCTGAAAAGGGCGACGTTGTTTTCATTATTGCTGATACAAAGAACAGCTCAGTTCTTTCAACTCTCGGCTCTCTTCGTAACGAAGCTGCAAAGAAGCTTGATATTATCGGTGATGGCTTCAACCTTTTATGGATTGTTGAATTCCCCTTCTTTGATTGGGATGAGGATACACAGCAATTTGTTGCTATGCATCATCCCTTCACCTCACCTCTTCCCGAATGTCTCCCCTATCTTGAAACAGATAAGGCATCCGTCAGAGCAGAGGCTTATGACCTTGTTCTTAACGGTGTTGAGCTTTCTTCAGGCTCAATCCGTATTACCGATTCCGATTTGCAGGACAGAATCTTCAAGCTCCTTGGTCTTTCTGATGAAGAAGCTCAGCAAAAATTCGGTTATCTTCTTGATGCCTTCAAATTCGGTCCTCCCCCTCACGGCGGTATGGGTATCGGTCTTGACAGACTTATTATGCAGCTTCTTCAGGTTGACTCTCTTCGTGATGTTATTGCATTCCCCAAGGTGCAGAATGCAAGTGAGCCTATGACGGAATGTCCCTCAAGAGTTGATAATATTCAGCTCGAAGAATTGGGTATCGATTTAAGAGTAGAAGAAAAATAAAGCTTTATAATGAATTTTTCCCCTGTTTCAGTGCCAAAATATAAAAAAACACTTGAAAATAGGGGCGAAATATTATAAAATTATTATGTAAAAATATGAAATTCATTTTCGGAGGATTTAATTATGGTAACAGCAGGCGATTTCAAAAACGGCGTTACATTCGAAATGGATGGCAAGGTTTACTCCATCATCGAATTCCAGCACGTTAAACCCGGTAAGGGCGCAGCTTTTGTTCGTACAAAAATCAGAGACGTAATCAACGGCAGTGTTGTTGAAAAAACATTCAGCCCCACAGACAAATATCCCACAGCTTTCATTGAAAGAAAAGATATGGAATATTCTTATGAAGATGGTGGTCTTTACTATTTTATGGACCCCGAAAGCTATGAAATGATTCCCGTTGACGCTTCAAACCTTTCCGATAACTTCAAATTTGTTAAAGAAAATATGACTTGTAAGATTCTTTCTTACAAAGGCAACGTTTTCGGCGTTGAGCCCCCCACATTCGTAACTCTTCAGGTTACAAAAACTGACCCCGGTTTCGCAGGCAACACAGCTACTAATGCTACTAAGCCCGCTACTGTTGAAACAGGCGCAGAAATTAAAGTTCCTCTCTTTATCGATGAGGGCGAAATGATTAACATTGACACAAGAACAGGTGAATATCTCTCCAGAGCATAATTGTTTTTGTGTATTAATAAAAAACAGGAGGTCATTGATATGACACTTACAGAAAAGGTTGCATACCTTAAAGGTCTTGCAGCAGGTCTTGAACTTGACAAAGACTCCAAAGAAACAAAAATTTTCGAAGCTATGTTTGATATTCTCGAGGATATGGCTCTTACAGTAAGCGATATCGATGAGGACCTCAGCGCAGTTGAAGATCTCGTTGATGCTATTGATGAAGACCTTGACGAGCTTGAAGAATATGTATTCTGTGATGAAGATGATGATTTCTGCGGTTGCTGTGATTGTGAAGATGATGAGCTTTATGAAGTAGAATGTCCTTCATGTGGCGAAGAGATTTATCTTGACGATGAAATGCTTGACGAAGAATTCATTGAATGTCCCGCTTGTGGTGAAAAGCTTGAGCTTGATATCGAGTTTGATGATTGCGACTGTGGTTGCGATTGCTGCGATTGCGACGAAGAATAATTAAATAAATAAAACAACAGCTGTATCGGTAAGCGATACAGCTGTTGTTTTATTATTAGGTTGTTTATCCGAAATTTCAAATCCTACTGTTGTTATTACATAAGAAGCAATAAATAAAAGAATAACAATTACTACAATTAAAATTTTTCTTATTGTTTCGTTTCTTCTTACTATTTTGCTTTCGCCAATAACATATTTGCTTGAACCTAATTTACCGGGATAGTTTCTTGCAAATCCATAATAGCTTTTGCGTTTTTTAACATATTCATTATTTTTAGCCATTATGCCGCCACCTCCGGAGCAATGATTATTTCTTCAGTAGCCGGGGGTGGGGGGGAGGTAGTTTCAACAACAGGAACAGTAGTTTCAGGCACTTGAATATTTTCTGTGGTTTCCGGAGCTTCCACTGTTGTATCAACAACGGGTGCCTGAGTTTCAGTTTGAATTTCAGTTTCCTTTTCTGTCTGGATTACTGTTTCATTCTCTGTTACAATTTCAGTTTCTTTTTCCGTTACCTTCTCAGTTTTATTTTTCTTAGTAGTTTCAGGAATGTCTGATTTCGCAGTAGTCTGAGGAATGGGGTCATTCTTCGTAGCTGTTGAAGGTACTGAATTACTTGAAGAGTTATTTACATAATCTCTCTTATAATTTGCACCTCTGTAAACATCTATAATTGATACTCTGTCCTCATTAATTGTAATATTAGACTGACCGTAAATCTCATTTTGCAGCTTATGAGCAGCTAACTGATAGTCAACAACCCAAATCCATGCATTTGCACTGCCTGAAGTTCTGCATTCTTCATCAGGCATCTGAAGCTGTGTTCTTTCATAATTGAACCACTTGCCTGTAACTGCCTGAACACCTAAGGAAAGAATCTGAGTTTTACTGTAGCCGGTATCAACATAGGGAAGTAAAATATCGATGTATTTATTCAAATCACCAATTGATGCAGACTTAACCTTATCAATTATTGATTCAATAACCTGCCTTTGCCTACGGGTACGGCTTACATCACCATCAGCATCGCAGCCGCGTATACGACAGAAGCATAATGCCTGCTCACCATTTAATGTAACATCTTCACCATAGGGGAGATTAACCTTGAATTTTTTGTAATTGTAATCTGCTTCATATTTCTGCACATCAACGGTTACACCGCCCATAGCATCAACAATTTCTTTAAATGACTCAAAATTAACCATAACATAGTTATCAATTTCTATTTTATAGTTATTTTCAATTGTTTCAACAAGGCATTCAGGTCCACCCATAGAAAAGGCGGCATTAAGCTTGGTGCAATAAGCACCTCTTGGGCTATCAATATAAAGGTAGCTATCTCTGAAAAATGAAATGAGCTTAAGCTGTTTTGTCTTTTTATTCAGAGAAATAAGCATCATAACATCCGTATTACCGGAATTTGTACCCTTATCTGCACCAACAAGAAGAACATTTATAACATTCTTGCTTGACATTTTATTTTCATTACCCTGGGTAGCCCAGTCCTTAAGGGCTTGTTTAAAATCGGCAGAACCTATATCAATATCAATATCTGCAAACTCACCGTCATCATAAATAGTATCATCATATTTAACATCATCAAAATTATCGCCTACAAGACCTAATTTCTGTGAAACAAATATACCAACAGTTGCCGTAAGTACAAGTATTATAACAAGCAATATTGCAATAATACTTACAACAATTTTCTTTTTCTTTGGTAAATTGTTATACCAATTTGAAAAACGCTTGAAAATATTTTTTTCTTTAATTGAAGAGCTTTTTATAATTTCAGTAGTTTCAGTAGTTTCTATAGCTTCTATAACTTCTATACCCTCTAAAACTTGTGTAACCTCTGTAGCTTCTGTGGTTTTAATAGCTACAGGCTCCTCAATTTTCTTTATAACAGGTGGGGGACAAGGATTTTTTGCTCGCTCTTCGGCATCCTTTTTCGCCATTATCTCAAGCAAATCTAAATAATCCTGCAAATTCTCATCACGCTTATTACTGTCAGACATAAATTATTCCTCCGTAGTATTTTCGTTTACGTCTTCAGTTCCTGTATCCTCATTATCTCCTGATGTGTCACCTGCACCCTCAGTTGCAGTGCCATCGTCTTCAACCTCGCCATTGATTTCATCTTCATCGTGCTCAGTTGTGGAAAGAGTAACAACCTTATCACCCTCACCAAGACGCATTACCTTAACACCCTTTGAAGGACGAGCGCATATTCTTACTGCTGCGGCAGGAATTCTGATAATAATACCGTCCTGAGAAATAAGAATAATATCGTCTTCTTCATTTATATCGCTGATAGCGGCAATTTCACCATATTTTTCAATATGATAGTTTTTAAGACCCTTACCGCCTCTTGACTGAACACGATAGTTATCATTTTCGCTGATACGACCGAAGCCGGTTTCACTCACTGTAAGAAGCTTACCGCCTTCGCTCATAACGCTCATACCTATAACCTCATCACCCTCTTTAAGAGTGATAGCCTTAACACCACTTGCAGTTCTGCCTAAAGGTCTTGCATCATTTTCATTGAAACGGATACACATACCCTTTCTTGTAGCAACAAGCAAATCATCGTTACCTGATGTAAGCTTAACCCAAGCAAGCTCATCATCCTCACGAAGAGTAACAGCAATTATACCATTTCTTCTGGTGCTTCTGTAAATATCAAGAGAGGAACGCTTAATAAGACCCTTTCTTGTTACCATACAGATGTACATACCCTCGTCATCCTTGGGTACCTGAATCATAGCAGAAACCTTTTCACCACTTTCAAGGGGAAGAATATTAACAATATTTGTTCCCTTACTTGTTTTACTGCCCTCGGGAATTTCATAGCCCTTAAGACGATATGCGCGTCCCCTTGTGGTATAGAACATTATAACATCGTGAGAAGATGCAATAAACATTGTTTCTGCATAGTCATCTTCTCTTCTTGTCATACCCTTAACACCGCGACCGCCTCTGTTCTGAGTAGAGAACTGGTCAACAGGCTGACGCTTGATGTAGCCCATATTTGTATAGGTATACATACATTTTTCTTCGGGAATAAGGTCTTCAATATCAACCTCACCGCTGACATTTTCAATAGCGGTTCTGCGGTCATCAGAATATTTGTTGCTGATAACTGCAAGCTCTTGCTTAACAATATTAAGAACTCTTTCGTGAGAAGCAAGAATATCCTCATAATCCTTGATTTTTTCACGAAGCTCATTAAGCTCATTAGTAATTTTAAGAATTTCGAGACCAGCTAACTGACCTAAACGGAAAGCAACAATTGCTGCTGCCTGGACATCGTCAAAGTCAAATTTTTCCATAATAGCAGTTTTGGCTTCTGCCTGACCGCCTTTACAAGCACGGATAGTTGCGATGATTTCATCAACAATATCAATGGCTTTTGCAAGACCATCAAGAATATGTGCTCTTTCACGAGCTTTTTTAAGCTCAAACTGTGTTCTTCTTATAATAACATTGCACTGATGGTCAATATATTTCTGTAAAATTTCTTTAAGAGTAAGAATTTTAGGCTGACCATCGTCAAGTGCAAGCAAAATAACACCGCAGGTTGACTGAAGCTGAGTATATGAGAACAGCTTGTTAAGAACAACCTGAGCATTTGCATCACGCTTTAATTCAATTTCAATGTGCATACCTGTTTTATCAGAAGAATAGTCGTTGATATCATCAATACCTTCAACTCTTTTTTCTTTTGCAAGATCTGCAATTGATTCAATAAGGCGTGCCTTATTCACCATATAGGGAATTTCGGTAATTATAATTTTAAATCTGCCGTTTTTTGTTTCAATAATTTCAGTTTTTGCGCGCACAATTACCTTTGCACGACCGGTAGCATAGGCAGCTCTGATACCTGCTCTGCCCATAATGATACCGCCTGTCGGGAAGTCGGGACCCTGAATATGCTCCATAAGGTCCTCAAGCTCTGCTTCAGGGTTATCAATAAGGCATTCAATAGCACCGCAAACCTCACCCAAATTGTGAGGGGGAATATTTGTAGCCATACCAACTGCAATACCCTGAGAACCGTTAACAAGAAGGTTCGGAAAACGAGCGGGTAAAACAGTGGGCTCTTTAAGTCTGTCATCATAGTTAGGAACAAAGTCAACAGTATTTTTTTCAATATCTGTGAGCATTTCCATAGCCATTTTGCTCATTCTTGACTCTGTGTAACGATAAGCAGCAGGTGGGTCACCATCAATAGAACCAAAGTTACCGTGACCGTCAACAAGCATATATCTCATTGAGAAGTCCTGAGCAAGTCTTACCATTGCATCATAAACAGATGCGTCACCATGGGGATGATATCTACCAAGAACAGAACCAACCGTATCTGCACACTTACGGTGTGGCTTATCGGGATAAAGGCTGTTTTCATACATTGTATAAAGAATTCTTCTGTGAACAGGCTTTAAACCATCACGCACATCAGGAAGAGCACGGGAAGTAATAACAGACATTGAATAATCAAGGAATGCTGTTCTTACTTCTTTATTAATTTCAACATTTACAATTCTCTGATTCTGATAAGGGTCAGGAAGATTATTTATACCTTGAGTGACGCCTTCAGTTTTTTCATTAAATTCGTCCATCTTTAAATCCTCCCTTTCTTAAATATCAAGATTTTTAACATATTTAGCATTTTTCTCAATAAATTCTCTTCTGGGCTCAACCTGGTCACCCATAAGAATTGAGAAGGTTTCATCTGCTTTTTCTGCATCTTCAACCGTAACTCTGAGCATAAGCCTTGTTTCAGGGTTCATAGTTGTATCCCAGAGCTGTTCGGGGTCCATTTCACCAAGACCCTTATAACGCTGAATAGAAACGCCTGTTCCTACCTCCGCTATAATTTTATCTCTTTCTTCATCACTATAAGCATACTGATGCTTCTGACCTTTACTTATTCTGTAAAGAGGGGGTTGAGCAAGGTAAACATGACCCTGCTTGATAAGCTCTGGCATATAACGGAAGAAGAAGGTGAGAAGAAGTGTTCTGATGTGAGCACCGTCAACGTCAGCATCGGCCATAATGATAATTTTATCATAACGTAGCTTAGTTATATCAAAATCCTCTCCTAGTCCTGTACCTAAAGCAAGAACAACAGGTGTAAGCTTATCGTTACCGATAACCTTATCTACTCTCGCTTTTTCAACGTTAAGCATTTTACCCCAAAGAGGAAGAATTGCCTGAATCATTCTGTCACGGCCTGCCTTTGCAGAACCACCCGCAGAATCACCCTCGACGATATAAATTTCTGTTTTTGTAGCATCTTTATCAATACAGTCTGCAAGCTTACCGGGAAGAGAATTGCTTTTAAGAACAGATTTTCTTGCACTGTCTCTTGCTTTTCTTGCAGCTTCTCTTGCTCTTGAAGCATCAAGTGCTTTATTGAAAATTACTTTTGCTTCTGAAGGATTTTCTTCAAAGTATGTGGAAAGCTTTTCATAAACACATTTTGAAACAAGGGGAGTAATGTCAGTGTTACCTAATTTACCCTTTGTTTGTCCTTCAAACTGTGCTTCAGTAAGCTTAACACTGATAACTGCAGTAAGACCTTCACGAACATCATCACCTGAAAGGTTTTTATCATTATCCTTTAATAATTTATATTTTCTTCCGTATTCATTAAATACTCTTGTTAATGCAGTTTTAAAGCCATTTTCATGAGTACCGCCATCAATGGTTCTGACATTATTTGCAAAGCTTAAAAGAAGCTCGTTGTAGCTGTCATTGTACATAAGAGCAATATTAGCTTCTCTGTCACCACTGACTGCAGAAAAATGTATTGGATTTTCGTGAAGAGCCTTAAGTCCTCTTTTATTTGTTTCAAATTCTACGAAGGATGAAATACCGCCTTCAAAGCAGTAAACCTCTTTTACCTCATCAACATCGCGCTTATCAGTAAGAGAAATTGAAAGACCTGCATTAAGGAAAGCCTGCTCTCTTAATCTTCTTTCAAGTGTTTCAAATTCATAAACAGTAGTTTCTGTAAATATTTCAGGGTCTGCCTTAAATCTTATAAGAGTTCCTGTTTCATCAGTATCACCGATAACCTTAAGGTCACAAGTAGGATTACCTCTTTCAAATCTCTGATAATGAACGTGACCATCCTGAGAAACCTCAACCTCAAACCATTCAGAAAGCGCATTAACAACAGAGGAACCAACACCGTGAAGACCACCTGAAACCTTGTAACCGCTTCCGCCGAATTTACCACCTGCGTGAAGAACTGTAAGAACAACAGTAACAGCAGGAAGACCCTGTTGCTCATTTATACCAACAGGAATACCGCGTCCGTTATCACGAACAGTTATAATATCTCCGGGAAGAATTTCTACCTGAATATCAGTACAGAAGCCTGCAAGAGCCTCGTCTATGGAGTTGTCAACAATTTCATAAACAAGGTGATGAAGACCCTTAGGTCCTGTTGAACCTATGTACATACCAGGTCTTTTTCTTACAGCCTCAAGTCCTTCAAGAACCTGAATTGCACTTGCATCATACTTTTCAGTAACAACAGTGTCAATTTCTGCATTTTCATCAAGCACTACTTCGTTTTCTTTAGCTTCTTCAAGAAGCTCCTCTTCGGTTCTAATAATGTTTTCGTCCAAAATACTAACCTCCGTAGAAGATTAAATAATTATATAAAATAATGTATTTAAAAATTTATCATCCGATGTGACCGGATTCAATTCTCCTTAAAACTGTACCTACAGAAACGGGAGAAATATAGATTTTTTTTCCCTTTGGTGTCTGGCAGACAATAAAGGATTTCGGAAGCTCAAAGGGTGCAACATTAATTACACTTTTTTCTTTTTCCGCATTATTAAGATAATCTATTGTTTTTTTCATAACAGTGGTATTTTCCATATCAAAGATACCTATTATTTCTTTATCAATAATAACTGTATCCTGCCCTATATGAATAAACATTATATTATTTCTCCTTCCTTAACAAGAAAGGATTTACCGCCACCAAGCCTTAATACCTGTGATGGGTCACAGCAGGTGAGAAAAACCTGCCTGTCATTTATATGATTCAAAACATAATCCTGTCGTTTTTCATCAAGCTCACTCATAACATCATCAAGAAGAGCAACGGGAGTTTCACCTGTTACCTTTTTTATTATTTCGGATTCGCCTAATTTAAGAGCTAATGCACAGGAGCGCTGCTGACCTTGTGAGCCGAAGCTTCTTGCACTGACGTTATTAATGAGAATTTCCAAATCGTCTCTGTGAGGACCGATTGTGGTTGTTCTAGCAATTATATCCTCTTTACGGGCTTCCTTTATTTTTTTAAGCTCGTTTAGATAGATATCCTTTACAGAGAAATTTTCTTTTTTTATTTCATTTCTTGAATAAGAAACGGAAAAAATTTCTTTATTTTCAGATATTCCCGAATATATATTTTTACTATAATCAGAAAGAAGCCTGATATAATTCAATCTTTCATTTATAACAGCTGCAGAATACCTTGCTAATTGGTCATCCCAGGTGTCAAGCATATCATAGAGCTGTGAATTTAAATGTATATCCTTAAGTAAAGCATTTCTTTGAATGAGAGCCCTTTTAAAGCCTGCAAGATGCTCTGCATAGGATGGCTTCAGCTGACAAAGTGCAGTATCTAAAAATCTTCGTCTTGCAGATGGACCATCTTTTATTAAAGATAAATGCACAGGCGAAAAAATTACTGCATAAAATGAACCTATTAATTCTGCAGTTGAACGAAGAGAAACACCATTCAAGGAAGCATTTTTCTTTTTATCTGAAATTATTATCTGAGATTTTTTATCTCTTGAATTATCAGAAAAATCTAAATTGATTTTTGCAAATTCTTTGCCGAATTTTATTAATTCATTGTCTTTAGCACCACGAAAGCTTTTGCAGCCTGTGAAAAGCCATATAGCCTCTAAAATATTTGTTTTTCCCTGAGCATTTTCACCGTAAATAACATTTACTCCGTTATCAGCAGTAAAGCTTAACTCAGCTATATTTCTGAAATTTTTGATATTAACGGAATTAATTATCATATTAATTATTTCACATTATAAATTATTCTTTCATATTCAGCGCAGTCACCCTGACGGAGCTTTTTTCCTCGCATTGTGCAGGTTTCTCCGTTTACCTTAACTTCGCCTTCCTGAATAATAATTTTCGCGCGTCCGCCCGTATTAACAACACCAACATTTTTTAAAAGGTCATCAAGTCTTATATAATCACCTTTTAAAATAAAATCCTTTTGTTCCTTCTGGGCTACCTTAACTTTTATTTTCATTTTTTGAACATTCTTTCAGATATTGTATAAAACTTTTATCAGCCTATATTTTCATTTTTTAATCTCATAGGAATAATGAGGAAAATGAAGCTATCACCTTCAACAGGCTTAACTATAATAGGTGAAACAGGGCTTGAAAGCTCAATTTTTACCTCATCAACATCAACTGTGCGTAAGCAGTCAGTTAAATAAGTATTATTAAAGCCGATTTCAAGTCTCTTACCCTCAATTGATGCAGGAATTTTATCAGTTGCAGCACCAAGAGATGTTGCACTGGAAATTCTTATAGTATTATCATCAAAAATGCAACGAACAGGGCTCTTGATTTTGCTTGTAATAAGAAGAGATGTTCTTTCAACGCTGTCAAGAATAAGCTTAAGGTTAACTCTTGCCTTTGTTGAGCTTTCAGAGGGAATTGCATTTTTATAATTAAAGAATTCACCCTCTAAAAGACGGGAAACGATTCTGTAATTACCGATTTCGAAAAGTATAAATTTCTTTCCGATGGAGAATGTGATGTTTGCATCATCATCGTCTGTTAATTTAACAACCTCGGAAAGAGTTTTTGCAGGAACAACGAATGTCATATCCTCGCCTGCATACTCAACTGTTTCATTTCTTATTGCAAGGCGGAATCCATCGCAGGAAATGAGGCGAAGATTATTGTTTTCAACCTCAAATTTAATACCCTTGTGAACAGGCTTGATATCCTGAACTGCAACTGCAAAAATAGTTTGCTTAACCATATTTTTAAGAATACTCTGCTTGATTGCAAAGGGAACACCGCCTGAAACAGTGGGAAGCTCCGGATAATCATCTGCAGGAATACCAACGAGAGAAAATTCTGCTTCGCCTGATGTGATTTTGCAAAGGTTATGGCTATCGCAGTTAATTGTAACGGTTTGAGAGGGAAGGCGTCTTAAAATATCGCAAAGAAGACGAGCGTTAAGAACAATGCTTCCTTCTGCTTCTGTTGAGCATTCAATAACAGTTGTAATGCCAACCTCAAGGTCATAGCCTGTAAGAGTAAGCTTTGAATTTTTAGCCTGAAGATAAATACCCTCTGTTGCGGGAAGAGTGCTCTTCTGAGGAACACCGCGTTGAACGATGTTACAAGCTTCTGCAAGAACGGATGTGTTACAAATTATTTTCATAATGCTACCTCCATAAAGATAGAAATAAAAGTTTTTTGATTTTGTGAATAAAACGAAAATTTGTGTTAAAAATATTAAATTAAACAGTAGCAGTAGTAGGTACTGTCAAATTGTCAGTTTAGTTTCGCGCAAGTTGATTTTATTATGACTTTTAGGGTTTTGTCATTTGTAAGTTAAATGTCAATAAATGTCAGTAAATGATTTTGAAAAATATCAAATGTTTAAAATGTAGAATAAATGTAAACAATTAACGTTCAAAATGTAGAAACTTGCGCGATTAATTATCTAACCTCTCATCCTTAATGCTTTTCATAATATCGTATATATTATTCTTAAGTGAGGGGTTGTCCTCCATTTTGCTTTCGCAGGATTCAATTGAATAAATAACAGTTGAGTGCTTTTTACCACCAAACTGACCACCAATTTCCTCAAAGGTAAGATTTGTAACCTCTCTCATAATATACATTGCTGCCTGACGTGCATTGGAAATTTCTGCCTTCTTCTTTTCTGAGCGGATATCCTCAGGTGAAACTCCAAAGCTTCTTGCAACCTTATCAATAATATTATTAATTGTAACCTCAGTGGGCTGAGCATAGTAAATAATATCTTTAATAATATCATTTGCAACGCCGATTGTAGGTGCATTTCCGTCAATTGAATAAACTGCATAAAGCTTATTAACAACACCTTCAATCTGACGGACATTGTTTTTAAGTCTCTCTGCAATAAATTCGATAACATCATCGGGAATTGTCATATTAAACGCCTGTGCTTTACGGCGAATAATTGCAATTCGTGTTTCAAGCATAGGTGGCTGAATATCAGCAAGAAGACCCTGAACAAATCTGCTGCGAAGCCTTTCCTCCAATGTGGGAATATCCTTTGGGGGACGGTCCGATGTAAGTACAATCTGTTTTCCTTGATTTATAAGTGCCTCAAAGGTATAGAAAAATTCCTCCTGAGCAACACTTGTTTTGCCAATAAACTGAATATCATCCATAAGTAAAATATCAGCACTTCTGTATTTGTTATGGAATTCCGACATATTTTTATCGCCCATATGGTTAATCATTTCATTCAAGAAATTTTCACCACTTGTGTAAACGATATTCATTGAGGGCATTTTGCGTTTTATTTCCGCCCTGATAGCTTTAAGCAAATGGGTTTTTCCTAAACCGCTTTCACCATAAATAAAGAGGGGATTGTGAACGCTGCCGGGATTATTTGTAACCGCAACTGCCGCAACATAAGCAAACTGGTTTGTTGAGCCTACAATGAAATTATTAAAGGTAGGCTCGAATTTTGAAGAATCAAGCTCATTATTTGCAGAAATATTACCATTATCGTAATTGGCAGAAGATTTTGAAGAGTCTGATTTTAAAGAGGACTCGTCCACAATAACCTTAACCTGAACGGAAAATCCGATTACTGCTTCGCAGGATTTGGAAATCTCATTTAAAAAGCGGTTATCAATAATATTTTTTTTGAATTCGGAAGAGGCCTGCAACAAAACACATTCTCCGTCAAAGTCAATGGGAACTAAATCCTTAATCCAGGTTGATAAAACCGCATTTGAAACATTCCCTGCAATTTCCTGGAGGACTGCGTTCCAGAGCTCTATTATATTATCCAATTTTTTCACCCCAAAAATTACGTATATAATGTATATAATTACTATAATATATTCTAATAAAGTATATCATATAGTGGGGTATTTTTCAACAAATTTAAGAAAAAAATCGACAATTTGCAAAATAAATGTTCAAAAAAATATGAATATATTAAATTAATAAAAATTTAAGTGGGAAAATATTGCATTTATACGGAAATTACTGTAATATTTAACTTGAACATTTATAATTAAATCCCAAAAGAAAGGCGAAAAATGAAGTATTCAAATTACAAATGCCCTGTTTGCAGTAATCAGTTTACAGAAGAAGATGATGTGGTGGTTTGCCCGGATTGTGGCACACCCCATCACAGAGAATGCTATATTAATAATGGAAAATGCTTTAATCAGGACAAGCACGGCACAAATGAGCCTGTTGAGGTTGAATTTGTGGATGTTGAGGAAAATGAAAATATACAGGAAAATGCAGATTTTTCTCAACCTGAATTAAACGAAAGCAGAACAGAAAATCCGCAGGAAATAGTTCAGGAAATTTTCGAGGAGTTCAAAAATAATAAGGATTATTCTCTTAACGGAAAGCATATTTCCTTTTATGAAGCGGCAATAGGAAAAAACCAGAAATACTATGTTCCTCGCTTTATGCTTATGGATAAAAGTAAAAAAGCAATGTCCTGGAATATTGCCGGATTTTTTGTTCCTCTTGCTTGGTGCTTATACAGAAAAATGTATAAATTTGCAGCTATTATATTTGCATTATACATTCTTCTGATTGGAACAATCGGCTTTAATTTTATGTCAAATGAAGAGTTTGTTAATACCGTTGTGGAATGTGCAGAAGAGGACCCGAATTTTTATGAAAACATTCTTCTTTACAACACAAGGAATTCCAGCGTATCGTTAACTGAAAAACAAATGAAGCTTAATAAGCTTACCAATGAATTTAAACTACCTGTTCCAATTCAGATAATGACATACGTAATAGTTTACGGTGTGAGAATATTAATGGGTATTTATGCAACAAATCTGTATTATAAAAAGCTGACGAAAAACATTGAAAAGGTTGATAAATTGGACCTTTCGCCCGATATGAAAAGGTCTGTTTTATTCAGAAAATGCGGTACCTTACCATTCATTATTGCGGCAATAATCGGATTTTTTGAGTGGCAGATGTTTTAAAAGTGAGGAATGAGGAGTGAGGAGTGAGGAATGTCGGGGAAGCTTTGCTTCCAAACATTTTATATTCAACCTTTCCAATCTTTTAAATTCTGGCATCTGGTATCCGGTATCTGGCGTCTTACACATTTTTAATTAATTTCAAAGGAAGTAAATTATGCATACACCTCTTGCGGACAGAATTCGTCCTCAAAGTATTGATGAAATAGTTGGTCAACAGCATCTCATAGGTGAAGGAAAGCCATTAAGAAATATAATTGAGTCGGGAGAGCTTCCCAACCTTATATTTTATGGTCCTTCCGGAACAGGCAAAACAACTCTTGCCCGAATGATTGCTAAAAAGACTGACAGAACTCTTCGTAAGCTTAACTGCACAACTGCAGGAACACAAGATATAAGAGATATTGTCGAAGACCTTAACGCTTTCACAGCACCAAACGGAATTCTTTTATACCTTGACGAGATTCAGTACTTTAATAAAAAGCAACAGCAAACACTTTTAGAATATATTGAAGATGGTTCAATAACTCTTATTGCTTCCACAACCGAAAACCCCTATTTTTATGTGTATAGTGCAATTTTAAGTCGTTCATCTGTTTTTGAATTTAAGCATGTGACCCCTGAAGAGGTTGAAAAAGCAGTTATTCGAGGTTTCAATCTTTTAGCAGAAGAAAAGGGCGAGGAATTCCAGGTTGAGGATGGGGTTTCATTACATATTGCAACTGCTTGTGGCGGTGATGTACGAAAATCTCTCAATGCAGTCGAGCTTTGTGTTTTAGCCGCTACCAAACCAAAAGAAAATAAAAAAAGAATAATCACCCTCGAAAATGCAAAAGAGCTTACTCAGAAAAGCGCAATGAGGTATGACAGAGAGGGTGACGAGCATTATGATATTCTTTCTGCTTTCCAGAAATCAATGCGAGGCTCTGATCCTGATGCTGCCATACATTACCTTTCAAGACTTCTTGAAGCAGGGGACATGACCTCTGCTATACGCCGTCTTTTAGTTTGCGCCGCAGAGGATGTAGGACTTGCTTATCCTATGATTTTACCCATAGTAAAAGCCGCAACAGATATTGCTCTTCAGGTGGGTATGCCCGAAGCAAGATTACCCCTTGCAGATGCGGTTATTCTTGTTTGCAACTCTCCAAAATCAAATACCGCACATGATGCAGTTAACGCAGCAATGGCGGATATACAAAAGGGTAAAAGCGGACCTATTCCCCGTCAGCTTCAGAACAAGCATTTTGATGGTGATGATGCCGAGATTAAGGGTCAGTTTTATAAATATCCCCACGATTACCCCAATCGCTGGGTTGAACAGCAATATTTACCCGATGCTCTTAAAAATGCTAAATATTATGAATTTGGTGACAATAAACAAGAGCAGGCGGCAAAGGAATATTGGAAAAAAATAAAGGGGGATTTATAATGAAAAGAAAGCTCTTAATTTTTGCTCTCATTCTTGCAGTTTTAACGTGCTTTTTAACCGTAAGCGCGTTTGCAATAAGCGAAGAAAACGGAAATTCGCAAATGCCCTTTGTTGACGCGGATGAAATTACGCCTGAATTTCCCGATGTTCAGACAGAAACAGATTTATTTGAAGAATTTGAAGAGGTCTTCGGTGAGCAAGGCGGAAAAATGATGGGTATGGTAATAATGTTATTTATAAGTATGTTTCTTTTCTTACCCTCACTTGTTGTAATGATTATTTTTATAGTACTCAATAGCAACACTAAGAAAAAAATAAGGGAATATGAAAGATTTTTCGGTCCTGCTTCTCAGAATACACTGAGATATTATAATCAAAATGCATATAACCCGAATTATTATGAACAATCTGTTAATCCTACAAATGCATCAATTGGAACTGCTCCTACGGGTAATTTTTACGCACCTCAAAATGATGTAAACAATCAGCAAGGAGGGCAGTTCTGATGAAAAATATTAAAAAGCTTTCCCTTTTACTTGCAACACTCATAATTTTTACATCTGTTTTTTGCGTAAGCGTTTCTGCAGAAGAAAAAGGAGTATTTATCGTAGATACAAATACCGTATATGCAGAAATTCCTGATGGCTACGATTTTTATCCATATTTTGATGGTTTTTATTTTACCAATGAAAATTTGGATAGTATTCAAATTTTACAAGCAAAGAACTTTAATGTTGAGAACGGTGTAAAAAAGTTAAATCAGGAAAGTGCATTTGATTTGTATAAATATTATTTCAATATTGACACAGAATATTATGATTACCAAATCACTAAAGCTGAAATTCAAAAGGTAAATGGCATTTCCTCTTATGTTATTTCCGGTGAAATTGTGTCTGAATACACGGAATGTGATGAATTGGAAGATGAAAGCGGAAATATTGTTCCGGGTGATTTCTGTAATCAATATTTTATAGTTTATATATTTGCAACAAAGGAAAATACCATAATAGTAAGCTATGAAAGTGGTGGAGAAAAAACAAAGCAAAATATTGAGGACGCAGAAAAGCTGATGAAAAATTTTGTAATAAACGGTACATATTTCGACAATGAAAAGCTTTCTGTTTCCCATAATTTTATAAACTCTCCGGATTTTGAAGCAGCACTTAAGACTGCAACAGACAGTTATGACCCTTTCAGCGAAATGGATGAAGAAATATGGACACCTGTTTTTGTAATGATGTTTTTATTTTTTGTAATGCCTGTACTTATAATAATTCTCATAGCAGTTATCAATATTGTTAAGTACTCAAAAAACAAAAAAATATTAAAGCGTTATGAACTGACATACGGCAGTATAGCTCAATACAATGCTCAGCCTCAGAATTATGGCGGATATGGGTATAATCAACCTGTTAATCAGCCTTATCAGCCCTATCAACCGCCTGTAAATTCTGTATATCAACAAAATCATTCCAATCAGAATATTCCTCAAACTCCTTCTTATGTTACAAATGGAGTTAACAATTTACAGGATGCACTTCAAAATCAATCTCAACAGTCTACTCAATTACCTGAAATTCAGGTAAATGAGAATAAAGAAAGCGCAGGGGAATAAAATGAAAAAAGCAATTAGAATTTTATCGCTGACTTTAGTATTTATAATGGCTTTTGGTGTTGTAAATGTTTTTGCAAAGGGAAAAAACCTTTCAAATGACAAATTCTATGCCGAAATTCCTGAGGGTTTTGAAGTTATTGATGACTATGGTGACGACCATTATTACTTTGAAGGTGTGTCAAGCATCGATTATCAAGAAAATTTAACAACAACTATTTATAATCTGGAAATTTTTGTTGAGGGTAACATTATTTTCCCTGAAGGAATTAAAGATACAGATATTGGCGTAATCAAAGACAGATTTTCAAAATTTATTAATGTTGAAGAGTCATCTGAGCTTGAAATCAAAAAAGCAGAAAAAGGAAATATAAACGGTATAACAGCCTGCTATATTTATGGTATCACAGATGACGGAATATCCGAAGAATTTTTACACGCCTATGTTTTAACAACTAAGGAAAATGTATATATTATAACCACATCAAATTATATAGGTGCTTATGAAAAAGAACCCGAATTTTTGAAAGAGTTTATTAGTAGTTTCCTTGTAAACGGAACATATTATAATGGCGAAAAGCTTTCAAAAGAATATGATTTTTCAAAGGCAGAGCATTACATAGATGCCCTTGAAAGAGACGTTTTAACAGATAATTATTATACATATCATTCGGGAACAGCCGGAATTGGTCTGATGATTGTATTAATCGGTTTATGCTTGCCCATTATTACAATAGTTTTCCTTATTCTTTACATCAAAACCAAAAAGAAGCTTAAAGAATATAAAGAATTCTTCGGGTCTATTGAGCAGGCAAGAATAGCAATGCGTCAGCACTATATGCAGAATTCTTCATATCAGCCATATCAGAATAACGGTGGTTACTATACCAATGTTCCGAATATGAATGCATATAACGGTAACCAACAGCCCTATTCTCAACCCCAACAACCTGCTCAAAGCACTATTCCACCTGAAATGCAGGAAAGTAAAAATAATAATGAAAATAAAATTTAAATAAATTTTTCAGAGGTGTTCAAAATGAAAAAATTTCCTATTGGTATTATCATTAACAGCTTCAGAACCGATATTCCCACATCCGTAAGAAAAGCGGCAGAATGTGGCGCTCAGGGTATTCAGGTTTATTCAACTCATGGTGAAATGGCTCCTGAAAACCTTTCTCCCGAAAAGAGAAGAGAGTTTTTAAAGCTTGTTAAGGATAACGGACTTATCATTTCAGCTCTTTGCGGTGACCTTGGCGGTGGCGGATTTATCCACAAGGACCTTAACGAAGCAAGAGTTGAAAAATCAAAAAGAATTCTTGACCTTGCTAAAGACCTTGAAACAGATATCGTAACAACTCATATCGGTGTTGTTCCCTCTGACCCTAACCACGACCGCTATAAAATTATGCAGGAGGCTTGCCACGAGCTTGCAGAATATGCAGATTCAATTGACGCTCACTTTGCCGTTGAAACAGGTCCTGAAACAAGCGCAGTTTTAAAGGGCTTCCTTGATAGCCTTGATTCCACAGGCGTTGGCGTAAACCTTGACCCTGCAAATCTTGTTATGGTAACAGGTGATGACCCAGTTGGTGCAGTACATAACCTTAAAAAATACATTGTTCATACTCACGCAAAAGATGGTAAGCAGATTTTCTTCCGTGACCCCGAAATTGTTTACGGTATCAAGAAGGATGTTATTGTTACAGATGATTCCTTTATTGAGGTTCCTCTTGGCGAGGGTAGTGTTGATTTCCCAAAATACCTTGCAGCACTTGAAGAAATCGGTTACAACGGTTTCCTTACAATTGAGCGTGAGGTCGGCGATAAGCCCGAGGTTGACATCAAAGCAGCAGTTGATTTCTTAAATAATCTCATGAAATAAGAATACAAAAAAATCGTCACTCTTTCGAGTGACGATTTTTCGTTTATAGCTTTATTTTGTTTATGCTTTTTTATTTGTAATTGCTTTAATAACAAAGAGTGTAGCAAACATAAGAACGAAAGCAATGGGAAGAACTATCATCCAGTTTGTAACAAAGCCTGCAATTACATAGCTTATTGCTGAAACGCCTGCAACTGTAAGTGCATAGGGAAGCTGAGTTGAAACGTGGTTAATGTGGTCGCACTGTGCACCTGCGGATGCCATAATTGTTGTATCGGAAATGGGTGAGCAGTGGTCGCCGCAAACCGCACCTGCCATACAAGCAGAAATAGCAACGATAGTAATAGGCTCGCCTGCACCGAAAACGGAGAGAACGATGGGAATGAGGATACCGAATGTACCCCATGATGTGCCTGTTGCGAAGGAAAGACCAACTGCGATTACGAAAATAATTGCAGGAAGAAGAGCCTGGAAGCCTGCTGCACTGCCTTCGATAAGCTGAGAAATGAAAATCTTTGCACCGAGGGAGTCAGTCATAGCCTTAAGGGTCCATGCGCAAGCAAGGATCATAATAGCGGGTACCATCGCCTTGAAGCCCTCGGGAAGAGATTCCATAATGCTCTTGAAGGAAAGAACTCTTCTGCAAAGGTAGAAAATAACAGTAATGATAATTGCAACAAAAGCACCGTAAGCAAGACCAACGGAAGCATCAGAGTTAGAGAATGCATCAATAAAGCTTTCGCCGCTGAAGAAGCCACCGGAGTAAATCATACCAATAACACAGCTTACAATAAGGAAGATAATGGGAACAATAAGGTCACAAACTCTGCCTTTGGGGTTAACTTCCATTTCAGCAATAGCCTGCTTTGTACCGCTTGTGAAGAGGTCACCTGTTTCCTTTGCATTCTTTTCGTGCTTTTTCATAGGACCGTACTCAAGACCTGTGAGAGCAAGGAAAATCATCATTGCAATTGTAAGAAGAGCGTAGAAGTTATAGGGAATAGCCTGAATGAAAAGTGCAATACCGTTTTCTGCGCCTGCACTGTTTGCAAAACCTGCAACTGCTGCTGCCCAAGAGGAAATGGGAGCGATAATACAAACAGGAGCTGCTGTTGCGTCAATGAGGTATGAGAGCTTTGCACGGGAAATTTTATGGCCGTCTGTAACGGGACGCATAACTGAACCAACTGTAAGGCAGTTGAAATAGTCATCAATGAAAATAAGAACACCGAGAGCAATTGTTGCAAGCTGAGCGCCAACTCTTGATTTGATATGAGCAGTTGCCCATCTGCCGAATGCAGCAGAACCGCCTGCCTTGTTCATCATAGCAACAAGTGCACCTAAAAGAACGAGGAAGATGATAATACCCATATTGTAGGAGTCTGAAAGATTTGCAATGAAGCCGTCACTTACAACGTGAACAAGGGTTCCTTCGAAGTTACCGCCTGCATAAATTGCACCGCCAACGATGATACCGATAACAAGTGAGGAATAAACCTCTTTTGTTATAAGTGCAAGAACAATAGCAATAATGGGAGCAAGCAATGCCCAGAAGGTTGCATACTGAGGAATTGATTCTCTTACCTTGTTGATTGCTGTTTTCACGTTTGTTTCAAAATTTGGGTCTGCTTCAAGATTGTCAGCATAGCTGTCAACATAAGCGAGAGCGGATTCACCGTCAGCAAGGTCATATTCTGTTTCGCCGACTGTGATAACTGCAGAATCAGTTGCACCGATAGTCATAACTGCTGCATCTTCATCTGCTGTTGCGGAACAAATAGTGCCGAGAGTGAACATAAAAATGCACATTATAAGCACCGCAAAAAATCTGCGTTTTCTTTGGTTTTTCATTAAAACCATCCTTTCCTTATTTCCTGAAATAAAAAAATCACGGCTGCGTGGAAAACAGTCATGATAAAAATATCAGCGATAGCTCTCCACAAATGTGACAGTCACTTTGCTCTTAACAAAGCAACCAACAAAAACGTTTCCGGGTATATCGTTTTCGTTTCGGCGATTTCCCCTTTCAGCTTCTTCCTTGCCCCGCGGCTCTAAAGCCTACTTTTGTCAATCGCGCCTCTACCAATGAATATTCAGTTCAGGTTTATACAATTGCTATTGTATAGGCAAAGTCGTTTTTTGTCAATAAATGTTATATATTTAACATTTGGCATTTTGACTGAATATTTAGGGTAAAATTTTACTTTATAACTGATTGAATAACATATATGCAAAACACGGCTTACCAAGAATAATGGTGAGCCGTGTTACTTGTTTTATTTTTCTTGAAGAAAGCGCTTTAGCATAAATGTCAGAAAATATGGAATGGTGTAAAATTTTCCGTTGAAGCCAATGTTTTTATTAGCAAGTTTAATGCCGTATTTTATGTCATCGTAAATATCTTTTTCGATCAGAGCGTTAAGTGATGGGGTTGATGCATCGTTTGCTTTTACCTCAACGGGAATAAGAGAATCTGCATCACGAACGAAAAAGTCCATTTCAAGGGTTCCTTTTTCGTTGCGGTAAAAATAAAGATTATACCCTTGTTTTACAAGCATATCACCTACAATGTTTTCGTAAAGCGCACCCTTATAAGTGTTGAAATTTTTGTTGTTGCGAAGATCCTGCTGTACTTCTTCGTCAAGTGAGCCTATAAGAAGACCGCTATCTCTGAAATATATTTTGTAATTATCAGGGTTATAATTGCCTTTCAACGGGAGTTCAGGTGTTGAAAGACAATAGCAAACATTTATGATTCCTGCATTATTAAGCCACTCAACCGTACCAACATAATCACGGTTGCGAGCTCCCGCTCTGACCTTGGAAATTTGAAATTTTTTATTGTCTTTCCCAAGGAATACGGGAATCTTTCTGTAAATATCAAGAATCTTTCCTTTATCGAGACCATGTGCGTATTTGGTAATATCTTCCTCATAATCAAGGAGAAGTTGCTTTTGCAATTTCAAAGTGCCGCTATAATTTTTTTGAGTTATAAATGTAAAAACAACAGCAGGCATACCGCCGAGAACTATATATTCTTTGAAGTTTTCAAGCATAACAGCATATTCCACGTTGGAAAGCGGAGTGGTTGTGAGCAATTTTTGATAAAGCTCCTCAATCTGTTCTGCCTTGTACCCCTTAGCCCAAAGATATTCCTCAAAATCAAGAGAATGCATTTCATAATCTTCTTTATAACCGACACTATTAGATTCAATCTCATTATAATTTATACCCATTAGTGAGCCGGAGCAGATAACGTCATATCTGCCGTCAAGTTTAAATGATTTAAGACTTGTGGCACAGTTGATGCAGTCTTGAATCTCATCAAAGAAAATAAGCGTTTCACCCATAGGAAATTCAAAATCGGGATTTTTAAGAGATATGTTTTTTAGTATTGTATCCACTTCAAAACCATCATCAAAAATATCCTTGAACTGCTTTTGCAGAACGAAGTTAATTTCCACTATTGATTTATAATTATTCTTTGCAAATTCCTTTATTGCTTCTGTTTTACCTATCTGGCGTGCACCTTTAACAATGAGTGGCAGTTTGTTTTCGTTGTTCTTCCAATTCTCCAGAAAAGTGTCAATTTTACGAGGAAGCCTATCCATAAAAACTACTCCTTTTATTAAGTTGATTGTAGTTTAACACAAAAATCCTGAGTTTTCAAGTTTGAAAATCACATTTTTTCTGCGTTTTATAATACATATTCCCACATTTTTCCAGAGAATTCTTTTTGATTCAACAATTTGTGTATATGGGGGAGGTTATTCTGAATTTAGTTTTATTTCTAAAAATGACTAATTTGTCATTTTTACTGAATATTTATAGAAAAATTTTACTTTATAACTGATTGAAAACATTTTCATTTGTGATATACTATATAAATGAAATAATCTGTATTTAAAATACAGTTGAAAGGATGATATTTTTATGGCAGAGAACAGATTTCTCGGCGAATATCCCGTAATCGGTATTCGACCCATTATCGATGGCAGACGCGGTCCTCTTAAGGTTCGTGAATCTCTTGAAGAGCAGACAATGAACATGGCAAAGTCTGCTGCTAAACTTTTCACAGAAAATCTTAAATATTCCAACGGCGAGCCCGTTAAGGTTGTTATTGCAGATACAACTATCGGTCGCGTGGCGGAAGCAGCTGCTTGTGCAGAAAAATTCCGTAAAGAAGGAGTTATGATTACTCTTTCTGTTACACCTTGCTGGTGCTACGGTTCCGAAACAATGGATATGGATCCCACAACAATCAAGGGTGTTTGGGGCTTTAATGCAACAGAGCGTCCCGGTGCAGTTTACCTTGCAGCAGTTCTTGCAGCACATGCACAGAAGGGTCTTCCTGCATTCGGTATCTATGGTAAGGACGTTCAGGATGCTGACGATACAACAATGCCCGAGGATGTTAAAGAAAAACTTCTTCGCTTTGCAAGGAGCGCAGTTGCGGTTGCAACAATGAAAGGTAAATCATATCTTCAGATTGGTTCAATCTGTATGGGTATCGCAGGTTCTTCAATTGATACAGATTTCTTTGAAGAATATCTCGGTATGCGCGTTGAATCCGTTGACGAGGTTGAAGTTATCCGTCGAATGGAAGAAGGCATCTATGACGAAGCTGAATATCAGAAAGCTTACAAATGGGTTAAGGAAAACTGCAAGGTTGGTTTCGATAAGAACCCCGAGTTTGTAAGAAAGAGCGATGAGCAGAAAGAAAAAGACTGGGAATTCACAGTTAAAATGATGTGCATCATCAAAGACCTTATGAATGGCAACCCCAACCTTCCCGAAGGCAGAGAGGAAGAAATGGTTGGTCATAATGCTATTGCGGCAGGCTTCCAGGGTCAGAGACAGTGGACAGACTTCTATCCCAACGCAGACTTTGCAGAAGCAATGCTTAACACAAGCTTTGACTGGAACGGCACTCGTGAGCCCTACATTCTTGCAACAGAAAATGATACACTTAACGGCGTAAGTATGCTCTTTATGAAATTACTTACAAACAGACCCCAGATGTTCGCAGACGTTCGTACATATTGGAGCCCCGAAGCAGTCAAGAGAGTTACAGGCTATGACCTTGAAGGCAAAGCAAAAGAATCTCAGGGCTTTATTCACCTTATTAACTCCGGTGCTTGCTGTCTTGATGCTTGCGGTGAAGTTAAAGACGAAAATGGTAACGGTATCATCAAAGAATGGTACGACGTAACAGAAGAAGATATCAAGAAAATCAATGATGCAACAGAATGGTGCGCAGCTGATAACGGTTACTTCCGTGGTGGCGGATATTCCAGCCGTTTCCTTACAAGAGCTGAAATGCCTGCAACAATGATTCGTCTTAATCTTGTTAAAGGTCTTGGACCAACAGTTCAGATTTGCGAAGGCTACACAGTTGCACTTCCCGATGAGGTTTCTGATGTTATCTGGAAGAGAACTGACTACACATGGCCTTGCACATGGTTCGCTCCTACTCTTACAGGCAAAGGTCCTTTCACTTCAGCCTATGAAGTAATGAACCATTGGGGTGCAAACCACGGCGCAATTTCTTACGGTCACATCGGTGCAGATATTATCACTCTCTGCTCCATGCTCAGAATTCCCGTTTCAATGCACAACGTTGACGAAAGCAAAATCTTCCGTCCTGCTTGCTGGAACGCATTCGGCACTCAGGAGCTTGAAGGTGCAGACTTCCGCGCTTGCGAAGCTTACGGACCTCTTTATAAATAAGAGTAAAAATATAGGGGCTGTAAAAAAACTTGTCGTTTTTTTACAGCCCCTTTTTTATATTCTTATTTTATTTCAACCATCTGGTGTATATCAACCTTTGGCACAGTAAATTCTGCTCTGCCATTGATATATTCAAAGCTTAATTCATCACCTGTTGGAACAAGCGTGATTTTTGATGGTTTAGTATCGCATTTTACACTGCATTTAACATTATAAAGCGGAACAGTATCTTCAATAACCTCGGTGTTTTTGCCGCGAACTGTTGTATGAGCAAAAAGAAGGTGGAGTATATTTCTTTTTTCATTTTCTTGTCTTGTATATGTAACAACTGCTCTGTCCGGAACATCTGCAAAAACGGTTATTTCATCACCCATCATTTTCTTAATAATGTATGTGAAAAGCTCCTTAAAGCAAAGGTGACCGTGATTTGTATAAGCTGAGAAAATATCCCAGCCGATATAAGCAATATTTCCGTTGATAACTGCACCGGGGAAGCTTTCCTCGGGGTTATTTGGTGCGTGAGCGTGGGAGCAGAAATGCTCTAAGGTTCTGTTGAAATAGGGGTTTTGCATATATGCAACAAGTTCGCCCTCAGCCACATCAAATTTGTTGAAATTGCAACGCATAACATATTCTGTTTTACCGTTTACCGTTTCAAATTCGGGAACAAAATATGTGGGATTAAATTCATTTTTACCCTTGTATTCAGCACCAAAATCAAGGAGGAATTTATCATCATTGATTAAAGCATCTGCTGTGGCAATTACCTTACCGCCATTTTCTGCAAAGACTTTGATTTTTTCAATAGTTTTAACATTTTTGATTGCAACATCAGGCAGAATGAGAAGCTTGTAAGCAGAAAAATCAGAAGCTTCGTCAACAAAATTATAAAGCAAATGATTTTCAAGTAACATTCTGTTTGCGCCTGTGTCTGCCTTAACATCTCTGTCACCTGTTATTGCCTCTGCACTTAAAACTGCAATTTCCGCAACATTAATTGCACCATTCAGCCAAGGCTCTTTTTCTTCAATCAATGAATATGCCCTGCCGATAAGGTTATAGGTTGCCATATTCATTTCTGAAAGAGGATGCATCTGGTCGCC
>JAZMZY010000033.1:0-10498 GCA_045586265.1 Acutalibacteraceae bacterium
GAAGATGTGCGACATTCGCCATTGGGTAAGGATACTTATTCAATGCGAAGCAAAACAATTGAGCGTGTATTTGCTGATGCGAAAGAAAAGCATAGTATGAGATACACTACCTACAAAGGCTTAAACCAAGTTTCAAATTGGGTTAGGCTTAAATTTACTGCAATGAATCTGAAAAAGTTGGCAATGTGGAAGTTCAAAAACGACAATCCTACCGACTTTTTACTCAATTTTATCAATATTTTTAAATTTACTTACCAAAATGCTAAAAAACCGTGTCTCTCTTGATTTAAGAAACACGGTTTTTCGACAGTCTGAAACCGACTCGAAAGAGTCGGTTTTTTCTTTTGCACAATTAAATTTCAATTCTTTTGTGTAATATATAGTATTGACTTTTGGTGCTTTTTGGTATAATCTAATAGTGTTAATAAATATGCATTTTTACGTAAATAAAATGCAAATATGAAAGAGGTTATAGGTAATGAAAAGCACAGATTTAAAAATTATTGCTATCATTCTTGCAGTTGCTCTTGTTTTTACGGTAATCGCAAGTAATGCAGTTTCAGTTGCTTCTATCGTTTTCCTTGCAAAGAACGATATTGCAGAGGCTCCCGCAGGCGAGCAGACTCAGCAGCAGGGCACAGCTACAACTCCCGGTGCAAGCACAACACCCGATGCAGGCACAACACCTGATGCAGGCACAACACCCGATGCAACTCAGCCCTCAGGTGATAATGGTGCTTCAACAACACCCGATGCAACTCAGCCCTCAGGCGATAACGGTGCTTCAGCAACACCCGATGCAACTCAGCCCTCAGGTGATAACGGTGCTTCAGCAACACCCGATGCAAACAAGCCCGCAGATAATAATGGTGGCGCAACTGCAGCTAAGAAAACAAATAAAGAGGTTCTCGATATCTACACAAACCTTATGAACAAGGCTAAAAAAGATAAGCCCGGTTACAAAAAGGTTGAATATCAGGAGCTTCCCTCAGATGCACAGAACCGTGTTATCTCTAAGGGTGAAGGTCTTGTTGGTGTTCTCCTTAACCTTGTTGATACCCTTGATCTTATGACTTCAAAAGAAGCTGCAGAGGCAGACCCTGAAATTGTTGAAAAGGGTGGCGATATGAGATGGTTCCCTGTTTACAAATGTGAAAAGGGCTGCTATCTTACAGATGTAAATGCTATTGAAAGCACTAACTATGAAGACCTTGGCAACGGTAAGGCAAGAATTACAATCGAGCTTAAGGACGAAAAGAACCCTGAGCCCATGGCTGAAGGCGCATCAAGCTCACCCAGCTTCACAGGTGCAATGTTCTCACCCCTTTCAAAAGCAGATATTGATGAAACACTTAATGGTGGTACAGTTTCTAAAGTTATCAAAAATGTTACATATAACCTTACATACCACGATTGCAAAGCTATTGTTGAATATGATACAAAAACAAATAAAATCATCAAGCTT
This sequence comes from Acutalibacteraceae bacterium, assembly GCA_045586265.1. GTDB lineage: Bacteria > Bacillota > Clostridia > Oscillospirales > Acutalibacteraceae > DTU089. Next base: position 1,466 of record JAZMZY010000033.1, read on the forward strand.
GAGCAGTATATGAATGTTGCTATTCAGGGTGGCGGTAATGTTATTCTTATGGGTGACATTCAGATTGACAAGCAGGAGCTTTTCAACACAATGATTATCACAGATTTCAAATATTAATTGAATCTATTTTCCCCTTACCAATTTGGTAAGGGGATTTTTTTGAATGCGGAATTCGGGATTTGATTTTCCTAATGTAGAATTGAAATTTGGAAAGAGTGAAAATAGAACATAAAACTTTAATGTCTGTAGTGCCTGCCTTCAAAGGCGGGGGGACCACCTTTGATATTGAAATAAATGCAATTTGTTGTAAACGAGAGATTTGTTTATTTTTGAAATTAGTTGGTCGGGTGGTGGGTGGTTCTTTACGCGAGTGTCGAGCGTCATTTTGCCGGAGGTAAAACTGTAATGCACTGTAAGGTACTGGCTTGCCTGTACCACAGAATATGTAAATTCAAAACAACAGTTGATTTACAGTTCCACCTTCGGTGGAATGTTGCTTTGCAACAAAGAACTTTCCGTCTTTTGACATACAAGTATGTCAAAATCCACCTTCCTTTGAAGGAAGGCACCGATAAAACTCAATTTTATTGCACTATATTTACTCCTTGCGAAGCTCTGGCGACTGGCGACTGGCAACTGGCGACTATTTTGGCATCTGGTATCTGTCATCTAACCGCTATTTGCTATTTGCTGGCGACTGGCAACTGGTTATTGCCTTTTTATTATGCTTGTGATACAATATAATAAAGATTTATGCGGTGAGGGTTTGAAATGGTATTGTGGATTTTATTTGGCTTGTGCCTGGTGGTTGAGGTTGTTTGTGTGCCTTGGTATTTAAAGGCACTCTGGCCTGAGAAATGCACCAAATCACTTGTTCTGAAAATGGTATGCGCAACAATGTTTGTGTGCATTGGTGTGCTTTCAATGTTTATTTCAAATAATTTCTCAAGCTATGCAATTACAATGCTTGTTGGTTTGATTTTTGGCTGGATAGGGGATTATTTCTTACATGCCAAGCCTTCGGATGCATATTTTGTAACAGGCTTTATCAGCTTTCTCGTAGGTCACTTTTTCTATATAGGTGCTTATGTAAAGGCATTGCCCGCTCTTTTTGAAGAGTATAGTATGATCAATGCTCCGGAGCTTCTGATCGGTGTTACAGTTCTTGTTATAGCTTTTATAGTTATGAAAGTAATAAAAATGAAAATGACACCGAAGATTGTAGCTATTGGAATATGGATTTATTTCATTATTCTTACATTTATGTTCACTAAAGCAACTGCTTTAGGCTACCACCAATGGCAAAGCGGTGCAGAGGGCGGTTTCATAGCCTTTGTTGTGTTAACACTTGGCTCCTTCTTCTTTGTCCTTTCAGATGCTTCCTTGGGCGTTATAATGTTTGCAAATCAAAGAAAAAATTATCCCTTAAAAATATTCAATATTCTTACATATTTCTGGGGACAGATAATGCTTGCTTCCTCAATACTTTTCATAAATGCATAAAGGTAAATTTCTATGTTTGACAAAGTTTTTAACAGAAAAAACAGCGGTTCATATAAATGGGATACAACCGTTCCCGAAGGCTTGATTGAAAGAGGTGCATATCCTCTCTCTGTTGCCGATATGGAGTTTCAGACACCTCTTGAGGTAAGGGAAGCCATAAAGGAGTTTACCGAAAAAGGCTTCTTTTGTTATACGGATGCAGATAAGGAATATCGGGACAGTGTCCGTGAGTTTCTTGCCCGTCGCCATAATTTTGAAATAGAAAATGATTGGATTACCTGCGTTGGTGGTGTGGTTTTCACAATTAATACCGCAATAAGAGCCTTTACAAATGAGGGCGATAAGGTTATAATCCAATCTCCCGTTTATTATCCATTTTCAAAATCTATTATCAATAATAAAAGAGTTATTGCAGATAATCCTCTTGTTCCTGAGGGCAATACTTATAAAATGAATTTTCCTGAGCTTGAAAAAATTGCAGCTCAGGATGATGTTAAATTAATGCTTCTTTGCAGTCCTCATAACCCTGTGGGAAGAGTGTGGACTAAGGAAGAGCTTAAAAGGGTGGGGGAAATCTGCCTTAAAAATAATGTGGTTCTTGTAAGCGATGAAATTCATTTTGACCTTGTAAGGAAAAATCAGGAGCATATTGTAATCAATAATGTTGATGATAGCTTCTCGAAAAACACAGTTATCTGCACTGCAGTCAGCAAAACCTTTAATCTTGCAGGTCTGGGCACATCAAATATTATTATTGCCGATAGAGCTTTAAGAGAAAAATTTCAAGCTCAATTATCAGCAGATGGTTATAGCTGTATCAACTGTGTTTCACGCCCTGCAACAATTGCTGCATATACAAAATGCGATTATTGGATAGATGGTGTAAACGACTATATTGAAGAGAATATACGGCTTGTAAATAATATTTTGAGCGATATTCCTCAGATAAAAATTTATGATTGTCAAGGGACTTATTTAATGTGGCTTGATATGAGAAAGCTTGGGATGAATGATGAAGCGCTTGATTTGTTCTTGCAGAACGAATGCGGAATTATTCAGGACCCGGGCTTCTGGTTCGGTGAAAACGGCAAGGGCTTCACAAGGCTTAATGTTGCCTGCCCGAGAAGTGTTTTGGAAAAGTCAATTAAAGAATTACGGAATCAAATCTTAAAAAGAGTGTGAGATAAATGAAAAAAATCATTTCTGTTCTTCTGTGTGCAATGCTTTTGTTGAGCAATGCGTCCTTTACTGCTTTTGCGGGTGAGAAGGATGAAGCGGAAGAAACAACTGAATTTGTTCTGGAGCTTGATGTAAATAAAAGATATACGGATTTTGTTGAAGATACCGATGGCTTGATTGAAGATGATACCGAAGAAAAAAAGGAAATGACCGAGGGGCAGAAAACAGTATATATTGCAGTGCTTGTATCTGCTCTTGTTGTAAGTGTTGTTATTCTTGCGGTATCCCTTAAGCGTGTTCCTAAGGAAGAGGATATTGATATTTCAGGAGAAAACAAAAAGAAAAAATCCAAAGAGGAATAAAACCCTATGAGAAAAATTTTAAGCAGAACCCGAGCTGCCGTTGATGATTATAAAATGATTCAGGATGGCGATAAAATTGCTGTTGGTGTATCGGGTGGTAAGGATTCCGTTATGCTTTTAAAGGCATTGTGTGATTTGAAACGCTTTTACCCTGCGGATTTTGAGATAGTTGCAATAACCCTTGATATGCGCTTCGATAAAAAGGATGGAGATTTTTCCCCCATTCAGAGGCTTTGCGATGAATACGGAATAGAATATGTAATTCAGAAAACCGATTTATATGAAATCATTTTTGAGGTAAGAAAAGAGGAATGCCCCTGTTCACTTTGTGCCAGAATGCGAAGGGGTATTCTTCACGATACTGCAAAGCAATTGGGTTGCAACAAAATTGCTTTAGGTCACCATCTTGACGACGCGGCAGAAACCTTTATGATGAATCTTCTTATAGAAAGCCGAATCGGTTGTTTTGCTCCCGTAACCTACCTTTCAAGGCGTGATATCACAATGATAAGGCCTCTCATATATGTCAGAGAAGCTGCGGTAGAACAGGCTGTGGAGCGGCTTAATTTACCCATTATAGAAAGCAAATGCCCTGCAAATGAAAAAACCAAAAGAGAGGATACAAAAATTCTTCTCCAAAGGCTCTCAGAAGAATATGGCGATGTGCCCGAAAGAATAATAGGCGCAATGCAACGTGGTGGTATTGACAGGTGGAACATAAATAAATTAAGTGAAGAGTGAAAAGTGAATAGTGAAGAGGTGAGGGGAAGCTTCGCTCCCAAACATTTTATTAATCGTTCTAATCCGTAAGGTACAGGCTTGCCTGTACCCAAGAATAAATTCAATATCTGATAATATAACAAAAAAGATTCGGGACAATAAAAAGTCTTGAATCTTTTACCTTATAATGCCGACCGCAGGTCCCAAATCTCTTCACTATTCGCTCTTACCTCTTAACTAAAAAAGTCACTCCTCGCGGAGTGACTTTTTTCTTAGTATCCAAATCCGTTACCAAAATAACTGCTGAAGGGGTCTGTAGTTTGTTCCTGCTGTGGTGTGGCGGTTTCGCCCTTGTCCTCGATAAGCTTAACCTTTGCGTCAAATTTGTTGCTTACCGCACCTGAATTATTAAGTCTGCAAACGGAAAGTGTAATTGTGTCACCAACCTTGCCGTTTTCGATTACCTCAAGAAGAACATCTGTTGAATCAAGAGCCTTGCCGTTTACTGCGGTGATAATATCGCCAACCTTGATTCCTTGCTTTGCAAGGTCACTGTCATCAGTCATTGCCGCAACAACAATTGAGCCGTAGGGGAGGTTGTTTTTCCAGGCGATTGCAGAGTATGTGTAATCATTTGCAACTGTGTAGTATGAAATGCCCAGCATAGGTCTGTTTGTAACATAGCCATTCTTTACAATGTCTTCATAAATTTCAAGCATTGTGTTTGAGGGAACTGAGAAGCCCATACCCTCATATTCGGTATCGGTGATTTTAGAGGAGTTAAGACCGATTACCTGACCGAATTCATTAAGAAGCGCACCACCGGAGTTACCGGGGTTAATAGCGGCATTGTGCTGAATACAGGGAAGGTCATAAGCACTTGTTGTTGAAGCAACGGGTCTGTCGATTGCACTGATAATACCATTTGTAAAAGAACCGAAGAAAACAGTTCCGCCGGGGTTACCGATAGCATAAACCTTCTGACCGACATTAAGCTTGTCAGAGTTGCCGAAGGTTGCAGACTTAAAGCCTGTTTTTTCTACTCTGAGAACACCGATATCGGTTTTTGTGTCATAGCCTACAATATCTGCATCATATTCCTTGCCGTCATTTGTCTGAATCTGAACGCTTACGCCCTGGTCTGCAATAACGTGAGCGGCAGTAATGATATAAGTGTTTTTCTTCTCCTTGTCCGCACCAACGATGATACCTGAGCCCTCGCCAACTTTCTGGTTCTGAGCATAAACAATAACACCAACATTGATTTCTTTAGCTTCCTCGTAAATCTGTTCAGGTGTCATAACGCCGTCACCGGAATACTCAGAGAAGGTAATGGGGGAATCCTCAGTTTTTGCAGCCGCACCTGAGCCTGAGCCGTTGCCTTTATTTGAACCATTGTTACTCTGCTCTGTTCTTGTGTTGTTGTCAGAATTTCCTGTAACAGAAACACCGATAGCAACAGAAGCAATTACAATGCAAGCACAAACGAGGGCAACAAATATATTTCTGCCTGTGTTTTTCTTTTTCTTAGGCTTGAAATTGGGGTCAACGTAAGCAGTCTGGTTATATGCAGGAGCGTTGCCATATTGATTAATTGTATTGTTATACGGAGTCTGCTGTGAATAAGGCTGTTGCACATTATAAGGTGAGCTTGGAGCTGAATAAGGTGCACCATAGGGGTTGGTTGTGTATGGTGCGTTTCCTGTTGGAGCAGTGCCCGTTGGGGCAGAGCTTGAAGGTGACGCTTCTGATTGTGCACCGTAGGGGGTAGCAGGCTCTGTGGGTGCATTGTCAGAGGGGGTTGCACCATAAGTGGTGTTAGCATTGAAATTATCGTCCATGTGTAATCCTCCATAGGTGATTTTATCACCTGTTTATTTTGGTAATTTAACTGTAAATCTTGTGAAATTATCAGGCTCACTGTCTACGGTTATAGTTCCACTGTGCAGGTCAACTATACTTTTAACAAGGAAAAGACCCAAGCCCGTGCTTTTAACATCGGTGCTTCGTGATTGGTCAACCTTATAAAATCTTTCAAAGATTTTACCAATATCTTTCTTCGGGATACCTCTTCCGCTGTTTGTAACGGAGAAGTAACTGTATTTTTTATCGGTTGCGGTGTTTACAATGATTTTCCCGCCTTCGTTTGTGAATTTAACTGCATTGTCAACAAGGTTATAAATAACCTGGTCAATCATTGCACTGTCACCGTGAACAAAGGCCTGTGATAAATCCTCAAAGCCCTCAACCTCAATTTTTTTCTTTGAAATCAATTGCTCAAAGCCAAGGAAGGTTGTAACAAGCTTGCCTGAAATATCAAATTGCTCAATAGTCAGATCCGCATTTCCTGTTTCGATTTTGGAAATATTGAGCATCATTGTAACCATTCGGGAAAGTCTGTTGATTTCAGAAGAAACAATTTCCAAATAGTAGTTTTGCTTCTCGGGTGGGATTGTTCCGTCAAGAATACCGTTAATAAATCCGCCGATAGTAGTCATTGGTGTTTTGAATTCGTGAGAAACGTTGGCAACAAAGCTTCGCCTTGAATTTTCAAGCTGCTCCAGAGAGGTAGCCATTGAGTTGAATTTTGTTATAAGCTCTGCAAGCTCATCACGGGAATGAAGCTCGGGCACCTTGTATGAAAAATCTCCCGAGGAATAGCAACGGGTTGCATTTTCAAGGTTTCTGATGGGCTTTGCAATTTTTTCCGTCATAATGTAAACGGCTATTGTAACAAGAATAAGTGCAAGACCTGCTGCAAAAAGGAACATCCTCAAAACATTTCTCAGGTTATTAACCAGGGTCCCTTCAACAGGGGCGGCAACAACCGCAAAGCCTGTGAATTCATCCTTTATGGTAATGGGCTCCATAGAAACAGAGTGAACACTGTTATAGAATGAATCCATTGTAGAAAATTCCGAAAAGCCACCATTTTTAGCTTTTTGAATATAAGCCTTTGATAAAATCAGAGCTTTATGCTTTTCGCAACCGCCGCTTTCAAGCTTGAAGTCCGTAAGCAGCTCGGCACAAGCGGCAACAGAACCATCCTTGTTGCAAATAAAAACATCATAGCCCGTGCAATCTGCCATAAGGTCAAGGGAATTCAGGATAATAAGGGCAGACCCCTCGGGGTTTCGGGATGCGGTTGAGGATTCAACAAGCTCCGTCATTGTTGCTGAAATCTCTTTGGCATAAAGGGATGTGGTGTTTCTGTCCTGCGTACGCAAAAAGCCTGATGTGAAAATCATCAGAGCTATGCCGATAAGCATAAAGCTGATAAGTACAATAGCAGAAAATATAAAGAAATATTTAAAAAAGAACGCGCCTTTTTTTGAATGAATACGAGCCATATTATTTTGTTTCAAATTTGTAGCCTACGCCCCATACTGTTTTAAGCTCCCATTTGTCTGAAACGCCTTCAAGCTTTTCTCTCAAGCGCTTAACGTGAACGTCAACAGTTCGTGAGTCGCCATAATATTCAAAGCCCCAGACCTCATCAAGAAGCTGGTCGCGGGTGTAAACTCTGTTGGGGTTGCTTGCAAGGTGGAATATAAGCTCAAGCTCCTTGGGGGGAGTATCAACCGCAACACCCTTTACCTTAAGCTCATAGTTTGTAAGGTTAATTGAAAGGTTGTCAAAATTAACCTCTTTGACTGCCTCTGTTGCAACTGCAATTGCAGAAGAACGCCTGAGAACTGCTTTGATTCGGGCAATAACCTCTTTCGTTTCAAAGGGCTTTGTAATGTAATCATCTGCACCTAATTCAAGACCTAAAACCTTATCAAAGGTTTCACCCTTTGCAGTGAGCATAATAATAGGTGTCTGAGAGGTTTTTCGGATTTCTCTGCAAATCTGCCAACCGTCAAGCCCGGGAAGCATAATGTCAAGAAGCACAAGGTCGGGATTGATAGAATTAAAGGCTTCAACCGCTTTAATGCCGTCGGTTACAATATCGGTCTGAAAGCCGTCCTTTTCAAGATATAATCTTAAAAGCTCGCAGATGTTGATATCATCGTCAACAATGAGAATTCTTTCGTTAGCCATATTAATTCCTCCTATTCTAAATGTATTATATACCATACAATTGCTTAATTTATGAACAATTTTTAAAATAATATACGATTTTTATTTAAAAAATGACAGTGTACTGAATATGAAATCAAGTAAACTGCCATTTTATATTATTTCTTGTTTTCTAATTTTTCTTTTTTCGTCTTTCTTTTGCTTTTCTTTTTCTCATTTTTTGAGATTCTGTCATTTTGCTTTTGGATTTTGAAGCAACAACCACCACAATAATAGCAATAACCAAAGCCACAAAGCAACAAGCGGAAGCTATAATGATGATTTTTCTTGTTTCTTCTTCCGTAAGCTTACCATCTGAACCGTCTGTGGTAGGCTCGGTAGTTTTTTTATTGCTGATAACAACTGAAACAATTCCGTCATCGTTGAGTATATAATCGTAGCCCGACGGAAGAGTTTCGTAGGTGGAATCGCTTACGATGTTTCCCTGTTGGTCAACCAACTGCCCCTTATCGTTCAAGGAAAGAATATTGTCAACCAGGGGGGATGCGGCGTTATTAAGGTTGCCGTAAATATCTGTGAGAGCAGGTAACTGCAGATTATCTGATAAAGAGGGGAGGGTTAAGGAGGTGTCCGTTGATGAGGACGAGGTATTGCTTTCATCCTTATTAGTACCCACGGTCAAGGTAGGAATAAGACCCGTAAGGTCACTGTCAGGAGCTTCTGTTATGCCCTGATGAACATTAACCTTGTATATTGTCTGATAGGATTTTTTGTTGGTGGTGTTTCTGCAGATGATTGTAATTGTTTCTTTAGCTTTATCTGCCAATTCCACAAGTGCATAAGAGCCTGCAGTAACATCCACACCGTTAATAGAAATTTTTGTTCCGCTTTTTGTGATAGGGTTGGTATTAACGGAAATGTTTTTTCTGATGTTGTCTAAATGAATATCATATTCATAAATATCGGAATAAAATTCATTTTCAAGATCAAAGCGATGAGTTTTCTGAAGAACAATTTTGAAGCATTCCTCATAAGTGTATTTGTTAGCTGAAATTGTAACTTTTGAATCCTCGTACGCCATTCGCTGAAGTATGTAGTAGGGCGCAGTGGCTTTCTCTAATGCCTTTTTGAAGGCGGTGGGGTCAATTGTTACGGAATACTGTGTTCCCAGCATAGCCGAAAGGTATTTGTGGCGGATTTCCTCAGTGGTTGCAGTTTCGGAATCAATTGCAATTCCTGCGTTGCG
>JAZMZY010000034.1:0-35008 GCA_045586265.1 Acutalibacteraceae bacterium
GAAGAGCTTTCAATGTTCACAATTGTTGATATTGATGGTGACAAATGCACTCTTACTGCTTACGTTGAGGATGGCAGAATTATTGACCTTGCAACAATTGATAAGGAAAAAGACCTTATAACACCCATTGACCCTGCACCTGTTTATAATCAAACCCGCCTTAAATTCAAGGGCTATGATTTGGGTCTTTGTGTCAGAGGAACCTTGCCACAGAATATTGACGGTGTATGGTACATTCCTATCGGTCAGATTATCAGCTTTATTGGTGGCGATGTGGAAAGAACACAGGGCAAAATCAAAATAGGTGTTTACGGCAGAACTGCAGAGTTTACAGAAAACTCAACTAAAGTTATTACCGATGCGGGTGAATATGAAATGGAAGCACCTTGTTTAAGACTTGAGCAAGGTCAGCTCTATGCACCAATGCACGGCTTCTGCAAGCACATCCGTATGACCCCTTATTATTATGAATACAATAACTTTATTGATATTCTCTCTAACACAGAGCACGTGCCCATACCTGAACAGCCGTAAAATATAAGCATCCGTTTACCGAATTTTTCGATAAACGGATGTGATTTTTTATTTTATAAAATCTTCAATAATTTCTGCAGTTTTCTGAATTTGCTCTACATTTGTAATAGTCGGTGTACCGTCGCCATCCTGCTCACCATACATTCCGAAGTACGCGTGGCATCCGCCATCAATTATTTCTTCCGAAAAAGCCTCAGGCATATTTATTTTATATTCGTCATATTTCTCCTTATTCATTATCTTATCTTCACTACCAAAAACAGATAAAGCCCTGATAACTTCTTTCGATAAATCAACAGTTGAATAGGAACCTAAAAGAATAAGACCCTCATATTCATTTATATTTCCGGAAAGATAACTTGCAGCCATTGAGCCGCCTAAGGAATGACCACCAATATACCAAAGCTCTATTTCAGGGTACATTTCCTGTATGCCTTCTGCTCCGTCAACATCCAGAACCGCAAGGTTAAAAGGCATTTTCAAAAGCACACACATTATATCATTTTTTGCAAGCGCCTCCATCAAAGGAATATATGCAGTATACTCCACCTTGCCACCGGGATAAAATATGAAACCTGCCTTTGCATTCTCCGGCTTAAACACTATTGTTTCATCATTGAGAGTTTCACTCTTAATTTTTTGATTACCTGAAAAAGCAGAAACAGCACCTAAATCAGCCCTGTAAAAATCATTAACATAAAAAGCGCAGGCACCAAATAACAATGCGAAAACAATAATTACTGCAACAAGTCTTTTTATGATTTTGCTTTTTTTATTTTTCTTTTCCATAAAACACCTTTTCATAATTAATATAATAGTATTTTAACAATTGCATCACTCTTTTTCAATATATAAATTGATTTATACAATTCGCTTTGTTATAATAATTTCCGTGGTGATTAAATGAATATCAACAAGGTTTTAGAAAATTACACAAAATCAGAAATTCTTCCCCAATATGAGAAAAATGACAGTGGTCATTCTTTAGAGCATATTAATTATGTTCTCAGAAGATGCTTTAAATTCGCAGAGCAATTCGAAAGCATTGACTTTAATATACTATATACTATTGCAGTCTTTCACGATATTGCACACCATATTGACAAAGCTGAGCACGAAAGGCTTTCTGCAGAAATTTTTTATAATGATGAAAAAATGAAAGAATTTTTTACAGAAAGCCAAAGAAATTTAATAAAAGAAGCTATTGAAGACCACAGAGCTTCTTCAAGCACCGAGCCCCGAAGTGATTACGGAAAAATCATTTCCTCGGCAGACCGTTCTACTGATATTGATGATTTTCTTCACCGTACTCACGCCTATACATTAAAGCATTTTCCAGATTGCACAAGGAAAGAAATGCTTACAAGAGCCTTTGACCATACAGAGCAGAAATACGGCAGGGATGGTTATGCAAAGCATTATGTTAAGGACGAGGAATACGAAAAATTCAGAAATGAAATAACTCTGCTATTGCAGGATTGGGAGAAATTTAAAAACAGGTACTTTTTTGCAAACAATATTTTATATTTGGAATAATTTTGTTGGCGCGCTTTGCCTTCCTTCAAAGGAAGGTGGCTTTTGACATATATTGTATGTCAAAAGCCGGAAGGTTCTTTGTTGCAACGCAACATTCCACCGAAAGTGGAACTGCAACAGAATTATTGTTTTTAATCTTCTTGATATCGCAGTATTACAGTTGAAGCTTATGCTTCAATGATGCGACTACATCGCATCAAGAACCACCCACCACCCGACCAACTATATTTCAGCCTTTTATCTGTTACTCGTCTGTACCTTTACTGAAAATTGTAAAAAATTCGAGGTGGTCCCCCCGCCTTCGAAGGCAGGCTCAATAAACAACAGTCTTATTATACTATATCAACACAAAGTAAATTTTAATTAGTGATGGTGATTTTATGCAAGATGTATTTTGTGAGCTCAAATTAACAAGTGTTGCGGCTTCTGTTTGCAATGCATTAGGTGTTGCAAAACCCAATGAAGCAAATGAGCCCTTAGAGGCTTTGGTCAAGCTTTGCGAGGGCAAGGGTGTTGACAGAGTTTTAATGTATAACCCTGATGCAGTAGCCCTGTGGATTTTTGAAAAATATGCTCCCCTTTTCACTCCCGTTATGCTCAACACAAGCATTACTCTGCCTTTACAAAGCGTTATGCCTTCAGTTACCCCCGTTTGCTTCGGCACAATGTATACCGGTGCAACACCTGAGGTTCACGGAATCCGGTCATACACAAAGCCGGTTATTAAAACTGACTCCGTTTTTGATGCGCTCATCCGAGCAGGCAAAAAGCCCTGCATTGTTTCAACAGGTAATGACAGTATGTCAAAAATCTTCTTAGAAAGAGAAATGGATTATTTCATTGTTGAAGCTCCCGATGAAGCAAACGAAAAAGCAATTGAGTTGATCAAAGAGGATAAATATGATTTCATTGCAGTTTACAACGGAAACTATGACGGCACAATGCATCGCTATGGTCCCGAAAGCGAGGAATCAATCAACGCCTTAAAGCATAATATCAATGCTTTTGAAGCTCTTGCCAACGCAGTTAAGGAAAATTGGCAGAAGCATAAAACTCTTATTGGCTTTGCACCCGACCACGGATGCCATGAAATTGACGGAGGCTGTGGCAGTCACGGACTTTATATGCCCGAAGATATGAACATTGTTCATTTTTACGGCTTAATATAAAACACTATAAATAAAAACAGTTCCCGAGGGGCAAAAGCCTCCCGGGAACATACTTTTTCAATCAAACAACACTATCAGTATATCATACAGCAATACTGGTTGTCAATAATTTAACAAAACTTTTATTGGTTAATGTAACAAATTCTATGTTTTAAATAAACAAAAACTGTGAACTTTATACAAAATTACATATTGCAAAACCTGAATTTCCGTGCTATTATATAGACAAAGAAAGGGTGAGTCCAATGTACAAGTAAAAACCTGATTTCAATAGAAAGTGTGGTTCCGATGTACAAATAAAAAAACCTAATCTTAAAATTCAAAAGAAAGGAAAGGTAAACTCCAATGTTCCGGTGAAAGACCTGCGGTTCGGGGAAAACAAGTTCACAGGAAAAGAACCGAAAGACTGAAAGCTTCATAAAATGAAAATTATTTCAAAACAAAAGGGTTTCTCACTTACGAGAATGAATATAGATACGTGTAAAAAAGAGTGTGTTTGGAAATAGAGTTCGTAAAAGGTGAGGTCAGAGGTCTTAATCAATGAAAGAGAGGTAAATAAAAAGATGTTAGATATTAAAATAGAACAGAAATAACCCTTGACGGTATGTGACGAGAAAGCATAAGTCAAGGGTTATTTCATTTATAAAAACTTTTGCCGTTTCACTGCTAACAGCAGTGTTTTTTTATTGCTCTTTTCTGCTATTTATGATATATTTAACTTATATCAAGGCAAAAGGAGTTTGTTCTTATGAAAGCAAAAATCACCCTTGCAAAGGAATTTCGTATCGGGGAAATTGATAAGCGGATTTACGGCTCTTTTATTGAGCATCTCGGCAGAGCGGTTTATGGCGGTATTTATGAGCCCGACCACCCCACCGCAGATGAAAACGGCTTCCGTCAGGATGTTATTGATTTGGTTAAAAAACTCAATGTTCCTGTTGTTCGTTATCCCGGCGGTAATTTTGTTTCAGGCTATAATTGGGAGGATGGGGTCGGACCCCTTGAAAGCCGTCCTAAAAAGCTTGATTTAGCCTGGGGCACAACTGAGCCAAACCTTTTCGGCACAAATGAATTTCTTGCTTGGTGCAAAAAGGTGAATGCTGAATGTATGATGGCAGTAAACCTTGGCACAAGAGGGCCCGATGAAGCAAGAAACATTGTTGAATATTGCAACCACCCCTCAGGCTCCTATTGGTCTGATTTAAGAATATCTCACGGAGTTAAATCCCCCCATAATATTAAGCTCTGGTGCCTTGGCAACGAAATGGATGGTGGTTGGCAGATGGGCGCAAAAACTGCTACCGAATACGGCAGAGTTGCTCTTGAAGCCTCAAAAATGATGAAATGGACTGATCCCACCATTGAAACCGTTCTTTGCGGTTCATCCGGAAGATACCATCCCACCTTTGGACAATGGGAGGTTGACAGCCTTGACATCGCCTATGATAGTGTTGACTATGTTTCTCTTCACCAATACTACGGCAATCAGGCAAACGATACACCAAGCTTTCTTGCAAAAAGCTTAGAGCTTGAGGAATTTATTCACACAGTTATCTGCATTTGCGACTATCTTAAGGCAAAACGCCGTTCCAAAAAGCAAATTAATCTTTCATTTGATGAATGGAATGTGTGGTACCATTCTCACAATGCGCCATTTGATAAATGGAGCGTTGCGCCTCCCCTTCTTGAAGATATTTATAATTTCGAGGATGCGCTTCTTGTGGGCTCAATGCTCATAACTCTTCTTCGCCATTGTGACAGAATTAAAATTGCCTGCCTTGCTCAGCTTGTAAATGTTATCGCTCCCATTTTCACTCAGACAGGTGGCGGAATATTCCGGCAAACAATTTTCTTCCCGTTTATGCACCTTTCAAATTACGGCAGAGGCTCTGCACTTCTTCCTCTTATTGATTGCGAAAAATATGACTGCAAGGAATTTACAGATGTTCCCTACATTGAATCAATCGCAACCTTCAACGAGGAAAATGAGGAAATGACAATTTTCTGCGTTAATAAAAATCTTGAAGAAAGCATTGTTTTGGATGTTAACCTTATGGATTTTGATGGCTACAAGCCCGTTGAATTTATTTCAATGGACGGACACGCCAAAAATCAGGTTAATTCCTTTGATAATATTGCAGTTAAGCCTCACAGCAATCCATTACCTGAAATTGATAACAACCTTCTTACTGCAGAGCTCAAGGCTTTCAGCTGGAATGTTATCAGATTAAAGAAAGGATGAGAAAAATGAACAAAACACTCACTCCCGAAAAGCTTCAGAAAAAAGCATTGAAGAAGCAAAAAGAAATTGCAAAATGGGAAAAAGAAAAGGCAAGACCTAAAAGAAATTATTATTTCGCTTATCTTGTTTTTATCATCACTCTCATTTATGCAACCGATGAAATTGCGTCTCAAATCGGTACATTAATGAAAACAGAAATTGCAAACGATTTATTTGCAAAATTCGGTGATAGCTCAGTTGCACTTCTTGATATTCTTTCAATTCTTGTTGTGCCCTTCCAGGCATTAGGTCTTTTATACAGACCCTTTGCAGACCGCTTGGGAAGAAAAAAATTCCTTATTATAAACACCTTCGGTATGAGCTTTGCAATGCTTGTTATCTTCCTTTCCAATAACATTTTCCTTTATTTTATCGGTGCAGTTCTTGTTCAGTTCTTCATTCCTCACGATATGCACGTGGTTTATATTATGGAGTCCTCTCCCTCAAAGCACAGAGCAAGAATTTACAGTACAATTAAATTTTTTGCCAATATGAGCGTTATGCTTGTTCCCGTTCTGAGAAGACTTCTTATGTCCGAGGCTTCCGAATGGCGAAATGTTTATATGATTCCTGCAATTGTTGGTCTTGTTACAAGCTTTATCGCTATTATGCTTGCAAGAGAAACAGACGCATTTATTGATTCTCGACTTAAGCATCTTCGCAAAACTGATGAAGAGCTTTTACAGGAAAAGCTTGAAAAGAAAACCAACGATGCGCAAGGCGGTCTTATTCCTGCTTTCAAATTTGCTATGAAGCACAAGCAGCTCCGTTGGCTTTTCATTACTGCAACCCTTGCAAACTTCGGCTTTATCGGTTCAATTAACTATCAGGTTATTATGTCCTATGGCTATGCGGAAAGCCTTTATGGCAAATTCACAGAGGAAATAATGGATTTGGTAAGTGTTGGCCCTGTTACAACCGCTCTTTTCCTTTTCCCTGTCGGTTGCTCTCTTGCTCAGGTTATTATGGGCTTCATTTGTGACTCAAAGGGCAGAAAGCCTGCCGCACTTGTTACCGCATTTGACTGCCTTGTTTGCTTTGTGGGCTTCTGGTTAGGTGCAAAATACAACTGGTCTCCTGCAATTGTAGGTCTTCTCTGCGGTGGCTTTGTTGGTAGCTTCTATTCAACAAATGACGTTCTTATTATGATGATTGGTGAATCCTCGCCAACAAACCTTCGTTCCTCAACAATGGCTGCAGAATTCCTTCCCGTTGGTATGGGTGTAGGTCTTTCATATATGATAAGCCTTCCCCTTGCAGCAATTTTAGGAAATCAGTATATGGGCATTATTTCAATCTGCCTTCTTGTTCCCGGCTTTATTGCAGCTCTCATTACTATGGCAAAGAAAACTGCTGATACAAAGGGCATTGACCTTGATACAGTTACGGGTTTAGAGTGGGACTGATGTGGCGAAGCCACAGCGATATAAATCCTGACGGATTTGCGATATATCTGACGATGCGATATACCTGCGGTGCGATATGTGCCTGACGGCACGCGAAACAAGGATTTATATCATATCGCGTTGAGCGTAGCGAAACATATCGCATTTTATGAAATAAAATATATCGCACAAGCATGCTTGTATATCGCTATTATAAAATTCGTAATTATACACTATCTGTAAATTTTTGTTTGCAGATAGTGTATTTGTTTTTTATTTGGAAAAACTTATTTCTGAGGTGATTTATACAATGGCTAAAAAAGGAATGAAGCGTCCGCAACGGACTCACACAAAGGAAAGGAATGTTGTGCCACCTGTACCCGAAATCAAAGGTGCAGTCAATTCGTTAAATGAAAAAACTATTCCCAATATTTCAGGCACACAAGCACCCAGTCAAAAGATTTTCCGTTCAGCATCCTTTATGGAAGAGAAACCTATCTCCGAAGCTTACCCCGAAATTGACAATGACCTTGGCATAGATAATATAGAAAATGATATTACCGCCGCGGATTTGCAGGACACCTGATATGGAATCTATCTGGCAAAAAGCAACAGAGTTCCCCTTATTCCCACCTCTTGAAAAAGATATTAAAACCGATGTTCTTATTATCGGTGGCGGACTTGCGGGAATTCTTACTGCTTATAAATTAAAAGAAAAAGGCGTAAACTGTATTCTTGTTGAAAAGGACAGAATATGCCAAAGAGTAACGGGAAACACAACTGCAAAAATCACAAGTCAACACGGCTTTTGTTACAGTAAAATCCTCAAAAGCAATGGCTTTGAAAGTGCAAAAGCATATCTTCACGCCAACCAACAGGCTCTTTTTGAATATGAAAAGCTATGCCGGAATATTGACTGCGATTTTGAGAAAAAGGATAATTTCGTTTATGCTACTGATGGTATGAATTTAATTGACGATGAGCTGAAAGCCTTATGGAAAATGGGCTTTAATGCAGAATTCCAGGATAAGCTCCCTATACCTGTTAATCATATCGGTGCGATTAAATTCAAAAATCAAGCTCAATTCAATCCTCTGAAACTCGTAAAAGCAATAGCCAAGGATTTGAACATTTACGAAAACACCTTTGTAAAAAAGATAGACGATAATTCTGCTATAACAGAAAAAAGCAAAATAACCTTTAAAAAGGCTGTTATTGCTACTCATTTCCCTATCATTAATAATCACGGGCTTTTCTTTATGAAAATGTATCAGCATCGCTCTTATGTTATTGCTTTGGAAAATGCACCGCAGATTATCGGAATGTATGTTGATGAATATGAAAAAGGTATGTCCTTCAGAAATTACGGAAAGCTTTTACTTTTAGGTGGTGGCGGTCACAAAACCGGCAAGGATGGTGGTAATTGGGCAGAGCTTCGGAAATTCGCGAATGCAAATTACCCCGAGGCAAAAGAGGTTGCCTTCTGGGCAACTCAGGACTGTATGACACTGGACCGAATTCCTTATATCGGACCATATTTTAAGGGTGCCAAAAATCTGTTTGTGGCAACAGGCTTTAACAAATGGGGTATGACCAATTCTATGGTAAGCGCAATGATTTTAAGCGACCTTATAACAGAAAAAGAAAATCCATACGCCAAAGTCTTTGACCCATCGAGAAGCATTTTAAAGCCGCAGCTTTTAATAAACGGATTTGAAAGCATAAAAAATCTTTTAACTCCAACTCCAAAAAGATGCCCTCATCTTGGTTGCGCTTTAAAATGGAACAAGGCAGAACACACCTGGGACTGCCCCTGTCACGGTTCAAGATTTACAGATAAAGGAAAGCTATTGGAAAACCCTGCAAATGATGATTTAAAATAATGTTGTCTTCGGACAGCATTATTTTTGTTTATATGCAGTTCACCATTATTTTTGCAATTTATTCTATAATTTTTGTGACCAAAAGTGTTTCCCGATTGTATTTAGAGTGAAAGGAGAACGATATGAGTACTGATATTGACTTTCGAACAAAATACGAAGAATACGGCGAAATGCTTTACAGAATTGCTTTTGTTTTCCTCGGAAATCCCGATGATACAGAAGATGTTTTACAAGATGTGTTTATTGCATTTCTTTATAACGCTCCCGAATTCAAATCAAAGGAGCACGAAAAGGCGTGGCTTATAAGAATAACACAGAATAAATGCATTAATTTTCTTAAGAGCTCAGGGAAGAAGACTATTCCTGTTGATGAAATGATGCTTCCTACATATAACGAAAAATCCGAAGAGAAAATTGATGTTGTAAAACACATTCTTGCCTTGCCGCCTAAATTCAAAACTGCCGTAATTCTTTATTATTACAATGATTACTCTGTGGATGAAATTGCAAAAATACTGAAAATCGGTAAATCAGCAGTTAAGATGCGACTTAAACGTGCCAGAGAAATCTTAAAAATTGAATTGGAGGATTACAACTATGAAGAAAAATGATATTAAAAACACTTTAAATGAAATTAAGCCCACACCCCTTCTTGAAACCCGACTTGAAGCAAGGGTAAAAGACTTTGAGCCTGTACCCAAAAGAAACAGAAGGCTTGCGGCTTCAACCTTTGCTATATGTGCATTGGTTCTTTCTTTAGGGTTATTTGCAGGAACAAAGCTTATTAAAACAGATTCCCGACCAATTGAAAAAACAAGCGCAACTCTTGAAACCCATCAGGCGCAAATTAACACAGAAAAGGTAGTAAGCACCACCGAAGCAAATCTTGTAGTTTTTGAAAGCCATCCTAACGAATTTTATGAATATACCGAAGAATTCAATACAGACGGCATTAAGCTTACTGTATCGGGTGAAGATATTACCGAGGGTAATTATATTAAATTTTATCCTGAGCTGAATTATGTTGACTTACCCTTGGAAGCAATTTTTGAAAAATTGGGTGGTAAATTCACCTGGATTAATAATGCTACTGCATCTTTGGAAATAGACGGAAAGACTTATAATTATAGTGCTGAATTTGCAAATATACATTTAAGGAATGATGATAAATATATAAATTTCCGCTCCGATAAATATATTAAAACCGAGCACAGAAAAATAAACGGAAAGCATATAATTGACAATGAATCTCTTGAAATGCTTTTAGAACATTTCGGATATAAAATCACTGTTGATTTTGATAATAAAACAGTTGAAATTAAGTAATTTAAAATAATTAAAAATAAATATCGCAATATGTAAATATTTTCTTTACATATTGCGATATTTTAGTTATAATAATTATTTGTAAAAATATGTTATCAGGTGGTTAGTATGCGTTAATACCAAAATTAAACATATTTATTAAATAAACCACTATTGAAAGGAAAATATATATGCTTCAGTTTGAAGAATTAAGACTCGAGCTCCTCTCTTATGAGGACAAATTAAAAGACCTTGCAGAAGCTCTCGGTCTTCAGAAAATGAAAGACGAAGTTAATGAGCTTGAAGCAGAAAGTGCAAAGGATGGTTTCTGGGATGATATTGCTCGTTCACAGAAAATCACTCAGCATATGGCAGGTCTCAAAAACAAAATCGGTGCTTACGACGACCTTTGTGGTGTTTTTGATGACACATTGACTCTTATTGAGCTTGCAAATGAGGAAGAGGACGAAAGCCTTTTTGACGAATGTCGCGAGGGTGTTGACGGTTTCGTTACATCTCTTGATGCAATGACTCTTTCAACTCTTCTTACAGGTGAATATGATAAAAATAACGCTATTCTCACCTTCCACGCAGGTGCAGGCGGAACAGAGGCTCAGGACTGGGCTCAGATGCTTTTCCGTATGTATAACCGTTGGGGTGAGCGTCACGGCTTCAAGGTTTCAACTCTTGACTACCTTGATGGTGACGAAGCGGGTCTTAAATCTGCAGTTATTCTCATTGAGGGTGAAAATGCTTACGGCTATATGAAGAGCGAAAGCGGTATTCACAGACTTGTTCGTGTTTCTCCCTTCGATGCATCAGGAAGACGACACACCTCCTTCGCTTCTCTCGAGGTTATGCCCGAAATTGACGATAGCATTGATGTTGAAATCGCACCCGAAGATATCAAAATGGACGTTTATCGTTCATCAGGTGCGGGCGGTCAGAAGGTTAATAAAACCTCTTCCGCTGTTCGTCTTACTCATATTCCCACAGGTATTGTTTGCTCCTGTCAGGTTGAAAGAAGCCAGCATCAGAACCGCGAGGTTGCAATGCGTATGCTTAAATCAAAGCTTATTGAAATCAAAGAGCGTGAGCATCTTGACAAAATCAGTGATATTAAAGGCGTTCAGAAGGAAATTGCATGGGGTAGCCAGATTCGTTCCTACGTATTTATGCCCTATACTCTTGCAAAAGACCACAGAACAAGCTTTGAAAACGGAAATATCAATGCAGTTATGGACGGAGACCTTGACGGCTTCATTAACGCATACCTTAAAATGCAGGCAAACAAGGAATAATTATTTATTATGGATATTAAAGCAGAATCCTTAAAAAAGCATTACGAATGGAACGGGAAAATCGAAGTAATTGCTCGTTGTCCCGTTGAAACAAGAGAAGATATGGCTTTGGCATACACCCCCGGTGTTGCCGAGGCTTGTCTTGTTATTAAAGATGATGTTAATAAATCCTTTGAGCTTACAAGAAGAAATAACCTTGTAGCCGTAGTAACTGACGGAACTGCAGTTCTTGGCCTTGGTGATATTGGTCCCGAGGCAGGTATGCCCGTTATGGAAGGCAAATGCGCTCTTTTCAAAAAATTCGCAGATGTGGATGCTTTCCCTCTCTGCATTAAGTCTAAAGATGTTGATGAAATTGTGAGAACAATTTATCTTCTTTCCGGTAGCTTTGGCGGAATAAATCTTGAGGATATTGCCGCTCCGAGATGCTTTGAAATTGAAAAAAGATTAAAAGAAATCTGTGATATTCCAATATTCCACGATGACCAGCACGGCACTGCAGTTGTTGTTTTAGCAGGTGTTCTCAATGCTCTTAAGGTGGTAAAAAAAGATATTAAAAATGTAAAAATCGTTGTTAACGGACTTGGTGCCGCAGGCACTGCAATTTCTAAAATGCTTATTGCCGCAGGGGCACAGAATATGGTGCTTGTTGACAGAAGAGGCATTATTGATGAAAACGATGAGCTTTTAGGTGAGGAAAGACAAAATCTTGCAAAAATCACAAATCCCGAAAAGCTCTCAGGTGGCTTGGATGTTGCAATTAAAAATGCAGATGTGTTCGTTGGTGTTTCTGCACCGAATATCCTTTCTCAGGAAATGGTTAAATCAATGAACACCGATGCAATTGTTTTTGCAATGGCAAACCCCACTCCCGAAATTATGCCCGACAAGGCAAAGGAAGCAGGAGCAAAAGTTGTAGGAACAGGTCGCTCGGATTTTCCCAATCAGATTAACAATGTTCTCGTTTTCCCCGGTATTTTCAGAGGTGCTTTAGATTGCGGAGCAACGGCAATAACTGAAGAAATGAAGCTTGCCGCAGCTTACGCCCTTGCAAACCACATTCCCGAAAACCAGCTTAACGAAGAAAATATAATCCCCTCTGCCCTTGACAGAAGTGTTGCTTTTGAAATTGCAGAGGCAGTAAAAAAATCCGCTATCGAAAGCGGTATAATAAGATAAAAAAATCTGTGACCCTATCATCATTTCAAAAAATGATGATAGGGTCACTTGCTTATGCTTCGTTAAAGTATTTAACTAAATATTCTACCACCGCACCAAACATCGGGTGAGAGTGGGAGTGTGCGCCATCCCAATTTTCCCAAAGGGTTGTTGCACCGTGCTTTTTCATATTGTAGAATGTGTTTTCCTTTTCACTTGTGAGAAGCTTGAAGGCTAAATCCTTATGCCCATTTTCGCAAAGGGTTCTGATTAGAATATCCGTTCCGAAAATACCGGTATCAAACTGACCAAGCTTTTCATATTTATCAACAATAGCTTTAAGTGTTTTTTCGTTACCAAAGCCAAGGTCAAAGCCGTAAGCATCTGCCGCCTCTGTTGATTTATAGAAGGTGCAGGTTTTCTTATCATAGTATTTGTCAAGGAAAGCCTTTTTAACCTTTTCATAACGAGCCTTTAACTCTTTAGTGGGTTTGCCGATAACATCGGCAATCTCAATAGTCATTTTAAGGGTTTTAAGATAGAAATATGTATTTACAAAGGGCTCGGGAATAAGATTTCTGTCCTTGGGTGAACA
This sequence comes from Acutalibacteraceae bacterium, assembly GCA_045586265.1. Classification (GTDB taxonomy): domain Bacteria; phylum Bacillota; class Clostridia; order Oscillospirales; family Acutalibacteraceae; genus DTU089. Next base: position 13,148 of record JAZMZY010000034.1, read on the forward strand.
CCAGTCACCCAAACACCAACCGCCTAATTCCTCGCGGACTACCAAGCCTTTTTCACTGTGACTTTCAAGATAATCAAGATAACGGAGCATATTGGGATAATATTTTTCAATTATCTCTTTATCACCATAATGCTTATAGAAAGCGTAAGGCACAATTGCCATTGCACCGCCCCAACCGCCAGGACCACCGCCACCGCCATAAAATGGTGCGGTATGCTGAACGTGACCATTGAAAATGTCCTGACAGTCTGCAATATCGCGAATCCACTTACGATACATACTCTCTGCATCAAAGCAGGTCATAACCACATTTGCAGTTAACTGACCGTCACCTGTATAGCCAAGCCTTTCTCTGTGAGGGCAGTCAGAGGGAATACATCCGTGAATATTTGAAAGCTGTGTTCTCATATAAGCATCAAAAATCCATTGTAAGGTTTCGTTTGAGGATTTGAATTTAACAATGGGCTTTAAATCCGTATGAACAACTCTGTATTCCTTAACCTCTACCCTGCCAAGCACATCAAAATATCTTGCACCGTGCCATGTAAACTGAGGGTAATACACCTTACATTTATTATCATAAATAAATGTGTCCTTCTGCATACGGAATTCGCCACCTGCAGAATGGAATGCTAAACCGCCATTTTCGTCAAGCTCTTCTGCATAACGGATTGTACAGCTTTCGCTGATGTAAGCATCCTCAATAAAGCTTATAACAGGGTAGCCTGCAACATTTTCACCCACATCATAAATTGCATAATCACCCTTTTTATAAATACACTTGGGCTTAAGCTTTCTGACTATTCTGTCGGGTGTAAAATCTGCCTCGTTAAGAACAGAAACAGGTGCTGAAATTATTCCGGGATTTTTCCAATTGTCAGTTGAATAGGAAACATCAGAAAAATCATAGTACCCTACTCTTGAATCCTGATCCTCGCCATAATAGACACTGGCTCTCTGAACATAGGATTTAATATATTTAAGATTACTGCCACTTTTTGCAATAATCTTATTTCCCTGAGAAAGCTTAAAGCAAAGCTTGAGATTTCCGTTGCCGTAGCATTTAACACCTTCATTGGGGCATTCATGCTGTGCGTACCAACCGCCACCTATATGGAAAACAATTGTATTTTCACCCTTTTTCAAAAGCTTTGAAACGTCAATTTTTTCATAAAGGATTCTGTAAGTCATTTTGTCAAATATGGGGTAAGACATACTTGCAGTGTCCATAAATTCAAAGTTTGTCCACGCAGGAGAAAGCACCTTATCTGTTATGCTTTTTCCGTTAATGTAAACATTACAATAGCCAAGTCCTGTCACAAAAAGCTCTGCAGGGACTTTCTTATCTAAATTAAAATCACAACGGACAATAACTGCTTCGGTATCAGGAAATTCAACCCAATCAGCACCCTCAAAAACAAGGTTAAGATTATATTTTAAATATCTTTTACCCTCTTTTTCAAATGCAATATTTTCATAGGGAAAGCCATTTTTGGTGAAGAAATCAACAACCTCTGCTCTGCTTTCACCAATTATACTTTTCGCACCAAGCTCAATAGCAAGGCTTTTTAATTCCTTTAAAATATTGCTACCGATATTGAATTTTCTGTAATCCTTTTTTACTGCAAGTTTTGAGATTTCAAATTCGCCTTCACCATTGTCATAAAGGCTACCGCAACCTAAAATGTCATCCCCTATCGCACAAACAATATGGTAACCGTTCTCATCACGGTTATCTTTTATAAAAGCGGACTTTTCACCGCCCTCGTCGCAAAAAACTTCACGACGAAGAGCGATAATATTTTTAAAAAGCTTATCCGAAAAATCTATTCTTTCATATCTTTGTTCCATAACACACCTTATTTCTCGCTTTTCTGTGGAGCAATAATGAAGTTAAATGCAAGCTCTTTTGATGCATCAATGCTATACTCAGGAAGAGTTGCGGGGCCACAGCTACCGGTACCTGTACCCTTTGTATAACCATTAAGAGTTACAAAGGTTGTTTTCTGGTCGTAAATATCTTCTCTGTGGTCTGCCTTCTGAAGAAGTGCCTGAGTATAATTATGAACATTGAAATCAAATCTCTTATCGGAGTAAATGAGGATTTCCTCGCCCTTTTCATTCTTCAATTTAAGATAAGAAACATCCGAATGGTTTGAGTTATCCTGAGGACGAATATAGGGCTCGTGCTCATCTGCTACCTTTGCGGTGTAAAGACCGATAGGTGCGTGAGAATTAAAGTCGTTGTAATTTTCCTTTTCGCCTCTGCCGAAATATTCGATTTCATTGAATTTCTTATCTGCTTCAAATGTAAGGCCGAGAGCAGGAATATCATAAAAATTCTCTTTACTGTCTTTATCGGGAGCCATAGCAACCTCAATATCAACAACACCATTTACACCGATGATATAAAGAATATTTGCATTAAAGAGAATATCCTCTTTGCCGTGAACAGTAATATACTGGCTCACTGATGCCACACCGGATTTAACCTCTGCACTCATATCCTCGAGCACAATTTTGGGGTCAACAAGGTTATGCTCTTTCCAATCCTCAATAATCCAACGGTCATTATCAACATAAGCTCTTGAAAGATTAAGAAGGAAGCCTTTATGAGATGCAGGCTCTTTATTAAGCACCTGAACTCCATTTGCTTTATAGGAAACCATTTCGCCTGTCTCCTCAGAGAATTCAATTGAACCGTTTTCATATTTTATAGTAAGCTTTTCACCATCGGAAGCAATTGAAACCTTACCCATTTCAAGAGAGGGTTGAATAAAAGGTGCTTCAGAAAGTGTTAACTGTTCAGTTGCAATTTCAAAATCACCATCAAGGTAAGTAAGATTAAGATATGTATTTTTATCATAATCTACTTCTGGTAAATCGAGCTTATATGTTGCATCCTTTTCAGGTGCAATATCAGTACTGAAGCTACCGCATTTAAGAGTTACGCCATTTTCCTGAATCTCCCAATAAACCTCAATATCGGAGGAAGAAAGGAAGCGGTTAGTGTTCACAATAGTAAGCTTGTTGCCTGAAAGCCTTCTCACTCTTAAGGGTCTGTAGCAGTTTTTCATTTCGTATGCACCTGTGTGAGGTGTGCGGTCAGGATAGAAAAGACCATCAACACAGAAGCAACCATCGTGAAGAAGCTCCCCGTGGTCACCACCATAGGTGTACTGATATTTATATTTATCTGAACCATCGTGAAGTACGGAATGGTCTGCCCATTCCCAGATACAACCGCCCATAAAGATATCGTCTGAGAAGAAAATCTGCATATATTCCTCTAATGCACCGGGACCGACACCCATAGCGTGACAGTATTCGCAAAGGTAGAAGGGAACCTCCTGATACTGCTTACCACGTTTTCTGTCACGGATTTTTTTCATATCATCCTGATGGGTATACATTTCAGAGAACACATCATAATGATAACGCTTTGTTCTGGAAACGCCTTCATAGTGAACAGGAATATCTGTGCCCAGCTCTTTGAGCATTTCATAGCATTTATCGTGGCATTTGTAGCCGTGAGATTCGTTACCCAGGCTCCACATAATAATTGAACAATGAGTACGGTCACGGAAATACATTCTTCTTACTCGGTCCATATATCTGGGTGCCCATTTTAATTTATGGCTGATTTCGCCACCCTCGCAGCCTAAATCCCATATACCGTGAGTTTCAATATCTGCTTCATCAACGCAGTAAAGACCGTAATGGTCGCAAAGCTCAAGGAAGAAGGGGTCGGGAGGATAGTGAGATGTACGAACACAGTTTACGTTAAACTCCTTCATAAGCTCAACATCTTTTATTAAGTCCTCGAAGCCCATAGCATAGCCCTTTGTTTCGTGGGTATCGTGGTGGTTTACACCCTTGAGCTTAATTTTCTTACCATTGAAATAGAAAACTGCATCCTTGATTTCAATATTTTTAAAACCAATATATTGACGGATTGTCATAACCTCTTTTTTGCCGTTGTAAAGAGTGATGTAAAGCTCATAAAGGCGAGGAATTTCTGCACTCCACTCCTCAACATCAAGACCTTTAAAGGTAATTGCATTTTTATCTGCACCCTCAACACTCTCTTCTGCAAGAAGATTTTTGCCGTCATAAAGCTCTGCCTTAATGGTAGTATTTTCAAGTGTGCCTTTAAGCTCTGCTTCAATATCAAGATTATATTTTTTTCCCTTTTTCTTTGCTATTGCCTGAAAATCATTAATATATGTTTTCTCGTATGTATAAATAAGAACATCACGGAAAATGCCGTTTTCTCTGAACATATCCTGCGCTTCAAGGTATGAGCCTGTGCACCATTTATAAACAACAACAATAATTTCGTTATCGCCTTCGTTGAGGAATTTGGTAATATCAAACTCATAGGAGTTGTGAGCAGCCTCACCATAACCCACAAATTTACCGTTAATGTATAAATCAAGGCAAGGTGTAACACCTAAGAACGTAAGAATATATTCTTTATTCAAATCTGCAATATTAATAAATTTGCGATAAATACCGCAGGAAAAATCCTCGGGAAGCTCGGGTGGCTTAACGCCCTCGCCCTTGGGGAGACCTAATGCTCTGGGGTCAAAGCTATAAGGACAGTTAATGTATGCAGGCTCCTCATAGCCTGTTCTCTGCCATGTGGAAGGAACATTAATTCTGTCAAATTTAACCTTATTGGTATCAATGCTTTCGGGAAGCTTTGATTTTTTCTTATAATATTTAAACTCCCATTCACCTGAAAGAACAGTTACAATATCGCTGTTGTAGCGCTCTGTTTTATAGTCTGCTTTTTTGGCATCCTTCTTCTTTGAATGGGGAATTGCATAAGCTCTGGGAGCTAATCTGCCAAGCTCCATTGTTTTAAAGCTACAATGGTTGATTTTGTCTATAATATACTTCATTTTCAATTCCTCCGTTGGAAAAAATGTACAATTTCATATTACCATAATTACATTTTCTTTGCAATTATTTTGAAAAATATATTCTAAAAAATAATACTATATGTTAAAATAGAAGAGTAGCTCCTACCTCTCTGGCGAAGAGAGGGGGACCGCGCCGAAGCTTGTCTTTGGCGTGGTGGAGAGTTCTAGCGTTAGCGTATAATAAAATCCTTTACCTTATACTAATTGGAGTAATCAATGGACTTTCAAGAAGAAAAAATAACCGCTACTGTGGAAGAAATCACCTTTCAGAATGACACCAACGGCTTTACCGTTATGGATGTTTCGATGGACGATGATTATTTCACTGCAGTGGGAGTTATGCCCGGTGTAAGTGCAGGTGAAACTGTTACACTTACAGGAACATTTATAATACATCAATCATTCGGCAGGCAATTCAAGGTGACTGCCTTTACTCGCTGTATGCCCGAAACAACCGAGCAGATTTATAAATATCTCGCTTCAGGTGTTATTCGCGGAATCGGGCCTAAAAAGGCAATGAGCATTGTGGAAAAATTTGGTGAACAGGCTCTTGAAATTCTTGATACCGCTCCCGAAAGGCTTGCTTCAATCAAAGGTATTTCCCAAGAGCAAGCCCGAAGCATCGGCGAGGAATTCAAAAAGCAGTACGCTATGCGAGCTGTTATGTTAGGGCTTGAAAAATATGGCTTCTCCCCTACCGAATGTATCAGAATTTTCAGAAAACTTGGCATAAACGCAGTTTCAAGGGTAGAGGAAAACCCATATATACTTTGCGGTTTAGGAATAGGCATCACCTTTGAAAGAGCAGAAATGATTGAAGAAAAGCTCCCCCGGAAGCCCTTACCCGATTACAGAATCGGTGAAGGAATTATCCACGTTGTAAGGCACAACGCCAACGCTCAAGGGCACACCTGCATTCCCAGAGAGAAGCTTTTAAAGCCCTGCTCGGACTTGCTTTCTGTAACTCAGGATGAAATTGATATTGCCATTGACAAGCTTGTAAATACAGGTCGATTAAAAATGCATCTGATAGATGGAAATGAATTTGTTTTCCTTCCCTCTTCATATACCGCAGAAAAGAAAATTGCCGACAGAGTTGATGTTATTGCAAATTTCCCGCCACAAGGCGCACCAAGGCTTGCAGATTGGATTGACACAATTGAAAAAATCAACAACATTAAATATGAAGAGCAACAGAGAATTGCTATTGCCACTGCCGCTAAAAAAGGCTTGCTCGTTTTAACAGGTGGCCCCGGTACAGGTAAAACCACCACCATTAAGGGCATTATTAATATTTTTGAATATCAGAACCTTGACATTGCTCTTGCAGCCCCCACAGGTAGAGCTGCAAAAAGAATGAGCGAGGTAACGGGTATGGAGGCAAAAACCATTCACCGACTTTTAGAGGTTGAATGGGATGAGGATGACAAGCCCTATTTTCGCAGAAACATTGAAAACCCTCTTGATTGCAACGCACTTATTCTTGATGAGCTTTCAATGATTGATATTCACCTTTTTGCCCATCTTCTTGAAGCATTGCCCCTCGGTTGTCGGCTTATACTCGTTGGCGACTCAGACCAATTACCCCCTGTTGGCTCAGGTAATGTGCTTCACGATTTGATTCTTTCAGAAAAGCTTCCTGTTGTTTGTCTTACTCAGGTTTTCCGTCAGGCAATGGAAAGCAAAATAATTACCAACGCCCATAAAATCGTTAACGGTGAAATGCCCGATTTAACCAATAACGGCAAGGATTTTTTTCATTTAGAAAGACCAACCCCCTCTTTATCTGCACAAACGGTTGTCAGCCTTTGCAGTGAAAGGCTTCCCAATGCTTACGGATGGGATGCTTTTTCTGATATTCAGGTTATCTGCCCATCCAAAAAAGGAGAAACAGGAACACAAAACCTTAACAGACTTTTGCAGAATGCCTTAAACCCGCCCGATAAAGCAAAGGGCGAAATTACAATTGCAGGTCAGATTTTCCGCACAGGCGACAAGATTATGCAGGTAAAAAACAATTATAATATTGAATGGGAAAGCAAGGATGATAAGGGTCACGGAATATTCAACGGTGATATCGGAATCCTGAAAAATATTGATGCCAAATCAGGAACAATTGAAGTGGATTTTGACGGAAGAGAAGCCACCATCCCTGCAGAAAGCTTAACAGAAATTGAGCTTGCTTATGCTGTTACAGTCCACAAAAGTCAAGGCAGCGAGTTCAAAGCAGTTGTTCTTCCTGCAATTTCCCTTGTCCCCAATTTAGCATACAGGAACCTTCTCTACACCGCAGTTACAAGAGCAAAGGATATGCTTGTAACAGTAGGCTCCGCAGAGCAAATATACTATATGACCTCTAACGACAAAAAAGCAAAGCGCTATTCGGCACTAAAAGCGTTTTTGAAGGAAAAGGAATTCTGACCATTAAAAGTCAGAATTCTTTTTTTCTTGCTTATTAGTTATCGCAATAGTCAGGCAAAAGACCTCTGCTGCGCCACATATTGAAAGCATTTTGGCGCATTCGTTGAGGGTTGAGCCTGTTGTTTTGATATCGTCTATAAGAAGTATTCTCATATTTTCAACATTAACATTTTCTTTTATATCAATAGCGCCTGCAAGGTTGCCGCTTCGCTCTGCACTCGAAAGGCTATGTTGAGTCTGAGTTGAAAAGTTTTTAACAAGCAGTTCTTCACATTTCAGCTCTGTAATTTTACAAAACTCCCTTGCAAGAAGCTCTGCCTGATTATAGCCTCTCTTTTCAAAATCCTCCTTTGCAGAAGGCACAAAGGTGCACAAATCAAAATCATAACCACTATAATGCTTATTAAAGCACTCCGCCAAATCCTTTGCGAAAACACCTGCAAGCTTTGTTGCATTACGGAATTTGAAGCGCCATATACCTCGGCTTGCGGCACCCTCATAATAAAATGGCGCGCAAATATATTTATAAAAATGCTTCTTGTGTCCGCAATTGCAATCGGAAATCATCATACCGCAAAGCTTACAGATATCGCCCTCTATTTTTTGCAGGGTATTTTCACAGGTATGGCACATTTCACGCCTTATATCAATTACATTGTTACAAAATCTGCATCTTTGTGGATACAAAAGCTTTATAATAAAATCCTTCTTTTTCATCTCACCCTAAAGAAATAACGCAAAGGAAAGCCCTTGCGTTATTTTTCATTCTTACAACATTTCTTTTCTTAATTCTTCGCCACTTTTAATTGAAAGATATGCGGGAGGAATATCAAACACTGTTTTACAACCGCTCTGACCCTCTTTATTAAGTCGGTATGCGGCTCTTACAAATGCAACAATAACACTTGAGGTAAACTCAGGGTTTGAATCAAGCTTAAGGCTATATTCGATAACGTGATTATGCTCAAGTTCCATACCTGTTTTGCCTGTTCTGATAACAAAGCCACCATGCGGAATACCCTTGTGGTCGCGATCAAGCTCCTCCTGAGAAATGAAATTTACTGTTGTATCGTATTCATCGAAATAGTTTTTCATTGTAACTATTTCGTTTTTAATTCTTTCTAAATCTGCGCCCTCTTCTGCCACAACAAAGCATTCTCTTGTATGCTTCTGCCTTGTGGTGAGCTGAGGCTCAGAACCGCTTCTTACTGCCTCAAGTGCTTCTTCAACAGGGATTGTATATTGCCTTGCATCAACAACGCCCTCAATTCTTCTGATAGCGTCGCTATGACCCTGACTTACGCCCTTGCCCCAGAAGGTATAATCTGCCCCATCAGGAAGAATACAGCTGCCGTAAAGTCTGTTGAGAGAAAACATACCCGGGTCCCAACCAACAGAAATGATGCCGATTTTTCCGCTCTTTTTTGCTATTGCATCAACATTGGCAAAATGCTCGGGAATTCTTTTATGTGTATCGAAGCTGTCAACAACATTGAAATGCTCTGCCATAGCAGGTGTCTGCTCGGGTAAATCAGTAGCACTACCGCCACACATTACGAGAACATCCACATCATCCTTATGATTTAAAACATCATCGGTTTTATAAACCTTAGCTCCCGAAATAGTAGTAACCTCTTCGGGATTTCTTCTTGTGAAAACACAGGTTACTTCCATATCCTTATTTTGTTTTACGGCGCATTCAACACCCTTTGCAATATTGCCGTAGCCGTAAAGTCCAATCTTTATCATTTGTATCACCCTAAAGTTAATTATAATACTTTTAATTCTATTACTAAATCTCAAAATAATCAATAGCTTTTGTATCAATTACTTCTCTTCAAAGCTCTTTCGCTTTTTCTTTTATAAAGATATTCATCTGCAGAGTCTATAAAATCCTTTACGTTTTTTATTTCAGGCGTGTATTTAAAATAGCCTACACTCATCTGCAAGGTATATTCTTTATTTCTTTTTTCTGTTTCTTCTTTTAATTTTTCATTAATCAAAATGCAAAACTCACCAGGATTAAAATCAGCCTTCACTTCACCTGAAACAACAAATTCATCGCCGCCATACCTGAACGCATTGAGTCCTGTTTTTGTGATAGCATTTCGTATTGCATCTGCAGCTATTGTTATTGCTTCATCGCCCTCAGTATGCCCGAATTTGTCATTGATTTTTTTGAAATAGTCCATATCCATAATAAACAGATATAAATCCCTGTTAGGATTTTTGTTTTTCATTTTATGGTCAATATATCGCTCCATTTCAGCTCTGTTATTAAGCTTTGTGAGCGGGTCAACCGAAATCAATTCCTGACGGGAACGAACATAAACCTGGATTGCCGCAAAGGTAACACCTGCGCTTATCATTGGAGAGCCCACAAACACAATCTGAAGAACACCGTAAATCAATGGGAAAATACAGAAATATGCCAATGTGCGATATCTTGCACGCTTAAGGTAATTTTCTTTATTAAATGAACGAACAAATGCTTTTGTTGATGTTAAAACAATATAGAAAAAGCATATTGCAATATGGACAATATATAAGCTTCCTCTTTCATAGGCACCATCTGAATTTATGAAGAAAACAAAATTATACTTGAACGAACCCAATATTAATGAAACACCAATAATGAGCGGAACAAGACTGAAGGCAAGTCCCTTTTTTGTAGTTGTTGTGCGGGTTTCCATTTCGCTTTCCGAATACAGATACCACATATAAGCAGTGACCAATGTAAAAATATGGTATATACTATTCACCATAAAATCAACCGAATCAGAAAACTGCCACACATATGAAGCATCCATTATTCCCCAGAGCAAATCACTGCCACATAAAATTACAGAGGATACAATAAAGCAGGAATAAACAAACTGAGACATTCGAATGTCTTTACTTTTTATAATCTGCAAAAGAATAAGCACCAATATTGAAATACAAAACATATTGAGAGTGCAATAAAGTATTCCTTCCATATTTTTCCTCCTTCGTTTTTATTGCCCCTTTATTTCACAAGCAAAACAACCGTTTCCACATGGGCGGTATAAGGGAACATATCCACCGGTTGAATTTTCTTTACCTTATATCCGTTTTTTATAAGATAATATAAATCTCTTTGTTGAGTTTCGGGATTGCAGGAAATATACACTATCCTTTCGGGATTCAGAGCTACGGCACTGGAAAGGAATTTTTTATCACTGCCTGCTCTTGGCGGGTCCATAAAAAGAACATCGCATTTTTCGCCCTGCTCCTTCATAGAAAGCATAAACTCACCTGCATCTGCACAGATAAATTTAATATTCTCTATATTGTTTATCTTAGCATTAACCTTAGCATCCTTTACTGCATCGGAATTAAGCTCACAGCCAATTACCTCACCTGCATTTTTCGATGCCACAATACCGATTGTTCCTATTCCGCAATAAGCGTCAATAACCCTTTCTTTTCCTGAAAGCCCTGCAAATTCAACAGCCTTGCCATAAAGCTTTTCTGTCTGAACAGGGTTTATCTGATAAAAGGATTTGGGCGATATTCTGAAGGTGCAACCGCACAAAACATCTTCAATATACCCGTTACCGTAAAGTACAGTCTCTTTTTCACCCAGAACCATACTTGTAAATTTATTGTTTATATTCTGAACAATTGTTGTTATTTCAGGATGCTTTTTCAAAAGCTCTTTAATAAAATTGTTTTTAGACGGAAAAACCCCCGTTCCCGTTACGAGAACAACCATTATCTGATTTGTTGCAAAGCCTCTTTTAACAAGAACGTGACGAAGAAAGCCATTACCCTTTCTTTCGTCATATACTGTAAGCTTAAAATCCTTAACCATTTTTCTTATGGTAACAATGATTTCATCGGCTTTTTCATCTTCGATTAAACAAGCATCTGTTTTCACTATATTATGAGTACTTGACTGGTAAACTCCCGAAATTATTTCACCGCCACGAGTTCTGCCAAAGGCGGCTTGCACTTTATTTCTGTAGTGGAAGGGCTTTTCCATTCCGATAATTTCATTTACTCTATGAAAAGAGCCTAAAAGCTTCACAACCTTTGCCTGCTTATATTTTAATTGTTCCGTATAGGTCAGATTCATCAACTGACAACCGCCACATTTTCTTGAAGCAGGGCAAATTCGTGTTTTATCTGTATTTTTTCTATCAGGCATTAGCTTTTTCCTTTTTATTTTGGTTTGTGTTCATACTATCTTTATATACAAAAAAACGGCAGAATAAAAATTCAGTAGACATATTTGTTATCATTGTTACGCCTAAAATCACATACTCTGCAAATTCCCAGGTTGTGTTTTGTGCAACCATTTCACCAAGAATAACCGAAACGGGAGTAAACACACAATAAAACCCGAAAACCTTAAGCATGGCAACAGGAATATTGGCAGCAGATTTGAAGGTGAATTTTCTGTTAAAGGTAAAATTCCATAATACAGAAAGTATGAGTGCCACCAGATAGCTTGCTCCATATTCCGAATTGAAAAACCATTGTGCTATGGCATTTGAGCTTTCTGTCTGTGGCAAAAGCTCATTGAGCAGTGTGAAAGCTACAACCTGAATAACACCTGCAGAAGCTGAAAAAACTGCAAATTTCAAAGCTTGTAAAGCATTATCTTTTTTATTCATATTTTAACTCACCCTCATATCTACCCAAACATATACAATAATAATTAAATTATATCATATATTATTTTGCAAATCAATTACAATTCCATTACAAACATAAAAAAGACCCTACTCAACGAGTAAGGTCTTTTTATAAACAATTTAGAAATCAATGCCTGCTGCCATAGCAAGAATATCTTTAGCATCACTTGTTGTGATTGAGCCATCCTCATCTATATCGGCATACTTGGTTTTTTCTTTTGATAATTTCTTCTGACCTGCAGCAACCTTAAGAGCAATTCTTGCATCGTCGGTTGTAATAGCACCGCTATTGTTAATGTCGCCTATAATCTGGTCCATTGGAATAGGAGTAATTTTTCTCTTATATGTGTTATAAAGTGTGAACTGAGGATAGTTTTCCTTGTCTGTGAAAACGCTATACTGTCTCTCGGCACTGAGAAGCCAAACAACAACATCAGTTGTACCCTCGTCAACACTATAAGCATTGTGCTGTAAGTTCTTGTAGAACCAGGTATGCTTGGGGAACATACAGGTTGAAGCATCAACCTTGTAATCCCATGAAACGTGGTTATGACCACATTTTACCTTCTGACTGTAGATATTGGTCCAATCATCAAAAGCCTGAAGATATTTTGAACAGGTTGCGCCACCACTTGCGTATTTAACATCGATAATTGTGTCGCTCTGTTCATATTCATCAGAAATCGGAATCATCTGGCAGTTGTAACCAACTACGATGCCAAATCTCATTCCATCAGCCTTAGCATCATTGATTATGCTCTTAGCTTTTCTCTGGATTTTGTTGTATGCATCAATTTTCTTTTCGTATGAAGCCTTGATTGTTTCACCGTAAAGGAAATCTTTACCATCCTCATAATAATCATCAGGAACAAGTGACCAGAAGCCGGGCATACCTGCGATATAAGGAATGATTGTATCTGAATAAAGTCTGGGAAGGATTCCTGCAACAGCTTCATTAATATCGCCAAAATACTCTTCTGACAAGTCTTCTTTGGTTGCGAGATATGAAATTGCAAAAGCAGCAATATGAGTTGTTGCGCTGACATTAGCAAGCTGAACAAGGTAGTTTTCTACAGTAAACATATCAAACACGATATTGTTTATTGCAACATTACCTGCAAGGCTTGTACCCTGCCATGCGGGAGCAACAAACACAAGGTTGTTGATGCTCTTACCACCGAATTTATAGAGGTAGGAAAGAACTACGTTTGCACCCATACTGTATCCGACAACATTAACCTTTTTAGCACCGGTTTCATCCTGAATTGTCTGAATATATTCATCTAATTCAGCTGCTGAATCGATGGGAGATTTTCTCCAGTCATAGCTGAAGTTATAAACATTTTCTTCACCGAACTCTTCAGCATAAGCAGCTGCAAAAGCAGAAAGCTCTGCCTTTTCCTCGTCAGTGTATTCTGACATAGGACTGGTGTTCTGATAGAAGCCAACAGTATCATCAATGGGTTTACCGTTTTTATCAAAACCAATTGGTTCGATATATTTATTGATTACGGGTAAAAGCTCATCAGCAAGCTTATCGTAGTCTTTATTATTAATACCGTATTTTACACAGCTCTTGATAAATGCATCGCCAATATCCTTTATCATAGCCTCAAGGGATGCATCATCGGTTGCGAAAACCTCTGCCTCGTCTTTTGTACCAAAATTTTTGTACAGCTTTGTTGAGAAGATACCATCAACAATAACAAGGGGGTAAACCTTTGCGGCACTAACAGGCACAACAAAAGCCACAACCGTAAGAGTTATTGCTAAGATAACACTAACAATTTTCTTTGTTGCTTTCATACAAATCCTCCTAAACAGATAAGACAGCATACATCTAAAGATAGTACACTACCATATATACAAACTGATTTTACCACACAATTCCTTTAATTGCAATAGCAATAGCGAATTTTTACATATATACTATAACAATTTTAGAGGGGCATTTATTGTTGAAAATGAATAATTTTCAGGTTAATATGATTGAATTTTCAAATCAACTTAATTGATATCTCGCCTGTATAAAGCTCCCTTTTAGTTCCATCAGAAAATTCTGCAATCAGATTGCAATTTTCATCTATATCAAGTGCTTTTGCCTTTTCTGTTTTTTCACCCTGAATAACAGTTATTTCCATTCCTAAAACAAAGCTTCTTTCTTTATATTCCTTCATATGCTTTTTTGAAGAAAGCTCTTTATAAAAATCGAAAAAGCAATTAATAAATCCGGCTATAAATTCATTACGCAAATTTTCTTTTCTTTCGGTAAAAACCGCACCGGCGATTTCTTTAATATCTTCAGGAAAGCCTTCCTCGGATTCATATATATTTATTCCCACACCCAAAACTGCAAAATCAAGCCTTCCCTTCTGAGAATTAAAGCTTGATTCGGTTAAAATTCCGCAAACCTTTCTGTTGCCGATATATATATCGTTTACCCATTTTATTTTCGAGTCTGAAACACCAAGCTTCTCCAATGACCTGCAAACACTTACCGCCGCCGCAGTTGTTATCTGCACTGCATCCCCGGGCTTTATTTGCGGTTTTAAAAGCAGGCTCATATAAACTCCCGAATTACCGGGAGAAAAGAATGAGCGCCCCATTCTGCCACGACCTGCAGTCTGCTCCCCTGCAACCATAACAAATCCCTCATCTTTTTCTGATGCCAGCCCTTTTACAAGGGTATTTGTTGAGGTTGCGTTTTCCAAAACCTCGATTTTTATTTTGTTTTTTAATTCTTCATTCAAAAGCTCAGAAATCTTTTGAGCATTAATTACATCTATCATAAACAAAACCTTTACAGATTAAAAAACAGCGTCACGCGGACGCTGTTTTTATTATATGCTTTTAATTAATACTTAACTGTGTATTCAGCCTTTGTACCGAAAGGAAGAACAACGCCCATCTTATCGAAATTGATTGTCCATTTCATATCGTAATCCGCTGTAATAACATTACCTGTTTTTGCATCAACTGTAATCTTTGCTGTTGATTCAGGGTAAGCCATTGAAGCTGTACCTGCCAGGCTCTTAGCTGCACCGGGAATATTATCGTTAACAACACCGGGAAGAACAACATTAAATGCCTTGGGTGCATGGCCCTCGCCAACCTTAACATTATCAGATTTTTCATCTGCAACTGTTGTGATTGTGATTGTAATAACACCGTTCTTTTCTGAACGAGTTGCTTCCTTAACGTCATCAGCAGTTAATTTACTTGACCAAGTCTGACCTTCAACAGGGAATTTAGCAGTAATGTCCGCACCAGTATATGTAGCCGCACCCTGACTATTGTCCCTAAGCATACCGTCTAACCAACTGTCACCGCCAAGCATATTGTAAATGCTCTTAAGTCCGCCTGTTTCTGTCTGACCTGCAAGGTAGTTTGTAACACCCTTCTGCTCAACGGTTTTAGCCTTTGATTTAACGCTATTAACTGCTTTGTTAAACTCTTCAACGATAGCTGCTTTATCGTTCTTATCTGCAGGAGCCTTATCAGCTGCATTGCCCTTATCATCTGCGGGAGCTTTATCGTCTGCAGGAGCATTGTTGTCTGCAGATGCATTGTTACCTGCGGGAGCATTATTATTCGCTGCATTATCGTTTGCTGTGTTATCTGAAGCATTGTTGTCAGCTACGGGAGCTGTTGTTTCAGGGGTATTTGTTGCAGTATTGTCATTTGCAGTATTGTTATTTGAAGAACTGCTCTGAGAGTTGTTTGACTGGTTCTGAACAGGCTGATTTGTCTGAACACTCTGCTGAGCTGCAGAACCTGCCTCTCTTGATGCAACAATAAGCATAACAGATGCCATATTGTTAGCAGTAATAAGAGATAAAGCAACTGTGATAACTGCTAAACCGATAACTATTTTCTTAATAGGTGACATTTTCATTACAATGCACACTCCATTCCAATTTTAATCCCTTTCATTATAAAGAAAGAAAAAGCAAATGTCAACAGATTTAGAGCAAATGATTAATTACAAGCATAAATTTTTCTTTTTCGGTATTGTTTATTTTTTACAATTATTGTAGAATACTAAAGTATTATATTTTGAGGAAATATTTATGAGCAGTATTTTAAACAAACAAAACATAAAAACAGACATTCTTTCAGGTCTTACAGGCGCAATGCTCTTAGGGTCTTATTCCCTTTGTGCAGCCGCTTCGGTGGGACTTGGGCTCTGGAATGTCTTTTTTTGCATTATAATTTGCGTGATATTTTCCGCAAAGCTCAAAAACAAAATATATGCACCTGACGCTTTTCTGCTTATTCCCATTCACTATATAGTTTCCGAATGTGGCAATTATTATTTGCCAATTTGTATCATTGGTGGTGTTGCCATATATTATCTGCTTTCAAAAATTATAAAAAGGAACAAACGCATAACATCAATTATGGCGTGGGCAACACTGGCACTCGCTCTGGTTGCAACAGTTATTCTTACAAACCATTATTTCGGAATAGGTGCAACAGGGAGCACCGCAATTGAAATGCTTAAAAGCTATCGTTCTTTAGGCTTCCACCCTCATTTCCGTGGTCTTCTTTATGGTACTATCACCCTTTTTGCTATGATCACCTACCCCTTTAAATTCAGAAAGCTGAATAAAAGCTTACCTGCAGAATTTATGACCTTGCTTGTTCCTTTAATACTTAATTTGTTCCTTAATCCCGAAAGAGAATTAACAACAGTTAACGAGATAAGCACCTTTGTTTATAACAAATACTATCCACCCATACCCTTCGGATTTTCGGAAGCCTTTGAAAAAACAAATATTTTGCCCGTTGTATTAGGTTGCTTGTATCTGGGCTTTGTTCTTTTCTTAAGGTCAAGCGAAAGCAACACCCCAAGAAACACTCTTACCAATATGGCAAATGGTGTTGTTTCTCTCCTGCCCGCAAGGCAGTTTGATATAACAAGCTACTCTCTTGTTTCTGCAATTGTCACAATAGCTGTAAGTGGTGCTGTTATATACTTTTTCCCGAATCTTTTAGCAAGAATACCCATGCACTGTGTGGGCGCGCTTCTTATTGTTTCAGCATGGCAACAGATACCATACAAGAATTTATCTCTCTTATTCAAAAAATCAGATAAGGGGGTTACGGAATGATAAAAGACAAAAAGAAATTAGCAAGAGTTATTGCCACATGGATAGTAACAAGCGTTATGCTCTCTGTATTTATTCTTGATATTGTGGTTGTGGCGCTCGGTAACAAATATGTTAACGAAATACCTATTTCAACTGAAACCTTCAGATATGAATATGGAAATGACCGCATTCATTTTCTTAACACTGCAAATTCCGATTGTATAATTCTTGAAAGCAACGGCAAATTTGCACTAATTGATTCAGGTGAGGGCAATGAAAATCCCAGAAGAAAAACCGAATACAAGGGTTATCGTGACGAGGTTATTTCATATATTAAAAAAATTGCATCCGATAAGACGGGGGCAGTGAATTTTGAGTTTGTTTTAGGAACTCACATCCACTACGACCACGCAGGAAATTTTGAAGCGATTTTCAAGGATGAAAAAATTACTGCCCAAAAGGCATATTTCAAGGAATTCAATGAGCAGGTTGCAACAGAAATGGAAACAGGTGCCTGGGGCAACAAGGACACATACAAAAAAATTATAAATACACTTAAGGACAGAGATATTCCCGTTGTAAGCAATTTACCCGATACGGAATTTTCATTTGGTGATTTTACATTAAGATTTATAAATACCGTCACTCCCGAAGAGGTGTATGGAAAAGGCGAAAACGCAAGCAGTGTTGGTGTGATAGTTAAAAAGGGTGAAAGGACTGCATTTTTAGGGGCGGATTTCACCAAGGATTCAGGTCTTGAACAAATTTATGCAGATGACATCGGCAATGTTGACCTTCTTAAAATCGGTCATCACGGCTACTATGGTTCATCCTCAAAAGCATTTCTGAAGGTCCTTGAGCCTGAAATTACAATCGTAACAAATCATTTGGGAAAAATTTACCCCAATGTTAAATGGAATCTTACTATGGTTGCAAAGGCACCCACCTTTTCAACCGCCCACAGAAACGGAATTATTGCAACATTCACAGATAAAAATGAAATAATTTTAACACAGGATATAATGTAAAAAGAAGCAGGCTCTCAACCTGCTTCTTTTCATTTTTCCAAAATATGTCTTTTAATTATCTCATTTTCATCATTAAAGATAATTTCTATTTTATCTTTATCAAAAATAAATCCGCTACCTGCAAAATATTTTTTTCGTTTATCAACCTGAGAGCCTACAACAACGGGGCAGGGCTGACCGAAAGCATCCCTTTCGCACCCGGGCATATCAACAGAAAATTTATGAATATGTCCGCAAATCATAATTTCAGGCTTTATTTTTTCCTTAAGAAGCCTTGCCCAATATGTAAAGGTATCCTCTTCAATATTAAATGGTGCAGGGTATCTTCTTGTAAAGGGATTATGAGCAACAACAATTCTGTGGTCAATGCCTTTTTCGTTAAACTGAGCATTTTCGCTTTTCGCTAATTTTTCAAGAAAACCGGTTTGCTTTTCTCTGAAAAAGCTACAAGCCACCATATTTCCGTATTCTCTGTTGGTATCGGGCTTATCCTCACCGCAATCCAACACCAAGCCCCATATATTACCTAATTTGAAGGTAAAATAGGAGTTACCGTTTTCACAAGGGGTGTATTCTGCTATATTTTCAGCAAAAACACCTCTTGTATCGTGATTGCCCCTTGAAAAAATCGCGGGAATTTCACCCTTGGTTATCTGAGAAACTATTTCGTAGATAGTATCAAAATTCTTAATATTGTCACTATCCTCAGGCACATCTCCGTTAAGAATAAGAAAATCTATTCCACCGATTTCCTCACGGAATTTTTCTGCACACCTGACAGGCTCAGCAATCATATTATGAGCATCTGCAATATGATACGCTCTGACCTGCTCGCCCCTGACACATCTGAATGAAAACTCTTCCTCTTCGACGGAATAAGTGAATGAAAAATACGCTTTTCTTTTTATTACCTTCCGATAACAGATTGTGTACCTGCCTTCTTTATCAAGAATTTCGCAAGGAACAAGCATTCTGTGTATTCTTTTTGCAGAGCGCAAAATTCCGTTTGACTCATCATAGAAGCATTTGTCCCCCACCTTAACCCACATAACAGTTTCGCAGGAAACGGGAACCATAATCTGATAATTTTCACCTACTGCAAAAACTGCAGGTGCGGTTTTCAACACTTTTTTCATATCTGAATCATCAACCCAACATCTGTGATATTGTTGTTACAACAGGGAAGAAAATGTTTGCAATCTGCGGAAACACAATTGCAAAAACAACGGAAATTACAAATGTAACTGAATATCTCTCCAAAAAACCAAAGCCATAAATGGCTGCAAAAAATGGTGCCATAATAATTTTAACAATGGTTTTGGTTTCGGGATTATAAAAATTGTCTTTAAAGGAGAGAACATCCTCAAAGGAGGGTACACAGTTTGCCGCAAAGGAAATACCTAACCACAAAAACACCCATGAGGCTATTGTTTTAACATCGCCGATATAAACAACGCGGTATGCACCACTCAAAAGAAAGCAACAACTTAAAATAAAATTCATTGTGAAGGGAAGCCAGCAAACAAGAAAAGAATGTTTCTTGCTTGTTATAAGCTCGTGCTCAATATGACCACAAAGCTCAGACACCTTGAAGCCTCTTGCATCTTCAACGGGAATTCCGCAGATTCTGCAAGCTACCTGCTCCCAGAATGCTCGCATAATTGTGCCGAAAACAGTAAGAACACGGGTGGCTACATATAAATTTGTCATTCTACATCACCTGTTCCTTCCGTAAACATTTCCTTTGCGGTAATTTTACCCTTAAGATATTTCTTTGTTTTATCAGAAATTTCCAATTCTGCGTTTTCCATATCCTTCTGGATTTCTTCAACACGTTCCTTATTACCTAATTCGTTTTCAATAACCAGAGATACCATATATATGTAGCTGTATTTTTGCAATGCCAGACCTTTATCCACGGCATTTTTAGCCTCCTCAAAATCGCCTTTGGAAGCAAGTGCCATAGCCTTTAATCTGTAAAGCTCAGCATTTTCGGAAATTTCTGCTATACCATCGTCCGCCCATTCAACTGCTTTTTGGGGATTACCCTTCATTCGCTCAATTGATGAATAAAGAACATAGCCATCCTGCAAATCTTTGTTGTTATTGTATAAGGCGTTTGCAAAGGCTTCTGCCTTTTCGATATTGCCCTTCTGAAGCTCAGTTATTCCCATTTCATAAGCATAAAGCCACAAACGAGAGGGTGCCAATTCATAAACGGCATTCATATATTGGTATGAATCATCATATTTTCCGGCAGAATAAGCTAACATATACTGACAAAATCTTACAATCGCCTCATCTGCAGGCACCAATTCAATTGTTTTATCACTATATGTAACTGAAACCTCTTTATCTATTATAGAGCCTATTTCAGTCATTAACTCCTCATATTGCTCATCATTCTTAATATCGTGGTCTGCAAACTCTTCACTGTTCACTATGGTATAAAATTCGTTGATAGTACCAAGCATTGTAAGAACCTCTTTATTAAGAGAGTTATAGCCTGAATATATGGGCAGCTTCATTTCAAAATCTGAAAGCGCACTTTCTAAACGGTAGCTGACATCCTCAAAAGAATACATTGCCTCCGGCATAGTATCATATACTATTTCTGCGGTTTTGAGATAAAGCTTTTTCGGTACAATATCTGCAGAATTCAAGGTTGTAATAGCTTCGTCATATAAATCAAGTGCAGAATACATTTTATTCTGAGAAAGATATTCATCCGCCTTGCGAACAGTATTGTACACACTGAAATCAGAAGCGAAATTGAAAACAGAAACTACTGCAATAAACACCATTGCTGCTAAAACAATAATACCCGATATATTCAAAGGGTAATTACGCATTGCCTCCCGGCATTTTCTGCAATATTCATAATTCTCGCCATAGCTTTTATCTCGGCGGTGTTCCCCACAGCATTGGCAAAGCTCTTCCTCGGGAATTATACCATCCTCATCTTCATATTGTTGAATAATTATTCCGCTTTTTATAAGCTCTTCTTCAGTCATAGCTTGCGCCTTTTTTAATTCTTGCTTAAAGGTATCTGCAAGGCGCTCAAGCTCATCATTAAGAGCTTTATCGGAATAGTCCTGTGATTTATCTACTGCGCTTGAAAATTCATCTTCTGTTACAGCAATTTTATCCGCAACTGCAGATAATTCATCATCAGATAAACTCAAATCTTTTTTGTTATCCAAGGAAAAACCTCCTCATTACAAATCTGTTTACATTGTATCACCATTTACGGCAAAATTCAAATAAAAACAGAAATTAACGAGGAGGTTCACAAAATATTAACTTTTCAGTTTATTTTCAGGGCTTTTTATGTCTTTTTATCTTCATTTCTTTTGATGATAAATCAAATATTGAAGCAAGAACCACACAACCAACCACGGTTATTATAAGCTCGGGCACCATATAACCTGCGTTATATGTAAGCGAATATTCCCAGACCGCCTGAGCGCCGTCTGCATAATCGCCCCAGATTGTGACACCGCTTACAAAATGGCAGATAAATCTTATTACAGAAACAACTGCACCACCCAAAGCAATAGCTGAAACGGGATTTTTGATTTTGTTTTTGAACATACCCCCAAAGCCCAAAGCACCGAAAGCGATTATGTAGTCTGCAAAAATCAATATGAGATAAGCAACAATTCCGCTTACATAAGCAAAATTCCCCATACCGAAAAGCATCTGAATAACGCCCATACAAAGCCCCGTA
>JAZMZY010000035.1:0-101555 GCA_045586265.1 Acutalibacteraceae bacterium
GAATCAGATTCTTGATGTACTTGAAGAGCATAATTCAAGAGCCACGTTTTTTGTTGTAGGGTCGAGAGTTTCAACCTATAAGGACTGCATCAAGCGTGAGTTTAGCTTAGGTTGTGAAATTGGAAACCATTCATATAACCATACGATTCTTACATCTGTTGGTGCTTCAACAATCAAGTCTGAAATCGCAGATACCAATAACGCTGTTAAAAATATTACAGGACAAGCTCCGAAGATAGTGCGTACTCCCGGTGGTTCAGTGAATTCAACCGTCAGAGAAAATGTAGGATATCCTATGTTTAATTGGTCAGTTGATACTCTTGATTGGAAATACAGAAACTCAAGCTCTGTTGTTACCTCAATTAAAAACAATGTCCGCGATGGGTCAATTGTTCTTATGCACGACCTTTACGGTTCAACAGGGAATGCAACGGAAGAAATTGTTCCCTGGCTTATTAAAAACGGTTATCAGCTTGTAACAGTTTCCGAGCTTATGGCAGTCAAAGGAATTGATGTTCAAGAGGGCGAGCTTTATTGCAGTGCGTATTAAGTTGAAAGCGGGAAATTGAGAGTAGCAGGTTTTGGGTGCTGTGCATAGCATTATATAGATACCACATACAGCAACTTTATTTTTTTATATTTACTCCTTGCGAAGCTCTGGCATCTGGCACCTGGTTACCGGCAACTAAAAAGCAACTGATTTTATCGAAAATCAGTTGCTTTTTATAATTACCGCACTGTTGGCAGGGATTTTTACAAAATCTGTAACCTGTGCACTATATAATAATTCTTCTTTATACTTGAATTCATCAGGTAAATAATAATCAATTTCGTGGTAGTTGCGGTTGGCAATTACTATTATTTTTTCGCCTTCGCATTCTCTTGTGTAAGCAACGCAGGAAAGCATAGCAGAATATGGCTTAAAGGTGCCGTTTTTAAGGCATCTGAGACCATTTCGCACCTTACCTAACTTCCTGTACCATTCTGTGATATGGCTGTCCTCTGCGCCCCAGGGGAAGAAGGAACGGTTAAAGGGGTCGCCGCCACCCTGAACACCTGCTTCATCACCATAATATATTGATGGAAAGCCGGGGAGGGTGTATTGAAGAACTGTTGCGCACTTTAAAAGCTCTTTTGCTTTATTGTATTCCTCTTCATTCAATCTGCAATCAACCTGAATATTCCTCGGTTTGTGTTCAATGGAATCGTATATAAGACTTGTGAGAATTCTTGCAGTATCGTGAGTGCCGATGTGATTCATAAGGCAATCAAGAGCGGTTTTTGGGTAATTCTCGCAGATGCTTACAACGGATTCCATAAAGCTTTCTGCAACTCCATAGCGCATAAAGGTGAGAATTGCATTTGCAAAGGGATAATTCATAACGGAATCAAGCTGTTCACCTAAAAGATATTTTCTTCTTCCGCCGTGACTGATTTTGTTGGTGGCATCCTCCCATACCTCACCGATAACAACATAATCCTCGTTAAGCTTTTTTACGCTTTTGCAGAAATTGTCAAGGAATTTATCAGGTAATTCATCTGCTACATCAAGGCGGTAGCCGTAAGCACCGCATTCAAGCCATTTTTCTGCAATTCCGTTTTTGCCTGAGATATATTCTATAAAGCTATCGTTTTCTTCATTTGTTTCAGGGAGTGTATCAATTCCCCACCAGCTTTTGTATTTGCCGTTTTCTTCAAATGTAAACCAATCCTTGTAAAGACTTTCATTGCTGTTATATGCTCCAATTGAAGCATATCTTTGCTCTCGGTTGAAATAAATACTGTCCGAGCCCGTGTGACTGAAAACTCCGTCAAGAATGATTTTTATGCCATATTCGTCTGCTTTTTTACAAAGCGCTTTGAAATCCTTTTCATCACCTAAGAGGGAATCTATTTTACTGTAATCCGCAGTATTGTAGCGATGGTTTGAATGTGCCTCAAAAATAGGGTTTAGGTATATTACATTAACACCTAATGAGGCAATATAGGGGAGCTTTTCTTCAATTCCCTTAAGGTTACCCCCATAATAGTCATTGTTGCGGATTTTGCCGTGCTCATCAGGCTTCCACACGGGAACATCACTTGTGTTTTCGTGGATTATTCTGTCCTGTGGAACGTTTTTTATATTCCCTTTTCCCTTATAGAAGCGGTCAGGAAAAATCTGATACATTATTCCACCCTTAATCCATTGGGGTGTTTTATAATTTTTATCATATACTGTTAATTGCCATTCCTTGCCATCAGGTGAAATTTCACCGCAGCCTGCGGAATGAAGAAAAATATTACCTCTTCCAAAGGGTGTTTCATAGGTGAAATGATAAAAATATAGTCCTGTATCAAGAGTAATATTAATGTCCCACCACTCTTCGCTTTCTCCGTTCATACCGCACCAGAATAAATCACGGTACTGATTCTCGCCCGAATCCTTGTGAATAACAAGAGTAACCCTTCGGCAAGAAAAGGAACGGGGCATAAGAACACAAAGCCTCAAATTTTCATTTGAGGCTATGCTACCGAATATTGATTTGTGTCTTATATCTCGCGAATTATAGGGAACAAATTGCAAAAAATATCAGTCCTCGTAGCCGTTGGGATTATTGTGCTGCCATCTGTAAGAATCGGCACACATTTCGTCAATGCCTTTTTCTGCCTTCCAACCAAGCTCTTTTTCTGCTTTTGAGGGGTCAGAATAGCAGGTTGCAAGGTCACCGGGACGGCGGTCAACAATTTTATAGGGAACCTTTACGCCCGATGCTTTTTCGAAAGCCTCAACAACCTGAAGAACACTGTAGCCTGTGCCTGTGCCAAGGTTATAAACAAAGGTATCGTTTTCCTTTTCGATTTTTTCAAGGGCTTTAAGGTGACCCTTTGCAAGGTCAACAACGTGAATGTAATCTCTTACGCCTGTGCCGTCAACTGTGTCATAATCGTTGCCGTAAATGCTTAAGAATTCACGCTTGCCCTCTGCAACCTGAGTTATGTAGGGCATAAGGTTGTTGGGGATTCCGTTGGGGCTTTCACCGATTCTGCCGCTCTCGTGAGCACCGATGGGATTGAAATATCTTAAAAGACAAACGCTCCACTCACTGTCTGCTTTTGCGGTATCTGTAAGAATCTGTTCAATGAAATGCTTTGTTGTGCCGTAGGGGTTAGTTGTTCCGCCTGTTTTCATTGTTTCGTTAAGAGGGGAAACATTGTGCTCACCATAAACAGTTGCAGAAGAGCTGAAAACTATTTTTTTACAGCCGTATTCTGCCATAACCTGACAAAGAGTAACTGTACCACTGATATTGTTATCGTAATAAAGCAATGGCTTCTGGCAGGATTCACCAACTGCCTTAAGTCCTGCAAAGTGAATAACAGAATCAATATTGTGCTTTTCAAAAACCCTTCTTAAGCCGTCTGCATCTCTGATATCACATTCTTCAAATGCAAAATCCTTGCCTGAAAGCTCCTTGATTCTGTCAAGAACCTTGGGGCAACTGTTGTAAAAATTATCAAGAACAACAATTTCTTTTCCTGCATTAAGTAATTCAATAGCGGTATGAGAACCGATATAGCCTGAACCGCCTGTAACAAGTACTGCCATTTCCTATCTCTCCTTATAAATAATTACCATTCGGCACCAATATCTATTGTGGTTTCCGGTTTTGTGGGCTTAGGTTTTTTTGTTGTTTCTTCTTTTGTTGTTTGTTCTGTTGTTTGTGGTTGTGTTGTTGTAACAGGTGCTGTGTTGGTATTAGGTGTGTAGTTAATCACAGGTCTGTTAGTTTCAGGAACGGGAGTGAGCTGAGATGTTGCAGGAACATCGAAAATTGATGTTAAGCTTTCCTCCTCGGAGGTAAGCTCGGTAATTTCGGATTTCTTTGTGGTGGTTTCCTTCTCGGTAAGAGCAGGAATAACGCCTAATGTGGTGGATGGTGTGGTATCTGCGGATGTAGTACCACCTGCCTGAATTGATTCTTTTTCGGGTGCATCAGAAGGGGTTACAAAATATCCACTGAATTTAAAGCCTAAAATTACACATACAACAACAGCTATTACCAATGCTATTATAGCAGCAATTGTACCCTTTTTTCCGATGGATGCAGCAGGCCTTTTGTCTGCTTCAAATTCAGCCTCTATCAGAGCCTGCTCATATTTTGCTTTTTCTTCCTCAGTTGCGTTTCTTTTGAAAAGAACCTCGTCTGCATATTTATCAATCATTGAATAAAGCTCGTTTGTTGCTTCAATGATAAGGTTATCAACCTCTTCGCCAACATTTGCAAAAAGCTTTTTAACAACTATTTTATCTTCAGTTGCTACGCTGATGAATGAATAGTAGTTTACAATTGTATCGCCTTTTTTCTCGCGGAAGATATTTGAAACCGTTGCACCTATATCCGCATTTCTCAGATCCATTGAGCCTTTTGCAAGCTGAGCAGCATATTCTTTAGGGTCTTCAGCACCTGTGTCATTTACATAAGGTGTAAAATACACGTTGTTTTCATAATTAGGGCAAGAGCGTATATCCTCTTTAAGCACCTTTGCGGCAGGAGTTGAGGGGATTGCAAGCTTCAAATCGTTTTTTACAAGCTTTGAAACGATGCTTTCTGCTTTAGGAGAAGCTTTTTCCTCATCCATAATATCTTCATACACCTTGAACTTTCTTTCAGGTGCTTTGAAGAAGGGTAAGCCTGAGTTTAAAAGCACATCACCTATGCTTTCCTCAATCAAGGGGAAAACAACTATGTATTGGTCAGCAGATTTTACATAGAAGGAGCTGTAAAGTCCGTCAGGTGAAATGAGCTCAATACACTCGTTGGGTACCAAGGTATGAGCCTTGAGTACTTTTTCATCTAAAATTGCGCTTCCTATTGCAGATTCAATTTTTTCACTGTAAGCGGGAGTGAAATTGAATGCCTTTATCAAAACAGGCTTGAATTTCAGATAAGAATCCTGCTCAACACCGATTAAAATTGCCTGAGTGTTTTCAAGAGCAGCAGAAATTTCCTTAAAAAGCTCATTTACATCTGAAAAGCCTTCAAAATAAACTCCGCTTTCGTTAAGCTTTGTTACAACCTCCTGCTTGACTGTTGCAAGCGAAAAGCCGTTTTGTTCAAGAGAAAATGCTTTGATTTTCATATTCACACCTCATAGGGATTGTTTGTTGGATTATTTAATACAAATAAAATTTAGGGTCATCCTTATAGGGATTATCCTTGGGGCTATCGTAAAACATTTCAGGGTATTTTACGGGGGTGGATTTGAAATCCGCTAACTTTGTGTTAACTTCAGAGGATTCACCATCACGCACCATTCTTGCAATTACAATAAGCCTTGCATCGTCAAACTCATAGGTGCAGGTGCAAAGGGTGATGAGCTTATCGGTGGGGAGTAAATCAACTCCTGTTTCATAAAGCTTTCGCTTATCGATTTCCTGTATATATTCCTCAAAGCAGGCGTCTGAGCAATTATCAAAGGTGAAATCAAAGAAATAACCATCGTTGGTTTTGGTTGAGCCGTTTGTGAGAATGACCGCATAAACCTTCCAATCGTGCTTTTCAAACAAGGTATCAAAATGAATGACGGGATGTTTTTTGAAATATTCTATGCTTTTATAGTTGGCAAGGGCTGCGAATCTTTCACCGTCAAACATATTGTGACCATAGAGAAGAGTGTTTCTGTCAAAGGGCTTGAAATTTGCTTTGTAGGTGGCAAAAACTGCGCCGTAGCTTGTGGAATTACCGTTAAAGTCGTGGCGAAGATAATATTTATCATTGTCTGCCTGAACAACGGGAGTGTCAATTTTAGTTCCGTCAATTTTAAGGTAGCCTACCGTCTGCGGATTTTTGGCGTAATAAAGTGCATAATCAGTAAGGATGCCTGCAGGGAATTTAACATCAATAAGCTCCGGATATTGCTCGTAAAGATATGCCCACTTTTCTTCCTCTGACATATTTTCTAATTTTTTCTTGATGTCATCAGGAATAAGAGCACTATTGTGGGTCTGCTCCTCCTGACGAAGTACAAGGAATTTTTCAATACCCTTTTTGCCTACATAAAAGCCTGAAATGAGTACCGTGAAAGCAAGAATAAAGCTGATAACACTTAAAGCGCGTTTTTTCGCTCTTCTGCGCTTTATTTTTTTTATCACTTCTTGCTTCTGGGTTTCATCAGCTCTGTAAACTGTTTCTTCAGCCCTTGTAAAATACATATAGGGTGAAGAGGAAACAGCTTCTTTTTTGTTTTTCTTCATTATATATCACCCAAAAGAGTCAATGCCGTTTCTGCGGCAGACATTCTGTTTTGTAATCTTATATTTTCTGTGAAATTGTTTCTTAGTTCCTTGCAGATTGTTTTGCTTTCATCTGCAATTGCAACATAAATAAGACCAACTGGCTTTGCAGTGTTATCAGAAAGCGGTCCTGCAATACCTGTTATTCCTATTCCGATATGGCTCTTAAGCGCTTTTTTAACGCCCTCTGCCATCTGGATTGCAACCTGCTCGCTTACTGCTCCGTAAGAAATCAGGGTTTCTTCTTTAACCCCCAAAACATTCATTTTAACCTGATTGGAATAAGAGCAAACGCCACCCTCATAAACGGCAGAAGCACCGCTTACATCAGTTATAAGCTTGCTTACCCAACCACCCGTGCAGGATTCTGCAAGAGCAAGTGTTTTGTTTTTTAATTTTAAATTTTCGACTGCCTTTTCGGCAAGGTTAATTAAATCAAGCTCTGTCATTTTCTACACCATCAGAGGTAATTGCAATTCTTTGAATACCATCAACTGCTCTTTGGCAAAGTGCTTCAATATCCAAAGCCTTTTCTGCCTCTTCCACATCCTTAAGCTGAGGACGGGTTTTGGGATGCTTGGGAGTAAATACTGTGCAGCAATCCTCAAAGGGTTGAATGGATATATCAAAGGTTTCGATTTTTCTTGAAATTGTAATAATTTCTTCCTTGTCCATACCAATACAGGGACGGAAAACAGGTTGAGTTGCAACCGCATCGGTGCAACCGAGGGCAAGAGTTGTCTGGCTTGCAACCTGAGCAACGCTTTCACCTGTAATAAGAGCGTGACAATCGGTTTTTTCTGCTAACATACAAGCAATACGCATCATAAAACGGCGCATAATAATTGTGAAATATTCTTCAGGGCAATTTTCACGGATAAGCTCTTGTATTTCAGTGAAGGGAACTGTATGAAGCCAGATTCTTCCGCTATAACGAGCAACCCTTGAGAGTAAGTCGTGAACCTTCTGCTCGGAACGAGGAGATGTATAGGGGGGAGAAGCAAAGTGAATTCCCACAAGCTCAAGGCCACGCTTTGCCATCATATATGCGGCAACGGGACTGTCGATACCTCCTGAAATGAGAAGCATTGCTCTGCCTGAGGAGCCAACGGGCATACCGCCTGCACCTTTAAGCTGATTTCCGCGAATATATGCCTGGTCACGAATTTCAACCGTAACTCTGATATCAGGATTTTTTACATCAACCTTAAGATGAGGAAAGCTTTCAAGAAGCTTTCCGCCAACCATAGCAGAAATTTCGGGGGAATTATAAGGGAAGCTTTTATCAGAACGCTTTGCTTCAACCTTGAAGGTTTTAGCGTTTTCTAACTGGTCTTTCAGATACTCGGGGGCAATTTCAAGGATTTTATCAATATCTTTTTCTGAAACTGCGGCTCTTGAATAAGCTGAAATACCGAACACTCTTGAAATTTCATCTGCCGCTGCATCTAAATCAGCATTCTCATCAAGGGGAGTAACAGTAATTGTAGATTGAGAATTTTTCAACTGAAACGCACCGAATTGATGAATTCTTCTTTTAATATTTTTCATAAGCATTGACTCGAAAGAGGAACGATTAAGTCCTTTAAGAGCAAGCTCACCATCTTTTATAAGAATAATCTCTTTCATTTTGTGTGATTCCTTATCTTTGTTTTTTGCCGTATTTCGTTGCGGCTTCTTTTATTGCGTTTATCAGATAATCAATTTCTTCTTCTGTATTGAATCGTGAAAGACTGATTCTTACAGCACTGTCTATTCTTTCGGGTGAAAGTCCCATAGCCGTTAAAACCGGGCTTCTGTGACCCATTTTACAAGCGGAACCTGCAGAGATGTAAATACCCTTTTCACTCATAAAGTTTACAATGGGTTGACTGGGCAATCCTAAAATCGAAATATTTAAAATATAGGGAATTGCATCTTCGGGTGAATTGATTTTCACACAAGGAATATCAATTATGCTATCAACTAAACGGGCTTTAAGTTTTTTTACATATTCACTATTGGCAGAAATATTCAAAGCATCTTCTGCCGCCGCACCGAAGGACATAATCGCAGGAGTGGCTTCTGTTCCGGAGTGAATGTTCTGTTCCTGACCACCACCGAGAATATAGGGTTTTATTATGCCTTTTGATTTTAAATAAATTCCGCCAACGCCTTTTAAAGAGTGAATTTTATGGCCGCTTACGGTAAAAATATCTGCATCAATAGTTTTTGGATTTACTGCAATTTTGGAAAGTGCCTGAACACAGTCTGAATGAATAACTGCGGGAGCACCTGCTCGTTTTACTGCGGTTCTTATACGATTAACAGGAAGAACTGAGCCAACCTCATTATTGACTGCCATGCAGGAAACGAGAACTGTATTCTGATTTATACTTTCAAATAAATCTTCTTCACGGATTTTTCCGTTTTCATCGGGGGTAAGGCGGATAACCTCACAGCCCATAGCTTCAAGCCTTTTAACAGGCTCAAGCACGCTTGGATGCTCAATGGCGGTGGTAACAATTCTGTTGCCTTCTCTTCTGAGCTTTTCATAAGTGCCGAAAATTGCAGTGTTGTTAGCCGTTGTGCCCGAGGAGGCGAAGAAGAAATTGCTTTCATTTACTCCTAAGAGGCGGGACACCTGCTTTCGAGCTTTTTTTAGATCATCGGAAGCCTCAAGACCCAATTGATGAAGGGATGATGGATTGCCCCAACATTCTTCAATAGCTTTTTTTGCCGCATTTATTGCCTCTTTGCAGGGCTTTGTTGTGGCACTGTTATCAAAATAAGCAACCAAAAGCAATCCTTCCTTTCAATATTTTCCCATTATCTATATATAATCATCTTATTATACAATATAAATAACATTTTTGTAAATGCCTTGAGTGAACTTTTATTGTAAATTTCTTGAATAATTTGTTAAGTTTCGAGAAAAATTAAAATGACTACTTGAAGAGGTGTAAATATATGATAAAAAAACGACGAAATTTAGTGCGAATTGTGAGTTTTCTTACCGCCGTTGTGGTTGCTCTCGGAGTCTGGGGCGGTATGAATATGTATAAGCTTGCGGTAATCAGGCGAGATGTTCAGGCTTCTCGTGAAAGGGCGTTGACCCAGCTTGGAACATATATGGATGATATTGATATCAATCTTCAGAAATGTATGTATTCCTCAAGCTCTGCTATGCTTTCGGATGTGGCATCAAAGCTTTGGCGTTCAAGCTCTTCCGCAAAGGAAAGTCTTTCAGAAATAACAGACGGCAATACCGAGATATCGGGTGTTTATAAGTTTTTGTCGCAGGTAGGGGAATATACACTTTCTCTTAACGAAAAGCTTGCATCAGGAGAAAGGCTTTCAGAGGAGGAAACCGAAAATCTGAAAAAATTAAAGGTATATTCAGAGAAGCTTTCCAACACAATAAATTATCTTATTGAAGAGGAAGAAAACGGCGGACTTAATTTTGAAGAGGTGAAATCAACTCTTCAGAGTGAGGGGGACGAGAAGCTTTATCTTGCAACAGAGCTTAATGATGCAAATCAAGCCCTTGAGGATTACCCCACACTGATTTATGACGGACCATTTTCTGACCATATCAATTCAAAAAAATCTGAGCTTGTGGAAAATCTTAAAGAGGTAACACAGGATAAAGCACAGGAAAAAGCCGCAAAATTTATGGGAGTAAGAACGGAAGATATTTACTTTTTAAACAAAACGGACAGTAATCTAAGCACCTACACCTTTTACAACGGAGATACAACAATTTCCGTTACTCAAAAAGGGGGGTTGGTTTCTTATATGCTTAAATCCCGTTATGCAGGCGAAAGCAAAATTACTGCTGAGGATGCTATAAGAAAGGCTACTTCATTTTTAGGTGAAAAGGGCTATACCAAGGTAAAAGAAAGCTATTATTCAACTGTTGACGGAGTTTGCACTATAAATTATTCGTATTATGAAGACGGTATAACCTATTACACCGATCTTATAAAAGTCAGTGTTGCTCTTGATAACGGTGAAATTTTAGGCTTTGATGCAACGGGTTATATTATGAATCACAAGGTGAGAAGGGTGCCCGATAATACTAAATATGATTTGCGTTCTGCGGGGAAGCTTTTAAAAGATGATTTGAAAATTTTAGCTAATAAAAAGGCTTTTATTCCAACCGATTACGAGACGGAAAATTATGTTTATGAATACCGTTGCAAAGCAGATGACGGACAGGAAATTCTTGTTTATATCGACCCTGTAACAGGTGAAGAAAAAGATATTCTCATCCTTTTATATAGTGATGGCGGAGTTCTTACAAAATAAGCCGGCAAGAATATAAAAGAGGAAATGTGGAATAATTATATAGGAGCTATAAGAAATTTATTTATCTCCGGAAAGGGTGTGAATATATGAAAAAGCTTTTTACAGTTGTTGCAGTTGCTCTGATTATTGGCTGTATGGCATTTGTGTTCAGCGGTTGCGGTGAGGATAATAATACAACCACAACTACCAATCCCACAACATCAGATAATATAACAACAACTATGAATCCCGGTATGGTAACAGATGAGTCTGAAGAAGACGAAAACGGTGTTTTAGGTGACATCGTTACCGATGTTTCCGAGGGTGTTTCGGATATGGTGACGGATGTATCTGAAGGCGTATCAAGAATGGCAGACTAAGAAAAACCACTCAGCACTTGTTGTGTTGAGTGGTTTTTATAATTTAGAAGCTTATTTGCTGACCCGCAAGCTTTTTGCCTGCTGAATCTAAAAGCTCAAATTCAACTGTGTAGTTTTTATGTTGGGTTGAGGGATAGGACATCACTGCGGTATTGTTGCTTTCCGAAAGTGTTACTGTCTTTCTTTGACTGTAACCGAATGCAGTAGTGTATTTTAAAGTGAGGGTCTGACCGTAAAGTGCTTTATCGCCTACAACAACGTGGAAATAAATCGGCTTTGTATTATCAAGCTGTGTAAGTGAGGTTTCAAGGTCTGCTGAGCCATAGTTTACAAAGGCCTTGATATCTTCAGACATTACCTGAGAGGAGCCTAAAAGCTCTTGTCTTAAATCGGCACTATTGCGATATTCAGCGGTTGTAAGCTCGTTAAGATATTTGACAGTGGTTTTATTCTTTTTGTCAAAATTATCTGTAACATACATATATTTTGCTTCAAGGATTTTATCCTTGGAGTCTGAGTATTTTCTTATGGTGGTAAGAATTTCAATTGCACTCTTATAATCCTTTTCTTCCATTAATGAAAGGGCTTGCCTGTAAGAGCATTCCTTAACCATTTCTTTACTGTCGCCGTAATCGTTTAATTCTTTAAAGAGCTTTGAAGCCTGTTTGAATTTCTTGTTTTCAAGAGTTTGCTTTGCTTCACTGTATGCACAAGCCTGAGCTCTTGTTTTTGAATCTGCATAATTATCAAGAGCCTCGAAAATAAGCTTTGCTTCTGCAAATTCACCATTTTCTTCAAGCTTCAGGGCTTGGTTGTATTCGCATTCTGTTACCTTTTCCTTACTGTCGGAATAATCGCCCAACGCCTTGAATGCGGTAATTGCTTCTGCATAATTTTCGTTTTCTATAAGGAAAATTGCTTTATCGTATTTGTAGCTGTTGATTAAATCGGGAGCATATTTGTAACCGGCAAATATGCCTGCAAGGACAAGAAGAAGTATTACAAGAATAAGTCCCTTGTGCCCTTTCTTCTTTTTAGGTTTGCTTGTTGCATCCTTTTTATCTTCGTTGTCAGTAGCAGCTTCCTCGGGAGCTTCGCCGTCGTCAAGAATTACCTCTTCAACTATAATGGGTTCATCGTTTTCTTCCTGAGGAATTTCAACTGCATCTGCAACTGCTCCTGCTTGTTCAACAGGGATTTCAATAATAGCATCCTCTTCGATTACTGCTTCAACGGTTTCTTCAACCTCTTCATCAGAAGCTTCTTCTGATGAAATTTCTTCAACTACCACTTCAACGGAAGATATTTCTTCGATTTCTTCTGCAGCTTCATCTGCAGCTTCGTCAATTTCAATCTCAATAATATCTTCATCTGATGTGTTTTCTTCAATTACCTTTTCAGTTGTGTTATCTGCTTCGGTAGCTTCGGCTTCCTCTGCTTCAACTATTTCATCAGCAGTCTCTTCTGTTGAATCTTCAGCACCCTCTCCTGCTTCAGCAGCTTCTTTGATAACTTCTTCTGTTTCTTCGGTAGTATCTTCTGCAGATGCTTCCTCAATTACTTCAGGCTCTTCAATTACCTCGGGCTCAATAACAATCACAGTTTCGGTCTGCATTTCAATTTGCTCATCAAAATGCTCCTTGTAGCTTTCCTGAAGGAATTCATAGGAAATGCTTTTGAGCTTGTCTGCAACGGCACCTGTGCCTTTAAGAGTGTTATATTGACCGATTTCCAATAACTCTGCAAGCTTTGTGAATTTTTCGGACTGCTCTAAAAGAAATTTGTATTTGTCATAGCTCTTCTGGAAGAACATAACAATGCAACGCAAATATATTTCGAGATTTTTAATGTCATTTGTGAGGATGCCTGTGAACACTGTGTGAGAAGCAACGTTATCACAGATTTTCCGGTATTTGATTTCTCCTACCTCTGCAGCTATATCATTTTCAACAAAGAAGCAGTCAGAGAATTTAGCAGAAATCTTACGGGGGGAGCGCTCATTGAAGTTTGCAACAAGAGCAGAAAGCGCATCTCTGAAGGTTTTTGCCTGATTCTGAATATTGAGAATAACCTCAACCTGCTTTTTGATTTTTTCTGCATCCGCATCTGCAAAAAGTCTTATATGGTTTTCGGTAAGAAGCTTTTCGATTTTTCCCATTTCGTCATTTGCAATTGCAATGAGCTTGGGAAAAGCTTCATCGGATGCATCATCAAAGGCATTGATTATTTTTTTGTATGTATCCTGAAGAGTGACAGTATCTTCATCAAAATTTCTTGCATCGCAAAAAGCCTTGTAAAAAAGAGAAAGAGGCTCTGAGCTGTTTGTTACAATATATTTCATAAGACAGTTGTCTGCTTCTGCTAAATTTTCTTCGTTGTAGTACTGCACACCCAAGAGAAGATTTTCCTTTTCCTGAGGAAAGGTTGCTTCACAGGAGGGGCAAACTAAATTACCGTCTTTATTCTGGAGATAAGCGTTTTTACATTCTGCACAAATGATTCTTATCATACATCCACCTTAACCTTATGAGGTATTTTAGAGTGGGTGAAATTCAATTCATTCCTTATAGAGCAAATTTCCACCCATACAAATCACATAATACCATAAAAAGACCGTTCTTTGCAACATTTTATTATAAAAACATTGCAAAAACGGTCGAAAAAGGCAACAAAATTGTTATTTGTTTGTGATTTTAAAGAACTATAACGGTTTTATCCAGAACTCACACAGCTTAAAACCGTCAATATCTTCTTTTATTTCCAGCTCTAAGGTGCCGTTAATTAATACCTCTTTGGGTAAAATGTATTCAGCACTTTCGAAGCCCTCGACTAACATTTCTCTGTCAAAATCAGGGTCTTTTCTGCCACCGAATTGAGCACCCTCATAAATAGTTATGCCATTTGCAATAATGCGGTGATCATTAATTTCGGGGTTGATATCGGAACGATAAGCAATTCTTAGAGTGTAGTCTCTATCGGCTTTAAATCCGCCAAACTTAGCTTTAAAGGAAAAATGGTCATAAAGCTTTGTCATAGCCATAGGCATTGAAAGCTCTTTTGAAACAGGCTTATCAGCATAAACATCCATATAGAATTCACCTTCCTGACGAACACCCAAGGTGTTAAGTCCGTGAAGTGCAACAGAGTAATAGATTTCACCATCACCACTTTTTCTGCAGGACATAAGACGGTTTATATATGCCTTTTTTTCATCTTCTCTGAGAGTGAGAGCATATTCGATTTTTCTTAACAAGAAGGCTCTGTCGGTAACATTATTGTCAATGGTCTCAAGGGTTGCGCCTCTCTCCCAGCTATCTGCACAATAATGCTCAACATCCAATTGCAAGCCGATAAGCTCAAAGAGCTTTTCTGCCAGAGTATCAATTTCACTTCTTAAAAGTGAATATTGGAAATTAAATGGTGTGTTCAGAATTTCCACAGCACTTGAGAGATTGAGGTGCTTCAAATCTTCCGTAGCATCCTTTATGAGCTTTAATTCAAAAGTTCTTCTCATTTTTACAAGCTTGTCACAGCAGGCGCGGAAATATAATTGAAGGAAACGCCAGTTTTCAGAAAGTGAGGGATAGTCCTTGAGCAGCTCGCAGAACATCCTGTAGCACAAATCAATACAAGGGTTTTCCTCGGGGGCACCCTGCCAGTTTTTTTCTAAAAGGAAAATGCAATCTGTGATTTTTTCATGGTCTGCACCATACATAAAAAAGCGGGTGTAATCAAGCACAGCTTCTCTTAAATCTGTGTTGCAATCCCACTCGAAAGCAGACCAGACCGCTTTGTTAAGGTCATCGTGAACACCCTCGGAATAGCTGACACTTCCGATAGTATAAGGTGCGAAAATGCGATAAAGAGTGCGCAATTCTGTTGGTCTCGGATTTACGCTTTCTCTTGAAAGAGTGGCGGCAAGAGTGTAGTGCCAGTCATCCTCAAGGAAATTAACAGGGTATTCGCAACGGACATTATGAGTAATATCAGGATAAAAGCGCATAGGATATTTTTCGGGGATGCGTTTTCTTAATTCGTGAATCGGAAAGGCGTGGTTCGGTCCCATAATAACTGCATCAATTTCATCGGGCTCATTTTCAAGAATTTCACAGAGGCCCCTGCCCCAATCTCTGATGGAATGGGGTGCCTGTGCAGATGGGTGCATTTTTGCCTCGGGGTGATGTTTTGTAAGCACCCTTTGTATTTTTCTGCAACGGTCAATAAAAACATCCGCAGGAAGCTCACCGGGGTCACCACCGGGAGGGAAAACGATGTTGAGTCGTGGCATACTCGAATAAAGCTTTTCTCTTATTTCAAGTGCCTCTTCCTCAGTTTCATAATCATTATTGGCGTGCCAGAGGGAAACATCCATATCAACAATATCGGCAAGTCTTGAAGCCTCTACAAGAAATTCCTCCTGGTCATATTTCATAAGAGCATTTCTGAAATTCTCTTTTGGCTTTGTTCCGTTGTGCTCAATGGTGTTTGAGCCGAAAGCCATTAAATCCAGGTAGTATTGAAAATATTGCTCATAGGTCCAGGCATCATAGGTGTTTGGGGTTGTGCGGTAGCCTGCCTGATGACCTCGTATCTGTTTTTGTGGAGCATAGTCGCCTGAAATGTTTTTTATAAGTGTAATAACTCCATTTTCAAAGGTGCATTTTCTTAAAAACAGAGAATAGCCGAAAATAAGACCGCGAATGGTTTTTGCGGTAATGATAATCTCGCCCTCTGTCTGATATATATTGAAAAAGTCCTTGCTTTCAATGGCTTCGTCAGTTCTGAAAATCATTTTAGGGAAGGATGGTGCCTTTTCAAAAACGGGCAGAGATTTTCCTGTTCGTTTCTTTATTTCTTTAGCAAAATAGGTTGCGGCTTTTAGGGCATCCTTGCCAACTGCTTCAATATTAAGGCTTGTAAAATTATAATTCATAAAATGCACCTTCCATACAGTATATCAGTATTTTATCATACCTTTTATGCAGCTTCAAGAAAAAAGTTGTATTTTCTTATTGGTACTTGAATTTTTGCGGTTGTGTGTTAAAATAATAAAAGTCAGAAATGTTAAGGAGATTAATGTATGAACGCATTTACA
This sequence comes from Acutalibacteraceae bacterium, assembly GCA_045586265.1. GTDB lineage: Bacteria > Bacillota > Clostridia > Oscillospirales > Acutalibacteraceae > DTU089. Next base: position 16,022 of record JAZMZY010000035.1, read on the forward strand.
GTCAAGTGGTACATAAAATTTATAACATCACTTTTAGGTTATACCCCCGAGCTTAAAACAGCTCTTGAAATGAAGAAAAAAGGGGATTGGAAAGAATATAAGCCCTTTGTTGATAAGCACGTAAAAGAGTGGTTAGAGCCTTTGATTGATATGGCAGAGGTTAACTTTGTTGTAAAGGGCAAGGAGCTTGTTCCAGAGAATGAACCGATTATTTATACTCCTAACCACGCGAGTATGTTTGATATTCCTGCAGTTTTCCTCAATGCGCCCACAATGCCGATGTTTATTGCAAAAAAAGAATTGAGTATGTTCCCTTTCTTGAAGCAATGGATGAGTGTTCTTGATTGCGTTTTTGTTGACAGACAAAAGAAAAACGGCTCTCGTTCCTCTCTTCATGATGCTATTGAAATGGTGAAATCAGGTCGTAGCCTTGTTATTTTCCCCGAGGGTACTCGTAGTAAGGACGGCAAATTGGGAGAGTTCAAGGGCGGAGCAATGAAAATTGCTATGGAAAGCAGAGCAAAGGTTGTTCCCGTGCTTATAGAAGGCTCAAGAGCAAGACTTGAAGAAACAGGGAATATTACAAAGGGTACTGTTTATGTAACCTTCCTGCCCCCCATTGTAACAGAGGGGCTTGAAAAGGAAGATTTCTTCAAAATGCCTGAGCAAATCAGAGCTATGCTTCAAAATGAAAGAGATAAACAAAAAGCTGAAAAGCAGGCAGAAATAACAAGCGAAATAGTTGAATAAAATTTATATCGGTAAGCAGTTGTGCTTGCCGATATTTTTATAAATTTGACAATTCGTAAACATTATGGTATAATTTTTCTCGTTTTCGATTACAAATTGTAACTTTTAGGAGAGAAAATATGACAAAACGTTTACTTTCTCTGGTGTTTGCGGTTGTATTTGCAGTGGGAATTATTCCTTTTGCAAGTGTCAATTCAGTGGCTGCAGATAAATATTACAGCGTTTCCAAGGCTCTTAAATATGCAGAAAAAAATTGGAATAACGGTGGCGATATTTGTGCGGCTTTTGTGTCTGAATGCTTGCAGGCAGGCAATGTGGATGTTTATAGTGATAGTTGCACTGTTTTGTATAACGAGCTTAAGGGTAAATATGGCACAGCATACAAATTAACGCTTACAAACGGCACAAGCGGAAGACTGAGCATGGAAACAAATGATGGCAAGCTTGAAAAGGGCGACCCGATTTTCTACAAATGCAATTATTGTGGTGCTTTAGAGCACGTTGTTATCTGCAATGGTGCAGATAGTGAGGGCTATTCTCGCGACTATGCTCATAATAATGCTCACGATGGCAAAAAGACTACATATACTTATAGCCATTGCGGTGGCGAAAGCTGGACAATGTATTCTATAAGAATGTACGATGGTCCAAGACTTTACGGCAAGAAGACTGATGTAGGTGTTCCTGAAATCACTTCTGTATATAACGGAGCAGACGGCATAATTGTTGAATGGAGCTCTGTTAAGGGTGCAGATAAATATTATGTTTACAGAAAAGCAGGCAGCTCTTCCTGGAAAAAGGTGAAAACCACAAAGAAAGCCAAGAGCTATACTGACGAAAATGTAAAGAACGGTGTAAAATATACTTACAGAGTAAAAGCAGTTGACGGAAAAAAAGTGAGCCAGTATTATGCGGGTAAAAAAATCACCTGCTTAGGTGTTCCCAGGGTTACAGATGTTAAGAATTTTACATCAAGCGTAAAGGTTTATTGGAACAAGGTTTCATCTGCGGATGGCTATTATATCTACCGCAAAGGTGAGTCGGGCTCATGGAAGCGCATAGCAACAGTCAAGGGCGGTAAAAAAACAAGCTATTCTGATAAAACAGTTAAATGCTCTGAAACCTATAAATATACTGTAAGAGCTTATGACGGCAAGGTTAAGGGTTGTTTTGATAATAGCGGACTTAAAACAATTTTCCTTAAAAAGCCTGCTAATATTACAATTGAAAACAGTGAATTGGGTGCAGTAATCAATTTCAGTCAAATTGATGCAGCCAAAACCTACGCTATATACCGCAAAACACCTAAGAGCGAGTGGAAAAAGGTTTCAACCGTAACCGGTAAAAATGCCACATCCTTCATTGATTTGGATGTTGAGGACGGAGAAACATATATTTACACTGTCAGGGCGTTGAACGGAAAATATTCAAGCTATCTTAACAAAAGCGGTGTTAAATTCAGATATACAGAGCCCGTTGTTGAAGAAACCGAAGCAATAAAAAACATATAATGTAAAAAGTAAGAAGCAATTGCATAAGTGCAATTGCTTCTCTTTTTATTTAAACTCCCATTTGAAGAGCAATATACCGCCTATGGAGATTAAAACACCTATAAGCTTCTGCCATTGGAAATCAACCTTTTCTACGCCAAAAAGACCGAAAAGCTCAATTAAATATGCCACAACAAGCTGGGCGGTAACTATTATCATAACCGCCTGAGCAGGACCGAGACCTGCCATGCTACGAATAACAGTATAGGTTATCAAGGCGCCAAGGATACCGCCTAAAAGCATATATTTGTTTTCAATTCTGAAAAGAGCACCAAAGGAGCTTTCGCGACCTGTGAAAAACCAAGCAGCTATGCAGAAAAGGAAGGCGGTTAATTGTACAAATGAGGCGGATGTCCAGATAGATGTCTGTTTAGTCACACCCTCATTAAAAACCCCTTGGATGCTCATCAGAGCGCCCGAAACAATAGCAGTAATAACAGCAATCATAAAATCACCTTAAGAATTTATAGTATATTGCTATTTTTACCTGTAATATAAAAAATAACACAGTTATTCAGAAATTTCCGAATAACTGTGTTGTTTTTTATCTTTCTTCTCTGAAATAGTTAAGACCGAGATTTTGTGGTGGCTGATTTTCTTTTTTATTCATCATGCTGGTAACAATTAAAACGATAATTGTAATTACATAGGGTAACATTTTCAAGACTTCTCTTTCTGAGAATGAAATGTTTCCGAAAACAAAGGCTGCAATATATAACGCACCGAAAAGATATGAACCGATTATTGAGATATTTGGCTTCCACAATGTGAATATAACAAGAGCTATGGCAAGCCAACCGAAAGCTTCAATAGTTGATGCGTTTTCCCAGCTACCCTTAACATAGTCCATAATGTAGAAAACACCGCCAAAGCCTGCAATACCGCTACCGGCTAAAATGGCAACATATTTGTATAATGTTATATTCACACCCATAGCATCTGCAGTTGCAGTGTTTTCACCGATTGCACGAAGATTAAGGCCAACCTTTGTTCTGTTAAAGATAAATGTGGCAATCAATGCAATAAATATTGCAAAATATACGTAAAAGCCGTGACCAAACAATACTTTTACCACACCATCAGAGCCCTCGGTGAAGGGCAGGCTCTGAGCAATAATTTTACCTGCAGCGGAAAAATTGCTTTTGTCAACATATGAGTGCATTAAAAACTGCGTCAGACCGTTACCGAAAATTGTAATTGCAAGACCTGTAATATTCTGATTACAACGGAAAGTGATCGTAATAACAGCATAGATTGCACCTGTGAGGGATGCGAAGAGGAATGCACCGAAAAGTGATGAGAGTATCAATAAAATCCAAGATGCACCTTCGGGGTTTTCAAGGCTGTTCATATAAAGACTGACAAAAAGACAACCGCCCACGGTACCCGTACACATAATTCCCGGAATACCAAGGTTTAAGTGACCGGCTTTTTCTGTGATTGTTTCGCCGATACAGCCGAAAAGAAGAACTGTGCCGATTGCAATGGCACTCATTAAGAAGGTAACAATCATTTCTTAATTTCCTCCTTTTCTTTTTTTCTGAAAACAAGCTTATAGTTAATAAAGAAAGAGCAGATAATAACCGCAAAATAAACAATACCTACAACTATATTTGATATTGAATCATTTGTAAACATAAAGGTTTTTCTGACCTCAACCATACCTTTGGAAATAAAGGTGATGAAAAAGCTTGTAAGCATAATAAGCAACGGATTAAATGTAGCAAGCCAGGTTGCCATAATACCGGTAAAGCCCATATTATTTGCTGAAGCTGTACTTATGGTGTGGTTGATTGAGCCTGCAAGAATAAAGCCAACAAGACCTGCAATAGCACCTGAAAGAAGCATTGTTCTGATAATGACCTTATCAACCTTAATACCCACATATTTTGCAGTATTGATGCTTTCACCCACAACAGAAATTTCATAGCCGTGCTTAGCTGAACGAAGGTATATGTACATAAAGACTGTAATTAATACAAACAGGATTATGGGTAATAAATATTTGTTGCCTATTTCAGGAATATTACCGTAAGCGATTGGTGCCAGAACACCTGAGCCGGATTTTACCCAGATTGTGATACACAAGGAAACGAGGCCTGTAGCAATATAGTTCATCATAAGAGTGAACAAAGATTCATTTGTATTGAATTTTGCTTTGAAAATAGCGGGAATAACTGCCCATAAAGCACCTGCAATCACACTTGCGAAGAACATAAGCAGTATAATAACAGAATCACTTACCTTACCGCCAAGGTAGAACATATAGGCAATTGCTGAAAGGCAGCTGACAAGAATCTGACCGTTACCGCCAAGGTTCCAGAATTTCATTTTAAATGCAGGCAGTAAAGCCATTGAGGTACCGAGCAGGAGGGAGGTATCCTGAAGCAAAAGCCAGAATTTGCGTTCGCTTCCGAAGGCTCCTGTGAATAATGATTGGAAGAAATCACCAATGCCTTTTTCAGAGAACAAAACAGAAATAAATCCGCTTAAAAGCAAGCCACCAACAATAGCGATGGAATAAATCAGAATGATTTTCGGTAATTTGATATTATCCCGTTTAACAATTCTGACAAAGGGTTCTTTTAAATTGCTTTTATTCTTTTTCATTCCGTCACCTCATTTTTATCGGATTTTACCATAAGAAGACCAATTTCGTCCTTAGTGGTTGTTCTGGCATCAACAATGCCTGAAATTTTACCGCCGCTCAAAACAAGTATTCTGTCACTGAGTGCCATTAACACATCCAGATCCTCTCCCACAAAAATAACCGAAACACCTTTTTGTTTTTGTTCATTCAGCAGATTGTAAATGGTGTAGGAGGAGTTGATATCAAGTCCGCGAACGGGATAAGCGGTCATTAAAATTGCAGGTGAGGCAGCAATTTCACGACCGACAAGAATTTTTTGAACATTACCGCCCGAGAGCTTTCTGACTGCTGTGTGTGAGTCGGGGGTGTTGACCTCTAATTCACTTATAATTCTGTCGGCAAGGTCTGAGGGAATCTTTCTGTTAAGGAATAAGGATTTGCCCTTCCGATAACTGCGCAGCATCATATTATCCACAATATCCATACTGCCGACAAGACCCATACCTAATCTGTCCTCGGGAACGAAGGAAAGCCTGATACCGAGCTCACGGATTTCTCTCGGAGATTTATCCTTTAAGTCAATGACCTCATCTTCCTTGAACAGTATTTTTTCGTCGTTAACAAGCCTTTTGATTTCTTTTTTAGATAACTTTTTAAAGTCAATATCGTTTCCGTTGTTGTCCATAAAAGCGTTTTCGTGGGCAAGCTCCAAAACGCGTTTGTAGGTTTTGTGATAGAAGGAAACAGGCTTGTCTTTTTTAGGATGGTAATAGGTCAATGTGCCCGAATCATAGCTGTTGAGACCTGCAATAGCTTCGAGCAACTCCTTTTGACCGCTACCGGCAATACCCGCAATACCGAGAATTTCACCGCCAAAAGCTTCAAAGGAAACATTATCAATAACCTTGTAGCCATCAGGCTTTTTCACGGTAAGGCCTGAAACCGAAAGCCTCAATTTACTGTCAACAGGCTCTGTACGATTGATGTTAAGGTCGATTTTTTCGCCAACCATCATTTCTGTAAGCTCTTTTTCAGAGGTTTGTGCAGTGTTTACCGTAGCGATGTGTTCGCCTTTACGCAAAACGGTAACTCTGTCGGAAATTTCCATAACCTCATTTAATTTGTGTGTAATGATGATGATTGACTTTCCGTCATCCTTCATTGCCTTTAATACATTGAATAAGCTTCTAATTTCTTGTGGAGTCAGAACTGCAGTGGGTTCATCCAATATGAGAATATCGGCACCTCTGTATAAGACCTTTAAGATTTCAACAGTCTGCTTTTCGGAAACCGACATTTCATAGATTTTTTTATCAAGATTTATATTGAATCCGTATTTTTGAGCCATCTCTTTAATACGGTTATTTACTGATTTAAGATTATATTTTTCGTTTTCAATACCTAATGCAACATTCTGTGCTGCAGTAAAAATATCAATCAACTTAAAATGTTGATGAATCATACCGATTTTATGCTCGAAGGCATCACGAGGGGAGCGGATAATAACCTCTTCGCCGTTAATAAGAATTTTGCCGGAATCGGGATAGTAAATACCGGCTATCATATTCATAAGTGTTGTTTTACCACAACCGTTTTCACCGAGAATTGAGAGAATTTCTCCTTTATAAACGTCTAAGCTCACATTATTGTTTGCGAGGACCTTGGAACCGAATCTTTTAGTGATGTTTTTTAATTGTAAAACTACAGTCTTCTCCATAAGAAACTCCTTAGAGTGGTATTTAAGAAAGGCGAAGTTGTTGCGCTTCGCCTTTCCCTTTAATTAAGTGAGAATAACTTCGGAATAAAATTATTCAGTAACAGCTGTAATACCATCAATGATCATGTTGAAGTAAGGAGCTGAACGCTTTGCACTTTCGTTAACGAAGGTGATGCCGTTTTCTGTTTCAACAACCTCAGTTTCGGGCTTGTAGTCGCCTGCATCGTCAACGTCAGCGATAAATGATGTTAATTCTTCACCGTCAACTGTGAATGTAGAGCAGTCAAATACCTTGATTGTGCCGTCCTGAAGACCCTTCTTTACTTCATCAAGCTTGTCCTGTGTGCCTTCTGCAGCAGCAGCACCGAGAGCGGTGATTTCAACAGAGCCTGTAGCGAGTGTGCCTGTCCAGTCGGTATCAATAGCCTTGTCGTTCTGAACGCAGTCAATAATGTACTCGAAATAAGGAGCCCAGTTGATTCTTGAAGCGATGATAAATGTGTTAGGAGCCTTTTCCTCAGTTGAACCGTTGTAAGAAACGTTGGGGATGTTTTTCTCTTCGCAAGCAGTGGGAGCACCCCATGAGTCAGCGTGCTGTGAAATCAATTTGCAGCCTGCATCAATAAGAGCAAGAGCTGTTGTTTTTTCAGCAGTTTCATCATACCAGGAGTTTGTATAACGAACTTCCATAGTAGCGTTTTCTACGATTGACTTAGCGCCAAGATAGAATGATGTGTAGCCGGAAATAACCTCTGCATAGGGGAAAGCACCAACATAACCGATTTTTGCGTTTTCGTCAGAAACCTTACCTTCGTCATCGCCGTAGAGCTCAACAAGCTTCATACCTGCTGCAACACCTGCAAGGTATCTGCCTTCGTAGATAGAAGCAAAAGCATTGTGGAAGTTGGGAAGGTTCTCTGTGTGAGCCTTTGTACCTGTTGCGTGACAGAACTCAACCTCGGGGAATTCCTTGGCTGCTTTAATCATATGACTTTCGTGACCGAAGGAGTCAGCGAAAATAAGGTCATAAGATTCTGCCAAGTCAGCTGCCTGGTCATAGCAAGCTGTGTCTTCGGGGATGTCAGTAACGATTGTGTAATCGTCAGCTGTAATGCCCTTGTTTTCACAAGCAAGCTTGAAAGCATCGATGAAGTTCTTATCATAAGTTGAAGAATCACCATGCAAACAAATAAGAGCAACCTTAATGTTTTCGGCTTTTGGCTCATCGGGTGTTTTCTCGCCACAAGCTGTTAAGCAGCCGACTACCATTACAAGAGCAAGGCAGAGAGCGAGAATTTTGCTGAATTTTTTCATTGTCATTACCTCCATATAGGAATTTTTATTGTCAGCAGTCGATATCGGGTCTGAATGTGATTTTTCCGTCACACATACTGTCAACGATTGCTAATGACCTAACCTTGTAACCTTTTTGGCGGAGCTCTTGTCCGCCGGGCTGGAAGCCCTTTTCAATTGCGATGCCTATGCCGACAACCTCAGCACCTGCTTGTCCGATAATATCGATAAGTGCATTACAAGCGTTGCCACCTGCCATAAAGTCGTCAATAATAAGCACCTTGTCGCTTGAATTGAGATATTTTTTTGAAATTTTCATCTGGTATTCTTTAGTGTGAGTAAATGAATAGCATTTTGCAGAATAAACATCGGAGCCAACGTTTTTGTGGTCACCTTTTTTGGCAAAAAGAGCAGGGATGCCAAACTCAAGAGCAGTTGCAACTGCCATAGAAATACCTGAGGACTCAATTGTAACAACCTTTGTTGCACCGCAGTCTTTAAAAAGGCGATAAAATTCCTTGCCCATTTCCATAATAAGAGAAGGGTCAATCTGATGATTGAGAAACATATCAACCTTTAAAATATCTGTGCCGATGGCTATACCGTCTTTTGCAATTTTTTCTTCAAGAAGCTTCATTTAAAAATCCCCAACAAATCCAAGATATATTTACATTATGAATTATACATATATAAGCTCGTGAATTCAAGAGAAAATGTGAATAAAAAATTAACACTTTTTTTGGTAAATTGGCGATTTGATTGACGTATCTCACCAAGAAGACCTTTACCGATTCCCCAAACTAAACCGCCTGTTAAATCAGTGATATCAGCACAAATGTAGTCTATCTTGTTGAGACGAAGCTCACCAAGGATTGAAAGGTCGATAGGTTCAATATCTGCGAGGAGATCGTTATCGACCAAGTCAAGAGCAAGGTCAGCAACCTGTTCAGCAGTAAGCTGAGCATCGTCGATGTTATCCCATGAAACTTCGCTCTTGTGCCAAGGTCACCAAGAAGACCTTTACCGATAGCCCAAACGAAACCGCCTGTGAGAGAACTAATGTCTTCACAAATGTAGTCTATCTTGTTGAGACGAAGCTCACCAAGGATTGAAAGGTCGATAGTTTCAATATCTGCGAGGAGATCGTTATCGACCAAGTCAAGAGCAAGATAAGAGTAAAAAGCAAAATGTGAAATTAAGCCGCAAATACCACAACCCGTAAGATTCAAGTTTGCCTGTACCGTAGAAAAACTATATTCGTTAAAATAGACAAATAATAAATGATAAAAAAGCCAAAAATAATAAAATCAGAAGAAATAAACTGTAAAGTTTATAACATTTACAGCTTTATAAATACTGGAATATTCATAAAATAAAATTGTAGAAAACCATTGATAAATAAAGGTTTAATGAAAGTATCCGTGTTTTCTGATAATTGCGGAAATGTAAAGATTATAACCTTTACATCAGTGTTTGTGCATAATATACAATAAAATGAAAGTGTTGCGAAGTTTATCATCCCTATCCGCAAGCGGACAGGGATGATAGGCTTCGTGTTACTTTTACTAATTGCTATTTGCCATTTGCTAACCGCCGGCGACTATTCTGGCATCTGGTATCTGGTATCTGTGTGGCTTCGCCGCAATCCTCGCGTGTAGTCTTATAATATATATAATACAATAAAAAAATTCCGGAAAAGTATTGACAAGTTGTTTTTAGTGTTGTATTATGGTATCGACCATAAGGTTGGGGCAGAGGGGGTATTATGCCCTCAAGCCGAATAAGGCGGGTTTTCCGCCTCGGCTTTCAAGGCTCAATTCCGGTCGGGCAAAACAAATGTTCGGTAACAAAAATCCGCGGCGGTTTTTTTCGCCACAAGTGGCGAAAAAACAATGGTGTTCCGGAACGGTCAGGACCGTTCCCTGCGGGTAATCGTAGCATCGGGAGTTTTTTCGAGTGTTTGTTTTGCCTGATTGGGATGGTCAGAGTCTTAACTGTCTTATGAAGTGTGTGGGCGCTAAGTGCACAAAGCGATGCTGCAGGGTGCAGCAGCGGAGTGCGCAGCGGTTCAGCTTATGTGTGTCGGGTAGGAGAGGCGTATTTTTTCACTCCTCACTCCTCACTCCTCACTCCTAACTAAACTGTGCTCCCGCTATGCGCTCTGAGCAATTCGGCGCTGTGCACTTTGTAAATCGAGCCCACGGTTAGTCAATATCCTATGTGTGAAGCCCTTTGGGCTTTATACTTTCGGAAATTTATGAAAGGGGGACTGTGCGACAAAAATGTTTTTCCACAATCGGTGCGTGTTTGTGGTTATTCGTTTTAGTTAACGCACGCGTATTTTTGTATTGGCGTACTAAAAATATGGAGGTAAAACTTTTATGAAACAATCAACAAAATTGTTGAGCTTGGTTCTTGCTCTTGTTATGGCTTTCGGTTGCATGTCTGTTATCGGTAACGCGGCACTCGTTAAAAGCGAAGTTGCTTGGGATAACATTGACGATGCTCAACTTACTGCTGAACAGGTTGCTGACCTTGCTCTTGACTTGGTCGACAACGATCTCCTCGCGGGTATGGAGCCTATCGACCTTTCAATCGTTGGTACACTTCGTCTTGACAGTGTTGACCATATCTGTGCTGACATCACTGATTTAACAGGCGGTTTAGTTTGGGGAATCGGTAAAGGTCTTCTTGGTGACCTTGGCGATTTGGACTTTTCCCCTGTTAAAAACAAATCAAGAAGCCAGGGCGACTTGAACATGATTATGAATGTTCTTACCCTTGTTGGTAATGACAACAACTCAAATATCATTTCCAAGATAGCTTACGGTCTCGGTACTTCTGACGGTATCAGCCTCGGTCTTGTAGGTAATTTCCTTGACCTCGGCGATATCGGTGACCTTCTTGGCGATATTCCCATGCTTCTTAAATCAATGCTTTACGATTTGCTCGTATACGGTTCATATGGTTATGAGCAGGATTTCGAAGAGATGGGTAACACTCTTCCCGCTGCAGTTGACACTCTTGACGAAATGGCAATGCAGGCTATCGGCGGTCTTCTCGTTAATCCTCAGGATTACGATTATGTAAACGACACTAAAGTTTGGGATATGGATTCTCTTGTTATGCCCACAGTTGCTGCTTACGGTCTTGATACAGTTAAAGATTTCTTTAACATCAATGGTTCTTCTCAGGACTGGGATGGTGACGGCGTAGTTGACCAGAACAACTTCTTCCAGATTCTTGATAAATTAGCACCTTTTGCTATTTATGACCTTGGTGTTGGCGCTCTTAACAACAACCTTAAGAAAGCTCTTCTCGAAGCAGTTGAAGTTGAATTCAACGAAATCGATGTAGCAGTTCTTCCTGATGATATCGCAACAGACTTCGAGGTTGATGCAGTAGATGGTAAAGAAAGCTATGTTACATACATCGCTTACGACCGTATCGCTGAGGATGGCGAAGACTTCTACTACACAACATTGGAAACTGAAACTGTTATGGTTGATGGTAAACCTCAGGTTGATGAAGATGGTAACGAAGTTACTGAAAGAGTTCGTAAATACTTCAAAGCTAACACAGCTTCAGCTAACGATTTCTACAGCCTTATCGACTTTGGTTGGGAATTCGTTGCTCCCAAGCCCTTCTCAGGCGAAGAAGAAGCTGCTGATTTCGCTTTAGATAATCTTTCAGCTATTAACTATAAAGCTCTTATCGCTGAATACGGCTCAATTATGGAATCTCTTAACCACCTTCTCTATGTTGTTTTCGAAACAGCAGTTAAGCAGGATGTTAAGGATTACTTCGCAGATATGACCGGTGACTATTGGGTTGACGGTGCTACAACAGAGACATATGCAGACGGCACATCCATCTTTATGGACAACGCTTCTCGTCTTCTTAAATATCTCCTTGCTGAGCACGCAGACAAGATCTTCGGTTCTGATTCTCCCTATGTTGCTTGGGAATATGATGATATCGCTGATTACGAGCTTCTCGACATCATCGCTATCATGGGTCCCGTATTCTTCGAGGATGTAATGCCTCAGCTCATTATGCCCAAGAATGCAGACGGTACTTATGCATTCCATGAAGGCGTTCAGGTTCTTGAATTCGGTGCACTTGTTATCCGTGAATTCATGACTGAAATTGCTCCCAATGTTAACTATGATGAATATATCTTCGCAGAAGGTACTGTTACATCAGCTAACGACAGACAGTTTAAGGTTCAGAATGCTGACACTTGGTTCAACATCATCCTTAACATCGGTCTTGATATTGGCTACACATATCTTAACAACATCACAAACTTCAACACTGCAATCCCCGCTAAGGGCATTACAGAAGCTCGTTGGAAAGATATGCTCGGTACAGCAGTTACATGGGCAGCTAACTATGTAAGTGATGGTACAGCAAGCGTTATCCACGGCTTTGAGCCCACAAAGCTTGCAGCTTACAACGATCCTCTTGATAAGTTCAGCTATGTACTTAACACACTTCTTCCTCTCGGATTTATCTGTGGTTGTACAACTGACAGTTTTGATTTTGATATCAGCGTTGTATTTGATAAACTCAAATCACTTCTTACAACATTTGACCTTACAGAGATTGCATCTCTCTTCGGCAGAAACGACCAGGCTTACAATATGCTTGCTGACGAGAATCTTCCCACAGCAGTTCTTGGCCTTGTTAACAGAATCGTTAACCTTGTTCTTCCCATCAGCGAAAATGGTGATGGTTACACCGGTCTCCTTCAGGGTGTTGGCGGAACTCTTGAAAATGTTATCTCAAAGGCTAACCTTAAGATAACTGTTCAGCAGCTCCTCAGAGCCCTTTATACTCAGGGTCGTGACCTTCTCAACTGTGCTCTTCCCGTTGTTGGTATGTTTATCAAGGGCTGGGGTACAGAACAGCAGTTCGAAGAACCCGAAATTTCTCTTACAAGATCTATCGACCTTGTAAACGGTGCAACAGACGGTGCTCAGACTGTTACAATCCGTAACGCTTCAAACGGTGTTTGGAGACATTACAGAGACGCAGCAGGTAATGAATATACTGACGAACAGTATCAGATTATTCTTAAATCTGTTGTCGTTAACGACGAGTTCGGCGAAGATGGTTCATCAGCATACGTTACAGTTTCTGCTTCTGAGCAGACAATCGGTTACGGTGGTACAGGTAGCTTTACTTACACAGCAGCTAACGTTCCTACAACCGGTAAGCTTGTAAGATTTAAGGTTGGTTACCAGGTTGTTAACGAAGACGGTGCAGCTATGTCAAACGGTAAGATTTTCTACACAGAAGCTTGGGCATGGCTTAACTACAACGGTAGTGATGCAGGTAAAGAAACATTCTTTAACAACAATGGCTCACTTACTTATGCAGCTATTTACGCTCCTCACTATGTTCCTATTTCATCTGCTGCAGATTACATTCCCGAAATTGTAACAGGTAAATTCGGTCGAGACTATAAGCTCTTCACATCTAAGCAGACAGGTGCTATCAAAGCTGCTACACAGACAATTGACGGTATCACCTTCGGTAACGTTACAATGGATTTCTCTAACGTTTCAGGCGGTCGTTACTTCAATGACCTTAAGCAGTTTAAGACATACACTGTTCAGGCAACTAACGAAGACGGTGAGTCACAGTCAGGTTCCGGTAATGCTCTTACAGTCAGCGGTTCTGTTGACGCAACTGCTTGGGCAAATGCTAAAAAGACCTCAGGTTCATCAACCACATGGTCAGTTACATTGACAGCTAAGGGTACAAACAACGGACCTCACAACTTTACACTTTATTACTATGATGATGTTGCTTACAACAAATTAACATCTCTTGCAGCATCTGAAATGGGTGCTCTCAGACTTGGTTCTAACCACAACCTTACAGGTAAGTATTACGCAGGCGGTGTTCTTGAATCACAGAACACAACTGATGAAGATGGCGAAACCATTTATCGTGAAACCAACTTCACAGAAACAGCTTGGGTTGCTAATGCTGATGCAGGTAAATGGGTAGGTTCTTACACAGGTACAGACGGCACAGTTTACAACGAAACAGTTACAACTTATGCTGATTCTGCAGTTACTGTAACTGATGAAGAAGGCGAAAACGGTTATGTAACAGTTGACGGTGAAAAGATCAACGTTAAGAAGGTTACAGTTATTGACTGCGCTACTGCAATCAACAACTATGTTCCCGCATTCCTCGAAGGTGTTCGTGGCGGTATGCAGGCTTGGAACGCAAACTCTGTTTACAACCTTGAAGCACTTTATGAAAACCTTTATGTAACATCTAACGACATCAGCTACTGTAGAAAATCTGCTGTTCAGACCGTTCGCGAAGGTGCCGGTGACAACATCGATGCTGCTGTTGACGCTCTTAAGGCAGACCTCAAAGCTTCTGAAGCAGCTTACAGCGATGCTAAAGACTATACAGATTATAAGATGTACAGATGGAATCGTTACAACGATGCTCGCGATGATGCAGCTTACTACATCAACCTTAAGAATGATGCATCTAACGCAACAGTTGCTGAAATCGACCAGACCTTCCCCTACACATGGATCAATGAGGATGACCTCAGAGCTCTTGTTGCAGGCGATAAGTATGAAGATTTCATCATAGCTCTTCTTGAAGATATGGATGAAGAAGAAAGAGAAGCAACAGCTAAATGGCTTGAAGATAAGAAGGCTGAATATCAGACAACTTCTCTTCTTGACGTTGAAATGGCTACAAACTATCTTGATAAGATGGGACCCCGTCTTCTCGCTCGTGACCACGGCGTAATCACAAAGTATCTTGATGACGAAATCACATCTGCTAACAATATGGTTAAGGCAGAAAGCAACTATACTGCTCGTAGCTGGGCTAAGTATGAAGCAGCTATGGAAAACGCTCTTGCTGTTCAGGCTAACCCCACTCAGATGACAGTATTTGATGCTAAATATGAGCTTATGTGCTGCCGTAACGAGCTCGTTCTCGTTGAAAACGAAGCAGACTACTCAGAGCTTGAAGCACTTATTGCTCAGGCAACTCAGGCTCTTGCAAATGCAGACCTTTATGACAACACAAATAAAGAACTTGGTCAGGTTCTCGCAGAACTTGGTTACAACGACTTTGAAAATGCTGATGGCGATATGGTTCAGCTCTTCCCCGGTTCAGCTCTCTATGTAAATAAAGAGCCTTACGGTGTTGATCAGCAGGAAGAAATTGACCAGGCAGCAGAAGAACTTAAAGAAGCTCTTGCAAGACTTAAATTCAAAGGCCTCAATATTACAGGTGCAGATGTAGCTACTGAAGTTATCGTTCCCGGTGACGAAGAAGCTGGTATCGCTGATATCACTGCATCTATCGCAAGAATTGCTCCCGAACTTGATGCAGATGCTGTTAAGGCTCTCCTTGGTGCAACTGCAACAAGCGCAAACGTTACAACTGACCTTATCACAGTTTCTAACGACATTAACTACACTGTTGACACAGACCTTGAAGCTCTCACAGGTACAAATGCAACTGTTACATTCTACACACTCGTTGGTGGCGTAAAGGTTCCCGTTGCTACTGTTAAGATTGTTGTTGAAGCTGATGTAAACGGTGACGGTGCTATCGACGTTCTCGACGGTTCTGTTGTTGAACGCGTTTCTAATGACCACGCTGAGCTCGAAGGCTGCTACTTCCTTGCAGGTAACCTCGATGCAGCAACAGAAGAAATCGTTGCAGCTGACTATGCAGCAGTTGTTAACAAAATTCTTGCTTAATTGATTCAATTTTAAAATTTTAATGGTTTAATTCGTTTAAAACGATTTAATACAAAATCCCTTAAAAACTAAAAACCAAAACCTCTTGCCGAAGTAAAATTCGGCAAGAGGGTATCCCGAAAAGCTTATATACTATTATATTATATATAGCAAACGGGCTTTGGTCCGGCTTTTTAAGCGGTACGGCGAAAGCCGTTTTGGAGAGAAATTGAAAAAAATTTTAGGAGGCTAACAAATGTCTAAGAAAGTTCTTAGTATTCTTGTTGCTATCATGATGGTAGTTTCAATGCTTACTGTTTGCGTAAGCGCTGCAAGCTACGAGGATGAAGAAACTGTAGCAGAATACACACAGGATTGGGCACTCGGTGAGCCCGTTGACAACGGCGACGGCACCTATACTGTAGATGTTTACCTTACAACAAACTACGCAACAGGTCCCATTCAGTTCGTTCTCACAAACTCCGACACATCCGTAGCAGCTATTAAGTCTGTTACTCTCGGTGATGCTATTCCCGCTGATTACAACGCTACTGTTAGCGTTTCAAAGGCAAAAGGCAAAGTAATGATTATTGCTGATACTGCAGGTACAGCTACAATCACAGCTGAAGAAATCGATGGCGTTATCGCTACTGTTGTTTACACATACGCAGGTGAAGGCACAGCAGAAATCGCTATTGACGATAATGCTAAATCTGCAACAAATCCCGCAGGTACTCTTATCGCTGCTCGTATGAGCGACGGTGACGTTGTTACAGGCGACGCTATCACAGGCCAGACAGTTACTGTTGGTGATTCTGTATTCATCGGCGGTGGCGCTGCTGAAGCTCCCACACTTGGCGTTATCGACGGCACTATCGGTGTTATCGATACAACAAGACAGGATATGTACTGTGATGAAGATGGTTACGGCACAGGCGATGCAACCTTCACAGGCTACATCTACGGTGTAGAACCCGAATACGGTGAAACAGTTGACGCTGTTTTCGAGGTTGTTGGTGACGGTGAGCTTGAAATCATTGCTAACGATGCTGGTTCAGAAGCAGGTACAGGTACAATCGTTAATGTTCTTGATACAGACGGCAATGTTGTTGAATCTTACGTTCTCGTTATCTTCGGTGACGTAAACGGCGATGGCGCTGTTGATACAGGTGACTCAGGTGATATCGAGCTTCATGATGCTTGGGGTTACGAATTAAGCTCAAACGGTATGCGTTTTGATCTTGCATATCAAGTATTTGCAGCTGATGTTTGCTATGATGAAACAGTTGATACTTCCGACTCAGGTGATATCGAACTTCACGACGCTTGGGGTTATGAAAATGGTTCTGACGGAATGCGTATGTATCAGGCTGATATCATCGCAATGCTTGGTTAATTAATTCATTTAGTTTTTTATAATTTAATATTTTTTACAGGAGGCTACTTAAAATGTCTAAGAAAATTTTAAGTATTGCACTTGCAGTTGTTATGCTCTTCTCTGTATTAGCATGCACTGTTGGTGCAGCAAACACAACTGTAACAACAGCCTTCCCCGGCGACGGTGCGATTGGTTTCCGTGTTGTTTCAGATGCTTATGTTGGTATGCCTGCAGGTGAAGAAGTAACTGTTAAAGTTTTCTGGGTTCACCCTGTTGGTACTGACTATGAAAACTGGCTTGCAAGTGTTGGTAATGTAGTTGTTGCTTATAACAACGAAGCATACACATACAACACTGAAAATGATGGTAGCACATCTCTCGGTTATGATGGCCGTACTTGGGGCGAGGCTTATGCTGATTACCTCAAACCCGCAGCAAACGTTAACACAGGTGCAACTATCACAAGCACAATCATTGGTAAGCTTACCGCTGATGAAGCTGCTTATGGTTGGAACAAAATCGTTCTTACTCAGATGACTGTTGATACTTCTGTTACAACAAACGCTAAGGGCTTCCCCCTTGACCCTGATTGTGAAGTATTCTCTCTTTCTTTCACAACAGAAAGAGAAATTACTGCTGATGATGTAATCGGTATCCCTTCAGCTACAATCAACAGCCAGACAAAGGCTAGCTACTCAACAGGTTCAAAACAGGTTCAGTATGCTACTAACGTAGTTAATAATGAGTGGGCAGTTCCTGCAGTTGTTAATGTTAACGACACAGCAACTGCTAAAATGCGTCCCGGTGAAGCAGATGGTACTGTAGATCTTGGTCTTACAGGTACTGTAAACCTTGCTTCTTTCGAAGCAGGTAAAGAAAAAATCAACGGCACTTGGATTGCTCCCAACCTTAACGCTGTTGGTGTTCAGGCTCGTGTAAACGGTGTTGTTGCTGCTGCTGAAAGCACATGCATCTATGAAACTGCAACAGGCTTCAACTACCGTGCAGCTATCACAGGTATTGACGCTGACGGTCTCGGCGCACAGATCGAAGTAAGAACATACATCACTGATGTTGATGGTAACACTTACTTCTCAAACTGGATGTTCATTGATGCAGCTGATGTTCACACTGCAGCTGTTGGCAATGGCATGACAGGTATTGCTTAAACAAAATGATTTCGAAAGCTTACGAAAAAGCCGACTTTGAGATTGTTGAGTTTTCTCTTGAGGATGTGCTTACAGCTTCAGCAGTTGTAACCACCGTTCCCGGCACAACCGTACCCGGAACAACCTCTTCCGGCGGTGTTGTTATCGGCGGTGGGGGAGAAATAACAATTCCCTGGTCCGACTTTTTCCAGTAACATTCAATTAAAAAATGAATACTGAAAGGAGTATTTTTCGCTATGAAAAAATACATTGCACCTGAGCTCGAAATCATGGAGTTCGAGCTCGAGGATGTTCTCACCATCTCTTATTCAGATGGTGGCATCGATGATGGTTGGTATTAATTAATCCGACTAAAAGTCTTTATAAAAACGCAAGCCGAGGGAAACCTCGGCTTGTGTTGAGTTAGGAATTAGCTGCCAGTCGCCAGAGATTCGCAAGCAGAAACATTCCCGTAAGGTACAGGCTCACACCCCGTAAGGTACAGGCTTGCCTGTACCACAGTAAGACTTAGGTGGAGAGATATAGCACTATGGCAGTGCGTTCTCGGGTATGGGCAAGCCCATACCTTACAGCTACAGCACTAAGCGTGTGTTATGCAAAAACCCGTAAGGTACAGGCTCACACCCCGTAAGGTACAGGCTTGCCTGTACCACAGAAAAGATAACAATAACGCAAACTGCTTTTGTTTCTTTATTTGAGTTTATATTTATATGAATTGAAATAAGGAAGTAACAAGCAAGACATAGGTGGAGGTATATAGCACTATGGCAGTGCGTTCTCGGGTATGGGCAAGCCCATACCTTACAGTTTAATGCACTAAGCGTGTGTTATGCAAAAAAACCGTAAGGTACAGGCTCACACCCCGTAAGGTACAGGCTTGCCTGTACCACAGTAAGACTTATGTAGAGCAAAGGAGAGAATTGATATGGCTTTGCACCAGCGCAAGCGTATGCGGTTAAAAGACTTTGATTATTCAACTCCGGGTTGCTATTTTGTTACAATACTTACGCATAATAGGAGCAAATTGTTTTGGGATTTTGACCGATTAAATGCTTTGGGACATATTGTAGAAGAGGACATTCTGTCTATTTCTAAACATTTTAATGATGTTAAGGTTGATAACTATATAGTTATGCCGGATCATATACATTTGTTAGTAACTATTGGTTGCGATGCTTTAGATGATTGTGATGATATATTATTGAAAGAGCTGTTGTGTAAAAACACTCACTCTAAATTAGATGTTATTATTGGTTCGCTTAAATCAGGAATAACAAGAAAAATTCATAAGTTAAAGCCTGATATAAAAGTATGGCATAAATCATATTTTGACCATATTATTGTAAATCAAAAGGATTATAACGAAACCTGGGACTATATTGATGCTAACCCTATCAGGTGGAAAATAAAATATGATATGATTGAAGAAAAGTAAACTTTTTTCTGGTTTTTGTTTTTCTGTGGTACAGGCAAGCCTGTACCTTACGGTTATATCGTATAAGGTATGAGTTTGTATAGAGCTACATCCTGTAAGGTATGGGTTTGCCCATACCCGAGAACGCAGTGCGATAGTGCTTTATCTCTCTACTTAAGTCCTACTGGGGTACGGTCAAGACCATACCCTACATCGAAACAAAGGAAGTGATAAAAATGCCAAAAGTTAATATGGAGTCCTTGCTTCCATTTATTGAGGAGGCATTTAATCGCGGGGTTGATTTTCAGATTCCCATTACGGGAACAAGTATGAACCCGCTTCTTTATCAGAACAGAGATTTTGTTAAAATCGTTAAGCCTGATTTGCCCCTGAAAACAGGTGATATTCCTTTATATCGCAGGGATGACGGCACTTTTGTTTTGCACCGTGTTGTGGGGATTAAGGAAAACGGCGAATATATAATGTGCGGTGATAATCAATTCATTTTAGAACACGGTATCACCGATAAAAATATTATAGGCGTTGCAAAAATTCTCATAATTGACGGCAGGGAAATTGATGTTGATACCGATGCGGATTATTTAAAGCATAAAGAAAAATTTTTGAAAAACATCAAAACAAGATACCCTGCAAGGCGGCTGAGATATAGATTGTATAAAATTAAATGCAAATTACAAAGTCACCGGTCGCCGGTCGCCGGTCGCCAGCTTGTAGAGAACGGTCAAGACCGTTCTGCAGAAAAAATCAATGTAGGGAACGGTCTTGACCGTTCCGCCAAAAACACAGAAGATATAATCAAAACTGGTGAAATTCTGATTTCTGCCATAAAGGCACTTATTACAGGGTCTGATTTTGATTTTCCCGAGAACACGGATTTTCAGAAAATATACAGGCTGGCACAAAGCCACAGAGTTACCGCTATGGTAGCCCCTGCAGTTATGAAATCAAAAATTGCAGACGGGCAGGTTAAATCTGCTTTCAGCAAGGAGCTTTTTAAAACTGCTGCCAGATACTCTGCTCAGGAAAAAGAAAGAGAAGATATTTCCAAAGAGCTTTCAGCTAACAAAATACCTCACTGCTTCCTTAAGGGTGCTAAGGTGGGTGCATATTATGATAACCCTGACTGCAGATTTATGGTGGATATGGATTTATATGTTGATTCACAAGGCTTTAATCAGGCAGAAAATATTCTTCTTGACCGGGGTTATGAAATCAGCTCTAACAGCGATGATAAGGACACCGTTTTTATAAAAAAACCATTTTTAACAGTTGAGCTTCACAAGGAACTGAAATATGATTACGATAAAGGCTACGATTATTACAAGGGTGCCTTCCGGCGTATGAATTACGGCAATGGCTTTGCAATGAATATGACAAACGAGGATTTTTATGTTTATATTCTTTCCCACGTGGCTCACCATATTGAAACGGCAGGCACGGGCATAAAAAGCATTGTTGACCATTATTATTTGAGAAAAAATCTTAAACCCCAATGCGATTCAGAGCTTCTGAAAAAAGCCTTGGAGAAAATCGGTCTTTCTGAGTTTGAGAAAAAAATTGATAGGCTTTGTGACTGCTGGTTCAATAACGGCGAAAGCGATAGCTTAACAGATGATATGACAGAATATATTTTGCTCAGTGGTGTTTTCGGCACCAAAGCCAACGATTATCTTAATGGCATAATAAGAAGTGACGACAGCAAAATAACAGAGTCATATTTTATAAAGCGATTATTCCCATCCTTGAAAAAAATGAGATTCCGCTACAAAATCCTGAATAAGCTTCCCTTCTTATTACCTGTTTTCTGGGTGGTAAGAATAGCTTCATCATTAACGAATAGCGAAAGAATTGCAGGGGAAACAAAAGCATTAATCTCTGCTGATGATTCAACCAAGGCTCAACAAAAAGAGTTTTTTGACAGAATGGGCCTATAATTTTTGAAAAAACTATTGTAGTAAAACTTTTTTTGTGTTAGAATAATTAGGATAGAGTAATGCGCGTTGTCGCTTACCTTTAATATTTCATAAGGGAGAATGAAAAATGGCTTACGAAGAGAAAAGAACATCTTATGACGAAGCTACAGGTTTTGAACCTATTTTTAAACTTATAAGACAGCTTTTAGGGAAATGGTGGCTTATTGCTCTTTTGGCAATTGCTTTTGCCGTTTCAGGCTTTGGTATTGCTAAGCTTACATATACCGAGTCCTATAATTCTCAGATTATTTTCAATGTATCCAATAAAAACAAGGAATTTATAGGCACATCTCAGACAATAACATCCGCCAGCGATACTCAGGCTTCTACAATTATTGCGAATAACTTTAAAACTCTTATTCAGACCGGTAATGACTTTATTACAAAGGTTCAGAAAACTGTTGAAACAACCACAGGTGAGGAATATACAGTAACTCAGCTTCGCGGACTTATCAGCGTTGAGGTTGTTCCCGATACAACACTCATAAAGGTTACGGTTAACTCAGATGATGTTAAGCTGACCTATGCTGTTGCAACTGCTATTCAGAGTATCTATCCTGATATTGCAAGAGATGTTTTCCCCAATGCAGATATAAGCATTGCTGATAATGCTACAAAGGCAAAGCTTTCTGCTGACTCATCAGCTCTTATTTATACTGCATTAGGTTTAATTCTCGGTGCGGCTCTTGCAGTTCTTATTGTTCTTATTACTGCTAAAATCCAGAACAAGCTTCTTGGCGTTGATGATATCAAAACTAACTTTAATATGAATATTATTGCTACTGTTTCAGATATCAAAAACAAAAAGAAAACCGATAGAACAAGACTTCTTATTACTGATAAAAATGTTGGTCTTCCCTTTATTGAAACCTTTAAGCTTATCAGAACCAAGATTGAAAATGTTAAGCTTAAAAAGGGTTATTCCGTTTTTGCTCTCACAAGCTCAACTGAAAGCGAAGGTAAAACAACCTGCTCTGTAAACACTGCCCTTTCTCTTGCCAAAAGCGGTAAATCCGTTCTTCTTATTGATGCTGACCTGAGAAAGCCTGCTGTTTGCAAAACTCTCGGCATTTCTCTTGAAGGCGAAAAAGGCGTTTACGATATCGTTACAGGTAACAAAACCTTCGAAGAATCTGTTAAATATATCGAAAAGCTCAATCTCTATCTTCTTGTTGCAACTGCCCCTGTTCAGGACCCCTCTGAAACTCTCGCTTCAGAAAAAATGGCTGAAATCATCAAGCAGGCAAGAGAAAACTTTGACTATGTTATAGTTGACTGTCCTCCTGCAGGTGTTGTTGCCGATGCTGCTATTGTTGCTAACTATACAGATTCAGTTATCTTTGTAACTGCTGAAGAAAGAGTTGCTATTCCTCAGATTGAATATGCTCTCAGTGACCTTACTACTGCTAAGGCTGAAATTCTCGGTTGCATTTATAACCGTGCAGGAAGCGGTGCGGTTGGTCTTGCGGTTGGTAAAGCAGGTGGCTATTTCTCTAACCGTTACGGCGGATATTACGGCTCATCATATTATTACGGCAGTCGCGGTTCATCCTACTATTATGGTAGCAGAAGCGGTAAAAAACACAAAAGAAAATAACTTTAAATTCATAATAAGCTCCCGGTTGTTCCGGGGGCTTATTTTTTAGTCATTTTCTCTAAAATAAGGGGCGAAAATTCTATTAGTTTTTTCATCAAAAACACAAAAAGTGTTGATTATTTACTGCGTTTGTAGTATCATATTGTATGAAGTATACTCATATTAGGTCAAGTGCGCCAAAATTCAGTTTTTAGTAATTTTAACACAAAAAAATGCATTTGTCTTAATAGTGTTTAAGTGAATATTTACTTGTTTGGAGGCTTTTTTATGGCACTTGAATTACCCAAATTTACCAAAAAAGAAAAATCAAGTGATAAACCCGGTATCACCCTGCAGATTGCACAGTTTTTTGAAAAAAATCCTGCAATGAAAATTATCATTCCGGTTATCCTTTTTCTTGTTCTTGTGGCAATATTTATTTTTGTTGTTTTTGGTGACGGCATTTTAACAGATGACAATGTTTCCGATGATGTAGGAACCTCAACCCAATCCAACGAGGTTCAGGTTATTCCCGGCAACAACATAATCAAGGATAAAGAAATCACAAGTCTTATCGACAGTGACCCGCTTTCACCTGATATACTTTCCGCCGCTTCCTATACAGGCTCGGTTGTTGGTTCAAGTGGTTTGAAAACAGCTCTTATTCAGGTTGGCTCACAGGGTGATGTTCTTGTTCTTACAGTGGGCGAAACAATCGGTGAATCCGATTGGGAGCTTAAGGAAATCGCTTCGGACTATGTTATTTTCCAAGCAGGTAAATTAACAAAGAAGCTGGATTTAGCTAAATAAATAATTTATGTAATAAACATATAAATTAGGGGGATTATCCAATGAAAACAAACAAACGCAAAATGAGGTCAACAGGCATTTTTGCCCTTGTGCTTATTCTGCTTGCGACTTCTGTATTACCGCTTTCTGCAGTAGGTAGTGCTATTGACGAAGCAATGGGAACCTACATCGTAAAGCAGGGTGATACACTTTCTTCTATCGCTGCTTCTCATGGTGTTACAGTTTCTGATATTGTAACAACAAACGGAATCTCTGCTTCCGCTGAGCTTTATGTTGGCCAAAGGCTTGATATTCCCGGCGCAGTTGCAGTTGAAGATGACTCTACTACATATTATGGTACCTCAAGCACTATTTCCATCCATTTTAAAGATGCCGACCTTATTGGTGCGCTTGAAACAGTTCTTGCTCACACAGGCTATACAATGGTTTTCAAGGGTACTACTGCTGTAATCCCTGAGCTTTCTCTTGATAATGTAACACCTCTTACAGCTATTGATTATATTCTTCGTATGGTTGATATGACTTATATCAAGCACGATGATATAATTTATGTTGGTACTGCTTCAGTTCTTAACTCAAGCTTTGTTGATAAAGAAGCTCTTACCAAATTCTCCCTTAAATATATCTCAACAGAAACTCTTACTTCTCAGCTTTCAGCACTTGGCGTTTCTGTTAAGCTCGTTAAGGTTGATATCAACCTCAGAGAATTCTGGATAAGCGGCACACCTATGCAGCTTGCAAAGGTTAACCAGCTTATCAAAACTCTCGACAATAAAAATAATACAACAATCGGTAGTGCAGAAATCAGCTCAAGCCTTACCGCTATCGAGCTTAAATATATAACAGCCAGTGAATTCAGTGGCTTGCTCGGTTCTCTCGGTCTTCACACAGGCATTGTTATGTCAGCCCATCCTATGACACTTTATGTTTATGCTTCCGGTGATGCTTACCAGGATATTATGAATGTTAAAAAGCTTGTTGATTTCAAGGATGAAAACGCCGAAACCGAGAAACAGCCCGAAGGTGATAATGCAACAAATGAAGGCGACAATGTTACAGATCAGGGCACACAGGATACAACCAAGCCTCAGGATTCAACTCAGAACGATTCAACAGATGTTGTTATCACAGATGGCGAAACATCACTTGTTAAGGTTGACCTCGAGTATATCACTAAGGAAAATGCAAGTAACATTATCAGCACATTCGGCTATGATGTTGATATTTTAGGTCTTGACCTTTATGAAAAGAGAATCTGGATTAAGGGCCTTGCTGACGAGGTTGATGAAGCAGTTTCCCGCATTAAAGAAAATGATACTGCTGATAACGATGTAACAAGAACATTCTTTACATACGACCTTGAGAACATCGTTGCTTCCGAGCTTCAGAGCAAAATCGGTTTCGTTAAAATCGACAATGTTGAGTTCTATTTCGGTTCTTATCCGGAACGTACAAAATCCATAATGGTATATTGCAGTAAAAACCAGGTTGACGAGATTAAAGAGCTTATTGCTTCTCTTGATAACAACTTAGGCGAAATGTATTACCCCATCCAGACAATTACAGATGCAGGTGAGCTTACAGTTCTCGCAGCAAAGGAAGAGCTTGTTGTTAAGCTTCTTAACATCCCATCAATTTCTGTTGGTTCTTTCGAGCTTTCAGCCGATCTTGATCCCTCCGAGGAAGGCGTTAAGCACGTTCTTTATGTTCTTGAATCTCCCGAAAATATCGACCTTATCAAAGATATGTGGGGTCAGATAGGTTAAAATTTATCACGTTGGAGTGAGTTTTGTGGACTATATTAATCAACCAAGTAATTATCCCGTTGACCTTGAGCAATTGCTCAGGTTAACGGTTGAGAAAAAAGGCTCTGACCTTCATATAGTTGTTGGAATGCCACCTTGCATCCGTATTGACGGCGATATAATCAAGCAGGATTTCCCCCCTATGTCTCCTGCGGATGTTGAAAATATGCTTATGAAGGTGCTTTCCGAAAAAAACAAAAAAGACCTTAGCGAAAATCTTGAGCTTGATATTTCATATTCGGTTCCTCAGTGCGCTCGTTTCAGAGGTAATGTTATTGTTCAGCGCGGTACATTAGCTGCAGTTTTCAGAGCAATTCCCTTTGAAATTCCTACTCTTGACAGATTGGGCTTGCCCGCAGACGTAAGAAGGCTTTGTTCTCTTCCACGAGGTCTTATTCTTGTTACAGGTCCTACCGGTTCAGGTAAATCAACAACCCTTGCGGCTATGATTAATCATATGAATATGAACTATGAATATAACATAGTTACGGTTGAGGACCCCATAGAGTTCCTTCATTCTCATAAGCGCTCTATTATCAGGCAACGTGAATTGGGGGGCGATACTCTCAGCTTTAACAATGCTTTGAGAACAGTTCTTCGTCACGACCCTGATGTTATTATGATTGGTGAGATGCGTGACCCTGAAAGTATCAGTATAGCTCTTACGGCTGCTGAAACAGGTCACCTGGTTCTTTCAACTCTCCACACCCAGACTGCACCTCTCACCATTGCACGTATTATCGACTCATTCCCCAGTGAGCAACAAAACCAGATCAGAAGCCAACTTTCCAACACTCTTCGTGCTGTTATTTCTCAGCAGCTTATGCCTCGCGTTGGCGGTGGCCGTGTTTCTGCTGTTGAATATATGGTAGATACACCTGCTATCAGAAATATGATTCGTGAGGGTAAGGACCATCAGCTTTACAGCACAATGCAAACCGCTCAGAAAGAGGGTATGCAGACTATGGACCAGGCTCTTCTTAAATTACTCAGAGAACAAAAAATTACCAGAGAATCTGTTTTGGAAAACTGTGTTGAAAGAGCAGAAATTCTCAGACAGATTCAAATGTATTAATACTGACTTATTACGAGATAAAAAAATTACAAAGGTGCGTGAATTCGGACATTTAAGACATATCTGGTTCGAATCCATTCACTCTATATAAAAGGGGGCGGACTCTTGGAATTTACGTATGAAGCGTTAAACCGACAAGGTCAGTCAATAACCGGTAAGGTTGTAGCAAACAGTACCGGTGAAGCTTATGAAAAGCTTCGTGAAGCGGGAGTTGTTGTTACAACTCTTACTGAAAATAAAGGTAAGGGCGTCAAGAAAACAAGGAGCAAAAAGGTTTCTCTTGCAGATATGTCTATGTTTGCTCGTCAGCTTTCAGCTATGATAAGTGCAGGTATTCCTGTTACTCAGGCAATGCAGACTCTTGTTGGACAGACAACTAACCAGACTCTTGCAAATGCTATTAAAAATATTGCCGATGATGTTGAAGGCGGTACAGCTCTTTCCGAAGCATTCATGGCTCAGAGACCTGTTTTCTCTGATCTTTTCTGCTCAATGATTGCTGCCGGTGAAATGGGCGGTATGCTTGATAAAACTCTTCTTGCAATGTCAAACCAGTTACATAAGGATAAACAGCTTAAGGACTCTGTTAAATCTGCAACATCGTATCCGAAAATGGTTGGTGCATTTGCTATCATAATCCTTAATGTTATGCTTATTTTTATGGTTCCTACCTTCCAGGGTATGACTGAATCTGTTGAAGAATTGAACCCGATTACAGAGCTCGTTTATTTCCTTTCTGAATCCTTGCGTGCTTATTGGTATGCAATTTATCCGGCAATTATTGCATTGATTTTCGTTATTATAAAGATAATTAAATCTCCCCCAATTCAGCATTTCTGGGAAAATCATAAAATGCAGTGCCCTATTATCGGTCAATTAATAACTAAAACAATTCTCGCACGTTTCTGCCGTATTTTTGCTACACTTATCGGCGGCGGTGTTACGGCGGTTAAGGCTCTTGAAACTGCAGGACCCACATCAGGCTCAAAGCTTGTTGAGGCTGCGGTTACAAAGGCTATTGAAGAGGTCGAAAATGGCGGAACAATTCACGAATCTCTTGATGAATCAGGCCTTTTTCCACCAATGCTTATCGGTATGATTGCTATCGGTGAGGAAGCAGGTACACTTCCCACTATGCTTGATAAGGTTGCCGAATTCTACGAGGAAGACGTTGACACGCTGGCTAAGAGCTTGGGTTCAACTCTGGAACCCATTATGCTTGTTGGTCTTGCAAGTATTGTTGGTTTCCTTATTATTGCTCTATATCTTCCTGTTTTCCAGGCAACAACAGCAACACCCACATAAAAACAAATTCAAATCCTTCGCAAAGGGAGTAGATACAATGGCTAAAGTAAACAGTGCCATCGGCATTGAATACAATTCTCACGCAATTAAAGCAGTTGAGCTTTATAAACACACAGATGGAAGATTCGATGTTATCGCAGCAGGAAAACAAATGCTTGACGATAATGTTATGGGTAACGGTATTATTATGGATAGTGCGCTTTTTGGAGTTGCACTCAATGACCTTATCACCAATGGTAAATTCAATAAAAATGCTCCTGTTATTGTTGGTGTTAATAACGAAAATGTTATTATGCGTTATGCAACCTTTCCCAAGGTTCCTGACGATAAATTAAGAGGCGTTGTTACAATGCAGGCTCAGGATTTCATACCCGTTCCTGTTTCTGAATTGGGGCTTGATTTTGTTGTTATTGATGAAACAACAGATGACGACGATCAGCCTGCCTTGAATGTTCTTCTTGTTGGTGCAAGAAATATAATGCTTGATAACCTTACTCAGAACTTTGAAGAAGCAAAGCTTGAGGTTGTGGAAATTGATAGCTCATTCCTTGCCTGGTGTCGCGTTGCTATTGAAGAGGCAGGGGAGGATGAAGTGTTTGGTTTCCTTTGCCTTACTGACGATGTGCTTGATTTCGTTGCAGTTGCAGATAAAGAAATTAAGATGGTTCGTTCTATTAATATTCCTGACAGAGCAATGATAGAGGTAAAGAAAGCATTTAATAATCCTGAAGAAATTATTACAACAGAAATGGATTTGATTGTTGATTTGCTTTATTCGGAGTTGTCTTCTTCAATTAACTATTTCCAGATGCAGACCGGCTATATGTTAAATAAGGTCCTTTTCTCAGCAGCTACAGATTTACAAAAAGAGTTTGCGGAAAAGCTTGCAGAAAAGAGCTATGTTCCTCTTGAAATTCCCGAGTTTTATAAGCAGTATTCAGAAGAAGCATTTGATGCAAGTGAATTTGCTGGTTGCATCAGTCTTGCAAAGGTAGCATTGGAGGGATAATAGTGAAATATAAAGTTAGTTTGCTTCCCGAACAAAAAAAGAAGCGTTTAATAAACAAAAAGAAGCTTGAGAAAATCAAAGCATTTTCACTTGTTGTTTTAATTGTTCTTGCTTTTTTTACTTTCGTTGTTATGTTTACAAGTTTTTATGCAGAAAAAAAGCTTGCAGAAGAAAGACAGCGAGAAGCCGAATGTGCTCAGCAGGTAGCAGAGCTTGAGCAGTTCCGTGAAATAAATGCTAACCTTCAGAACAAGGTTCAGCTTATTGAAAGTATACAAATTGAAGAACCTCAGCTTGTTAATTTTGTTACAAATATTTCCAACCTCAAGACTCCCGGTGTTTCTATTACGAGTATAGAATGCACTGATTGGAAAACCACCAGAAATTGTGTTTTATCCGGCACTTGTGACAACCGCTCAGAATATCTTGCTTTTGAGGAGGCTCTTAAAGGTGTTGATGGTGTGTCCTCTGTTGCTTGTGCAACATATACACAGGGTGTGGGCGAAAATGGTCTTGTTCAGTTCACTGTTAATGTAACCTGTGCAGGTGGAGCAGCAGTTATTGAAACAACAGCTGCTTCAACAGATACTTCAACAGATACTTCAACAGATACTGCAGCCGAAGCCACCACAACAGCAGAATAAAGGAAAGGAGAATGGTTTATGAAAGGTAAAAAAATAAATCTTGACGATATTAAGCATTCTCCCTATGCTTCTGCAGTAGGACTTGGCTTGGTAATGCTTCTTGTTGTAGCTGTAATCGTGTATTTCATTTTAGGTATTTTTCAGACCAAGGACGATATTGTAGCAACAAGAGAATCTTATAAAAAGAATTTGCAGGAAATTGCAATACTTGAGGAGCTTCGTGCGCAAAGCGAAAAAGCTGAGGCACAGTTAGAGGTTTATAAAGGTATTCTTCCTGACGACCTGGGCGATGTATACATGCTTCAGGAGGATGTCGTTGAAGCTTGTGAAAGTTTCGGTCTTACAGTTTCAACTATTGAGGTGACGCAGGTCCCCGCACAAACTCAGGAAACTATTTTTGTTTTTACTGTTTTGGGAACATTTGAAAATCTCTACGATTATATGGCATATATTTCGGAGCTTGAACAAATCCACAGGTTTGATGCAATTTCAATAACCAAAGCGGAAGATGACAAATATAACGCAACCATTTCTCTTGCGATACTTTCTCAAAATGGAGCAGAGGGCGTTGTCAGTGCGGTTGTTGATGCTGCAGTAGCTGAATCAGCCTCATAAACAGACAGGGAAAGTCGAACTTTTTTGTAAAAAATGTTCGGCTTATAAGTCTTATTATAGATGGTGTAATTTTTATAAAATCAAAAGGGGAAATCAGTCTTGTCAGATATGAACATAATAATTCCCGGTAGCGTAGGATTTTTTCTTGTGAAAAATGGTGCTGTTACCGAACAACAATTGTTTCAGGCATTGGATATACAAAAGAAAACCAAGGATATGTTAGGAACGATTCTTGTTAATGAAGGCTATTGCACAGAGTTTGATGTGGCTCGTGCTATTGAGATGAAAACAGGCTGCAAATTTGTTTCAATTGAAGAGGTTGGAGTTAACTTTGCAGTTGCCAATTTGATTCCAACAGAAATTATTGCAAGAAAAGGTGTTCTTCCCCTTTATCAGGATGAAAAGAGACTTTTTGTTGTAATGCGTAACCCGAATGATGTGGTTACCCGCGACAATCTGGCAGTATTAACAGGCGGTATGGAAATTGTTCCGCTTGTTTCAACAGATACAGAATTAAATGCCGCTATTGATTCAATCATCAATAACGCTTCAAATATTGATACATACGATGATGAAGAGGAAGTTGAGGACGAATATTCTGATTTGGATGACCTCGCTGCAGATGAAAAGCCTGCAGTTCAGCTTGTAAACCAGGTTATTACAAACGCGGTAAAATCAGGCGCATCCGATATTCATATTGAGCCTCTTGAAAAAACAATGAGAATCCGTCTTCGTATAGACGGTGTTTTGCATGAGGTTCTTCAGCAGCCTATAAAGCTTCATCCGGCGGTATCATCACGTGTTAAGGTTATTGGTGGTATGGATATTGCTGAAAGGCGTATTCCTCAGGATGGTCGTACAACAGTTAAGGTTGATGACAGAACCTTTGATATCCGTATTGCAGTTCTTCCCTCAGTTTATGGCGAAAAGATAGTTATGCGTCTTTTGGAGCGCGGTGCGAAATCTGTTCAGCTTAAGGATATCAAATTCTCTGCTTCTCAGTCAGAGAGATTTATGAAAACAATTTTTATGCCTTACGGCTTCCTTCTTGTTACAGGACCTACAGGTAGTGGTAAATCAACAACTCTTTATGCAACTCTTTCAGAGGTCAGTGATATTACAAAGCACGTTATTACGCTTGAGGACCCTGTTGAGCGTCGTATGCCCGGTCTTTGCCAGGTTCAGATGAATACCCGTGCAGGTATGACCTTCGCTGCAGCTCTTCGTTCTGTTCTCCGTGCCGACCCTGATATTGTTATGGTCGGTGAAATCCGTGACGGTGAAACTGCAAAAATTGCGGTTGAATCAGCTCTTACAGGACATATGGTTTTCTCAACACTCCATACCAATGATGCTCCCAGTGCAGTTACCCGTCTTGATGAAATGGGTGTTGAGCCCTTCCTTACAGCTTCATCACTTGTTGGTGTTTTGGCTCAGCGTCTTGTTCGTGTGCTTTGTCCTCGTTGCAAAGAGGCTATTGATGTCACATACCGCGAGCTCAGAAACAGTATAGAGGATTTCCCAATTCCCCAGGGAAAAACTCTTGATGATACAGTAAGAATTTATCAACCCAAGGGTTGCATTTCTTGTAGCAATACAGGCTATAAGGGTCGTCAGGGTGTGTTTGAATTCCTGCAGATTACACCCGAAATGAAAAACCTCATTCTCAAGCGTTCAGGTGTTCAGGAAATCAAGGAATTGGCTATGAGCCAGGGTATGCATACTCTTCGTCAGGAGGGTATTGATAAGGTTCTCGAAGGCACAACCTCTGTGGAAGAAGTTCTTCGTGTTATTGTATAAAGTGTTGATTTGCAATTCACTTTGCGCTTTGTACTCTGCATTTTACACTTTAAAAGAAAGGTTTTGAGCGTATGAAG
The DNA here is from genome assembly GCA_045586265.1 of Acutalibacteraceae bacterium. GTDB lineage: Bacteria > Bacillota > Clostridia > Oscillospirales > Acutalibacteraceae > DTU089. The sequence goes on from JAZMZY010000035.1 coordinate 48,332, forward strand.
ATATTAACAAACAGAAACGGTATTGCTCTTGTGGCAGTTTTAACGCTTTTGCTTGTGTTGACTCTGCTCCTTCCGGCTATGTTTACTATGTCCGAAAGTGCAACAAGGTCTGCGTCAAGAGGTACGGATGACCTTAAATCTTCATATCTTGCCAGAACTATGCTTGAAATGTCTGTTGCTGCTTTTGAAGATTTTTATGATATGGCGGAAGAAAAACAGAAGGTTTCCGAAGATAGCGAAAAAACCTATGATCAGTTAATGGCTGATTTTACAGAAACCTATAAGGAAATTACAGCTCAGACACTTTATATGTACACTAATGAGGATATCAGTTTTCCTGATGCACCTGTAAGGGTGGATTATTCAAGTGATAGTGAATATGAGGCTGCAGTTACTGCTTACGAAGCTGACTTTAAAGAGTATGAAAAAGATGGTGTGAAATACACAACCGATGCAAACGGTCCTGATGGAAATTATGATTTAACAGGTACTGCGGATTGCAAAATTACATATAGTGATGATGTGAAATTCTATGAAATAGATGAAGAGGGTAACTCAACGCTGATTGATGAAGCAACCTATACAAAGAATCAGGCGGCTATTGATAAGGCGATTTCTGAGGGAACAGAAATTGGTGAAACCAAATATGTCAGAGTTGAAAACAGAACAGTTTCTTTTGTTGCTTCGGCAAAGGTAAATGGAAAAAATCAGATAAGAAGATGTATTATGATTCTTCCTACAAAGCCATCTGAAGAACAATGGATTGCCCCTGCAACTATGGGAAGTAACCAGATTTTCCCTGATACATCCAAGGCATCCGGTATCACAAAAATAAATTATGATAAATCAAAAATGACTATCAACGGAGCGGCTTTGAAGCAACCTTTATATATATTCTCTTGTGTTGGGAATATGGTTATTTCCGATGAAAATCTGACATTGGATGGTCAGCCATATACTGATTATGACAGAACAAAAATGACCTTTGGTCTTCACCCTGAAACAGGTACCCGTGATCCGGATAATGACCCTCAGTTTAACTGCCTGAGAACCTACAATATGGATGCCTGGGCAGAAGATGCACAGCTTGACAATTTTGTTGCTTTTACTTCCACAAATGCAATTCAGGTGGATTTGCCCGTTAACCTTATTGTTAACCCTGCCCGTACATACAGAATAGGTGATGGCCTTGATGATAATGCTCCTCTTTACAAGGTTCTTATATTCCAGGCACCAACAATAGTTTTCAATAAGAGTGTAAGTAGTTTTGTATCTCTTTATACTAACTCAGCTCTTCGTGAGGATCCTGCATACAGAATGACAACTATTATGCTTGCAGCTCCTAAAAACACACCTTATAGCTATCTTAATGGTGACAGAGACCCTGTAACAGGAGAAATTGTTGAAGAGAAAACCGGCGGTAAAACAGTCAGAGCAGGCAGAGTTTTCTTCAAGGAGGACGTTTATCTCTGGATTGTTCCTTATGGTGAGGATGGTTCAAACTATAGTACCCAGACTGTTTATTATAAAGGTAAAGACATCTATATTTATAAAATAGCCAATGCCGGAGATATTTATTATTTCAATTCTCAGGTTCCCACAGAGATTAATGGCAAAAAAATAGAATCAGGTTTTTCTATAACAGGTTACTTTATGGATGTATATTATCCTGAAATCGGCGGAGATATAGATACATCAGAATGGTGGCAGATATGGACAAAAGCCCAGAATAAATTGTTCAATATTGCTTCTGATTTAACCCGAGAGCCCACATATACCCGAGATGATTTTAAATGGGTAGGCAATATCTATTCAGGTGCAGGTGAAAAAGCACCCCAGGTAGACGATTTCTATGTTGTTTGGGAAAGCTGATTAAGCTTGTAGCTTCGAATGTGTTATATATTCTTTAGAAAGGATTGATTCAATGAAAAAGCGTAGCGCAAAAGATAATATGAAAATAAAACGCATTTTTAACAGAATTGGTATGACCTATGTTGAATTGATTTGCGCCCTTGCATTGCTCAGCCTTATTGTTATGATGTTTACACCGATGCTGCTTTCGTCATATGAAACCCTTTATAAAGCAGGCGAAAGAATTGAAGCAGTGTATGATTCCAAGGTTGAAATTGAATCCGGTCTTGCATCAAGAAATTCAATAAATCTTGCCAACATTGGTATGACATTCAAGATGAATTCTGCAAGCTTGTTTGAAAAGATGAATGTTGGTGGCAGAAAAGTCGTTTCTCATTTCCAAAGTCAATTAGAAACGGTTTTCCATGGGGCAAGAGCACGTGTTGACCTGCTTAGTCCGAGTATAGTATATGATGATAAATCATGGCACGATATTATTATGCAAACAACAGGTCTTGATTGGAAGGATGGAGACGTTATTCTTTTTAATGGTAGCGGCGGAAATCTGGAAACTATGAAGAATGGTCTTCTTCCCAATCAGATTCTGATTGATATTATAAAGCCTGATAAAACACAGAGTACATCGGGTGGTACAACCTCTGACTCTCAGGTTTATGATAAGGGTGACAGAGTTGGTATCAGGTCGGGTTCATTTACAGTGGACTCTGCTAATAAAAAAATCAGCTTGCAGATAAGTGGTGTTGATTTTACAACATCTCCCCTTAAAATCTGCGTTTATTATAAAAACGAAAGAGGCGTTTTGAAAACCCTTGCAGACTATATGTATATAAAGCCTGCCCATATTATTATGGCAGGTGATACCTCAGGCTCAGATTATTATACCTCTGCAGGTATTGAGCAGATAGATATATCTGAGGGTGAGGGGCAGAATGCTACTCATACAACACAGTATAAATTAAGTGTTGAAGGTCGTGGAATGAGCCTTAATAACAGTAAGCTGCTTAATAGCGGTTCTTCCGGTAAAGATGTTATTAAGGTTGTTGAATATATTGGTAATGATGAAGAGTCAGGCTTTGACCCGTATTATGTTTTAGCAGGCACAAATGGTAGTGTTTACCGTATGTATAATCTGAAAAAACAGACCTCAAGTCTACAGTCTCTTTTAGGTAGTGCAAATGCAATTGATGCCACAACTGAATATGATTTCATTATTCAGGAAACAGGTGAAAAGGTTTATCCGTCCTTCTGGAGTGGTGATATAAGTGACCAGTATTCATTTCAGACTATGTTTAAATCCAGTACATACGGTAATGCAAAAGATAATGAGATAGACTGTTCAGCACCTAATAATAGTAATGACCAGCTTGGTGACCATTCTTTGGCAGTAATCGGAACACAATATAACAAATTCGATACGAAATTGAGATATTCTATGGTGTTCAACGGATTCAGAACCGGATATAAGTATGCTTCTCAGGCTTCAAGAAAAATTTCTTATGTACTTGCTGAACAAGGAAATAAGTCTTTCAGAATTGGCGGTAAAAAGCAAGACGAGGGAGATTTTATAGGTTATCATATACCTTGGGAATATGGTAGCGACTACAAAACCTTTGAAGGCGGTCTGTTTTCGGCTAACACATCTGATGAAGAGGTTATTTATCTTGGCGGTACAGGTGCACTGGCTGCCGAAAATAAGCATTCTGATAAACACATGGGATATTTACGCTTGAATTCTTATACACAGATAAATCCCCTTGATGCATTGGCGGATGATAACAATAAGATATATCAGAATACCGGTGGTGGCTATGAAAGCTTATATAGCCGATTGGTAACCGGCGGTGAGTTCTGGAGTCCGCCCGGATACTCTGAAGCAAGTGTTGGTTATGACGAGGATGTGCAGTGGAAAGACCGAGTGAATTATATTACAACTGACCAGGGCTGCAAGGTTGAGGTATCTTCAGTTGCGTATCTCCCGGGGTCAAGCAGCGATGGTTCGGGTCAGGTTATTTATTTTGGATCTGTTCCGGCATACGCACTTATAAGACAGAGCTCTGATATTGAAAAAGGTGAAACTAAAGTTTACAATACCAAAAATGTTGTTGGTAGTTCAGCTACAATATATCTTGTTTGTGGTTCTTATGGTGGCGGTACCACTATTTACAGAAACGCTTATAACGGTAAAAATGGTAACAAAACAGAAAACGTAGATGCTCATAATGTAATGAGAGCTGATCTTGCTTCAAATACAGTCACTACTGTGACAGATACAAATGCATTCTATACATCGGGCAACGATAGTGTTACATATAAGCTTGTGGATAATGATACAAGCTTTACCTTCGGGTATTGTTCTCGTTGGAGAATGACTGTTGGTAATGTTACCTTTGATGGTACAACAGAAGAAACCAAGTCTTACGAAAAATATTACAAAGCCAGCCATACTAATTGGACATATAGCAGAAAACCGGGCTTGAATGCCGGTGGTGTGAACAATATTTATTATAATGTATGGTTCCCCGGTGAATTCTATAATCTTACCAAAACAGCAACATTGGATGGTGTAACAGTTGCTGTGGGATATACTGTTTCCGGCTCATCATTTATGAAGGAGTCAGCTTATGCCGGTGGCTATTACGGCACAGCGTTAGGTAGTATATATAACGATGGTGTTTTAGCTGCTTATACTGAAAATTCAACTAAGAAGACAGTTTCTGGTAAAGGCGATCAAACAACAATTTTTGAAAATTTGCTTTATTACAAATCGCCTGAATTTAAAAACAATGATACTACAAAGCACTCTCGCGAAAGCGTTCGCTTTACTGTTGTTGGTCTTAACGCTGAATCCGAAAGAGACAGCGAAACCTCTAACCGAGGTACAAAAGAGTATTATGCATATTATGGTGACAGCAACGGTCATGTTTATCGTTCTCTTGTTGCGTATGCAGAAAATGTTATATTTGATGACGGCGACCCTAATACCGAGGATGACGATAAAGCAACCGAAGATGTTAAGCTGGTTGGTGCAATTCCTGATACCAAGCTGGCAAGTGGTGTAAAGGCATCACGTACCCAGAATGGTCTCGAAGAGATAAAGTTAACAGGTGCTTATGCAGGCGTTACATTGAATCAGTTATTCAAGGAAATTACTGCAATTGTATGTAACGATGATATTATTATTATCACAGGTGTACCACAGTTAGTTGAGAAAGGTAATGTTTTTGGTGCTGCTTATAATGGCTTTGTTGTTGGTATAAAAGACGATAGCGGTAATTGGGAGTGGAAGGTTCACGCTATGAATGTGGATACTGCACCGGGTGGTCTTTTGCTGAGCAGTACTCTTGATTGTGCAGAAATTATAGGTAATTACCTTTATTTAAGTGGTTATGGTAATACAAGTAATAAGGGTAATGAATGTTGGATTGCAGGCATAAATCTTGAGGCTTTCAAAAATATTCCCAATGGTCAGCCTGTTCCCTTTGTTTATGAGAGTAGTGCAACAGATGCAACAGGTTTGTGGTTGAATCTTGGCTCTACCAACAGGATATACGCAATTGGCGGTCATGCCGATTCTTAAGGAAGGAGTGGGAATATGTTTCATTTCCTTGTAAAAAACAAAAAAGGCTTTACTTTGATAGAGCTTGTTATAGTTTTAGTGCTTCTTTCCTTCGGTGTTCTGGCTCTTGCAAATATGTTCAGGGTTACATATCGTGCCTTTGAAAAAGCAGAGGAACGATATGTAAAGCAGGAGGCTGTTAAAGCCGTTGCAGAGCTTCTTCGCTCGGGCTCCGATAATGTTGCTGCGGCACAAACTGCGGATGTTTTCAGTACGGTTGAGGTTGTGCCTGCAGGTGAGTCTATTGACGAAAGCTATACTTATCTCTATGCGGAAAAGCATGCTTCCTGTTCGGAATGTGGCGAGGATTGGGATATAGCAAAGGATGCTTGTACACAAGATGGTTGCTCCGGTGGAACAAAGGAGTTTGATGGTTATTTCCTTTATATTTTGAATAAAGGGGCAAAGCGTGCTAATGCCCGCCAGCTTTCAGATGTGCCCATTTATGCAACTATGCGTGTTTTTGAAGATGAGATATATAATGGTGGTCCCATAGAAAATCAAGGTGGTGTTTTAATAACCCTTGCAGCTCTTGAGGATGATTACGACTTCTCTTCGGGCAACACCCCTATTTCCGATGAAATTTATTATAGCCTGGATGTTGCCTATCATTTCCCGAATATAGTAACAAAGGATACCGGCGGAACAGTCAACTATGTTTCTCAGACAGTTATTTCCTCTGCAAATACCTACAATACAGATGGCAGTGCCAAGGGTACAGCATTAGCAACAGAGTGCTTCAAAAAAGATGGTAATGATAAGCCCATAGTAGATGATAACGGAAATTATAGTTATGAGGTGTGTTCTGTTGAGCATTGTGGTTGTGATCCATCTAAAAAAGACCTTATTGGCTCGGATGGTAATAAGGTGCCGGCAAGTAAGCATTATTGCGCAGATTGTGATTGTCTGTGTCCTTCCAAAAATGGTGTAGTGCTCAGAGTTTATGTCGATTCTATTCTTTCTGGTGATGAAACAAATACAAGTGTTAATGTTCCCTCACTTTGCTTCATTGCAACTGCTTCCTATGGCCAGGATTCAAGTGAGGTCGGTCTTCTTTGCGATTTCCGTGATAAATGCTTGTTGACTAATCCTTTAGGTACTGCATTTGTCAACGCATATTACAAGCTTTCACCACCCATTGCAGACTTTATAAGAGAAAGCGAACCTCTTAAAGCGGCTGTGAGAGTTGGTCTTAAGCCCCTTGTTGCAATTGCAACCAATGCTCTTGATAGCGAGGCTGCAGCAGAAAATGCACCTTGGTTCATAGTCTTTATGCTCTGCGGTGCAGGTTCAACAGCAACTCTTATTAAGGTTAGTAAGAGAAGAAAGAGAGCTAAAGAATAAAACATAAAAAACAAAATAAAAAATCGGCTTGCTTAATGCAAGTCGATTTTTTGTTGTATTTATTTTATTGGATTAAGCTCTGTGTTTTTACTATAAATAAATTCTTTTATTTTTGAAGGAACTTTGACTCTGTCCTTTATATTCTTTTTTATAATTAAATCAGGAACCACAAGCTCATCGGTTTTGATAATACCCCAAAGGCGCTTCATTACCTTTTTGCATTCTTCCTCGTTACCCTCGTGATTCAGAATAATAAATCTGCCAAGGTTTTCATAAATTCTGTCGTTTTTCAGACCCATATCCCATTCAGAAAGACTCATTCTGAACTCTTTTTCAAGCTCATCTGAATATGTGAAATTATCACGAAGAATAAGGGATTTCAGCATAAGAGCGTGTGTGCCACTGTTTTCTTTATTGTTAAGAGTATATTTCTCATAATAGGTATATGCTCTTACAAAATTCTCTTTATATTTTTCATAAAGCTCACCGAGAATGTAATAAATATCCGCTTTAATTTGTGGCTCTGTACCATCAAAATAATGCTGAGTTGCATATATTAAAATGTTTTCTGCAGAAGAAATGTTGCCATTACCACCGCGCGTTAAAAGCTCTTTTGCGGTGTCTTTTATATAATCGCACTTTTCTTCGTTGGTGTATGCGTTCTCTTCTTTACTTAACTCTGTTAAGAATGCGCCAACAATTTTACTGTTCCAATTTTTGTTTTTTAATAATGCTTCAGTCATATTACACCTCAGGTGGTACACATTTTGCGAGTGTTAAGGAATTGTTGCTTTCAACAAAGAATTTCCCATCACAAGAATAGGGCATAAAGAAATAGTCGCCTTTTTTAATTTCCTTTTCATAATCCCCGGAAAAAATCTTTCCCGAGCCCTCTGTTACAACATAAACGCAAACGCCCTGAAGTGCTTCGGTTTTACCATTATTTACAATATATCTTTCAACACTGAAGCAGGGGGTATCCTCTTTGCTTATAAGTATTTCCTTTTTACATCCGTTGTTTTCATAAGCTGTGACGGGTGTTTTCTTACATTCCTTCATAACTCTTTCGTAGTTATAAGAATAGTCAAAAACGCTCAGTGCAGTCTCCTTTTGAAGACCGATATACATTTCATTATCGCTTAAATGATAATCACCGCACCAACGTTCAGGCTGAATTGTGAAATCAGTTGGCTCCTGAACCTCAAGAATAAGGCAACCTGCACCAATTGCGTGAACTGCCTTTGCAGGAATGAAATAAACATCGCCAACGCTTACGGGAATTCTGTTAAGGAGCTTTTCCATAGCGGATTTATCGGCTTCGCTATCTTCAACTGCTTTTTCGAATTCTTCAGGTGTTACACCGTCTTTAAATCCGAAATAGATGCAAGCATCCTCTCTCGCGCCTAAAACAAGCCAGGATTCTGCCTTGCCGAATTCAGAGTTAAAATACACTCTTGAAAAAGCCTTGTCAGGATGCGCCTGAACAGGTAAACGGATTGCAGAATCGAGAGCCTTAACAAGAACATCAAGACCTTTTCTGTTGCCAAGCATCAATTCCTTTTCAGCTTCAATAAGCTCGTTAAAGTGAATATTGGTACCTTTTACTGTGGAAAGACCTTCAAATTCATCGGTGCTACCCTCGTTGAGTGCCTTTGTTGAGGAGCAAATCCATTCTTCAGGGTAGAAGGAATCCTCGCTATTGTCACCGAAGAAATCACTGAAAAGCTTACCGCCTAAATATACGCGGAAAACTCGGTTTTTTTCAAAAAATACAGGTTGTTTTGCAATAGAATTTGTGTCCATAATTTACCTCAGAAGCGCATTCTGCGCAGATTTAATATCTTCAAAAATACCGCTTGCTACACTTGCAAAAACACAAGCACCAACAGCAGCCTCCTCGCTATGCTTGGGAAGGTTTGCGGTCATTTTAAAATCTTCTGTGAAAATTCTTCTCCAGATTTCACTTTTTCTTAAACCGTTGCCTGAGCAAACAAGAGTGGTTGGGGGCGCAGTAAGAAGCGATTTTTCGCTTTCATACATATCAAAAAGCTCTTTAGAAACTCCATTGAGTGTTCCTAAAATAAGGTTCTCGGGAGTGAGGTTTTCAATACCGATATTTTCGATACTGCCTCGTGTTTTCGGATTCTCACGAGTACCGCAGAACTGACAATTAATAGTTAATAAATCAGAAAAATCAGTAATACTTTCTGCTTTTTTATCCATAAGTGAAAACAGATTTTCCTTTGAGCCACCAAGCATTTCGGCGCATTTTTCAAAAAATGCTTTTAAAATTGCATAGGCTCTGCCACCACAAAGAGAAGCACCCACGAAAATGTATTTATCGTCTGTCAAGGGTCGGATTTCACCGCAGGAAAGGTCATACACCTTTTCTGTTACAAATGAAACCTGACTGCCTGTGCCCACATTAACAAGAACTGAATTTTCGGCATCTGCCACAGAGCCTAAAAAGCTACCCTGATTATCACCGATTGCAACTGCAACGGGAATTCCGTCAGGCAGAAAACCGCAATTGGTTTTACCTGCCAAAGAGGTGTTTTTAATAACCTCGGGAAGAAAGCTTTTATCAATTCCAGCCTTGTTTAAGGCGTTATCATCAAAGCAATTTTCTCTTAAATTATAAAGGCCTAAGCTTGCGGCGTCACTGCTATGAGTAACGGGCTTTGTGCCTGTTAAAAGTGATGCAAGATAATCGTGAATGGTGCAGAGCATAACTGCGTTTTCGGGTATTTCGTCATTGATTAAATTGTAAAAATGAGTTGTAAGGCCGAAGCCTGAAGCGACTTTTATTCCTGTTTCTTTTGTTAAATATTCTGCATAGGAAAGCCCGTTTTTATAAAACTCGTTGCCTCTTTCATCCTGCCATATCATAAGAGGGGAGCAGGGTTTGTTTCCTTTATCAAGATAAAGAATTCCGTGCATCTGACCTGTTATGCCGATAGCATCAATTGCGATATCATCTGTAACATTTTCTATTGCAGATTTAACTGTTTCAATTATTAAAGTCGGGTTCTGGAGCTTTTCAAAAGCTCTGCCTTCAATAAACGAATCATTCTTAAGAGTGCAGGCTTTTAAAATCTCGCTTTTTTCAGTGCTCAGCACAAGTGCCGTTACGGTGGTTGTGCCGATATCAATTCCTAAAATATTCATAATTCTTTAGCACATTACTGTTGAAGCAGGGTCAAGTCGGCGGATGATATCCTGCTGAATTGCAGGGGAAAGGTCAAGGAAGTTAACAAATGTTCCGTGTATTCTCATAATATAAACTCCACTGGGAGCATATTTTTTCGGCTCTGCAAGAACCTTTTTGAGAATTTCTGCAGTTGTTACGTTAACATAAAGATAGAATGGGGAAACATTCTCATTAAGTTCATTGAAGAATAAGGGCTTCATAACCTTATCGCGGAACTCAACGCCCTTGCCCTCGTAATTTTCGCTGTTGAAATATTTGGGGTCAATACCAAAGTGAGAAGCATAGCCACCGCACATTTTATTGAAGGGTAATTTCATAAGTGAGAGGGTACGGAAGCCGAGACCGTTCTGTGCTTCACCATAGAGCGGGTCAACACCATAGCCAAGCATATCTCTTGACTTCCTTCCGCAGGGAAGAGCGCCAACCCAATAACCATATAAAAGATGAGTTGAGGGAGTTGAGAAATCAGGACGGAAATTATTGCCAAGATAGTTCTTCTGTGCTCTTACCATATCGGCAATTTTTGATGCCACTTCTGAGGTTTCGTTGTCAACATTTTCAATGTTGTTACCGAATTTATCTGCAGACATTAAGAAATCGCGAAGCTCTTCATAGCCCTCAAAATTGCATTTCAAAGCATCAAGAAGCTTCTGAGCATCTTCGGGACGTTCTGCGAGAAGCTTATCAATTGCAATAAATGAATCTGCAACAACGCTTGTACCGTGAATAAGACAACCGCTACCATTGTATTTTGTACCTTGGTGGTTGATATCTCGAGTATCATAACCGCTTTCAATACCGCCCATAACTGTGCTGAGGAATGGTACGGGAAGATGTGAAATTGCTCTTGAGCAACCATTAGCGGCTTTAACCATTTCATCGCAATAATACTGTGCATTTTTATAGAAACGCTCTCTTACATTTTTAAGTGCAGTCAAGGCATCTGTTTCCTCACAAGCAGTGCCGATATATTCACCTGTAATTGTGGAATAACCATCGTTGAGAGTCAATTCAAGCACCTTACCTAAATTAAACCAACTGTTAGTTGTGTTGCCGTTATCCTTACCCATAATTAGAGGCTCCTGACAACCTGCAATTGAGGTGTCGGCAATATCGTCAATATCAATTCCCGCTTCAGAAAGAACTGTATAAAGAGAATCATCATTGAAGAACGATGGTGTAAGGCAACCGGGGGTGAAAAGGAATCTGCCAAGCTCACTATAAAGCTTCTCGGGAGTGTTTTTATGAAGCTTTACAGAAAGAATCGGTTGCGGGAGATTCATTTCATAATATGCATCAAGAAGAGCGTAGGTAGAAGCATTTGTAAGGTCGTTACCGTTTTTGTCACGACCGCTCACAATAAGGTTCTGAGAAATAGCCCAGCTTCTGTCACCAACATTGAAGAATACAAGGAAATGCTTGAAAAGTGCTGCAGCTTCCTCTCTTGAAAGACTATCATTTGCTCTGTATGGCTCGAAAATTCTGTCCGCATTACCAACAGAAAATGCAAAGGGGTTGGGTGCTTGCTCAAGGCACATTGTTTGCCAGAGAAGAATATAGCTCTGAATTGCTTCAAAGAGTGTTTCTGCGCCATTTTCAGGAACCTTTGCAAGAGTATCAACAAGAAGCTTAAGCTCATCTTTTCTTTCGCCCTCTGCAACAGCTAACTTTTCTTCTGCAATTTTTTTATATCTTTTTGCAAGAATAAGAGCACATTCCAAAGCAATTTTCATTGCTTCGTAGTTATCGTTTTGCTCATCATTTGCAGTTTTCTGTTTCTCTTCAATATCAGCAAGCATTTTTTTGATGCCGTATTTTAACGCATAGCGCATATCGGGGATAAGGTGACCTGTTACCTGCTCAACAAAGAATGCAACCTCACCTGTAAGCTTTTCGCAAGCCTTATAAACTGCAGAAAGATTTTTCACATAATCGGTCTGTTTATCAATCTCACGAAGAGCCTCAATGCGCTCCTTGGGGAATTCTTCAGTGGGGTCAATATCATTATAAACTGCAGTTGGATCGCAATAGCCTGCAAAGGTTTCAACTCTGAAGGAGGGGTTTATAAGAGCGTAGCTTCTTGCAAAGGCATCTCTCTGAGTGCCTGCAAAAATTGCATAATCGCTTATTGATAAGGGAAGAACCTTTACTGCCTCTCTGAATTTTTCTGCAGCTCTTCTCATAGGTGGAAGTGAGCAGTATTTTTCATCAACCTTCTGCTCAGCCTCTTTAATAATAAACCAACCTTCAAGATGATTTATTGCGCGCTCCTCCTTGAAAAGAAGATTAGCTTTTTCAGTTGTTTTAATAGGGTCAAAATTATACATAACAAGCACCTCAAGTGTGAATTAAATTCAGGTTATTTTTCTTGATTTCTTCGGCAAGAAATTTTACATCCTCTGGAGAGACAAATCCGTTTTCTACGGTGTAAATCTTGCCTTGCTTTTCGTATTTTTCTTTTCCGAACTCGTGATATGTCAGTATTTCAAAATACAGATTTTCATTTCCGCTTTTTTCATATAATCCCTTGAAAAAATCTGCAAACAAAGCTGCATTTTCTTTTCCGTTGTTAAATCCGTTAATAAGGGGGATTCTTATGAGTAAGGGCTTTCCTGTTCCGGCTCTGAAAATAAGATTTTCTTTTATGGCTTTAATATTTGCGCCGGTAACTTCTTTAAGCTTTGTCGGGTCAGGAGATTTGAAATCCGCAATCATATAATCAACCGATTCAAAAATTTTCTCGCAGTTTTTCAGAGATGCATTTGTTTCAATGCAGGTGTGAATATCGTTTTTCTTTAATTGCTCTAAAAGAGACAGAACGCCGTCCTTCTGGCAGGTGACTTCGCCGCCTGTGAGGGTAACACCGCCACCATCTATGAACATCATCTTGCAGGAAACTGCTTCCTTTACAATGGCTTCTATTGTCAGTGGTGTGGTACCTTTCGTGATTTCCATTCCCTCGGGATTTGAACACCAGGGACATTTTAAATTACAGCCTGCAAGGTGATAAACAAGGCGGTTGCCTGGTCCGTCCTGAGAATAGTTGAAGCCCTTTTGGAAAATGTATATTTCGTTTTCTTTTCTCAAACCCTCACCACCCTGAGCTTAATATACAATATGATGTTTTATTTTACACTATAAAAGAGGGATATTCAACATTTATTATTCGTCACTTTGACAAAGTTGGGTTTTCAGTTTTGGGCATTTTAACAAAATGCAAAAACAAGCGGATTTTTTCTTGTTTAGAATGGTTTTTTGTGTTACAATACTTTTTAGTCAAACTCAACAAAAACGCCTTGATTTATGTGCTGAAAAATGGCGTCTGAAAAGCAGAGTTTCTATTGACTTTTCGGTGGTGCTTTGGTATCATAGGTAAGGTCTTTAAGTCGGTACAGAGAGATCGGCAAGATGAATTATGAATATATTCGGTACAGGTTTAACTGTATCAATGTTTTTGTGTGTTCAGCCTTGCCAATGTGCAGGGCTTTTGTTTTTACCTCCCTGGTGCAGGGAGGGGGACCGCACCGAAACTTGTTTCGGTGTGGTGGAGGGTTATAGCGCAGTCAGGCGCGTAGAATTGAATAACGCGAAAGCGTTTTACCTTATTACATTCACAGAAGGGTATTATTATGTTACAGCAACTCAAGGCAAAAACAATAAATATAGCTGCAATGAAAAAGGTCGGTTCTCCTTCCTTTTATGTAGATGTTGCGGCTCAGTTGTCTTCTTGCCCTGCTCTTTCTGTTTTCAATTGTGATAAATATTTTATTTTTCCCGGTTTTTGCGATGTGCATGTGCATTTTCGTGAGCCGGGTTTTTCTTATAAAGAAACGATTGAAACAGGCTGCAAGGCTTCTGCAAGAGGAGGTTACACCGCAGTTTGCACAATGCCTAACCTTAATCCTGTTCCTGATACTGCAGAGCATCTGAAGGAACAGACGGATATAATAAAAGGGGATGCATCAATAAATGTTTACCCCTATGCTTCAATAACAATCGGTCAGAAGGGTGAGAAGCTTTCAGAGATGGAGGCTATGGCGGAAAATTCAATCGCCTTTTCTGATGATGGCAGAGGAGTTCAGAGCGAAGAGCTTATGCGTCAGGCAATGCTTGAAGCAAAAAGACTTGGCAAAATGATTGTTGCCCACTGCGAAGATAATTCACTTTTGTTCGGCGGTTATATTCATGATGGTGATTACTGCAAGGAGCATAGCCACAAGGGCATATGCAGTGAAAGTGAATGGAAGCCCATTGAAAGAGATTTGAAATTGGTTAAGGAAACGGGTTGTAAATACCACGTTTGCCACATTTCAACAAAAGAAAGTGTTGAGCTTATAAGAAAAGCAAAAGCTGAGGGGTTGGATGTAACCTGTGAAACGGGTCCCCACTACCTTGTGCTTGATGATAGCGATTTGAAGGAAGAGGGCAGATTTAAAATGAACCCGCCTCTTCGCTCAAGAGAGGACAAGCTTGCTTTAATTGAGGGCATAAAGGACGGCACTATTGATATGATAGCCACCGACCACGCACCTCATTCTGCAGAAGAAAAAAGCAAGGGCCTTGCGGGAAGTGCATTCGGAGTTGTGGGAATTGAAACCGCATTTCAGATTATGTACACCCACTTTGTTGAAACAGGGGAGCTTACACTGGAAAAGGTTATAGAGCTTCTTGCAATAAATCCCCGTGAAAGATTCGGAATACCACTTGGCACGGATTTCACAGTATGGGATTTAGAAAAAGAAAATGTTATAAAACCTGAAGATTTTCTTTCAAAAGGAAGAGCAACACCTTTTGAAAATATGAAGGTTAAGGGCGAATGTATACTTACGGTTTGTAACGGAAAAGTTGCTTACACTAAATGAGTTAATAATTTACGATGATATATATTTGGAGGAAAATTTATGGCAAAGAGAGCAGACATTAAAAAGGTTTTGATTATAGGTTCAGGTCCTATTGTTATCGGTCAGGCTGCCGAGTTTGACTATGCAGGTACTCAGGCTTGCCTGGCACTTAAAGAGGAGGGTTACGAGGTTGTTCTTGTTAACTCTAACCCTGCAACAATTATGACTGATACCATTATTGCTGATAAGGTTTATATGGAGCCCCTTACTCTTGAATATGTTGCAAAGATTATCCGTCACGAGCGTCCCGATGCTATTATTCCCGGTATTGGTGGTCAGACAGGTCTTAACCTTGCAATGCAGCTTGAGAAAAAGGGTGTTCTTAAAGAGTGTGAGGTTCAGCTTCTTGGTACTTCAAGTGCTTCAATTGAACGCGCAGAGGACCGCGAAATGTTCAAGGAGCTTTGCGAATCCATAGGTGAGCCTGTTATTCCTTCAGAAATCACTTACTCTTTGGAGGAAGCAAAGGCAGCGGCAGCCCGCATTGGTTACCCCGTTGTTGTTCGTCCCGCATTTACCCTTGGTGGTACAGGTGGCGGCTTTGCTTATAATGAAGAGGAGCTTATTGAAATCGGTACAAACGCTTTCAAGCTTTCTCCCGTTCATCAGGCTCTTATTGAAAAATCCGTTAAGGGCTATAAGGAAATTGAATTTGAGGTTATGCGTGACTCCAACGACCACGCTATTACCATCTGCGGTATGGAAAACATTGACCCTGTTGGCGTTCATACAGGTGACTCCTGCGTTGTGGCACCTATTATGACACTCAGCAAGGAAGACGAGAAGATGCTCAATGATTCAGCTATCAAGCTTATCAAGGAGCTTAAAATCGAGGGTGGATGTAACGTTCAGTTTGCTCTTAATCCTCATACCTCCGAATACTATCTTATTGAGGTGAACCCCAGAGTTTCCCGTTCTTCTGCCCTTGCATCAAAGGCATCAGGCTATCCTATTGCCCGCGTTACTGCAAAGATTGCGGTTGGTATGGCACTTGAAGAAATTCAGATTGCTAACACTAACGCTGCATTCGAGCCCAGACTCGATTATGTTATTGCCAAATTACCCCGTTTCCCCTTTGATAAATTCACATCTGCAACAAATAAGCTTGGCACCCAGATGAAAGCAACAGGCGAAATTATGGGTATCGGCTCAAATCTTGAGGAAGCACTTCTCAAGGGTATCCGTTCTCTTGAAATCGGTGCTAACCATATGTACCTTTCAAAGTTCGATAATATGAGCGTTGAAGAGCTTCTTGAATATATTTCAGAGTTCCGTTCTGATAATATCTTCGCTATTGCAGAGCTTATCTATCACGGTGTTTCTATTGAAAAAATCCATGAGATTACAATGATTACACCCTTCTTCCTTGAAGCAATTAAAAACATTATTGATATGGAAGAAACACTTCGTGTGAATAAAGATAACGATACTCTTGTTGCCGCAAAGAAGATGGGCTTCAGTGATAAATACATCGCTCGTCTCTGGAGCTGTGATGAGCTTGATGTTTATAACAAGCGTAAGGAAATGAATCTGTTCCCTGTGTTCAAGATGGTTGACACCTGCCACACAAATGCATACATTCCTTATTTCTATTCTTCATACACTGGTGAGAATGCATCACGCCTTACTGACAGAAAGAAAATCATCGTTCTCGGTGCAGGTCCTATCCGTATCGGTCAGGGTGTTGAATTCGACTACTCAACAGTTCACGCTGTTATGACTATTAAAAATGCAGGCTACGAGGCTATTATTATCAACAATAACCCCGAGACAGTTTCTACCGACTACACAACTGCGGACAAGCTTTATTTTGAGCCTCTTACTCCCGAGGATGTTATGAACATCGTAGAGTTTGAAAAGCCTGAGGGCGTTGTTGCTTCTCTCGGTGGTCAGACTGCTATAAACCTTGCTCAGCCTCTTCATGACCGTGGTGTTAAAATTATCGGCACAGACTGTGCTGCTATTGACCGCGCAGAAGACCGTAACGCATTCGAAAACCTTCTTAATGAATTAAACATTCCTCGTGCAAAGGGTAAGGCAGTTACAAATCTTGAGGATGGTATCGCAGCAGCTGCTGAAATCGGTTATCCTGTTCTTGTTCGTCCCTCCTTCGTTCTCGGCGGACGCGCTATGCAGATTGTTGCTAACGAAGAGCAGCTTCGTCATTACCTGAGAACTGCTGTTGAAATTGATGAGGACAAGCCCGTTCTTGTTGATAAATATATCTATGGTAAAGAGGTTGAAATTGACGCTATCTGCGATGGCAGAGATGTTTTCGTTCCCGGTATTATGGAGCTCGTTGAAAAAACAGGTATCCACTCAGGTGACTCTATCAGTGTTTATCCCTCATTCAGCATCTCAGATAAGGTTAAGGGTATAATTCTTCAGTACGCAAAGAAGCTTGGTCTCGGAATCGGCATTGTTGGTCTTTTCAATATTCAGTTTATTGTTGACGAGAATGACGATGTTTACATTATTGAGGTTAACCCCCGTTCTTCAAGAACTGTTCCCTTCCTTTCAAAAGCAACAGGCTACTCTCTTGCAGATATTGCAACAGAGGTTATTATGGGTAAGAGCCTTAAGGAGCAGGGTATCTTTGATATTTATCCCGCAGAAAAGAAGCGTTGGTATGTAAAGGTTCCTGTATTCTCGTTCAATAAAATCCGCGGACTTGATGCTTACCTTTCACCTGAAATGAAATCAACCGGTGAAGCAATCGGCTATGATGACAAATTGAACAGGGCTCTTTACAAGGCTCTTCAGGCTTCAGGTATGCATCTTCAGAACTATGGTACTGTTTTTGCAACAGTTGCTGATAAGGACAAGGCAGAGGCGCTTCCTCTCATCCGCCGATTCTATAAGCTTGGCTTCAATATTCAGGCAACTGAGGGTACTGCAAAATTCCTTAAGGAAAACGGAATCAGAACTCACGTTCTCGGCAAAATCAGCGAGGGAAGCAATGAGGTTCCTGAAGCACTCCGTCAGGGTCATATTGCTTATGTTATCAATACAAAGGATATTAACGGCAGCAGCGAAAACAACAATGATGGTCACTTGATTCGCCGTTATGCTATTGAAAACAATGTAACAATATTCACAGCACTTGATACTGTAAATGTTCTTCTTGATGTTCTTGAAGATATCACTCTTACAATTTCAACTATTGATGCAGAGGCTAACTTATGAGAGAATCTATTTTCAGAATAATTGATAATGCACCTCTTACTGAAACGGTGTATAAAATGAAGCTCCGGGGAGATGTGAGTGATATCACATCTTCCGGGCAGTTCGTAAATATAAAGCTTGATGGTCTTTATCTTCGCAGACCTATTTCTGTTTGTGATAGCGAAGATGGTGTTCTCACTCTCATCTACAAGGTTGTAGGTAAGGGCACAGAGCAGATGTCAAAAATGGCTGCAGGTGAAGAACTTAATATTCTCACTGGTCTTGGTAATGGCTATGACCTTTCTCTTTCAGGTGACAAGCCCTTGCTTTTAGGTGGTGGCGTTGGTGTTCCTCCTCTTTATATGCTCGCAAAAAAGCTTATTGCAGAGGGCAAAAGGGTAAGTGTTGTTCTTGGCTTCAACACTAAAGACGAGGTTTTCTGCGAGGAGGATTTCAAGGCTTTAGGTGCAGAGGTTTTTGTTACAACAGTTGATGGCTCTTATGGTATCAAGGGCTTTGTTACAGACGCAATGAAGGAAATTGATTATACATATTTCTATACCTGTGGTCCCGAGCCAATGCTTAAAGCAATTTATAAAGTGAGTGCTACAAGCGGTCAGTTTAGCTTTGAAGAAAGAATGGGCTGTGGCTTTGGTGCTTGTATGGGTTGCTCCTGCAAAACCATTACAGGCTACAAGAGAATTTGTAAAGACGGACCCGTGCTTAAGAAGGAGGAGATTTTATGGGCAGATTAAGTGTTAATCTTTGCGGAATAGAGCTTGATAACCCCATAATTCCCGCCAGCGGAACCTTTGGCTACGGTTATGAGTTTGCAGAAATTTATGATATAAATTGCCTCGGCACATTTTCATTCAAGGGAACAACAAAGGATGCCCGTTTCGGCAATCCCACACCCCGAATTGCAGAATGCACAGCAGGTATGATAAATGCGGTTGGTCTTCAGAACCCCGGTGTTGAAAAGGTTATTTCCGAAGAACTTCCGAAGCTGAAAAAATGCTTTGATAAAAAGGTTATGGCAAATGTAAGCGGTTTCGCTATTGAGGATTATGCTTACACCTGCGAAAAGCTTGATAAGGAAGAACAGGTCGGTTGGCTTGAGGTTAATGTAAGTTGCCCCAATGTTCACGGTGGTGGTATGAGCTTCGGCACAGACCCCAAAGCAGCAGCAGAGGTTACTGCGGCAGTTAAAGCGGTAACAAAAAAGCCTGTAATTATTAAGCTTTCACCCAATGTAACAGATATTGTTTCTATTGCAAAAGAGTGTGAGGCGGCAGGTGCAGACGGTATCAGCCTTATAAACACTCTTTTAGGTATGAGAATCGACCTGAAAACAAAGAAGCCTGTTATAGCAAACAAAATGGGGGGCTTCTCAGGAAGTGCGATTTTCCCTGTTGCAGTACGTATGGTTTATCAGGTAGCAAATGCAGTTAACATCCCCGTTGTTGGTATGGGCGGTGTTTCCTCTGCAGAGGATGTTATTGAGCTTATGCTTGCAGGAGCAACTGCAGTTGAAGTTGGTGCGGCAAACCTTATTGACCCTTGTATCTGCCGTGATATTATCAACGAATTACCTGCAGTTATGGATAAATATGGAATAAATAATTTAAGTGAAATAATAGGAGTGGCAAAATAATGGGTAAAGATGTAATCGTTGCTTGTGACTTTTCAAGCGCAGAAAAGGTTTATGAATTTCTTGATAAATTTGAAGGCGGAAGAAAGCCTTTCGTAAAAATCGGTATGGAGCTTTTCTATGCAGAAGGTCCTCAGATTGTTCGTGAAATCAAAAAAAGAGGTCACAAGATTTTCCTTGACCTTAAGCTTCACGATATTCCCAACACAGTTAAAAAATCAATGGCAGTTCTTTCTAACCTTGATGTTGATATTACAAACCTTCACGCAGCAGGCACAATCAGTATGATGGAAGCTGCTCTTGAAGGCCTCACCCGTCCTGACGGAACAAGACCTCTTCTTATTGCTGTTACTCAGCTTACATCAACTGACCAGGAAAGAATGGAAAATGACCTCCTCATTAAAGAGCCTATTGATAAGGTTGTTATGCACTATGCCCACAATGCAAAGCTTGCAGGTCTTGATGGTGTTGTTTGTTCACCTCTTGAGGCAGGTAAGGTTCACGAAACCTGTGGTAAAGAGTTCCTTACAATCACTCCCGGTGTTCGCTTTGCAGATGGTGATATCGGCGACCAGAAGAGAGTTATGACTCCTGCAGAGGCTAAGAAAATCGGTTCTGACTACATTGTTGTTGGCAGACCCATTACTGCAGCAGAGGACCCTGTTGCAGCATATAACAGATGTGTTGAAGAATTCTGTGACTAATTAAAGGAGATAGAGTATTATGGAAGCTTACAAAAGAGAGTTTATACAGTTTTTAGAAGGTGCAGGCGTTCTTAAATTCGGTGATTTTACTGCAAAAAGCGGTAGAAAAATCCCTTATTTCATCAATGCAGGAGATATTAAAACAGGCGAACAGATTTGTAAACTTGGCGAATTCTATGCAAAAGCATATTTTGAAAAGGTAGGCAACAAGAAAACAGTTCTTTATGGTCCTGCATACAAGGGTATTCCGATTGCAGTTTCCGTTGCAGTTGCTCTTGCAAAGAATGGTCTTGATGTTCCCTTCTTCTTTAATCGTAAGGAGGAAAAGGACCATGGTGAAGGTGGCGTTTTCGTTGGTTACAAGCCTCAGGAGGGCGAAGAAATTGTAATCGTTGAGGATGTTATCACCGCAGGTACTGCTATTCGTGAAAGCATGTCAATCCTTTCAGGTCTTAAGGGTACAAAGGTTGCTGCAACATTTGTTATGGTTGACCGTAAGGAAAAGGGTCAGACAGAAAAATCTGCTATGGCAGAGGTTGGCGAGGAATATGGCTTCCCCGTATATTCTGTTGTTGATGTTTACGATATTATTGAATATCTCGAAGAAGACGAAAAGAACAAAGAAAACGTTGAACGTATAAAAAATTACCTTGCAGTTAATGGCGCAAAGGAATAATCAACAATTTTTGGATTTGAAAAAAATTAAAAGGGGATTAGTAGTAAATGAGAAGCTTAATTGATATTCTCGATTTTACCGTTGAAGAGGTTAATGAGCTTATTGCAACGGCAAATGACATTATAGATAACCCCGATAAATACTGCGAAAAGTGTAAAAGAAAAAAGCTTGCAACACTTTTCTTTGAGCCTTCAACAAGAACACGCCTTAGCTTTGAGGCTGCTATGATTGAGCTGGGCGGTAGTGTTATCGGTTTTTCTGCGGCAAACAACTCCTCTGCCGCAAAGGGTGAAAGTGTGGCAGATACTGCAAAAACAATCAGCTGCTATGCAGATATTATTGCAATGCGCCATCCCAAAGAGGGTGCGCCCCTTGTTGCTGCGCAGAATGCTACTATTCCTGTTATCAATGCAGGTGACGGCGGTCATAATCACCCTACTCAGACTCTTACGGACCTTCTTACAATCAATCGTGAAAAGGGTGGGTTTGAGAATCTTACCGTAGGCTTCTGCGGTGACCTTAAATTCGGTAGAACAGTCCACTCTCTTATTACTGCTCTTTCAAGATATAAGGGTATTAATGTTGTGCTTATTTCACCTGATGAATTGAAGCTTCCAAGCTACATAAAGAAGGATGTTCTCAAAAAGAACGGTATTCCCTATAAGCAGACAACTGACCTTGAAAGCGTAATGCCTGAGCTTGATATCCTTTATATGACAAGAGTTCAGAGAGAACGCTTCTTCAATGAAGAGGATTATTTGCGCCTTAAGGATAGCTATATTCTTGAGCCGAAGAAGCTCGTAAATGCTAAAAAGGATTTGTGCATTATGCATCCGCTTCCCCGAGTTAACGAAATAAGCCTTGCAGTGGATGATGACCCGAGAGCTTGTTACTTCAAGCAGGTTCTTTATGGTAAATATATCCGAATGGCACTTATTCTCAAGCTTTTAGAGGAGGCAGAGAAATGAATATAGATTCAATTACAAATGGTTATGTTATTGACCATATTACCGCAGGTCGCGGTATGAAGCTTTATGACCTTTTAGGGCTTGATAATCAGGACTGCTCCGTTGCAATTATCAAAAATGTTTTAAGCAAAAAAATGGGTAAAAAGGATATTATCAAAATTGATGCAGATATTGCAATTGATATTGATGTTATCGGATATGTTGATCCGGGTATAACAGTTAATATTATTAAAAATTGTGAGCTTGTTGAAAAGCGGACAATTGAGCTTCCTCAGATGCTCACAAATGTTATAAAATGCAAAAATCCCCGTTGTATTACATCAACTGAGCAGGAGCTTAATCATGTTTTTAAGCTCACAGATAAAGACAACGGAGTTTACCGTTGTATCTATTGTGAAACACAGGCTAAATGAATAGATTAAATTACTTGGCATTTTAACCAAAACATATAGTGTAAATCAAGTTTTATTATACCTTATGTGCCTTGACCGAATACGCTTGCTATGATAAAATAAAGTCATAAATTGATAGCGGATTTTCCCTGCAACTGACGGATATTAAGTGGAGCACCACAAAGGAGCAGGAAAATGAATTTAAATGTATTCAGCCGACCGTCTGGGCACACTTGTTCAACCTTTGAGCGAGTGCGCCTTTTTATGTTTTTATAGAGTCGGATAATCATAGAAAGGATGTTTTTATGAAAAAAGTCGGAATTATTATGGGTAGCGATAGCGATTTACCCGTTGTTGAAAAAGCTATAAACACTCTTAAGGATTTTGAGGTTCCTTTTGAGGTTCATGTTTTCTCTGCTCACAGAACTCCTGTTGAAGCAAAGGAATTCAGTGCTAATGCTCGTGAAAACGGCTTCGGAGTAATTATTGCGGCGGCAGGTATGGCAGCTCACCTTGCAGGTGCGGTTGCTGCTAACACAACCTTACCCGTTATCGGTATTCCGATTAAGTCCCAGAACCTTGGCGGTATGGAAGCACTCCTTTCAACAGTTCAGATGCCCTCAGGCATTCCTGTTGCAACAGTTGCAATTGATGGCGCAGTGAATTCTGCATTGCTTGCAATTGAAATCCTTTCTCTCGGCGAGCCCGGGCTTGAAAAGAAGCTTGCAGAAAAAAGAGCAAAGGATACTGCAACAGTTCTTGAAAAAAACAAAGCGATAGAAGAAAAGTATAATTAAATTTTAAAAAGTATTGTTAAGTTAGGAGTGAGTAGTGAGGAGTGAGGAATGTCGGGTCTGCGACGCAATTATAAGCTTCGCTAACCGAGAAAAAACTTCTGTGGAATTGTTATCATAGTTAAAAAAGTGATTGCAATTTATTAAGAGGAATCCACTTCTTGTTCTACTGTTTATATAATGCCGACCGCAGGTCCATACACTCCTAACTCCTCACTCCTAACTCCTCACTTTGTTTTTTGTGGAGTTGATAATATTTTACCAAGAGGTGTACTATGGGTGGTTTTTTTGGTGTAGTATCTAAAAATGATGCTGTGCTTGATACCTTTTTCGGAGTTGACTATCATTCTCACTTGGGAACACGTCGTGCAGGTATGGCGGCATATGACGAAGAAAGAGGCTTACAAAGGAAAATACATAAAATTGAAAATTCTCCGTTCAGAACAAAGTTTGAGAATATTCTCGACCAGATGAGCGGTAATTCATCAATAGGCTGTATCAGTGATACAGATGCGCAACCTCTTTTAATGCGCTCTAATCACGGGCTTTATGCTATCAGCACTATTGGTATCATAAATAACAACGAAGAACTTGTAAAACAATATCTT
Organism: Acutalibacteraceae bacterium; assembly: GCA_045586265.1. GTDB lineage: Bacteria > Bacillota > Clostridia > Oscillospirales > Acutalibacteraceae > DTU089. Next base: position 72,234 of record JAZMZY010000035.1, read on the forward strand.
TCTTTCAGTGGCGGTCACTTCGGTGCTATGACAAGTGAAGGTATCAACTCTTCAGAGCTCGTTTCAGCAATGATTGACCAAAAATCAAGCTTTGCAGAGGGCATCCGCTTCGCTCAGGATATGATTGACGGCACATCTTCAATCCTTATTCTTAAAGATGACGGCAACATTATTGCTGCAAGAGATAAGGTGGGCAGAATTCCTGTTCTTATCGGTAAGCGCGAAGATGGCTTCTGTGTTTCCTTTGAGGATTTCGCATATAAAAAATTAGGCTTTGAGGACTATAAAGAATTAGGTCCCGGAGAAATTGTTGAAATCTCTGCAGATGAAGTGAAAGTTCTTTCTCCTGCAAGAGAGAAAAAGAAAATCTGTGCTTTCCTTTGGTCATATTATGGTTACCCCACATCCTGTTACGAGGGCAGAAATGTTGAGGCTATGAGATATGAAAACGGAAAGATTATGGCGCAGACCGATAAAATGTTAGGGGAAGCTCAGAACATCGACTATGTAAGCGGTGTTCCGGATTCAGGCACTCCTCATGCTATAGGTTATGCAAATGAAAGTGGTGTGCCTTTCGCTCGTCCTTTCATTAAATATACTCCCACCTGGCCCCGTAGCTTTATGCCCTCCAACCAGAGAGAGCGTAACAGGGTTGCCAAAATGAAACAGATTCCCGTTCACGAGCTTATTAAAGACAAAAAGCTTCTCTTTGTTGATGATAGTATCGTAAGAGGCACACAGCTTCGTGAAACTGTTGAATTTCTTTACGAAAACGGTGCTAAAGAGGTTCATATGCGTTCTGCTTGCCCTCCCATTATGTATGGATGTAAATTCCTTAATTTTTCAAGAGGAACAAGTGATATGGACCTTATTTCAAGAGCTACCATTATGGAGCTTGAGGGAGAAGATGGCTTCAAGCACCTTGATGAATACAGTGATGCTTCCACAGAGCGTGGCGCAAAAATGAGAAAAGCGATTTGCGAAAAACTTCATTTCGCATCTCTTGAATTCCAGTCATTAGAAGGCATTGTTAAAGCAATCGGACTTCCTGAGGAAGACCTTTGCACATATTGTTGGAATGGTAAAGGCTGATTTAATAAATAATTTATAGGAGAATAGATATGAATAATTCAAGATCAGAAAGTTATGCAGCAGCAGGTGTTGACATTACTGCTGGATACAAAGCAGTTGAGCTTATGAAAAAGCACATTGCCAGAACCCGTAACGAAGGCTCAATGGATGATGTTGGCGGCTTCGGTGGTTGCTTTGACCTTGGTTTTGCTAAGGGTATGGAGCATCCCGTATTGGTTTCCGGTACTGATGGTTGCGGTACAAAGGTTAAATTAGCTATTCTTATGGATAAACACGATACAATCGGTATTGATGCAGTAGCTATGTGCGTAAACGACATTGTTTGCGTTGGTGCAAAGCCCTTGTATTTTCTTGATTATATTGCTTGCGGTAAAAATATTCCCGAAAAAATTGCTGAAATCGTAAGCGGTGTTGCAGAGGGTTGTGTTCAGTCCGGTTGTGCACTTACAGGTGGCGAAACTGCAGAGCATCCCGGTCTGATGCCCGTTGAGGATTATGACCTTGCAGGTTTTGCAGTAGGTGTTGTTGATAAACCCAAAATGATTGATAACAGCAAGATGGCTGTTGGCGATGTTGTTATCGCTCTTCCCTCCACAGGTATTCATTCAAACGGCTTCAGCTTGTGCCGTAAGGTTTTTGATATTGATAACAATAATCCCGAGCTTTATGTAGAGCGTGAAGAACTAGGTGGCAAAAGTATTGCAGAGGCTCTACTTGTTCCTACCAAGATTTATGTTAAGCCCGTTCTTGCTCTTATAGAAAAAGTTAATGTAAAAGGTATTTCACACATCACCGGTGGTGGCTTCTATGAAAATATTCCAAGAAGTATTCCCGATGGCTTGTGTGCAAAAATTGATAAGTCCGCTGTTAAGGTGCTTCCTATTTTCGATGTTATTGCTAAATGGGGTAATGTTCCTGAAAGAGATATGTTTAACACCTATAATATGGGTGTTGGTATGAGCATTGTTGTTCCTGCAGACGAAGTTGAGCTTGCTATTGCAACTCTAAAGGATAATGACATTGATGCTTATGTAATCGGTGAAATTATTGAAGACGAAGATAAGATTATACTTGAATAATTGAGGTGGCAAAATGCCCGATACAAAAAATATTGTTGTTCTTGTTTCAGGTGGCGGAACAAACCTTCAGGCACTTATTGATGCAGAAAAAAGAGGTAAGCTGGGCGCAGGTAAAATCACCTGTGTAATAGCTTCCAAGGCGGATGCCTATGCTCTCACCCGTGCAGAGAATAACGGCATTAAAACAAGAACACTTATAAGAAAAGAATATTCCGATATCGCTTCATACAGCATTGCAATGAGAGATGCTCTTCTTGAAGAAAAAGCTGACCTTGTGGTTTACGCTGGCTTTATGACAATTCTTGATGAGAATGTTTGTGATACATTCAAAAACAAAATGATTAATGTGCACCCCGCACTTATTCCTTCATTCTGCGGAAAAGGCTTTTACGGTCTTCACGTTCACGAATGTGCTTTGGAAAAGGGCGTTAAGGTTTCAGGTGCAACAGTTCATTTTGTTACTGCAGAATGTGATGCAGGTCCCATTATTCTTCAGAAGGCAGTTGAAGTAGCTGAGGGTGATACACCCGAAGTACTTCAGAAGAGAATAATGGAGCAGGCAGAATGGAAAATACTTCCCAAGGCAGTTCAGCTTTTCTGTGACGGAAAGCTTGAGGTTGTTGATGGCAGGACGGTTATTAAAGAATAAAGGATTTTATTGAAAGGATAGATAATAATGGAAATCAGAAATCTTGAAAATGAGCTTAATTCTCTCGCTTATCACGGCAGAGGTATCATAATCGGTAAAAGTGCCGATTCTAAAAAGGCTGTTACTGCTTATTTCATTATGGGCAGAAGCGAAAACAGCCGTAACAGAATTTTTATTGAAGATGGCGAGGGTATCAGAACACAGGCTTTTGATGAGTCAAAAATGGTTGACCCCCACCTTATTATCTATGCTCCCGTAAGAGTTCTCGGTAACAAAACTATTGTTACAAACGGCGACCAGACAGATACAATTTATGAATTGATGGATAAGCAGATGACATTCGAGCAGTCTCTTCGTACCCGTGAATTTGAAGACGATGCACCTAACTATACACCTCGTATTTCAGGTATCATCCGTCTTGAAAATGGTGATATGAACTACGCAATGTCCATTCTCAAATCTGCAGATGGTGACGGCTCTTCTTGCCAGAGATACACATTTGCTTATCAGAATCCTCTTCCCGGAAAAGCAAAATTCATTCATACATATAAATGCGATGGCAACCCTCTTCCAAGCTTTGAGGGTGAACCCAAAACACTTGAGCTTCCCGATGTTGATATTGATACATTAACAGATATTATCTGGAAAAACCTTAACGAAGATAACAAGGTTTCTCTTTTCGTAAGATACATTGACCTTGAAACAGGTAAATATGAATCACGCATTGTAAATAAGAACAAATAAGGAGATTATCGTAATGAAAGAATTTGAATTGAAATATGGTTGTAACCCCAACCAGAAACCCGCAAAAATCTTTATGGCAGACGGCAGTGAGCTTCCTATCGAAATTCTCTGCGGTCGTCCCGGCTTTATTAACTTCCTTGATGCCTTCAACTCATGGCAGTTGGTTAAAGAGCTTAAAGAAGCACTTGGTCTTCCTGCGGTAACTTCCTTTAAGCACGTCAGCCCCACATCTGCTGCAGTAGGTGTGCCCCTTTCCGATAAGCTTAAAAAAGCTTGCTTTGTTGATGATATTGAAGGTCTTGACGAATCTCCTCTGGCTTGTGCTTATGCAAGAGCAAGAGGTACAGACAGAATGTGCTCATTCGGTGACTGGGTTGCTCTTTCTGATGTTTGCGATGTTACAACAGCTAAACTCATTCAGCGCGAAGTTTCCGACGGTATTATCGCTCCCGGTTATGAACCTGAAGCGCTTGAAATTCTCAAATCTAAGAGAAAAGGTAACTACAATATTGTTAAAATTGACCCCGATTATGTTCCTGCTCCCATTGAACACAAGCAGGTTTATGGTATTACATTCGAGCAGGGCAGAAACAATTTTGAAATCAATGCAGACCTTCTCAAGAATATTGTTACAGAAAATAAAGATATGCCCGAAAGTGCAGTTCGTGACCTTATAATTGCACTTATCACTCTTAAATATACTCAGTCAAACTCCGTTTGCTATGCAGTTGACGGCCAGGCAATCGGTGTTGGCGCAGGTCAGCAGTCAAGAATTCACTGCACACGCCTTGCAGGTACAAAGGCAGACACATGGTTCCTTCGTCAGCATGAAAAGGTTCTTAATCTTCCTTTCAAGGACACTCTCGGCAGACCTGACAGAGATAATGTTATTGACGGTTACATCAATAAAAACGAAGAGGATGTTTGTGCAGACGGTAACTGGCAGAAATACTTTACCTCTCAGCCTGAGCCTCTTACAGATGAAGATGTTAAAGCATACTTCGCAACTATTGATGGTGTTGCTCTTGGCTCAGACGCATTCTTCCCCTTCAGCGATAACATTGAACGCGCAAAGAAGAGCGGTGTTAAATACATTGCAGAACCCGGCGGTTCAATCCGTGATGATGTTGTTATTGAATGCTGTAACAAATATGGTATCACTATGTCCTTTACTGGTATGAGATTATTCCATCACTAAGAGGTATAAAGATGAAGATTATGGTTGTAGGTGGTGGCGGACGCGAGCACGCTATCATCAAGAAAATAAAAGAAAATAAAGAGGTTACTGAGATTTTTGCTCTCCCCGGTAATGGTGGTATGGCAAAGGATGCAACTCTTGTAGATATTGGTGCAAAGGATATCCCTAAAATCGTTGAATTTGCAGTTGAAAACGGTATTGATTATGCAGTTGTTGCTCCTGATGATCCGTTGGTTTTAGGTTGCGTTGATGCTCTTGAAGAAAAAGGTATTCCTTGCTTCGGTCCTAAAGGTAATGCGGCCATCATTGAGGGTAGCAAGGTTTTCTCAAAGAACCTTATGAAAAAATATGGTATTCCCACAGCGGCTTATGAAGTATTCAACGATATGGAAAAGGCTCTCGAATACCTTGAAACTGCCCCTATTCCTACAGTTATTAAGGCTGACGGACTTGCTCTCGGTAAAGGTGTTATTATTGCAAACACAAGAGAGGAAGCAAAGGCAGCAGTTGTTTCAATGATGCAGGATAAGATGTTCGGAACAAGCGGTGACAACATCGTTATTGAAGAATTCCTTACAGGCCCTGAGGTCTCCGTTCTCTCATTTACAGACGGAAAAACAGTTGTTCCTATGATTTCATCAATGGACCACAAGAGAGCAGGGGACAATGATACAGGTCTTAATACCGGTGGTATGGGAACAATTGCTCCCAATCCTTATTATACAAAAGAAGTTGCAGAAGAATGTATGGAAAAAATCTTTATTCCTACAATTGATGCAATGAATAAAGAGGGCAGAACCTTCAAAGGTTGCCTTTATTTCGGTCTTATGCTCACACCAAACGGACCTAAGGTTATCGAGTATAACTGCCGTTTTGGTGACCCTGAAACTCAGGTTGTTCTTCCTCTTCTTGAAAGTGATTTGCTTACAATTATGAAAGCAACAACCAACGGCACACTTGCTGATACAGAAGTTAAATTCAGCGAAAAAAGTGCTTGCTGTGTAATTATGGCTTCGCAGGGTTACCCCGTAAGCTATGAAAAAGGCTTTGAAATGAATATTCCCGAAAATATTGAGGGCAATGTTTATGTGGCAGGTGCTTCTCTTAAATGTGGCAAGCTTCTTACAAATGGTGGTCGCGTTTTAGGTGTTACTGCTGTTGAAGAAAACCTTAAGGATGCAGTTAAAGCATCTTATGCACTTGTTGATAAAATCAGCTTTGATAACGCTTTTTATCGTAAGGATATCGGTGCAAAAGCACTTGCAGTGATAAAGGAGTAAAAGAGAATGGTATATAGAGTTTATGTAGAAAAGAAAAAAGAGCTCGCTCATGAAGCAAAGGCTCTTTTAGGCGATGCCCGTACACTTTTAGGTATTAATAATCTTGAAGATGTTCGTGTTATCAACCGTTATGATGCGGAAAATATCACAGAAGAGCTTTTTGATTATGCAATCAAAACAGTTTTCTCTGAGCCTCAGCTTGATATTGCAACAAGCGAGGTTGAGTTAGATGGCGCAACTGTTTTCGCAGTTGAATTTTTACCCGGTCAGTTTGACCAGAGAGCTGACTCTGCTGCACAGTGTATTCAGATTATCTCTCAGGGTGACCGCCCCACAGTGAAGAGTGCAAAGGTTTATGCTCTTTATGGTGACCTTTCCAATGAAGATATTGCAGAAATTAAAAAGCACGTTATTAACCCTGTTGAATCAAGAGAAGCAACCCTCGATACATATGAAACTCTTGAAATGAAATATGATATTCCCACAGAGGTTAAAACTCTTGAGGGCTTCATTAAGCTTGACAGAGCAGGTCTTGAGCAGTTTGTTAAGGATTTCGGTCTTGCAATGGATGCGGATGATATCGCATTTTGTCAGAATTATTTCAAATCTGAAGACCGAGACCCCACAATAACAGAAATCAGAATGATTGACACATATTGGTCTGACCATTGCCGTCACACCACATTCCTTACTGTTATTGATAATGTAACCTTTGAAGATGAGCTTCTTCAGAGTGCATACGATGAATATATTGCAACAAGAAAAGAGCTTGGCAGAACAAAGCCCATTTGCCTTATGGACCTTGCAACTGTTGCAGTTAAATATCTTAAAGAAAACGGCAAGTTAGAAAAGCTTGACGAATCAGAAGAAATCAACGCTTGTACTGTTAAAATCAATGTTGATGTTGATGGTGTGAGCGAGCCCTGGCTTCTTCTCTTTAAAAACGAAACACATAACCACCCCACAGAAATCGAACCCTTTGGTGGCGCGGCAACCTGTATCGGTGGTGCAATCCGTGACCCGCTTTCAGGCCGTGCATATGTTTACGGTGCTATGCGTGTTACAGGTGCTGCAGACCCCTTGAAGCCCGTCAGCGAAACAATCAAGGGTAAGCTTCCCCAGAGAACAATTGTTACAACTGCTGCTGCAGGTTATTCCTCTTATGGTAACCAGATTGGTCTTGCAACAGGTATTGTTGATGAAATTTACCATCCCGGTTATGCTGCAAAGCGTATGGAAATCGGTGCGGTTGTAGCGGCTGCTCCTCAGGAAAATGTTCGCCGTGAAAGACCCGATCCCGGTGATATTGTTATTCTTCTTGGTGGTAGCACAGGTCGTGACGGTTGCGGTGGTGCAACAGGCTCTTCAAAATCTCATACTGCAGATTCTCTTGAAACCTGCGGTGCAGAGGTTCAGAAGGGTAACGCCCCTGAGGAAAGAAAGCTTCAGAGACTTTTCAGAAATAAAGAAGCAACAAGAATGATTAAGCGTTGTAACGACTTCGGTGCAGGTGGCGTTTCTGTTGCTATCGGTGAGCTTGCAGATGGTCTTAAAATCGACCTTAATGCAGTTCCTAAGAAATATGAAGGCCTTGATGGTACTGAGCTTGCTATTTCAGAATCTCAGGAAAGAATGGCAGTTGTTATCGAAAAAGAAAATGTTGAAAGATTCTTAGAGCTTGCTGCAACAGAAAACCTTCAGGCTTGTCCCGTTGCTGTTGTAACAGAGGAAGCAAGACTTGTAATGCATTGGAATGATAAGGTTATCTGCGATATCAGTCGTGATTTCCTTAACTCCAATGGTGCAGATAAGCACGTTGATGTTGCTACATCAAAGCCCGAGGCTTACGATAAAGAAATCAGCGGTAGCTTTACAGATAATATGAAGGCTATGGCAGATGACCTTAATATCTGCTCAAAGCGTGGCCTTTCCGAGCGTTTTGACTCAACAATCGGTGCAGGCACAGTTCTTATGCCCTTCGGTGGTAAAAATCAGCTTACTCCCATTCAGGCAATGGTTCAGAAGATTTCTGTTGAGAAAAAGCACACAGACGATTGCTCTCTTATGTCATGGGGCTACAATCCCTTTATCACAGAAAAGAGCCCTTATCATGGTGCATATCTTGCAGTTGTTGAATCAGTTTGTAAGCTTATTGCAACAGGTGCAAAATTTGAGGATGTTTACCTTACATTCCAGGAATATTTCGAAAGAGTAGGCAAGGATGCAAAGCGTTGGAGTAAACCTCTTGCAGCTCTTCTTGGTGCATTCAAGGCTCAGAAAAACCTTGGTATCGGTTCAATCGGCGGTAAGGACTCAATGAGTGGTACATTTGAAGACCTGGATGTTCCTCCCACACTTGTTTCCTTCGCAGTTACAACCGAAAAGGTTAAAGATATTGTTTCTCCCGAATTCAAAAAGGCAGGTAACAAGGTTTACCTTATTACTCCTGAATTTGATGAAAACGGTCTTCCCGAAACAGCTTCTCTTCTTAAAGTGTTTGATAAGGTTTGCGCTCTTCTTCGTGAAGGTAAGGCAGTTTCCTGCTATACACCCGGTATGGGCGGTATTGCAGAAGCAGTTATGAAAATGGCTTTCGGTAATGGCTTCGGCTTTGAATTTGATTCAGCATTAACTGTTGCAGATATTTTCAAATACAACTATGCAACATTCCTTCTTGAAGCAACAGAAGCTATAGAAGATGCAATTCTTTTAGGTGAAATTACAGATGAAAAGGTATTTGCTTTCGGTGATGAAAGCGTCTGCTTTGATGCTCTTCTCGGAATTTACGAGGACAAGCTTGAAAGCGTTTATAGCTGTAACATTCCTGATACTGCAACACCTGTTGAGAACTTCTCATTCTCTGCAACAGAAAGAAAGGCTCCTGCAATCAAGGTTGCTAAACCCAAGATTCTGATTCCTGCATTCCCCGGAACAAACTGCGAATTTGATAGCGCAAAGGCAGTTCGTGATGCAGGTGCAGAGCCTGAAATCATTGTTATTAAGAACCGTTCATCTGCAGATATTACTGCAAGCGTTGAAGAATTCTCAACAAAGCTTAAGGACGCACAGATGATTTTCATTCCCGGTGGCTTCTCCGGTGGTGATGAGCCCGATGGTTCAGCTAAATTTATTACTGCATTCTTCCGTAACGCAAAGGTTAAAGAAGGCGTTACAGATCTTCTTGATAACAGAGATGGTCTTATGTGCGGTATCTGTAACGGCTTCCAGGCACTTATCAAGCTCGGTCTTGTGCCCTATGGTAAGATTATTGATACAGATGAAAATTGCCCCACTCTTACCTACAACACAATTGCACGTCACCAGTCAAGAATTGTAAGAACAAGAATTGCTTCTAACAAATCTCCATGGCTTGCACTTACAGAGGTTGGCGACATTTACAATGTGCCGATTTCTCACGGTGAAGGACGTTTCCTTGCAAGTGAAGAGCTTATCAGAAAGCTTGCTGAAAACGGACAGATTGCAACTCAGTATGTTGACCTTGAGGGTAACGCAACTGTTGATGTTCACTTTAACCCCAACGACTCTATGTTTGCTATTGAGGGTATCACATCACCCGATGGCAGAGTATTCGGTAAAATGGGTCACAGTGAGCGTATCGGCGACGGACTTTATAAGAACGTTGAAGGCAACTATGACATTCAGATGTTCAAAGCTGCAGTTAAATACTTTAAGTAAAATATAAATGAACCCGTCAGTTTCAAAAAACTGACGGGTTCATTTATATTTTAATGTAATGAGCTTGTTTGTCTTTGGGCGGCAACGAGGTTTGCGTATATACCGCCTTGGGCGATGAGCTCGTTATGAGAGCCTACCTCGGAGATTCGTCCTTTTTCAATAACAACAAGTCTGTTTGCGTTTTTGAGGGTTGAAAGCCTGTGGGCAATTGCAATTGTTGTTCTGCCCTCAATAAGCCTTGTTAAAGCCTCTTGAATTTTAAGCTCTGTTTCAGGGTCAAGGGAGCTTGTTGCTTCATCAAGAATAAGAATTTTCGGGTTTTTGAGAATTGCTCTTGCAATGCTTACTCTCTGCCTTTCACCACCTGAAAGAGAGTGTCCGTTTTCACCGATAACTGTATTATAACAATCGGGGAGCTTGGTGATGAATTCGTGAGCGTTTGCAGCCTTTGCTGCCGCAATCACTTCATCAAGTGAAGCATCAGGACGGGCGTAAGCAATATTATCAAAAATTGAGCCTGAGAAAAGATAGGTTTCCTGGAAAACAACACCTATGTTGTTTCTCAACTCTTCAGGTGGAATATCCTTTATATCAACGCCATCAATGGTGATTTTACCCAGGGATGGGTCGTAAAGGCGCATACAAAGGTTAATCATTGTGGATTTACCTGCACCCGAATGGCCAACAAGACCAATCATTTCACCGGGATTAATGTGAAGATTTATGTTTTTGAGAACAGGCTCATAGGATTTATAGCCGAAGGTTACACCTTCAAATTCAACTGCACCCGAAGAATTTAACTGCTTGGGCTCATTGGTTGAAACCATCTGTGGCACTTCGTCAAGAATTTCATAAATTTTTACAAGGCTTGTGGAGCAATCGGCAACTCTTCTGGGGAAAACAGACATCCAACGAAGAGGGGCGTAAAGGAAGCCTAAATAAAGATTAAATCGGGTTAATTCACCTAAGGTAAGCTTGCCGTCAAGCACCATTTTACCGCCTATTATAAGTACAAGAAATTCACCCAATGCCATAAAATTACCAACAAGAGGGAAGGTGACTGCCCAGTATTTTTCATTGGAAGCGGAGACGTCTGCAAGCTTCTTTGAATATTTTGAAAACTTTTCAATTTCCCTTTCTTCATTACCGAAAGCCTTCACAACTCTGATACCTTTAATAATATCGTGAAGAATTGAGGTTGCTTTTGAGTCAACTCGCCATTGCTTATGATAACGAAGCATTGTTGAGTGGCGGAAGGTTGACATAAATAAAACACCGATTGGAATTGGGATTATAACTGCAAGTGTGAGAGTTACATTGGTTGAGAAAAGAACAATCAGAATTACAGTGAACAAAATTACTTGCTCGATTAAATATCTTCCCTGCTGATTGAAAAATTCCTTTACTCTTTCGGTATCTTTTGTGACTCTGCGAATAAGGTTACCTGCAGATTTTCCCGACATGGAGGAAAGTGAAAGCTCTTGAATTTTTGAATAAACCAGGTTTCGTAAGTCGTTAGAAAAATTTGAACCCACCCGATTTGTTATGCGGTTGCTTATAATGCTTAAAGCCTTTGATAACGCAAATGTTAAAGTCATTAAGAGGGCAATTACAATAATACCGGTTGATCTTGATTCAAAAAATGGAGTAGCATTTTCAACGGGAACTAAATAATGGTCAATCAGAATAGAGTTGAACATGGGCATTATTGCCCCTAAAATATTGGCTAAGGTCAGAATAAGTCCTGCACCGATAACTGACTTTAAATAAGGTCTGAAATAAGTGAATGCGCGGGAGAAAACATAGGATTTCTTTACGCAGAACATACAGGCATTCATACCTCTTGGGTAATGGCGATGACACTTGGGGCAAATGGGTAAATCGTCAGTACTCATTTGTAGCATTTCGCCACTTTCAAAGTAGTGGTTGAGAACCTTCACAAGCTCTCCGATTTCACCGACCTGACTCATTGAAAAACGGCAGATTGTAATGTTTTCGCTACCGTCTTTTTTTGCACCTTCAGGCTTAAATTCAAGCTTACCACATCCGATATCTGTCAGTTGAACAGCTTCTTCGATACCATCAATATTAAATTTTTCTTCTTTTCCGTCAAGGCTTTTGAGAATGTAACCATCGCAAAGAGTTAATGTGCCGTTACAAACCTTACCTTCGGGAGAAATATCAAAATGTACGGTTTTATTTTCCATAATCAATATAAATATGGCTCTAAAAGCCTTCTGCTTTTTTGTTCGATTTTTTCCTGGTCGGGTATAATGTATCGGTTGCCATCCATATCAAAAATAAGGAGGGCGTTTTCGCTGGTTGAACGAAGATTTCTGGTTATATCTCTTACGGTGAAGCTCTTTTCTTTACCATCAATAATAACATCAAAATAAAAATGGCCCATACGCTCTTTTATGTTTTTTACAGATGTTATTGTGGGGCAATAGTATCGGTTCTGAAGCTCTTTGACGGCACAATCAAGCGAAATTTTATCAAGCTCTTTTAAATCTCTTATAATACCGATTTCGTTATCCTCGATATCGTGAACACAGATGTATTCATCAGTAAGAGAATAAGGGTAACTTCTTATAAGCTTGACTCTACCTTTGTTTTCACCATCAACGGAAAGCACAAGAAAGCCATTTGGATTAAAGGAGAAACTGCACTTGTCCGGTTTTAAAAATTCAAGTGAAAGCTTGTTATCGTTCATTTTCTTTTTCCTCCTTTTCGTCTGTTTCCTCTTCTTGTTCTATTCCTATAAATTTCAATGCTTCTTCCTGAAGCTTAAAGAGTTTATAGTATGCGCCTTTCTTTTCCATGAGTTCATCGAAAGTTCCGAATTCAATGCATTCACCATCGTCAATTACTGCGAGCTTGTCTGCATCTCTTAAAGTGGAAAGTCTGTGGGCAATAGCAATTGTGGTTCGTCCTGATTTGAGCTCGGAAATAGAGTTCTGGATATTTCTTTCAGTTTCTGTATCCATAGCTGCAGTTGCTTCGTCAAGAATGAGGATTTTCGGGTTCTGAATAATGGTTCGGGCAATTGAGATTCTTTGCCGTTCACCACCTGATAAATCCTGACCACCTGAACCAACCCAGGTTTCGTAACCATCGGGCAGCTTTGAAATAAAGCCGTGGGCAGAGGCTGCCTTTGCAGCGGCAATAACCTCATCATTTGTGGCATCAGGGCGAGCGTATCTTATATTATCGGCGATAGTTCCCATAAATAAGAAAATATCCTGAGAAACTATACCGATGTTTTTTCTTAATTGCTTTGAGGAAAGTTGTTTTACATCATAACCATCTATTTTAACAACCCCTTCTTTTGGGTCATAAAGCCGGGCAATAAGATTTGAAATAGTAGTTTTTCCTGCGCCTGTTTTACCCACTATACCAAGCATTTCACCTTCGTTGATTTTAAGAGAAAGGTTTTTTATTATGGGGTGGGCAGGCTCGTATTCAAACTGCAATTCATTAAGCTCTATTTCACCCTTAAAGCTTTCAAGAATTACAGGATTTTCAATATCTTTAACATCGGGTTCAGTGTCCATAATTTCAAACACACGTTGAGCAGAGTCTACGCAACGAGCCCACCAGTTTGAAACCCATGAAAGAAAATCAATGGGTGTCTGAATCATCTGAAGATACACAACAAATGTAAGAAGTTCACCGATTGTAAGCTCCTTTGTGGTAATGCAAAGCACACCACCATAGCCTAAAACAAGTGCGCCTAAAAGATATATGAATACTGAGAGAATAGGGAAAACAGTGTTTTCTGCATTGGCAACTGTTATCTCAGCATCTCTTACCTTATCGCTTATTTGGGTGAAAGCATCCAGTTCATCCTGCTCTTTTGAAAATGCTTTTATGATTCTGTGACCGTTTATATTGTCACTTACTTTTGAGGTGAGTCGGGAATGCTGAACCCATACCTTGTGATGCATTTTTTTGAAAAGCTTGTGAAAAATGGGGTAGCAAACAAAAATGATTGTTGATGCCAGAAGTGTCACTAATGTAAGCTTAACACTTGTTGCGAACATAATGATGATAATACCGATAACGGTTATTGCACTACCGATAAGGTATGGAAAACCATCAACAAAGAACCAATAGATGTTATTGGAATCTCTTGTTACTCTTTCCATTAAAGAGCCTGTTTGCTTATGAGTATAAAAACCCACAGAAAGCTTCTGCATAGCCTGGAAAATTTTGATTTTTATACTATAAACAACTTTTGGAAGCATACCCGCAACAAGGTATTGATAAACAAGGGTGAAAAGTTGATTAAAAATCTTTATCGCCGCCATTGAAAGAACAACAGTGAAAAGAGCTTTTAAAAGAGCATCGTAACCTGAAGTATTACCTGGATTTAAAACCTCATCATAAAGCTTTTGGGTGCTGAATTGAGGAATTAAGAGATTTAAAGCGTTGCTGAAAAGAATGAAAACCAATATGAAAACCATTTTCCATTTGACATCGCCAAAAAATGAGAAAAGGCGTTTTATAGTTGAATTTTTACTTACACAATCCTTACAGAAACGCATACCTGAGGGAACAGGTGCTCCGCATTTCTGACAATTTGAATCCTTGTCGTTAATTATGTATTGGTTGTAATCCTTTCCCTCTTTAAAGATATTAAATATTTTTCTGAAAGCGTCTGCTTTTGAAAGCAGTCCGATTGAAAAATAACCTAATGAATAGTATTCATTTCGAAATTTATAAGTTAATTGCCCGGTTGCTAAATATTGCTCTGCAAAAATTTCATCAATTTCATCTATTGGTAAACAGGTTAATTTGCGAAGAACCGGTTTGGGTGGGGGAGTGTTTTTCTTATTTTTGCTCTTTTTAGGCAATTCGGGTTCTTCAATTTCGGCAATATAAAGCCATTTTTCATCAAACATAATATAGCAGTCACCGAAATTTTCCGGAGCAAGCATATCGGTTTTAAAGGAATAAATGATGGAGTCAGTATTAAGCTCTGCTTTCTGCAAAATATCTTTTATAGGCTCCGGTAAAATCCCCGCGGGCGAAAAATTCGGACGGGGAGGTTTCTTTATATGCAATTTGAAAAGAATTTTATTTATTATTTCCATAGTGTCACCCTTGACCCATTAAATTATATATTTATTTTACCATAGAGATTTTTAAATCACAATAGAATATGGGTATTTAATTATCTTAACAATTTGTTAACAAAGTTACAATATACTCTTGTGTAAGTTGTATATTGTAAGGGGAATGCATTTATTCATTGTTACAAATTTAATAAATGGTTGTTATTTTTTTTAGTGGTGAATTGACATTCATTTTAAGTTTTGGTATTATTTAAGTGTATTTTTGGGAGATAGGTAAAAAAGCCTCTTATTCCTTCAAATAAATTTTTTTGATAATATTTTTCGAAAGGTGTTAGAAATGGCAGTAAAAAGCGTTACACGATTTGGTATTCAGAGAAAAATTGTTGCTAATATGACAACTGAAAGTTGGCAGAATATTCCTCACGTTAGCTATCAATATGAGCCTGATGTAACAAAGTTTGTTGAGGAGTTCAAAAAATTTACTGCAGAGCATCAAGGTGATAGCGGTGCGAAAATCACTTTCAACGCAGTTCTTCTAAAAGCTTTTGCAGAAGCAATTGAGGTTGACCCTGTTATTAATGCTCATATGCATTTTGAAAAAGGTCTTGTAAGAGGTAAGGTTACTGTTTTTGATAATATCGACATTTCTGTTCCATGGATTCTTCCCAGCGGAGAAATGATGACTATCACTATGAAAGATATGGGTAACAAAACTCTTAAAGAAATTGCAGAGTATCAGGCAGATATTAACCGCAGACTTGAAAAAACAAATCTTACTGAGGCGTTATATTCAGTTTCTTTCAATGATACTATTGAAAAATTGAAAAAAGGTCATATTCTTAAAGCAATCAAAAGACTTTATGGTGCAAATACCAATAAAAAACATAAAATCCATCTTCTTAAAGGGGAAGAAAAGAAGGCTTACGAGGCAATTCCCGAAACAGAGAGAATTACATATAAGGATCTTAAACAAGGCACAATTACTATATCAAATATCGGTGCTGATACAAGAGGCCTTTCAGGCGAATGCGCTATGCTTATGGTTATTCCTCCTCAGGTTTGTGCTATTTGTATCGGCTCATTACAGAGAAGACCAATTGTTGTTAAAGATGAAGATGGTAACGAAAAGGTTGAAATCAGAACAATTCTTCCTATGGATATCTGTTTCGATCACAGAGCGCTTGACTTTGGCGATGTAAGACCATTCCTTTCTAAAATGGAAGAGTTTTTCGCAAATCCTGAAAAAGTTCTTAATCTTGATGCATAATTTACATATTTGTTGAAGAACCTCGTTTTGCGGGGTTCTTTTTTGTTTTGTAATAAGTGAATAAAAAGAAAGGTGTAAAACTGTTGCAAATGGTGAATGTTCATTTATTCTATTGCAAATGCTGATTCTTTTGTGATATAATACTTAAGTTAAAATACATTTTAATTTAAGGAAGAATATATAATGACTAAAAGAATTGTAACCTTAGGTAGCATCGTTATAGCACTTTCGCTTTGTTTTGCAGTATTTTCTGTGAGCTTTAAGGTTGAAAAAAATGATGTTACAACCGCAAACATGAATACTTTTTGTGCAGAAAAAAAAGAAACAACCTCAAGCGGCGCTATAAGCGGTATTGTAGGCGGTGTTATGAATGGCCTTGAATCGTATGCTCCTTCAGGTAGCGCTGATGGTACAATGGATAAGCTTGAGTCTGCTTCAGATAAGGTGGATGGTGCCTTAGGTGAAGTGGGCGATGCTTTAGGTAGCATCGGCTCAGGCTCCTCAGGTAATATCGGGGATGTTGTTGGTAGCATCGGCTCAGGCTCTTCCGGTAGTATCGGTGATATTATCGGTGGTATTGGTTCAGGCTCTTCAGGTAATCTTGGTGATGCAGTTGGCGGAATGAGTGATGCTCTCGGCGGCGTGGGCGATGCTCTTGGCGGTATCGGTAGCGGTATGGGAGATAGCATAGGAGATATATTCGGTGGCTTGGGTGGCAACAGTTCAGGCACAAGCACCGTGACTACAACTAATGCCCCCACAACCTCTGTGGATGTTGGTTTGATTATTCCTGTTCCCGCAGCAACTCAGACAACAGAAGCACTGACCGAAACAGAAGCACAGTCACAAACTGATTCTACCAATAACGAAAGCAAAGCAGAGGGTGAGACTGTTGACTATGCTGCAACAGTTAATCCCTACACTAAGCCCACCGCTACTTTTGTTGCAGGCGATGAGGATGAAACAATTAAATGGCTTCAGTGGATTTTTGTTTATACAGGCTACGGCTTGGACGATAACGGTATAACAGGTGTGCTTGATGACGATACTGTTGCAGTTGTTAAAAAGCTTCAGAAAGAAAACAAAATGACTGTTGACGGCAATATAACAGAGGATGTAATCAAAGCAACCGAGGTGCTTTATTATCAATCAATTCTCGGTGGCGATGTGAGTGCAATCGAGGTTTCTTCTCAGGCTACAACAGGTGTAGATGTGTCTTATGAATCAGTTGATGCCGAGGATGGTGTTGGCGTTTCTGCTATTCTGCTTATAGTTGTTATTGTGATAATCTGGATTTTTGCTATTGGCGCAATTGTTCTTCTTTTTGTTTTGAAAAAGAAAAAAGCAGCCTCTAAGGCAAATGAACAGGCAAAACCTGATGAAAAAAATGCTGCTTCGCAGGAGCAACCAAAAGAAACTGTATCAAGTATTGCAGATTTGTTTGAAGAAGCAGAAAAAAATAATAAATAAAGGGGCGACAGCAGAATGGATAAATATGTAATTATCAATGCGGATGATTTCGGAATGAATCATTCCTCTAACCTTGCGGTTATGGATTTGTTCGAAAAGGGCGGAATAACCTCATCAACAATTATGACTCCTTGCCCCTGGGCAAAGGAAGCGGGAAAATGGGCAGCAGCTCATCCTGAATATGCAGTAGGCGTTCATCTTACATTTACAAGTGAATGGGGTAATTACAGATGGGGTCCTGTTGCGCATAATAATACAGAGTCTTTGAGAGATAACGAAGATTTTATGTATTACGATTCCTGCTCTTTTGAAAAGAATTGTGATATCAGTGAAGTTGAAAATGAAATAAGAGCACAGATTGAGCGCTTTAAATCCTTTGGTGTTGAGCCGTCTCACCTTGATAACCATATGGGCTCTCTTTATGGTATTGAAACAGGTCGGTTTGAGGTTCTTACAAAAACCCTTGAGCTCGCAGGGGAGTATGGTTTACCCTTCCGTTTTCCAGGTACATTCGTACCCGAAATGTTCAAGAATGAAACTCTTGATGTTAAGATTGATGTTTCGGTTATCGAAGGCGTTTTTAATCAGGTTCTCGGTTATGCAGAAAGCTTAGGTGTTGCTATGCCTGATTATCTTATTCCCGGTGAGTGGAATGGTCCACAGTCGGATAGTTATGAAAACTTTAAAGAATATATTTATGAGCTTTACAGAAGCTTCCCCAATGGTATAACAGAAACTTATATTCACCCTGCGCTTGAATGTGATGACCTTAAGGCTATTACAGGCGTTTGGTTTAGAAGGGTTTGGGAGCATAAATTGTTTTCTGACCCACAGACACTTCAACATATCAAGGCTTGCGGTATTGAGCTTATTAATTATCGCGATTTAAAGAGAATTAAAGGGTTCTAAAAACATACCCCTTACTTTTAGCTTGTTACTAAAAGTAAGGGGTATGTGTAATTTATTTTATAATCTCAAGACCTTCAAGAAGTATTTTAAGACCTAAAAGAATAAGTATCAAACCACCTGCAAACTCTGCCTTGGATTTGTATTTTGTTCCGAAAATATTACCGATTTTAACACCGACGGAAGAAAGTGTGAAGGTTATAATTCCGATAAGTGCAAAGGCAATATAAACAAACCAATCAGGCTCAAAATCAGTAAAGGCAAAGCTCACACCAACTGCGAGAGCATCAATGCTTGTTGCAATTGCCATAACAAGCATTGTTTTAAAGCCGAGGGAAGAATCCTTGCAATCATCACATTTATCAAAGGCTTCCTTAATCATATTACCACCGATAAGAGCTAAAAGCACAAAGGCAATCCAATGGTCTATTGAGGTGATTTTATCTGCAAATGTGCTTCCTAAAAAGTAACCTATCATAGGCATTAAGCCCTGGAATGCACCAAACCACAAGCCTACAATTGCACAGCTTTTTAAATTGATTTTTTTTAAGGCAAGACCCTTGCAAAGTGCAACTGCAAAAGCATCCATAGAAAGACTTACTGCGAGAAGCACAATTTCTAATATATTCATTTAAACAACTCCGTCTTTTTAATGTGAGAGTGAATTATATACTAAATAAAACTTTGTGTCAATAAGTTGATTTTGTAGACCTAAGTGTGTTAATATAAAATGTGAACTGAGGGTGAAAAAATGAAAGAGCTTTTAAAGACAAGAAAAAGCATAATCAAAATAATAATTTCAGTGTTGTTAATCTTTATGCTTCTGGTTAATATATTATTTTCTGTATTTATTTCTTTTTCGTTGTTCAAAAAAGACGGATGGAAAAGCTTTGAAGAGTATTTATACGGCAAGCAATTGAATACTGCTTCTGAGTGGATTTCTGAAAAATCCGAAAAAATTCAGGTAGTAAACAATGAGGGGGAAAAATTAACTGCATTAGAAATAAAGAATGAGCATATTTCCCATAGCTATGTCGTAGTTTGCCATCAATATGGCGGTAGTCCTGAATCTATGGAGGCGTATGCAAAGCATTTCTATGAATTGGGCTTTAATATAATATTGCCGTATATGAGAGGTCATAACGGGAGTCCGTATGAAAAAATATCTTTTGGTTGGCAGGATAAATCAGATGTAATCGATTGGATTGAAAGAATAACAGAGGATGATAAAAAAGCAAGAATTGCACTTTTTGGTGTATGCTTGGGTGCCAATGCCGTAACTCTTGCGGCAACTGAAGAATTGCCCGCAAATGTACGCCTGGTAATTTCTGATAGCTGCTACACCTCATTGAATGATTTGATGAAAACCTACATAAAAAATGAAACAAAGCTTTCTTCGTTGATTGGAAGGGGCGTCATATCCGCTTATGCAAAAAGTAAAACAGGCGAAAAAACCAAGAATATAGATACAATTGCTCAGTTAAGATATATTGAACTGCCGATAATGTTTATCAATGGTGAGGATGATACTGCTGTTCCGCCTCTTGTAAGCAAAATGCTTTATGAAAATTGTGATGCCGAGGGTGTGGAAGAGGTTATAATCGAAAACGGTACTCACGGCAGGAATCTTGAAGCTGATGAAGAAACTTATTGGGAAAATATTGATGTTTTTATATTGAATCATTTGGGTATATGAAAGTCAACAGGACGGATTTTCCGTCCTGTTGTTCTTTGCTTTTTGAATATGTAAAAAAACAAGGATAGTTTTTGTAGACATTGCTAATTTGTAGGTTTTGGCGTTGACAAAACAGTACCAATATATTACAATGAATTCTGTAGTATTATATACTTTTGTATAGTTACTGTTGCATTTTTTATCGAAAGGGTGTTTCTTTTGAAAAAGTCAAAGTTTTTAGCAATTCTCCTTGTTGTAATGATTACTTTGAGCAGCTTTTCCTGCTTATCAGTAGTTTCATTTGCAGCAGTTGTTGAGGGTGGCGAATTCGACGAAGATAACAATTTAGCCGAAAAACAATGGGAGTTTGATGAGGATACCGGTGTTTTGAAGGTGGTCAAAGATGTTACCGGCACTTTATGGACTGCTTATAAGGATGATATCGTAAAGGTTATAATCACCGGCGGAACAAAAAACATCGGTGAGTTTGCGTTTTCCGGTTATTCTAATCTTGCCGAGGTTGTTTTTGAAGTAAATCTTGACACAATCGGCAAAGGTGCTTTCCAGGATTGCGATAAGTTAACAGATGTTGAGCTTCCGATTGTGGGAAGCATAGGCGATTATGCTTTTTATAACTGTGATAATCTGGTAAGTGCTGAGGTTAACAGCGGTCTTGTTAAGGTTGGTAAAAACATATTCAAGGACTGTACTGCTCTTGAAACTGTAACTATCGCTAATGGTGTTACTGCAATAGGCGAGGGTATGTTTGAGGATTGTGTGGCTCTTGAAGAGGCTAATCTTCCTGATAGCGTTGAAACAATAGGTCGTTTGGCATTCGAAAATTGTACAGCGCTTAAACAAATAAAAATTCCCGATAGTACAACCACTGTTGGTGAATATGCTTTCTATGGTTGTTCAGCCGTAACAAGTGCTTATATCGGACATAATGTTTCAGAGGTTGGCGAGTATGCTTTCGGTAAATGTGCTAATCTTGAAGATGTAGAAATTAAGTGCGCAATGCCTGTTATAAGCGAAGGCTTATTTTATGGTTGTTCTTCACTTAAAGGTTTAACAAATCTTCCCGAAGGTATTAAAATAATCGGGAAAAATGCTTTCAAGGATTGCACCGGCTTTTCTGAAATAAATATTCCTGCAACAGTTGTGGAAATAGGTGATTCAGCATTTGATTCAACAATTATTACAACAATAAATATCCCTGTCGGTGTTGAAGTAATCGGTTCAGGTGCATTTACAAACTGCAATAAGCTTTCAGCTATTAATGTTGAAGCAAAAAATCGTTCTTATGCAAGCGTAGATGGAGTTCTTTATAATGCGGAAATTACAGAGCTTATCTGTTGCCCTGCAGGTAAAACAGGAACAGTTATTGTTAAAAATGGAGCAGAAACCATCGGCAACGATGCTTTTATCGGTTGCACAGATGTTGATGTAATTGAAATTCCCGATAGTGTAACAGAAATTGCAACAAATGCCTTTAATGGTTGCGCAGATGCTTTGAAAATAAAAGCAAATTGTGATTCTTATGCAGCAGAATATGCAAAGCTTTATGCAATAGATGTTGAGATAACACATTCATCAATTTCAGAATGGATTGTTACAGTTGAGCCCACTTGCGATACTGCAGGCGTTAAAGAGAAACAGTGTGAAGCCTGTGGTAATGTTGAAGAAACAGGTATTGTTGATGCTTTGGGTCATAACTATAATGATGGCGTTGTAACTAAAAAGGCAAAATGTGAAGAAGACGGAGTTGTTAAATTTGCTTGTCAGAATGCAGGCTGTGATGCTTATTATACAGAGGTTATTCCTGCAACGGGTCATAACTACGATGATGGCACAGTAACTCTTGAACCCACCTGTGAAAACGATGGTAAAAAGGTTTTTCGTTGTCAGAACGAAGGCTGCTATGCTTATTATGAAATCACCCTTCCTGCAACAGGTCATAATATGGATGACGGTACAGTGAAGGTTGAGGCTACTTGTACAGTTAACGGCGAAAAGGTTTACAAATGTAAAGATGAAGCTTGTAACTATGAAACCACAGAGGTTATTCCTGCAATCGGACACGATTATGATGAAGGTGTAGTAACAAAAGAGCCTGTTTGTGAAGTTTCCGGCGTTAAGACCTATACATGTGAAAATGATTGCGGTTCAACATACACAGAAGTAATTCCTGCAACAGGTCATGCTTATGATGATGGTGTTATAACAAAATATCCCACAGTTAAAGCTGACGGTGAGATAACATTCACTTGTAAAAATAGCTGGTGTACAGAAGAGCACGCAAATCATACATATACAGTTGCTATTCCTAACACAGCATTTGCCGGCATTCTCGCTACAAATGATGGTGCATATGTGGATGAAAACGGAAATATTCAGGAGCTCACATGGCTCATTACAGATGAATATGATTTATATATCTATGCAGATGATACTGCAGAAGAATGGGCACCTTACAGAAATGATATTGTAACTGCAACAATTACAGGTGAAGCAAAAACTGTTGAAAACGGTTCATTTGCATATATGCCTGCTCTTACTGAGGTGAACATTCTCTTCAGCCTTGGCACAATTGAAGCTTATGCATTCCAGTATTGTGAAAACCTCAAAACTGTATTTACAGGTTCAATAGCAGAAATTCAGGAGTTTGCTTTCTATAGCTGTACAGCCCTTGAAAGTGTTGATATTTATGGTGGTTTACCTGAAGGTAAAGTAGGCAGAAATATATTCCTTGATTGTACAAAGCTTTCAAGCGTTATATTGAGAAACGGCACACTTGAAATCGGTGAAGCAATGTTTAAGGGTTGTTCTTCACTTACAGAAATTATTCTTCCCGAAAGCTTGCTTGTAATCGGTGATTCCGCATTTGACGGCACTGCTCTCAAAACAATCAGAATTCCTACTGATGTTAAGGAAATTCAAAAAGGTGTATTCACAAAATGTACCGAGCTTGAAGAAATCGTTGTAGATAGCAAAAATGATAACTACTTCAGCTTTGACGGTGTGCTTTATGATATGTCCCTTGGCTCACTTCTTCTTTGCCCCGCAGGCAAAAAAGGTGAGGTAGAAGTATGGGATGGCACAACCAAGATAGCAGATGATGCCTTTATCGGTTGTGTAAATGTAACAAAGGTAAAAGTACCTGCAAGCGTAAAAGAAATTGCAGACAATGCATTCAATGGTTGCTCATCAGCTCTTGTAATTGCTTGTGATTGTGATTCCTATGCAGCAGAATTTGCAAAAGGCAGAGGTATTGCAACAGAGCTTACTCATACAGGTAGCCAGGTATGGCAGATAACAAAAGAAGCAACCTGTACAGAAGATGGTAGCAGAGAGCTTATTTGTTCAAACTGCGAGTATTCATACGAAACAGAAACAATTGTAGCAATCGGCCATAAATATAATAAAGGTGTAGTGACAGAAGAAGCTACATGCGAAGCAGATGGCGAAAAACTCTTTACATGTCAGAATGGTTGTGGCGATACATATACAGAAGTTATTCCTGCAATTGGTCATGATTATGATGAAGGTGCAGTAACAAAAGAACCTACATGCGAGGACGATGGCGTTAAGACATTTACTTGTAAGAATGATTGTGGTTCAACATACACAGAAGCAATTCCTGCAATTGGTCATAATTATGATGAAGGTGTAGTAACAAAAGCACCTACATGTGAAGTTGATGGTGTTAAGACCTTTACATGTAAGAATGATTGTGAATCAACATATACAGAGGCAATTCCTGCAATCGGACATAGCTACGATGCGGGTGTGGTAACAAAAGCACCTACATTGAATAAAGATGGTGAAAAACTCTTTACCTGTCAGAATGCAGGCTGTGGTCATACATATACAGAGGCTATTCCCAATGTAGCATTTGATGATATTCTTGCAATAAATGAAGAAGCATACGCAGATGAAGAAGGAAAGATTCAGAATGTAACCTGGTGTCTTACAAAATCCGGTGAGCTTTACATTTATGCAGATGGTACAGAGGCAGAGTGGGAAGACTACAAAGCTTCTGTAAAGAAAGCAATTGTTGCAAAAACAGTAAAAACAATTGCAAAGAATGCGTTTATGAACTGCACGGCACTTGAAGAAGTAGCACTTGCAGAAGGTGTTGAAGTACTCGGAAAGAATGCGTTCAAGGGTTGTAAAGCTCTTACTGCAATAGAACTTCCCGAAACACTTAACAAAATTGGTGACTCTGCATTTGACGGAACATCAATTAAAGAAATTTATATTCCTGCAGATGTAGATGTTATTGAAAAAGGTGCATTTACAAATTGTAAAAAGCTCACAACAATAAGTGTTGACGATAAAAACGACAATTACTTCAGTGTTAGCGGTGCTCTTTATGATGTATCACTCGGTTCACTCATTATTTGTCCCGCAGGCAAGAGCGGTACAGTTAAGGTTAAGAGTGGCACTAAAGCAATAGCAAATGACGCATTTATCGGTTGTGTAAAGGTAACAAAGGTAAAGATTCCCGATAGCGTAACAACAATTGCAGCCAATGCATTCAACGGTTGTTCAGATGACCTTGTAATTATGGGTAATTGTGATTCAACAGGTATCGCATTCGCAAAAGAACGTGATATCAAGACTGAAATTACTCATACAGCAGGTGATGTATGGAAAGTAACAGCTGAGCCCACCTGCCTTGAAAAAGGTAGCAAAGAGCGTGTTTGCTCAAGCTGTGGATATTCATACGAAACAAAAGCAATTGTTGCTCTTGGTCATGACTATGATAATGGTACAGTTACAATAAAAGCAACCTGCGAAAAAGATGGTGTGTTGACATACAAGTGTACAAGAACAGGTTGTGGTGATACATATACAGAGGTTATTCCTGCAACAAACCACAAAATGGATAATGGCACTGTTACAAAGAAAGCAACCTGTGAAGAAAACGGAACTATCGTTTATAAATGTGTTAACGAAGGTTGCGATAAGGAAGTAACAGACGTTATTAAAAAGCTTGGTCATTCAATGGATAAGGGCACTGTTGTTGAAGCTGCAACTTGCGGAAAAGAAGGTACTCGCGTTTATAAATGTACAAATGATGGTTGTACACACGAAAAGAAGGAAGCTATTCCTGCACTTACTCATAAATACACAAAAACAGTTGTAAGAGAAGGTACATGTATCACAAGAGGTCTTGTTGAATATAAGTGTAAAAACTGTGGTGATACTTATACAAAGAAGCCTTACGGTGAACATCAGTTATATTCCTATCCTGTTACAACAGAGCCCACCTGTGATAAGGATGGTAAAAAAGGCGACTTGTGTGCTCTTTGCCACGAATATGTAGGCGAGGTTGAAATTATTCCTGCAACAGGTCATACCGCAGGTAAGTGGATAACAGATAAGAAGGCAACTGCAGAAGCTGCCGGCAAAAAACACAAAGAGTGTGAAAATTGTGGCAAAACACTCAAGACTGAAACTATTCCGCAGCTTAAGTGCTCACGCCCAGAGCTTGTAAAGGTTTCAAATGTTTCAAAGGGTGTAAAAATCAAGTGGACTGCAGAAAGCGGTGCTGATTACTACAGAGTATATCGCAGAACCAAGAATGGCGAATGGAAATACTTGGATTCAACTAAAAAGACAAGTTACACAGATGATACTGCTAAGTCAGGAACTAAGTATTATTACTCTGTTCGTGCAATAAACGAGGCCGGTATCTCAAGCCGTTCTAATTCGCTTTCAAAATATTACCTTGAAGATCCTGCTTTGACATCAGTTACAAGCACTAAATCAGGTGTTACAATTAAATGGTCAAAGGTAAAAGGTGCAGAAAGGTATATTATTTACAGAAGAACCGAATCCGGTAGCTATAAGAGAATTAAAACTGTTGATGGCGCATCGACTGTTTCTTATACAAATAAATCTGTAACAAGTGGCACTAAGTATTACTACAAGGTTAAGGCTTTGTATAGTAAAACAACCAGTGATTATTCAAACGCAAGAAGTGTAACAGTTAAATAAAGCTTTTGTGTGCAACAAGTTTTGAAACTTGTTGCACACTCTTTATGTTTTTATTTTAAAAATTACTTGACAAAAGCACGTTACTCTGTTATAATGCACTCCTGTAAAGTTAAAGTTCTTTACAGTGTGGTTTGAAAGGGGTGTCAATGTGGCTAAAAATCTTGATGTTGTTTTACTTGCAGATTTCTATGGTGAAATGCTTACTGAGAATCAACGCAAGTTCATTGAGTATTATTATAGCGACGACCTTTCACTTTCTGAAATTGCGCAGAATGAGGGCATTACAAGACAGGGTGTTCGTGATGCAGTCAAAAGAGCAGAAACCCAGCTTTATGATATGGAAAAGAAATTGGGCTTTGCCGAGCGCACAAGAAAAATCGCTGAAGCTCTCAATGTTGTTATGGAAAATGTTGAGGAAATCAATAAATACAATATGAATATTTCTCTCTCAAGAGAAGTGAATGATGCAGTTGTTAATATTAAATCTGCAATAGTTTCTCTTGATGAATAAATACAGGATAAATCATTCCACCCCGGTAAAGGAGGTTGCACCGTGGCTTTTGAAGGACTTTCAGACAGACTCGATAACGCCTTTAAAAAACTGAAAAGTAAGGGTAGCCTTACAGAATCCGATGTGCGTGATGCTATGCGCGAGGTGCGACTTGCACTTTTAGAGGCAGACGTTAACTATAAGGTTGCCAAGGATTTTACAAATACTGTTACCGAGCGCGCAATTGGTGCCAAGGTTATGGAAAGCCTTACTCCTGCGCAGATGGTTATTAAAATTGTTAATGAAGAGCTTACCGCACTTATGGGCGGAACTCAGGCAAGGCTTTCAACAGCAGCACATCCCCCAACGGTTGTTATGATGTGCGGTCTTCAGGGTTCAGGTAAAACTACTCATAGTGCTAAAATTGCTCTCAGACTTAAAGAGCAGGGTCACAGACCTCTACTTGTTGCTTGTGACATTTATCGTCCTGCTGCTATTAAGCAGTTGCAGGTGGTTGGTGAGCAGGTTGGCGTTCCCGTTTTTGAAATGGGCACTGAAAATCCCGTTAAAATTGCAAGAGAGGCTATTAAGCTTGCAAAGGATAACGGTTATGATTATGTGTTTCTTGATACTGCAGGCCGTCTTCATATTGATGAACAGCTTATGCAGGAGCTCAAGGATATAAAAGCTGAGGTTAAGCCTCACGAAATTCTTCTTGTTATCGACTCAATGTTAGGTCAGGATGCAGTTACTGTTGCCTCATCGTTCAACGAAGCTCTCGGTATTGATGGTCTTGTTCTTACAAAGCTTGATGGTGATACCCGAGGCGGTGCTGCACTTTCTGCAAGAGCAGTTACAGGTAAACCTATCAAATTTATCGGTATCGGTGAAAAGCTTGGGGATCTGGATGTTTTCCATCCCGACAGAATGGCGAGCCGAATTCTCGGTATGGGTGACGTGCTTTCACTTATTGAAAAAGCAGAAACCGCCCTTGACGAGAAAAAAGCAGAACAGCTTGAAAAGAAGCTTCGCGAAAACAAAATCGACCTTAACGATATGCTTATGCAGTTTGAGGAAATGAAGAAAATGGGTCCAATGAAGGATATTATTTCTCTCATTCCCGGGCTTAATAAAAAGGTAAAGGATACAGATGTTGACGATAAGCAGATTGATTATACAATGGCAATTATCCGTTCAATGACAATGAAGGAACGTGAAAATCCCGATATAATCAACCCGTCAAGAAAAAGAAGGATTGCCGCAGGCTGTGGCTTGCAGGTTGAGGATGTTAACAGGCTTCTTAACCAATATCGCTCAATGCAAAAGCTTTATAAACAGCTAAATGGCAAAAATTCAAAGAAAATGATGAAGCGTATGCAACGCATGGGTATGGGCGGAGGAATGCCCGGCGGTATGGGTGGCATGGGTGGATTCCCAATGTAAGTCTTTAAACACAAATGTGTTTAATATAAATCAGTTTATTATTATATTTTACTTTTCGGAGGTAATTAAAATGGCAGTAAAAATTCGTCTTCGCCGTATGGGCGCAAAGAAAGCACCTTTCTATCGTGTAGTTGTAGCTGATTCACGTTATCCTCGTGACGGCAGATTCATCGAAGAAGTTGGTTACTACAACCCCATCAGCAATCCTGCAGAGGTTAAAATCGATGCAGAAAAAGTTACAAAATGGATTCAGAACGGCGCTCAGCCCACTGATACAGTTCGTGACCTTCTCAAAAAAGAAAACATCATTAAGTAATTAGGTGACTACGATGAAAGAATTACTCGAAACAGTCGCAAAGGGCCTCGTTGATGCCCCTGACGCAGTCGAGGTCACTGTTGACGAGCCCAACGAAGAGGGTGTAGTTGTTTATCATCTTCACGTCGGACCCGACGATATGGGAAGAGTTATTGGTAAGCAAGGCAGAATTGCAAAAGCAATCCGTACAGTTATGCGTGCGGCAGCTATTCGCAAGGATGTCAAAATACAGGTCGATATCGACTAATATTTGCGTTGGATTATTTGGCGCAGAACAAAAAGAAAAAATGCGCCCTGTGTTAGCATAGGGCGTTTTTTCTTTTTTAGCCGTTTTATGAACCTTGACGTATCTTCATACGCCTTGCGGTTCATAAAGCCGTCTTCTGCATCCAAATCCTCTCAACGCAGGGAAGTTTTTGTTAAATTTATGATTAAAGAATATCTTGAAATCGGGCAGATTGTAAGCACTCACGGAATAAAGGGCGAGGTGCGCCTTAATCCTTGGTGCGATTCTCCCGAGTTTGTTAAAAAATTCAAAACACTTTACCGTGATGAAAAAGGTAGCAGTAGTTTTAAAATTGTTTCCTGCCGTCCTCACGGTAATGTTGCCGTGCTTAAAATTGAGGGTGTTGACACTGTTGAGGAAGCACAGAAATTAAGAAATACCATTCTTTATATGAAGCGTGCAGATGTTAATTTGCCCCAGGGTAAATGGTTCGTTTCCGAGCTTATTGGTTGCACGGTTCTCGATTATGATGACAATAGTATTTGCTATGGCAAAATTAAAGATATAGAAAGCTATACTGCAAACGATGTGTGGTTTATTGAAGCTCCCGATGGCAAGGAAGTGCTTATTCCTGCTATTAAGGATGTTGTTATTGAATGTGATGTAGCAAACGATGTGGCTTACATTCGTCCGTTAAGGGGGCTTTT
>JAZMZY010000036.1:0-93598 GCA_045586265.1 Acutalibacteraceae bacterium
CGAACCGTCGACCTCTAGCGTGACAGGCTAGCGTTCTAACCAACTGAACTACCGGGCCACCTTTTGGTGGGAACAATAGGGCTCGAACCTATGACCCTCTGCTTGTAAGGCAGATGCTCTCCCAGCTGAGCTATGCTCCCAAAAGGTTGCTCATTCGCAACGGACATAAATATACACTATTTAGTTATATTTGTCAACAGTTTTTTGAGAAAAATATAAATATTAATTTAGAACTTATTTTTGTCATAAATCAAATAGTTGCTTATAAAAACAACTCGACAAATTGGAATTTGTTAAAATATCTATCTACACAAAAGCCAACTTATCAGCATCATAATTCCACCAACTAAAAAAGATACGATGCTCACCCAATGGCCTAAGTATTGTTTGATTATAATAGCAACAAAATTAAATAACCCTATTCCGAAGACGAACCCTCCTGCAAAACCAAGAACAGCCCATCCGCTTTCCGTTCCTACAAACACAGAAAACACAATTGCAGGCAATAACAATACTGTTATTCCTAACACAACTAAAAACACATATCCGATGGGATGCTTTGCTTTAAACACATCATCAGACGAAGCATAAAAGTAAGTTTTATATTCTTTTGGTGGGGTCCAATTAGATTTTTTCTCAATCTTCTTTTTACTCATGGTATCACCTGTTCCTTAAATTCAAATATG
This sequence comes from Acutalibacteraceae bacterium, assembly GCA_045586265.1. Classification (GTDB taxonomy): domain Bacteria; phylum Bacillota; class Clostridia; order Oscillospirales; family Acutalibacteraceae; genus DTU089. Next base: position 687 of record JAZMZY010000036.1, read on the forward strand.
TTAATATGATTATATCACACCAGATATATAATTACAATCGGGTGCGGGGGTCCATAAAAAATCAATGCGAAGCATTGTATATCATCAATTCCGTAAGGAATTGCATATCATCAAAACGCAGTTTTGTATATAATCAAGCCGACAGAAATGCACGCTTCGCGTGATTACATACCAATCCTACTGGTCACCCATTTGGTCTTCTTTCAGTTGATTCTGTATATACTCTGCAATTCGACTTTCATTCTTTCCTACTGTATCTACATAGTACCCTTTACACCAAAATTCTCTGTTTGGTATTTGTATTTCAATTCGCCGAATTGCTCATACAGCATTGAACTACTTTTTCCTTTGAGGTAACCCATAAAGCTTGATACAGCCATTTTTGGTGGTATCTCAACCAACATATGTATATGGTCTAGACACACTTCTGCCTCTAATATTTTAACTCCTTTCCACTCGCAAAGTTGTCGCAATATTTTACCTATCTCTCTTTTCTTTTGACTGTAAAACACTTTTCGCCTATACTTTGGTGCAAACACTATATGATATTTACAATTCCACTTTGTATGTGATAAACTGTTTATGTCATTCAATCCCATTTTGAATGCACTCTCCTTCGTACTTTTTGTTGCAGTTGGCTGACCGCAACTTCATTATATCACGAAGGAGTTTTCTTTTTAGGTTTGTTTCATCTATGTAATTTAACTGAACCACGCGTCTAACGCGTGGTTTTACTACACAACCAAAAGCCCAGCTATCGCTGGACTTTTTCGACGGTCTGACATAACCATCAGAAGTCTAGTGGTTATGAAAATATTTATAATATTTGGGGGCTTTATTTTTGGAGTTTATGTTTAACAGCAGAAGGGTAGCCCCCTTCTACTGTTAAAAACAATTATTTCTCTTCATCCTTTTTCTTTTTGCGGGCAATAATAAATATTATTGCTCCACCAAGAACCGCAACACCAACAATTGTACCAAAGAATAATGGTTTATTATCATAGAACTGGAGTAAGCCACTGTACAACTTAACAAAACGATTTGTAGAAACGTAGAAATCTTTAACCTCTACAACTGTTTCGTTACCAGCTTCGTCAATAGCAATTACCTTAAGAGAATATGCATCCTCTGACTGTGGAATATCATATGTTAAATCTTCGTTGGCATCAACTATAGATTTAAGTTCTTTACCCTTCCAAGTGCATGCTTCTACACCATTAAGTTCAAGAACAACCTTTTTAATGCCAAGGTTATCGTCAGCAGACATCTTGAGTGTATATGCTTCAGCAACATAAGGCATGCCATCTTCAACGTTCGTAACTTTAATACGTGGGTTAGTTTTATCAACAACAAAGTCAATGTTCATATTCTTGGTATCAAGTGTATTTTCAGCAACATTACCTGCACTATCTTCAGAATGTATAGTTAAACTATATAAACCGTCAGCAGTAAAGTTCTTTTCGAAAATTGTATAAACATATTTGTACCAATTACCATTACCGCCCTGAACATCAATCTTATAATCAGAACCTTCTTTAAGGGTAATTTTTGTTTCAGTATTTTTGAAAAGAGTAAGCTTAATGTTGCTTAACTGGTTGGGATTAGTTTCAGTTAAAACAATATCATTTGATTTATTTGAATAAAATTTATCAACAAGTTTTTTCAAATCTTTACCAAGAGCATATGTCGAACCAAATCTGTTAACAGAGAATGTAACATTTTCTGTTTTTGTTCTGCCAGCCTTGTCAGTAATTGAAACATTAACTGTATAAATATCGTCTATTTCCTTTTCTTCGGCAAAGTTATTGAATGAGAAAATAACACCATTATGAATATCGCTATATGCACCATTAGGAGCAACAGAACCTCTGTTTGCACCATTTACAACAACTTTAACATTGTTTCTGTCAAAGTTTGTATCGCTGAAACGGATTACAGGTGCAACCTTTCCACTATTTGCTGAATGATTTTCAATATTGGTAATCTGAATTTCGGGGTCAGTCTTATCAACAAAGAAGGTGTCAGCTTTATAGTCAGCAGATTTATTATTAGCTTTATCCTTTACATCAATATCAAAAATGTATTTAGCATCAGCTTTGTAATAAATCTTACATGTGTGAACATCACCATCGTTAACCCAAGAAGATCTTCTGGGTTCTGCTATTCCTTTTCCGTCATCTGTTGATTTGATATCTATATCAACTCTACCGGCATTGAAGTTGTGCTCTTTAACAACAACTGTTGCAACACGTTCAGCAACAAAATAGTTGCCGTTTACTGCTTTATTGTTATCATAAGTAACCTTAACCTTGGGAGCAATCTTATCAATGGTGAATTTTTCGGGAGCAACTGTTCCATTAGCGTAATTGGGTTCTTTACATTCAAGACCGGCTTCATCAATATACCCAATCTTAAATGTGTAGTCACCATCTTTTGCATATTTAACAGTTGCAATCCACTTAGTATCATCAAGGTTACCTGTACCCTTTACCTTTTTCCATGATGATAATTCAGGTGCTTTGCCATCGGTATTAGTAATTTCGACAACAACATCTTCAGCAACAAAGTTTCTTTCTGTAATGATAATCTCAGCTGTTCTGTTTGCGTTAAAGTATGATTTACTGTCAACATTATTATTGCTATAGCTTATATCAATAACAGGAGCAGTTATATCTATCTTGATGTCACAAGTGCGAACAGTTACGTTATCTGAGTTGTCAACAGCAACAATCTTAATAGTTACATCGTTACTATTGTTCTTTTTAGCGTTTACGGTGATGCAACGCTCTTCATCATATACCTGAACAAGATCAGCTTGTTTCTTTGCGGTGATATCATATGTAAAGAGGGTACCCTTTTGTGTGGGCTCTGTAACACTTTCTGCGTTATTGTAGATTTCATAAGTTACAGATTTAAGACCTGAATAAACAGTTGATACAACAGGGTCGATTACTTTAATATCAACGCTGACATTTTCATTATAGATACCATTGATTGGTTGTTTATGGGGAGCAACAGCAATCTCAGGTGCTATAGTTTCAATATCGGGCAAGGTTTTATCAACAATGATACCATCAGATGAAATATAAATTTCATTACCGGATTTATCAACTACGTGAACATAAACTATAAAACGTTCATCAGGCTCAACTGTATATGAGAATTTGGTACCATTTTCTACTGTCCAATTTTCATACGCCTTAACCTGAGCAAGTGTAAGAACCTCATCACTCTTGAAGTGCTCAATAATATCAACCCCACTGAGCTCATCTGCACTACTTGCTTTAACTTCTACAGCTTTGTTGCCCCAAAGACTGAAGGTAACATTGTCGAGGAATTTATCCCACTTTGTTCCATCGGTTGATGCATCCCATTTCCCAACTTTAATTGAAGCTGTAGGAACAGTTTTGTCGATTGTGAACTTGGCAGGTGCTTCAGAATCACCATAATTCACTTCACTGTTGTGGTTACCTGCAGGGTCTGTATAGGAAATATCAAATGTGTAGTTTGCCTCTTTACCAAACTTGATTTTAGCGGTATGAACATCACCATCAGATGACCAGCTTTCGGCCTTTTTAAGATAATCTGTATAATCATCTATCTTAACATTTTTACCGGCTGAGTCTTTAGCAGTAACAACTGCTTTAACATCTTCACTTCTGAAGTTATGTTCGGTAATGACGATGGTTAATGTTCTGTCAGCCTTGAATTTATCTCCGTTACGAACATCATTATTATTATATGTACCGTTTATTGTGGGAATTGTAACATCAACAACAAACTTATCCTGTGTATAATCCTCAACAGTTTCGTTCGCATCATTAAGATAAACTGCCTTGTTTCCGGATTTATCAGTGTAATCAATGTCAAAGATATATTCAGCGTTTGCGTTAATATCATTATAATTAATAATTGCTTCGTATGTATCTGCAACACCATCAACCGGCTTGAATTCAGGAACATAATCAATCACACTGTATTTTTTTTCTGTATCAAGACGGCGTTTGATTGTTATATTAACATCATCTGCCCAGAAGTTTGCTTCAGTTACAGTGATTGTAGAGATGCGTTTCTTGTAGTGGTTATTATCAGTGTATTTATCGTACTTAACACCAATAACAGGAGCAATATCATCAATAACAATCATTTTATCATCAAGCTTGATATCGCTTACATTACCGGCTTTATCAGTCGCGTAGAATGATACATAACCTCTGAACTGTGCAGGAATAGTAAACTTAGTAGTAACCTTTTCGTACTGAGCTTCTCCATCAGAAACAGTTTCGGGATATACTTCTCTTACAAGGTCTTTTGCAGGAACAACAACATTAGTTTTGCCCTCGTTAACCTTGCTTGCATTGCCATCCACTGTATAAGAATATGTTATAAAGTCAACACCTGAAATTTCATCAACTGCTGTGAGAACAACTGTAACAGGAGCCTTATAGAAGCCGAATGTAATGCTTTCGAGAATAACATCAAGAACTGATTTTTCTTCGTATTTAATCTGAAGGTCGGAAGGTGCTACCTTATCAACAACAAAATCCTCTGTGATATTCTTCTTAACAACATTGTCTGCAAGGTCAGAATAAGAAATTACCACATCATACTGTGCATCAATATCGAAATCCAATTCAATTGTGTGAGTATCACCAACTGAAGTCCAATTATCAATATTCTTAATATACTTCGAATAATCTTTTGAGGTAAGGTCTACGCCGTTACCAACAACTGTTTCACCTAAGATAGCGCAAATCATATCTTTAGGATTGAAGTTGTGTTCAACAACAGTAACAGTTGCTGTTCTGTTTGCTTTATAACAATTTTCGTTCTTGTATTTATTATTATCAAAAGAAACAGACAACTTAGGTGAAATTTTATCAACGGTAAACTCAAGCTTTTCAAAGGTTTCTTTATCTGTGCCTGTGTTACTTGTATAAACTGCAGCATTACCTGACTTATCCTTGTAATTTATATCAAGAGTGTAGTCAGCATTCTTATTGAATTTAATCAGTGTTGTGTAAACACCGGGCTTACCTTCAACAGGTGTAAACTCAAGAGTTTTGTTACTAAAGGTATATTCTGTTTCATCATTGTAACGTTTTCCAACAGTAACAACAATATCCTCTGCCCAGAAGTTTGCCTCTTCAACAGTAATAGTTGCTGTTCTGTCAGCTTTATAATATTTGCCGTTGGAAGCACTGTTATTATCAAATACAACACTTACTTCGGGTGCTATATCATCAACAACCACAACATTGGTATCATACTTTTTATCGCTTGTATTACCAGCCTTGTTAGTTGCAGTGAATGTAACCTGACCTCTGAACTGAGCAGGAATATTCATAGTGTAGGTACCATCTGCATCAGGTGTAACAACAACATTTTCTTTACCCTGGTTAACAGGTGTTGCACCATTACCAACCTTATATGAATATGTAAAATAGTCAAGACCTGATACAAAATCAGCTGCCTTAAGAGTAACAGTAGCTTTACTCTTATAGAAACCGAATGTAACACCTTCAAGAAGGCTCTTATACCATGTGGTATCTTCATAAATTATCTCTAATTCAGATGGTTTGTTTTTATCAATTACAAACTCATCATCAAGAACATCAGAAGCGTTACCCGCAAGATCTGTATAAGCAATTCTATTGATTTTATATCTTGCATCAATTGTCAACTGAGGTAATTCGATTTCATAAACGTCACTACCCTTTGATTTCCAGTTATTAATATCCTGAACATATGCAAGATATCCATCAGCTTCAGTAAATACAGTTTTATCTGTTCCGTCTTTACCGGTAATTACACCGATTATATCCAACTCAAAATTTGTCGGATCAAAGTTATGCTCGGTAACAGTAATAACAGGAGTTCTGTTTTTATTATAGTTGTTTGTATTTAAAGGTTCAGCCTTTTCTTTATAGCTGAGAGCTACTACAGGTGCTATTTTATCAATAACAAATTCAACTTCATCATAGCTATCAAATACATTGCCGGATCTGTCTGTGTACTTGATATCAAACTTATAATCAGCATTCTCATTAAAGGGAATTACTGCAGAATACGTATCCTTTTCACCATCTACAGGAGCAAAAGTATAAGTGTCTGAAAGTTTTCTGAATTCAGTTTCATTGTCAAGCTGTCTGTAAACAATAAGTTCAACATCTTCAGCAAAGAAGTTTGCTTCATTAACAATTACAGTTGCAGTTCTGTCACCCTTGTAATATTTACCGTTAAGCACATTATTATTTTCAAATACAACATCCATATTAGGAGCAATCTTATCAACAACTACAACCTTTTCATCATTTACAGTAGATTGATTTTCGGCGTAGTCCTTAGAAACTGCACTGATATAACCGCGATATTGTGCAGGGATACTGAATGTATAAGCTGCACTGCAAACGCCTTCTTCAAATGCTTTTGTGCCACTTCCACCAACATTAACATCACTTACATTTTCTGCAAGTTCATATTTATAATCAAATGATTTAACGCCTGAAACAGCATCAAAAGCAGAAATGGTTACCTTAGCCTCATCTCTGAAGAATAAGATTTTTTCAATAAGAGTAGGCTCTTCATAAGTGATTACAAAATCAACTGCTTCTTTTTTATCGATTACAAAGTATTCATCAAGTGTGTTTGATTCGTTACCTGCAAGATCTTTATATGAAGCCTTGATTGTATATCTTGCATCAATATTGAACTCAGGAAGCTCAATTGTATAAACATCACCATTTTTATCCCAATTATCAATGTTATGGATAAAATCAATATATGTGTTCTGGTTAATAACGTTATCAACATTACCGTCCTTGCCAGTAACCTCACCTTTAATTTCAAAATCGAAATCCATAGGATTGAAGTTATGTTCGTTTACAGTAATTGTTGCTGTTCTGTTTGCATCGAAATACTTATCGTTTAAAACATCATTATTATTGTAATTGATAGAAATAACCGGAGCAGTTTTATCAATTACAAATTCACCTGATTCATAGCTTGCGCTATTATTTGAACGATCTTTATAGTCGATTTTGAGTTCATAATCACCATCAACACCAAATAAACGTTCAGCAACATATATGTCTTCTATAACATCGTTGGATTCGCCAAGCTTAGAATTAAAGGTCAAAGTTTCCTCCTGACCGTTAACATAAACTTTAACATCGCTTTCAAAGAAGTTTGCTTCATCTATTTCAATTACAGCGTTTCTGTCTGCATTGTAATATTTACCGTTTTCAAAAACATTGTTAACATAACTAACATTAACGCCGGGAGCGATATTGTCAGCAACAACAACCATGTCACCATACTTGATATCACTTGCATTTTCAGATTTGTCATATGCAGTAAAGCTTACAAGACCACGGAACTGTGCGGGAATCTTGAAAGTATATGAACCATTAACAAATTCATTTGATTTAACAGTAACATTCTTTTTGCCCTGGTTTTCAGAGCTGACACCTTCAGAAACTTCATATGAATATACAAATTTATCCAAATCAGCAACTGAATCGAATGCAGAAAGTGTAACCTCAATCTCTTTGCCGAAGAATATCTGCTCAAAAATATTAAGCGGTTCACCATATTCGATCTTAAGATCAGAAGGTTTCTGCTTATCAATTACAAACTCATCCTTGATAACATCTGTATCCCAGAGTGAATAATCATTATAGCTGAGTTCAATTGAATAACGAGCTTCTTCAGTAAATTCGATATAGCCAACATGTACTCCATTTTCAGTTTTCCATTCAGTTTCACGAAGCATCTTCTCGTAATCAGCTAACTCAACTGCCTGTTCATTTCCGTTTTTATCAGTTGATTTGCCTGTAACCTCAAGAGTAAGTCTGTGCGGCTTAAAGTTACGTTCATTAACTTCAACCTTAAGCCTTCTGTTAGTGTTATAGAAATGCTTAGTGTCGCCATCATCATAAGATATAGCTAACTGAGTTTTAATAGTGTCAATTGTAAAACGGATATCATCCTGATATTCAAATGTGTTGCCGGACTTATCTGTGTATTCAGCGTCTATAATATAGTCGCCATTTTCGCCACAAGTAAAAGTAGCTTCATAAGTATCTTTTTCACCATCAACAGCTGTAAATTCAAGGTCTAAATCAACATCAGAATAGCTTGCTTCATTATTCAGACGTTTGCGAAGTGAAACCTTTAAATCATCAGGATAGAAATTCTTTTCTGTTACTCTGATTGTTGCTGTTCTTGCTGCAGAATAGATGCCATCATAGCCCTCATTGTTATCAAAAGTAATTGTAACATTAGGTGCTATGTTATCAACAACAAGCTCAGTATCTGCATCGGGATTAAATAACTCACTCTTTGCTTTTCTGCCTGAAAAATCAAGAGCGTTAGCTGTTACTTTACCATTAAACTGTGCAGGAATATTAAATTCGTAATAATAAACACCATTATTGGCGTCAAATGATACATTATCAACAGTTACAACCTCTCCACCATTAAGTGAATATGAGAACTGTTTAACACCTGATGTTGCATCAACGGAAGAAAGTGTAACCTTAACCTCATCCTTGAAAAAGAGTTTTGCCAGGAAAGATGCAACAGGTGTTGAATAGCTGATATCAATTGTAGGATCAACCTTATCAATATTTACATCAGGATTAATTAAAACCTTACTGATATAACCTGTTTTAATTTCTTTGAGATAATAGCCGAATGAATCTGTTTTACCTTCTTTAGAAATAACAATTTTATCAAGCCATTCGGTATTATCATCCATAGAATTACTGTAACCTATTTTAAAGCCCTCAGAAACAATAATTCTGTAATCAGAAGTAAACCAGCCGTTCTCCCCTACTACAGCATCAACACTCTGATTAACACTGAAATCTTTTTCTTCGATTTTAATAATACAAGTAGCTTCAGCTTTGTTATAGAAATCATCACCGGGAGTTTCTGCTTTAAGTGTGAAAGAACCTGTTTTCTTATCTTTAAATGTAATTTTACCGGACTCTGCATCAACCTCTGCAAACGGAGTTACATCAACAGGGAAAACAAGAGAATAAGTAACATTCTTAGTTGTTTCGTTACCTTCTGCAAGATATGTAGCATCCTTTGTGCCGTAATATACAGTTTTATTTTCGCCTAATTTAAAGTTTTTCTGATCAGCCTTTACTGTGGTAACATTAAATGTTGCATCATCTGCTTCATATCTGAAATCAGCAGCCTTTGTTGCTTTAATAACGGCAGAACCAATACCTACAGCTGTTACTTTACCATTCTCACCAACAGTAACAACATCAGGCTTTTCAGTTGATGATATCTGATTAACAACCTCGTAAGTGATTTTGCCGGTTGATAAACCGCCAGTAAGAGCATTTGTTACTTCATCATTATAAGCAAGACCGCTTATATTTGCCTTTTCAAAAGTAAGATTCTGCTTAGCTCTTTTAATTGTGAGAGTGTATGTATCTGAAGCCTTTTTGAAGTTGCCTGCAGCCTCAACAGAAGCTTTAACAACAATTGTACCTGAAGCGTTAATTGTAACTGTACCGCTACTTTTATCAATTGTTGCAACATCATCTACATCAGCACCATCGCGCTTCTGAGATAAAATTTCGTATTTTACAGTACCAACACTTTCCTTATTTTCAACTATATTAGTGAAAGTAAGGTTCTCCTCATATACGATATCACTGGGAGAAGTATCAGCGAAACCAAAATCTCTGTCAGTCGGGTCAACAGTAATTTTATAGGTTGCTATACTTTGGTTATAGTTGTCGCTTCCTGCCATCGTTGCAGTAACTTCAACAGTACCAATTTTCTTGAATGTAACCTTACCTGTTGCTTCGTCAATCTCTGCAACATTTTTACCGTCAATATCCTTAATTGAATATACAACTGCACCGGGCTCATCATCGGTTTTAGCTTTGTTGTTGTATGTAAGAATAAATTTATAAACGAGATTTTCAGGAGAAGCTGTTTCAAAGCCAAAGGTTCTGTCTGCCTTTTCGATTTTTGCAGTAACAGGAACTTCTTTGGTTATGTAACCATCCTTCATAAGCTTAACAACAACAGCATATTCACCTGCGTTCTTGATTTCAGGAACATCAGATGAGAAATCGCCGGCACCAAGCTTATACATAACATCAAAGCCATCAGCAGTTACGGAAACAGCTTTATGTGCAGCTTTATCATACACGCCGTTATAAGCATCAATTTCATAATCTGCATTTGTGATCGGAAGCTTTGTCTTTACGATTTTGATGGTTATTTCACCACTCCAACCACCTTCGTCAGCAGGACAAAAGTCACCAACAGCTAAATCATAACCATCAGCTGTAATAGTATAATCGCAAACGAATTCAGATGGATTGCCATCAAAGGTTGCCTCCAATGCGGCAATTGAAGCAAATTCAGCCTTACCATCTGAATCTGTTTCAACAGTTTCGTCAATGAGCGCAGCCTCGTTTTCGAGCTTGACTTCAGCTCCTGAAACAGGATTATTTTCACCGTCAGTTACGATAACAGTAAACACGCTTGCTTCGCTTTCAATATCATTTTCATCAGCAGCAATAACAATACTGTTTATTGGTGCAACACTGAAAACAAATATAATTGCAAGCATAATTGCAAGTATGCGTTTACCCAAGTGTTTTTTAGCATTCTTCATGCTTTTTCACTCTCCTTATTCTTTTATTCATAACATATACAAAATTAATTCCATTAAGCATACAATGCATACCAAATGAAAAAATTATTACCGAAATTAAAATAAATTTAATTGATAATGAAAGGTTCATCGCAACAATAACAACAAAAGCAATTGTTGTCAGAATCAATATAATATCAAAAATCATTCCGGGAAAAGTCTGAAAGAAATGAGTTAAACCAAATCTTCTGTATTTTTTAGCAGCTTTATTAAATGCAGCGTCGCTTCGTCTGAAATGATTAATCAATAAAGCAAAAAAGATTGTACCGAGTAATCCCAACCAGAATAATAAACCGGTAGCCATTACCAAACTCTTGCTGCTACCTTCTCTTGTGCTGAATGGCATAAATGCAAATGAAAGAGAGAGCGAAGCAAGAAACACAATATTTAAAGCAAATAAAATTCTTTTGAATATGTAGCTTTTTCTTTTCAAACAAAACACCTCATTCTATCAGTTCGGCTGAACCGATAAAACCCATTTCCAGGTCTAAAGAAAAACTACTACAGTTATCAGTAAAACCAACAACATCAGTAATAGCATCTTCAGCCGGATTAAGAACGGTAGTTTCGCCAAAAGACTGATTCAAAACAGTAGTATCATTTGAAATCGGTTGTGACAAAACTGTTGTTTCAGTTGAAGTATCAGAAAGAACAGTCGTAGCACCAACAATTTCATCGAGTACTGTAGTTTCTGTTGCTTCAGGCACAAGCTCCTGAGTACCCGTTGCAACAGTTAATCCTGCAGTATGCTTCATAAGATTTCCGGACGGACTGATTTTATCTGTGAGCTTTCCTCTGGATTTATTTACAGCACTTGGTTTATAAGCTTTATCACCGGATAATTCGTTACCTTTTCTGATATCCTCAATAGCTTTTCTTGCTGTTGAACCGGTAACATCACCGATAATACGTATAATATCAAAGCGGAAGAAAAGTATACCAGCAACAACAAATAATACGCCAGCAACAACAAAAAATATGGTAGATAAGGTTTGCAAAGTACTAATATCCATTTACTTTACCTCCTTCTTTGTGCCATATGCGGTTTCTACGATTTCTTTAGTGCTTTCTAAATTTTTCATAATAGAATCTTTTACTTCCAAGTTAGAATCGATAGTTGCAGTGGTATTTTCAATAGTTGCAATAAGAGTGTTAACATCTTCACGCTTTATTCCATCTGTTTTAATTTTTGTTGCATAGCTAGCTATTGAGTTTAGAGTAAAATTAAGCGATTCAAGTCGAACAACTTCAAGTTCATCTTCGTCAACTGCTATAGTGTTAACTAACAATGCACAATCATTAAAAAGATCCTTGTACATCCCCTTGTCCGTTCCTTCTTTTGTCGCTATCAAAATACTATTGTAGAAATTTCCTATATTGTAATAGACCTTCGCCCTACCTAAATCTGGAAATTTTTCCGAAGCAGAATCAATTACTTTTTTAAACCAAGGGGCAGCTTCCTTTGCACGAGTAATATTACTATCACCATAACTATAATAATACCAATACAATATACCAATTTCGGAACATACTTTAGCATATTTATCTGGATCTTTCTGAAGTTCTGCAACATTGTCCGCAGTCCAAACACCAAGCTCATCTTCAGTTAACGCATCATCAAAGAACTCATCATTTTCTTCGACATCAAACGCCCCATCAGCCTTGTATTCTTGAATCAAAGCAATATAAGCTTTAGTTTCTCCTGCCTTGCCAGGAATATTAACACATTCTATATACTCAGCTCGCTTTTCCTCATAAGGCAAATTTGCTGCATTTTCGAGCTTGGTATCATACGTGTTATCTGCAAGATCGGTAGCATAAAAATTCAAACCTATCGCAGAAGCAAGTGAAACAACTGAAAGAATTAATGGCACAGCAAAAAGCTTAAGCTTCTTCATCTGCTTTTTCTTATAAGCATCGTCAATCTCTTCATAATGATGTAAATCATACATTAACTCAGCAGTAGATTGATATCTGTCCTCAGGGTTACGCTGGGTACATTTCAAAATAATGCGCTCAAGACCACCGGATAATGAAGGATTAATATCTCTGATAGGATACATCTCATAGGGTGGTTCACTGGGGTTTTTACCCGTTACAAGATGATAAAGTGTAGCACCCAGGCAATAAATATCTGTTCGTGCATCAGTCTGACCCATACCGCCAAACTGTTCAGGAGCAGCATAACCGATAGTACCCAGGCAAGTTGTATCAGCAAGATTTTTCTCTTTGAATTCACGAGCTGTACCAAAGTCAATAAGTGTAAGATTGCCATCGGGCTTAAGCATAATATTAGCAGGCTTAAGATCACGATAGATAATAGCGGGCTCGCGTGTATGTAAATAGCCAAGCACATCGCAAAGCTGTTTAGCCCATTCAATTACATATTCCTGCTGTTGAGCACCATATTCTTCAAGTGCTTTACTCAAAGAGTTACCTTCGATGTAATCCATAACGATAAGGAATGTATCATCATTCTCAATTACGTCAATAATGCTCGGCAGGTTGGGATGATTGAGCTTTTTAAGCATATCAGTTTCAACAATCAAGCCCTGTTTAACAGCCTCAAAGTCAAGAACGCCATCTTTACGAACCTCTTTGATTGCCCAAGTTTTATTAGCTTTTTCATTAATGGCCATATAAACAACGCTCATACCGCCATGGCCGATTTCGCTCAGTATTTTATATTTTCCGTCAACTATTGAGCCAGTCTCAAGCATTTTAAAATCCCCGGATATGTGCACAAGCACACATCAATCTTTCCTTTCCCCTAATTTATTAAAAAGTTCTTATTGCAAGAACAGTGATGTTATCTCTTTCTTGTCTCTGTTTGTCAAGCTCAATGAGACCTAACATATTATTACGCATCATATCTTCATTAAGCATAACAGAAGGATTAAGATTTGCATAAATTTCATCAGAAGTAATAACATGCCTGAATCCATCACTACATAACATATAAACTGCATCTTTTTTTGTTTCACCATAGAAGATATCAGGGTAAACAACATCGGAAGCACCAATACATTGTAACAAAACACTTCTTCTGGGATCATTTTCAGCCTGTTCTTCAGTAAGCAGACCCATTTCAACTTCACGTGCTACAACTGAATGGTCCTTGGTTAAAACACTGATTCCATCGTAAAGCTCATAGGCTCTTGTATCACCAACATTAACAATATAATATCTTGAATCAGTCAGAAGTATTGCAGTAAGAGTTGTACCCATACTAACTCCACTACTTTTACCATAAGATTTAATTTTCTCATTGAATTCGGTAGCTATAGCACACCAATCATTATAAATATCAGCATCATTTATTCCGTTTTTACACAAAACAGGTAACTTTTCTTCTGTCCATTTTTTAAATGCAGTAACAAGAGATGCACTTGCAACTTCTCCTTTAGCAAGTCCACCCATGCCATCACACAAAATGCCAAAAGCAACTTTTCCTATATCAGTTGAAAAAACACGCAACATAAAACTATCTTGATTTGTTGACTTGACATTACCTATGTCAGTACAACCTTGTACGATGTAATTCATTGTTTTTTCCTTTCTATAAGATTACTTTTACAACAAAAATTATTCAATTGTAAAAATAAACTCTTCATTAGCTAACTTTATTTTTGAGCCGGATTTAATATGTTGTTCCTGGTTGCTGGGAACCATTTGATTATCTACAAAAGTATGATTTGTAGAGTTAGTATCCATAATATAATATTCACCATTACGCTCAATAATATTTGCATGGCTTCGGCTGATAGCAGTGTTATCGCCGATAAAATAATCTACATAGCTTTTCTCTTTGCCAATTCTGAAAGCAGGCTTATTAATGTGTATTCTTTCATTGTTTTTTACTCTGATTAAATACGGAGTATTAGGTACGTAATTAAGCATATTCGTATTCAGAACAGTAGTATCACCTGGTGCACCTGCATTAAGAACAACAGTCTCACCAAAGCTTCCGCTGAAGCCTTGGGAAACAGGAGCTGTTCTGACTGCATTTTCACTCATTGTGTTATAAATCGGTTGCTGAGCAGGCTGAGGAGCAGGTTGGACAACCGGTTGAACAGGCTGAGGAGTGGGCTGAACAACTGGTTGAACCGGTGCCGCAGCTTTGACTACTTCTACTTTATTAACAGGTGGAACCATATTTTTAGGATTAGCAACAGGATTCTGTTCCTCAACAACTCCTGGTATTGCAAATCCGGAATTTACAGGAGCAGCTTTAACAGATTTTTTTGTATCTGTTTTCTTATCTGATTTACTTGCGGATTTAGATTTTTTTGACATTCGCTGCGCTTCAAAAATAGCCTTGTTCTCTTTTGTAAAATGTTGCAGAAGATAAATAGCACTCATAGGCTTTTCATCAGAAGCTTCTGCAGTTGTTTTAGGTTCAACCTGTGGCGGTGGTACAATGGTATTATTTGCCTCTTTATGATTTTTAAAACTTGGTTTAGATATCGGCTCAACAATATTATTTTGTATAGCTTGAGCTGGCTCTACTGTTTTTTGAATGACGGGTTGTTTTTTTATAGCATCCGCACTTTTTATTGTAGTATCCTGCACAGGTCTATTAACAGCAATTGGAGCGATACTCATAGCAGTTACATTATTAACTGCTGTATTGCCAACCAAATCAATAGAATCCAACACATTTTTAAAATCGAGTAAAGAAAACACAGGAGCATTAAGAGAGTTCATAATTTTTGCAATGTAATCGCAGTTTTCAGTCTGATCAAATTGTGTTGAAAACATAATATTTTTAAAGAAGCTGCATAAATCTACTTGTTGAAGATTATCGTTTAATACTGGTAAGCAAACCAATGCTGTGTCACATGTGGTAACATCAGTAAAAATATAATTTGTGTCAAGAAGAATCATATTGGGGTCAATCATATACTCTTCTGCAGCCAACATTGCATCAACAATACCTTTAAAAACACCTAAAAGTCGTTTTTTATTTACAGAACCTTCAAAAAACTGCTTTACAGAAATTTTTGCGGTAACGTTATATCTGATAAATTTGCTTTCATCCATCTGCAGACAAGTTGTTTGTGTTAAACCTGAAATAGAGTTATTAGCAATCATCCCAAGACTCAATGTATCGATAGTTTCATTAGGATCAAGAGTATAAACTAAATATGTATTTGTACCTTGGGTTTCATATGTAAAATTATTCATTGTTTTTCTCCCTTTAGTGATTATATCTATATAATTTAATAAGACTCCATCTTGAGTTGTTTAATACAAAAGCACAACCTTTTGTATTGAAATCCTTAACATCCTCAAAATCGCAATTTATAACAACTTTACCCTCTTCGTTTATAAATCCCCATTTACCATCTATTTGTACGGCTGCAAATGAGTTGGAAAACGAGTGAGCTGATTCAAATTCAGGTTGTATAACCATTTCACCGTTCTTGTTTATAAATCCCCATTTACCATCTACATTTACCGCTGCAAGATTTTGTGTTGTGTTTTTATCAGATTTATCCTTCTGATCAGTACCAAGAAATGGGTATGCATTAACAAACTTACCATCACCAATGGTTTTACCATCAATATCAATCATTCTGTAACTGCCATTAATGGCAACAAACGCACGATCATTTCTGAATGCAATTTCTTTTTCATCAAAAACAACTGCAGTATATGGTTCAGAATTTAATTTTTTTCCATCTTCATTGATGAGATACCACTCGTTTTCACTTTCCATAACAAACGCTCTGCCACAGTTAAACGTTGACGCGTAAGCATAATTACCGAATTGCTTTTCAAATTTAGTATCATAATAAGCGTATTTTCCCTTTACAGATGCAGCGGTTAAGCCATTATCAACATAAAGTCCCAGATAATCAAACTTAACTTTTTCGGGTAAGTCAATTTTTTTGTTACCCTTAACAGAAATATACATCCATTTATCTTCCTTGTTCTGTACAGGAACAACAAAACCACTATCGTCTTTATTAACACTTGTATAATATGAAAATGAACCTGCTTGCTTGTATGCTTTTCTTAAAACATTTTCACCGGTCTCGTCAATAACACCAAACAAATCACTTGATTGAACCGCTGCATAACCGTTTGAAAAGGTCTTAACATCGGAATATTGCTGATAGTCACGTTCGTAAAAATACTCAATTTCAGACATTTTATTTGCAAAGCCTTCTGAACGAAGATTGCGTGACTTAGCTTCATCGTCAAGTTTAAAGCAATCAATATACGACTCGACATTTATATATTGGTCTAAAAGACATTCATAAGCTTTAGCAGATTTATCCACTTTGTCTATCATCTCTTCAGCAACTCTTAAAGCTTTTTTTTCGTAACCATTATCAACATAGACATTTACATATTCAATATATGTATCAACATCCATATTCATAGATAAAGCAGCTTCGTAATATTTAACTGCATCATCCACAATCCCTTGCGCTGCATATTCACGAGCAGTTTTTAAAGTTTCGTCATACTCCTTTTTCTTCTGAGCGTTTGTATCTATCATTGTATAAAAACCCAATGCAGTTACAAGCAATATAATTACAGGAATTAATGCTTTAATATTTTTCATAATAAAAAACCTTTCAATTGTTACTAATTATGCTCCAAACAGAACAAATGAAACTATTGTCCCGATCAGAATGCTAGGGGCAAAAGCTAAATAATCTTTTTTGTTTTTCCTCTTGGTAACAAGCATAAAAATTGATATTAAAAATGAGGCTACAAACGAGAGAAAAACAACAGATAGTATTCCTTCTATACCCAGAAACAAACCAATAACACCAAATAGTTTAACGTCACCAAAGCCAATACCTTCTTTGACTACAAATCGCATTACACATAAAACTATTATTATTCCCAAACCAGCAATAAAACAATCTAAAAGCTCTGTTTTTATATTGCTGATAAAAATAAATTGAAAAACAACAATTACAACTCTAATGGCGAGTAAAATAAGTAAAATTTTATTTGGGATAATGTGTTTTCTAAAATCAAATAAAGAAATTGCCCACAAAACCGAAATAAGTATCACACGTTTAGAACACTCAATCCAAGAATGTTCATACAATAACAACGATGAAACTATTACTATAGCAATACTTGCAATCATACCAAAAGCAAATAAATAATGCTTTATATTTTGTGGAAGAAACACCTTTGGATGCTTTTCTTTCTTAAGTAAAGGGTATCGTATAGTAGATACTGAAATAAAAATTGATATTATTGCTACAATAATC
Organism: Acutalibacteraceae bacterium; assembly: GCA_045586265.1. Classification (GTDB taxonomy): domain Bacteria; phylum Bacillota; class Clostridia; order Oscillospirales; family Acutalibacteraceae; genus DTU089. The sequence goes on from JAZMZY010000036.1 coordinate 18,624, forward strand.
GAAATAATAACATCTAACATAGAACGCCACCCAATTATTCTTTCACGGCTTTCCATAAGCCTGTTGACGTATTTTTAACAAATGTATAACCATGATCCTGCAACCAAAGTATCTGCGATTTAGTTACAGAGTCAGACACTTTTCGTGGATCTCTATTAAGGAAAAATTCTTTACCTTGTGATGATTGTTGTCCCATAAACTCATCTGTAACATAGTCAATATCCGCGTTATTTTCATGCGACTCAGTCTTGACGGAATAAACATCTAAATATGACATATTAAATTTATTAGCATCAGCAATAAGTGAAGACCCGCTACCCAAAAGAGTTTGAGGAGCCGATGGATTAATTGTACATTCAGATGCAATTTCAGCATCCGTTTTTAACTTCTGCGTTGTTTCTTCTGTAACTTCCTCATTATCTTCTGGCTTATCATCATTATTTTCATTGTTGTTTTCTTCAGCAATTTCCGAGGCTATTTTTTCAGTATCTTTACTTGCCGCACCCCACGCTTTAGTTGCAGCACACTGACAAATGTCATAAGTAATATCAACATTAAGTAAAGTTATAAGTTTAAGTGAATACCTTGCAACAACCTTTATTTCAGATGAACCATTAACACAAAATACAGAATCGTAGAAATCTATACTATCCAGATAAGTTCCACGAGTCTTATGTACTCCTAGCCTTTTCAGAACAGTTTCGCAATCACTGTTAGTTCCAGATAGTCTTGACTCAGCAAAAGATTTAGTGATTAATCCCGTTGCGATTGAACTGGCTTTATTAGCAGCCTCGTTTCCTAAAAGACTAAGCATACTATTCTGCATATCTTCATCATTAGCAAGTGACGATCCAACCTCTTTAAGGTTACCTAAAGCAGTAGACAAATCATCTAAGTTGCCAATAACACTGTCAAGACCTTCTTTAGCCTGTGCGCCATCTGAACTAAGCTGAGAGTGCTTCTCAGCAAGTCCTGTCAATGAATATATGTAAGAAAATTCTGATAAATCTTTAGCTACTCCGTTAATTACAGTACCGATTTTTGCCTGTGCATAACAAATATGAGAAACAAAGAGTATGGAAACTATCGCAAACATAAATGTTGTAAGCGCTATGGTAGCTTCTATAATTATTGCACCACTTTGCTTATTTTTATTTTTGGTTACCATAACAAATCTCCGTAAAATTAATTAAAATATGATCTAAGCTATAATTAATATTTTAATTATAAATTATATCAATAGCCTCTGACGGTAGAATATTTAATCTTATTCCATTTAGTCATTCTATCTGAAGCATCCGGCATTATAGAATTTACGTATGAAGTATCAAGCATAAGAGGTTTAACTGTCAATGATACGTTTATTGAATAATATACCTGAGCTTTTGAAAACAAGAACGGCTCGTCACCTTCACCTGTTTTCAATACACATTTATCCATATTAGTCTGTATAACATCAGCAACGCGACCGTAAACATTCGATTCCTCGCTTCCCATAAGCTTAAGGAAAAGTAACAATTTCATATAATCGCTATAAAAAAACGTAACCTTTGTAGTTTTATCGGTGTTAGCTTTTTCATCTGCATCAAACCACCAATTATCAACAAACAAATCATCTTTTGCGGTTTTTACTAAAATCACCGGAATACCGGCTTTTAATGTTTGCATATCTTTAGCAGATTCGAGAGCAGTAAGACCAAGACAAATTATAACTTTAACAAGTCCGGCTGGAATGATACCATGAGTTGCTGTATTAACACCAAGTGCAAATGCTTTTAATTCTCCATCGCCATAAAACTCAGAAAAGATTGGAGCAACATTCAAAGCATATCTGATCATATAAATAGAGCCACATAATGCTTCTTTAGATTTTTCAATAGTTTTACCGTACATAATATATTCAACCTCATTACCATAGGACCAGTTCGAACTTTCGCTGGTTCTCATTTTATTGGTAAGTGTCTTGTTGAAGGTGTCCGTTACAGCTATACTGTTCCACTTATCATTAACAGTATTGTAATATGTATTAGCATTTTTATAAGTAATTTCTTTTTGCTGAGATTTCGAAAGCATATTATACTTTGATTCATATTCAAAAGTATGATAAGTAAACATACTAGTTATGTAATCCAAAGCAAAAAAATCATCTCGTAAATTAGCGCCTGCCGAAGAAACTGTTCCGCTAAAATCAGTAAACAAACTCGTCGCAAATTTAGATACATCTTTAATTTTTGTTGTAATTTTACCAGCATCCAGATCACTACTTACACCAGATGGAAGATTACTTAGTGTTGTAATATCATTTTTACTCGATTTATCTGTCAGCGGCTCATTCTTAGCTTCATCGGCATTCTTTTTAGCTGCTTTCTTTTTCTCTTTATAATCATCTTCTTTTTCTGTATCTTTAGGTTGCGGGAAGTCCTGTTCTAACATCCATTCATAAACTCTATATTTCTTATCTGAAATATCAGGATCATTTTTTGCGGTGATATTCAAAGTTTTTATTGAATTATCGGTGGAAAAATGGAAAGTATTATTAGCATAAGTATCCAAATCATACTTATTTAATGGTATTTCATTACTCAGAACATCAGCGTACTTCTTCATTTGATTAATACTATTGATTTCTTTATCAACAACAGAGGTGCCATTATACTTAACACCTTCAATACCTTTTTTAATTGTACCTACTGCTGATTTAACATTATTAATATGCGCACAATAGTCATCAACGTTTTTGGTTGTTAATTTACCGACCTGTTCTTTAGTTTTAACATCATTAATTTCTTTAAGATCGCTTTCTGCCAAAGAAATCGTTCCGTTATACTCATTAGCTTTATCTTCCCAAGTATCAAACTTGGTATCAGCTTCAACAATTAGGTCCTTAAGACACTTCGAGAAAAGTGTTGAAACGCTAAGTCCATTAACAATTTCTGCTAAAATTTCATTAGCTTTTTTATATCTGGTATAATAATCATTAAGCGAATTATAAAGTTCTGAAAGCTTGTTATCTGAATTGGTTTTGGAAATTCTATCAGTTAGGTTACTTGTGTTTCTGATTTTAGTAACAGCGGTATTATACTTGGTATTTCTGCCAGTTACTGAATTTGCAGCAGATTTAACATTAGTTTCAAGAAGGCTGTACCAATCAGAAACTGTTTTTGTCATACCTTTATATACACCCAAATTATCACTCTTTCGAGTAATAGCATAATTTTCATCAAGTGCGCCCTCTTTAGCGTGCTCTACCATATCCTTTAATTTGATAAAGGAATTTTTCATATTTACTTCCTTATCGTAAAGTTTTGTAAAATAATCTTTATTTTTAAAAGCGTAAGCAACATATTGTATATCATAATAATTGTTGTTCCAGCTTTTAACATTATTATCAAAATTTTTCTTTGCAGTGATAAACTGATCATATGCAGCCAGACAGGAGACGATTTGCTTACCTATTTTACCTGCATCAGCACCATGGTTTGCTTTCTTTGTTGTATATTGAGTAGGAATAGTTACACAAGCCTTAAAAGTATTTTTAACATTTTTAATGTCTGAAGTATTATAGAGATCTTTTACCATCTTTATATGTATCTCTTTGTACTCATTCTCGATACCATCTAAAAGTGTTTTAATATTTTGTAAATCCTCTTTGCTTAAACTAAGCTTATCGTATTCAACGATCAGCTCATAAATTTTATAAGCTTTTTCAGCAACTTCCCCTTGTGCTTCATAATATTCTTGTTTGGTATCAACAAGATCAGTTGTTTTGGTTGTGTTTTCAAGCTCGTTGGAACTATCAGTGAATTTTTTTAAAAGATCAACAACACTATTAATAGGTGATCTGTATTTCATAAACTCAACAATCTGGGTTTTTACCAACGCAGTATTAGTAAGACTACCATTTTTGGTTGGTTCAACTGTAACCTTTGAATTTTCAGCTATATCGATACACAACATATCATTGATTGTATCATCACCAAAAAAGAATCCGGAAATAGAGTTAATGTACTTGGCGGTATCAGTTGTATCGATACCTTGTGACTTGATACAAGCAGAAAAATACTGCTCAGCAGCATCAATAACTTCTGTTGTATCCTGAGCTGAAGCCATAAGACCATAAAACTCATTCAAATCGACATCGTATTGAGATAAAACTGTATTAAGGGTTAAATCTCCTGCCGAACTTATAAGACTTTTAGCTGACTGTACTCTTGAAGCATCAACAAAGAGTGACGCACACAAAATAACCGGGAGTAAAATAACAACAAAAAATACTGAAACAGCTCCACGATGATCGCATAAAAACTTAAACATTTTGCCCCTCCCTATTAACTCTTACCAAACTTTGAAAAAAAGTCTTTTATTTTACTTGTTGCAGAACTTACCTTTTCCTCCAAACCGGTTGATTCATAATAATCAAGTGCCATATTCAAATTATTTATAAACTCGCCATTGTCATTAACCGGTGCAGTAGCCTTTGCTGATAATGAAACTAATTTTGGCGGTTCAGTTCCCATAAACCTTAGCGGAACCTCAATACTATAAGTAGCTTCAACAGTAAATGAATACATAATAACATTGTTGTTAAACTTAGCGGTACAATCAATATTTCTGGGGTTCATACCGCCAAAGAAACCATCACCTGATGTAGTAAATTCAGAAGAAACATATTTTTCAATAGTGGTCTCAACATCACTTAAGCCAAACAAATATCTGTATGGTTGAATATCATTATTACTTTTTGGTACAGACTGATTTTTTTCTATTTTTTGTAACATGGGATCAGCGCAATATGCTGCCCCTTTAATTGCTGCCATATCAACAATTGCATTAAGCTTTGCCTGTTGAAAATATATATTTCCCATATAGATCATCATAAGTACTGTGAAAATCATAATGGGAAAAACGATAGCCGCTTCAACTATCACTACACCATTTTCTTTTTTTAAGAATTTTTTCATAGTCCCCTCCTGGATAATTATTATTTGCAAAAGCAAAATAAAATTTCACCCTTGAAAATAACAACTACACAAAAAGCACTGCGAACATACGGTATAGATATACCGTATGTTCATTCGCAATTAACATAACTTAGTTAATTGCATTCTGTGCATTAGTGTCGATTGTATCAAATAAGCTGTTGATCAATGCTGTGATTCTGTCTTTAAAAACAAGAGCAAGCAAGAGTGCAATACCAATAAGTACAACGATTGCAATGATGTTAACTTCACCATCTTCTTTTTTGAAGAAATCTTCAACCTTCATCTGAGCCATCATATAAATGCTCATTAATTTTGCTGAAATAGCGCTCATTATAATACCCTCCTTTCTTGAATTTTTAATTTATTAAGCTCCGAGATTTGAAAAAATCGGAACAATAACCATAACCAATATACCAATAAACATAAGCAACATTGGTATTAAAAGCTTACTTGCAGCCTTTTCACCCTGTCTCCTGACATTCTGTTTTTTCTCTGCCCACACTTCGCTACTTTGGTTCTGCAACATTATAACAAGTTCATCATTACCCTTAACCATACCCTGAATAAGAGTTGAGGTAAACTTACGAATTTCAGAAATTATGCATCTGTTGCCAAATCTGCGAATTGCCTCTACATCAGATAAGCCATTGTTCATATCATCTCTGGCTATACGCATTTCTTTGTAAATTGTTCCATCTTCTTTAGAATCAGCAACAAACTCCCAGGCTTCTCTGAGAATCATACCTGCATTGGTAAGCAAAGCGAGCTTAGACACAACCTCTGAGAAATCGCTAAGCATCTCTTCTGAACGAAGTCTGATTTTTTTACTAGATACATCACCAAAATAGTAATATGCAACTCCGGAAAAAGCTACCATTATTAACCAAACCAAAATATCCTGTGAAAAACCATACATAGAAAATGATAAAAGATACACTAAAAATGTCATAGAGATTCGCTGTGAGTAGATAACACGCAAATAATATTCGGAATATTTTTCACCGTATAAAACATTTAATTCCTGACGTTTTTTTCTATCAGATTTACTTGTGTATTTATACCCTATCATCTCAAGGAAACAATAACCTATTGAATATACTTCTTTTAAGGGAAAATCCTTTTTGTCTAAGTTTTCAAAAAGTGCATCATGTTTTTTTGACTTAACAAACAAGAATAGCCAGGCAAGAAAACTAACTGTAAAAAGAAGTACCATTACTACATCTTTTATTGATACAACACTCATCGTCTGCCCCCCTGTTAAACTTTAATATCAAGCATAACTTTTCCTAAGAAGTATGCACCAACAAAACAACCAATCGCAACTGTTGTTGCAGCTATTCCTGACGGAGTAGCAAAATTAGCTGCAAATTCAGGACTCATAAATTTAATAATAGAAATCAAAGCTATTGGCATAACAAGCATAATCTTTTGGTCTGTTTTACCACTAGTAACCGTTGTTTCTATATCTTCTGCTATTTCAATTTTTTCGCTGATTATGCTATGGGTGTTTCTGATGACATCTTTAATGTTACCGCCTTTTCTATAACTTATATTGAAAACATTGGCAAATGTTTTAATATCTTCAACACCACTTCTATCACCAAAGTCCATCAAAACATCTTCAATCGGAACATTATGACGAATACCCGCAAGAATTACTTCAATTTCTTTGATAATATATGCATCGGGGTCATATTGAATTTTCAAGTCTTCATATACGGCTGCGAACGAATCCGGTACGTTATTACCTGCACCTAATGAGGTTACTAAACCCTCAAGTAAATCTCTGAATTGTCCTCTTAAAATAATTCTTCTTTTTTCAATAATCTGTTTATTTCTCATTGGTAAAAATAATTTACCTGCAACCGCACCAACGATTATTGGAATTGTAATATTTAATATGTATGTCAATGTCGTTGACTGACCGTATTCATCTTTGGCTAATCCACCATAAAACAAATAGCCTACAAAAGCACCAAGAACGAAAGCAATAAAAAAATAGACAATTACTTCCCATTTTTTAAAGTTGTAAACCTCATAGTTCATTACGGGAATATTAGTAACTTTAGAAGTATAAAATTCAGGTCCCTGAACTTTAGGTTCTTTTTTATCTGTTGTAAAAAATCCCATTTTATCCTCCTTATATCTCTTCTCTTATGCCTGATAATTGAAGTTTAAAAGTGTTTTGCATTTTATTTTCAGTTCTTACCAAAGAACCCGAAACCTTTTCAAGCGTTGTGTTCTCGTCTTCAATAAATACATAAAGCGGGTTAAGAATTACTTTGCCGTTCTCATACCCTACAACCTCTGATATCTCCATAGTTTTTCTTGATTTATCACGAAGACGAGAAAGATGAATAATAATATCAACCGCTGAAGCTATTTGTTGCCTGATTGCTTCAAGCGGTAATCCTTCGCTACCCTGAAGAACCATAGTCTCAAGACGCGAAAGCATATCTTCTGTTGAGTTAGCATGACCAGTCGAAAGAGAACCATCGTGACCAGTATTCATAGCCTGAAGCATATCAAGAGCCTCACCACCACGGCACTCACCGACGATTATTCGTTCAGGACGCATTCGAAGAGATGATTTAATCAAATCACGAATTGTAATCTGACCTGCACCCGAAGCATTAGCATTTCTTGTTTCAAGAGAAACAAGGTTATCTATGTTAACAATTTGTAATTCAGCAGAGTCCTCAATCGTAATAACACGTTCATCATGAGGGATATAGTTAGAAAGAGCATTCAGGAATGTAGTTTTACCCGAACCAGTACCACCACTAATAAAGATGTTATATTTAGCCTTGACAAGCATTTCTAATTTGTCAGCAATCTCTTTCGTAATCGAGCCATACTGAATAAGCTTTTCAATCGTCATAGGTGTTTTTGAGAATTTTCTTATTGTAACAGTAGGACCACAAAGTGCGATTGGCGGAAGAACAACATTCACACGAGAACCATCGGGCAAACGAGTATCACAAATAGGATTTGCCTGGTTAACCTCTCTACCTGCCAAACCAACAATTCGTTGAATAACATCTTCAAGTCTACGCTGACTTTCAAAATGTTTGTCCAACTTAAAAAGTCTACCGCTTTGTTCAATGAAAATATTATCAGGTCCATTAATCATAACTTCTGTTATAGTATCGTCAGAAATTATACTGTCTAACAAGCCGAATCCACGTATAGATGAATAAACCTGTTGTATTATTGAAACTTTTTTTTCAATCGGGCAGTAAATATCGGCTGTCTTGATGCACACTAATTCTTCAATTTTATCTTGAAGTTCCTCGTCTGACATTTTACTGAGTGGAAGATTTTCAGAAACATACTTCTTTAATTCAGCAACAATTTGCTGTTCTAATTCCTCATTCATTAAATCTCACTCCTCAAAATATTTTAAAAAACACATCACTTTGAGACAATTGCTCCATTATCTGTCGTACAGTCGCTTGTGCGTAAACCGGTGCTCCACCAACATTTTTCAGTTCTGGATAATCTAAAAGTTTACCGCTTTTGCTACTGAATCTGTTGTATAACAGAGAGAATCTATTAGCAATAGAAACCTCCAAATTGTTATCAATCATCACCAAAGCTTCGTAGGCATTTCCAATCTTTTCATTAGCAAGTACACTACCATCACTAACCATTATTATATCGTGCGCTTTTTTATAGAAATCTAAATGCGCTTTATCTAAACCAAAGCTCAAATCGAGAACAATGTCATCATAAGAGCCTAAAAGTTTTAATTCTTCAAGCAAGAATAATTTTTCATCATTATTCAATTCAAGCATATCTAAAGCATACCTGGACTTAGAGAAGAAACATACATTTGAGGGATCTCTTTTGACATAGCTTTCCATCTTCATAGCTAAATTGCCTTTTTTGCTCTTTAATGCAAAAATCAAATCGCTAATGGTAAACTGACCATCTCCGAAAAAAAACAAATCGGTTGAACCAAAAGAATCATAAGTTAAAAACAATGTTTTTTTTCCGCGTTGTGCGAGAAATAATGCATATGCGGCTGCAACAGTAGTAGTACCAACTCCACCGCAAGGAGAAGAAAAAATTGTAATTTTACAATCGTCAGAGAATTTAAGACCTGATAAAGAACCGGCATTCTCGGAATAAATTGAAAGAATTTCCTTATAAATCAATTCAGCCTTTTGAAATTTGCATATAGCTTTTTGATTATTAATACTTTCAACATCAACACTACTAACGAAGTAAGCTAAAGAACATCTATCCGGGATTTTTTCCGCATCAATATTAAAAAAATCGTCTGCAATTAAAATATCAACTTTTTCATTAACTACAGTATCAATTGCCAACTCTGCATTTGTGAAAGAAAAAATTTGGAACTTGTCAGAATACTTTGTGCTAAACACAGATACAATTCTATTCAAATAATTTTTATCACTTTCTAAAATTGCGACTTTAATTTTCATACGATTCCCTACCTATCTTTATTTTATAAATTTAACACTTGCTTAAATGTGTCGTAAAAAAGAAATAATATTATATAAGGTATATTATCAATTTTTCGTAGAACTAAAACTTCTAAAAAACTAAAAAACTGTATAATAACCCAAATTTAAAATTCCAATATGAAAAATATTAACACTTTATTCATAGTTTGTCAATCAAAAAACAGTATTAAAAAACAAGTTTTTGATGATTTTTGTCGAAACAATAATTTTATTAAATCGTTGCAATATCAATAGTGGTCAAAAAAGGTGTCAAAATCCAAACAAAGAAAGGAGTTTGCAAATGCCCAGACGAGGTGACAATATCCATAAAAGAAAGGATGGACGATGGGAAGGCAGATATAAAAACACGTTTAACTCTGATGGAGCAATTCGTTATGTATCTGTTTATGGTAAAACATACACCGAATGTAAAAACAAGCTTGAAGCTTGCAGAAAAAATGAAGCTTCATTCTCAAAAAAAAGCAATGAAAAAACTTTTGACAGTATTCTTGAAGAGTGGTTAGAACATAACAAGCTACATCTTAAAGGAGCAACTATTAATAAATATAATTATTTGATAAGAACACACATCTCCCCTGAGGTAGGAAATGTAAAAATCGCAGATATATCTACTTCTGAAATAAATTTATTTTTAGAAAACAAATTAAAAAAAGGTCGAAAAGATGGTAAAGGTGGTTTATCGCCTTCTTATGTAAAAACACTTGCAATAATAATTGAATCCGCCTTGGATTTCGCAATTGAAGAAGGCGTTTACACCATCCCTAAAAAGACGATATATAAACCGCGCAGCTTAAAGAAAGATATAAACATTTTATCTTCAGAGGATGTAAAAAAAATCGAGAATATAAGTGATGATAAAAAGGATCTGGTTTGGTTAGGCGTTTATTTGGCTTTGCATACAGGGATGAGGATAGGAGAAATATGCGCATTGTCATGGAGTGATATTGATTTTAATGAAAAGGTCATCCACGTAAACCATACCTTAACAAGAGTATTGGATATCGGAAGCAAAACCAAAGTAATTTTAGATTCACCAAAAACAGCATCATCCAGAAGAGATATTCCGATTTGTTCAATATTATATACTTTTTTGTTTGATGAATTTAAGAAAAGAAAATCCGACTTTGTTGTTTCTGAAAATAATACATTTGTTGACACAAGAACATTTGAATATAGATATAAGCGTTTTTTAGAAAAAAATGATATTCAGATAATAAATTTTCATTCATTGCGACATACTTTTGCAACACGGTGCGTTCAAGCAGGTGTAGATATAAAGTCATTAAGCGAAATTTTAGGTCATGCAAATGTTTCAATAACACTAAATACCTATGTTCATTCCACACTCGAAGCAAAACGAAATCAATTAGAAAAACTATATGTATCAGCATAATACATGGTCAGAATTTGGGTCAACAATGCGATTATCCTCATAACAAGGACTATATACATTTAGTTTTTTAGAAGTTTTAGTTCTACGAAAAATTATCTCGATAAATTTTACAAAATAACATATATTTCTATATACTTGCAAATATATAAAAAGAGTGACTACATCAACCTGTTGTCACTCTTTTTTAACATCAAAAATGTCATTTAATATTGCTATCTTTATTTATTCTTAACTAACTATAAAACTATTTATTGGTATTTATAATTCAGATTCAGTAAAAACAAATCATAACCACCAGTTGAACTGGTGGTTTGCACAGGCCCTATAAGGGCCGCCTGCTGGCTAGCCGACTAAAAGTCGGCACAGAAGTTTGACATCGCATTACTATTTCAAGCAGCCGCTCTCGTGCGGCTGTTTATTTTTTGCTTAGTTATTCTTGTTACCCGTAAACGGGTCTATGTACTCTTTGAGTGATATTTGGTCATTTGCAAAATCTTCTTCTAATTGATTTTGTATATACTTTTCTATCACTTTCTTATTTCGACCGACTGTATCTACATAGTACCCTCTACACCAAAAATGTCGGTTTCCGTACTTATATTTTAAATTTGCATGTCGGTCGAAAATCATTAGTGTACTTTTACCCTTGAGATATCCCATAAATTGTGCTACACTTAAGTAAGGTGGTATCGACACCAAAAGGTGTATGTGGTCTTTACAGGCTTCCGCCTCTATGATTTCTACACCTTTTTGTTCACACAATTTTCTTATTATCTCTCCGATATCTTTTTTCAGTTTGCCATATATCTCTTTTCTTCTAAACTTTGGTGCAAACACTATATGGTACTGACATCTGTATGTTGAGTGTTATAATGTTTTTATTTCGTTGTTACCATCTTTTTTTATCATGTTTTTAACCTCCTGTATCTTAGTAATGCGGCTGCCAAACCATTTCTATTATACTTGGAGGTTAATTTCTTCTCTACTACTTTTTGTGGCTTGCCTTTGCTCGCCACGTTTTATTTTTACTAAAGCGTTTTTATTCCCCCGGTAGAACCGGGGGGTTATTTCCACCCCTAAAGGGACCAAAAACAAAGAAAACCCTTGATATACAAGGGTTTTCGTACGTTTGGTATTATTCCCACTCAATTGTGCCGATGGGCTTGGGTGTGAGGTCATAGAGAACACGGTTAATGCCTTCTACCTCGTTAGTAATTCTATATGTTACTTTATGAAGAACTGCATAGGGAATTTCTTCGATTGTTGCGCTCATAGCGTCTGTTGTATTAACAGCACGGATAATTGCAGGCCAACCTTCATAACGAGCTTCATCTTTAACACCAACGCTCTTGATATCAGGAATAGCAATGAAGTATTGCCAAACTTTTTTTGCAAGACCATTGATATCAAACTCTTCACGTAGAATAGCATCAGCCTCTCTTAATGCGTGAAGTCTGTCGCGAGTGATTGCGCCAAGGCAACGAACGCCAAGACCGGGTCCGGGGAACGGCTGACGATATACCATACCATAAGGAAGTCCGAGAGCTTCACCGACAACTCTTACCTCGTCCTTAAAGAGCAATTTAACGGGCTCAACAAGTGAAAATTTGAGGTCTTCAGGAAGTCCGCCAACATTATGGTGCGCCTTAACAGCTTTTTTACCTTCTGCCTGCTTATTGCTTTCAAGAATATCAGGGTAAATTGTACCCTGTGCTAAAAATTCAACGCCATCAAGCTTTCTTGCTTCGTCAGCAAAAACCTCAATAAACTCTTTACCGATTATCTTACGTTTTGTTTCAGGGTCAGCAACATCTGCAAGCTTATCAAGGAAACGGTCTGTTGCATCAACGTAAATAAGGTTAGCATCAAGAGCTTTTCCGAAAACTTCAATAACCTGTTCGCTCTCACCTTTTCTCATAAGACCATGATTTACGTGAACGCATACAAGCTGTTTGCCAATCGCTTTAATAAGAAGAGCTGCAACAACTGAAGAATCAACACCACCTGAAAGAGCGAGAAGAACTTTCTTGTCTCCTACCTGTTTGCGAATTTCATCAACTTGTTCGGCAATATAAGCCTCTGCAAGTTCAACTGTTGTAATTCTTTGCATATCATCGGGTCTTTTAATAATTTCCATAACAGTTAAACCTCCGTAAAAAATTAGTCTGTATAGTTGTCAAAATAGCCCTGAACAAGAATGATGGGGGTACCCTTGTCACCCGAACCGCTTGTAAGGTCACAAAGTGAGCCGATAAGGTCGGTAAGCTGACGAGGTGTTGTACCCTGAGAAGCCATATTACCAACAAGGTTACCGGCTTTAGCCTTGATACTGTTAGAAATTGCCTCTTTAAGCTCTGCACCTGAAAGACCTTTGAAATCATTATCTGCAAGGTATTTAAGCTTAAGCTCATTAGGAGTACCAATAAGTCCGTCTGTATGAGCAGGAGAAACAACCGGGTCCGCAAGCTCCCAGATCTTGCCCTGAGGGTCCTTGAACGCACCGTCACCATAAACCATTACTTCAATATGTTTACCTGTTCTGTTAAGGAACTCAGCCTGGATATCTTTTACAAGGTCGTTACATTCTCTGGGGAACAATTTGATTGTATCTTCTGTTGATTTATTTGAACCTAAAAGACCATAAGCTTCGTTACAGCCACCGCCATTAACGGATGAAGTAAGAATATCGTCAAGACCGCAAACAACCTTTGCGCCTGCTGCTTTGAGGATTCTTTTAGTTCTTGCACGGGTGTGAATATCACAAGTAAGAACACAGTCTGTATAATCGAGAATTGTCTTAGCCTGATTCGCAAAAACAATTTCAACCTCTGCCCCTGCCTCTTTGATGATATCGGAATAATAAGCAACGTAGTCAACGCCTGTAAACTCATGCTTATTTTCACCGAAGAGTTCTCTGTATCTTTCAAGAGAAAGTACATCTGAATAAGGATTGATTCCCGCATCATCAAGCTGGTCATAAGTTAAAAGGGAGTTACCAACCTCATCACTGGGATAGCTGAGCATAAGAACAACTTTCTTTGCGCCCATTGCAATTCCCTTAAGGCAGATTGCAAAACGGTTTCTTGAAAGAATCGGGAAAATAACACCAATTGTTTCTCCGCCAAGCTTCACTCTGACATCATCAGCAATATTCTGGACTGTGGCATAGTTACCCTGAGCTCTTGCAACGATTGATTCAGTAAGAGCGACAACATCTCTGTCGCGAAGTTCAAATCCTTCGCTCTCAGCAGCTTCAATAACGCTGTTTACTGCAATATCAACAAGGTTATCACCTTCACGGATAATAGGACAACGAATACCTCTTGATACAGTACCGACTTTTCTTTCCATAATAATCTCACCACTTCATATAGTTTACCAAATTTGGCATGTTATACACAAAAAAGTATGGAGCGACTTTCAATGAAAGCCGCCCTCATTTGAAATCTTATTTCATCATGCTGGCAACTTCGTCAGCAAAATTGTCTTCTCTTTTTTCGAGACCTTCGCCCTTTTCAAGACGAATAAAGCTTACAACCTTAACATCTGCACCATTTTTCTTTGCAACATCTGCAACATAACCTGATACAGAGCCATCAAAGAGGTCTGAACGAACAAATGCCTGTTCAAGAAGGCAGATTTCTTTAATCTGTTTCTTAATACGGCCTTCTACTGCACCTGCAAAGATTTTGTTTGTGATATATTCTTCTTTACCGGCAATTGCAAGAGATGCAAGAGTAGCAACAGCTTCTTTTGAAAGGAAGTTGAAAAGGAAATTGCTCTTCTTATTATCTTCGTAAGCTTTAACATCTTCAGCACTGAAGAGATTTTCTGCAAGAGCTTTAGCGAAAAGCTCGTTAAGAATGGGCTTGGGAAGAGAATCAGGCTTGTTAAGTGAGCTATCAATTGTGATAGACTTCATCTTAGCAAGTTCATCTTCAGAAATGCATTCTTTGCTGAGATACTGAGGGCTCATAGCAGCAATCTGCATAGCAATGTTTTTACCCATTGCTGTGAATTCAGCTTTATCTGAAATGTTTGTTTCGAATTTAACAGCAACACCAACAGCGCCACCTGCGTGAATGTATGTTACAACATCACCTTCAACGATTTCAAAACGACGGATTTTAAGGTTTTCACCGATAACAAGGATAAGGTCGTTGAGGTTTTCTGTAACAGTTCTGTCAGATCCGATAAGCTTAAGGTCTGCAAGAGCTTCAACAGAAGCAGGCTTGTTTGCTGCAATTGTTTTAGCTACATCAAGACCAAATGCCTGGAATTTTTCATTTTTACCAACGAAATCTGTTTCAGAGTTGATTTCAAGAAGAACTGTTACCTTAGCATCTTCATCAGTATAAGCGATGATAGCACCTTCAGCTGCAATTCTGCTTGCTTTCTTCTCGGAAGCTGCAAGGCCTCTTTCACGAAGAATTTCAAAAGCTCTGTCCATATCACCGTCAGCTTCTGTAAGCGCTTTTTTGCACTCCATCATACCAACGCCTGTTTTTTCTCTTAAGTTTTTAACATCTAAAGCTGTAAATGCCATAGGTGTTTCCTCCTTTATAAAGTTGATAAGGCGGAAATAAATTCCGCCTATTAATTTACTACTTATTCAGCAGCTTCAACAGCTTCTTCAGCTACTTCTTCTGCTGCAACAGTCTGCTCACCCTGACGACCTGCAATGATAGCGTCTGCCATAGCACCTGCAATAAGTTTTACTGCACGGATAGCGTCATCATTACCGGGAATTACATAGTCGATTTCATCGGGATCACAGTTTGTATCAACGATAGCAACAATCGGAATACCGAGTTTCTTTGCTTCGAGAACTGCAATTCTTTCTTTTCTGGGGTCAACAATGAACATTGCTGCAGGCATTTTCTTCATTTCTGTAATGCCACCCATGAATTTTTCAAGCTTTTCTCTTTCAAGGTTGAGTTTGATAACTTCTTTCTTGGGAAGAAGCTCAAATGTACCGTCAGCTTCCATAGCGTTGAGCTGAGCAAGTCTTCTGATTCTTCTCTGGATTGTGTTGAAGTTTGTAAGCATACCACCAAGCCAACGAGCATTAACGAATGACATACCGCAACGCTCTGCTTCTTCCTTAATGGAATCCTGAGCCTGTTTCTTTGTACCTACGAAAAGAACTTCGCCGCCCTCCTGAGCGATCTGGTTGATGAAGGTGTAAGCCTCTTCAAGCTTCTTTACAGTTTTCTGAAGGTCAATGATATAAATACCATTTCTTTCAGTAAAGATGTACTGAGCCATTTTGGGGTTCCATCTTCTTGTCTGGTGTCCGAAATGAACACCTGCTTCGAGTAATTGTTTCATTGAAACTACTGACATAATTTTTGTCCTCCTTTTTGTTAAACCGCCACAGAGTTTCGACTCATACACACCACATCATCTGATGCACACGGCACGCATAATCTACCCTGTGTGAGTTTTTGACTGAGAAAGTATATCACCTTTTTACAAAAAAAGCAATACTTTTTTATGAATTATTTACTGAAATTCGCACTTTTTATCGTGAATTCAAATTAAATGAGTATTTTTTATACCTCATATATCGGGTTATGCGCTTCATACGTGTTTCAATAGCATAATCATTAAGATAAAAGCTACCGTTATCACGCATTGAAATCACCTTCAAGGGTGCAGTTCCCTGTGGTAATTCTTTAAGCGGTACACGAATGAGGTTACCCGCTTTATCAGGCAGTCGGCAAACCGCAAAATCACCATCAAGATATTCTACAAAAATGTCCATCATCATTCCTCAACATCATAATTAGCATTGTTTACAGCAGAACCGAAATAGTTTGGTTCATCTGCTACCTTTTTTTCCTCTTTAGGTGTATTCACAATCTCAATATCATCAACACTGAGCTGCTTCGGTGCAATTGTAGAGGAATTAGCCTGCATCTGATACCACTGCTCCTTTGTTATAAGCACCTTACGGGGCTTACTGCCTTCAAAGGGACCAATAATACCCTTTTCTGACAGCTCGTCAACAATACGGGCGGCTCTTGCATAACCAAGCTTAAGCTTTCTCTGGAGAAGAGTTGTGGAAGCCATACCCGCCTCAACAACAACCTCAACTGCTTTAGGGAACATTTCGTCATCATAGTCCCCTCCTGAGCCAACGCTATCAGTGTCAACTGCAGATGATTTCTTTTTGCCATCCTGAGCGGCTTTAAGTTCAATTTCCTGCATAACTGCATCGTCATACTTGACTTCACCCTGAGATGTTACGAAATCAATAACTCTTTCGATTTCATCATCAGAAACATACGAACCCTGAACACGAACAGGTTTTGAAAGTCCAACAGGACAATAAAGCATATCACCGTTACCAAGAAGCTTTTCTGCTCCCTGAGTATCAATAATTGTTCTTGAGTCAATCTGTGACTTAACCGCAAAAGCAATACGGCTGGGAATATTCGCTTTAATGAGACCCGTAATAACATCAACTGATGGTCTCTGAGTAGCAACAATAAGATGCATACCTGCTGCACGGGCTTTCTGAGCAAGACGGCAAATTGAATCCTCAACCTCGTTGGATGCAGCCATCATCAAGTCTGATAACTCGTCAATTATAATAACTATCTGTGGCATTTTAGGAAGCCCCTCTGCTAACGCATAGTTATTGTAGCCCTGAAGATTTCTGACGCCTTTTTCCGCAAACAAGGCATATCTCTTATCCATTTCTGCAACTGCCCATGAAAGCGCACCTGCCGCTTTTCTCGGGTCTGCCACAACGGGAACAAGAAGATGAGGAATTGAGCGATAAACAGTAAATTCAACTTTTTTCGGGTCAATCATTATAAGCTTAACCTCGTCAGGCTTTGCATTATAAAGAAGGCTTACAATCATTGTATTAAGGCAAACTGATTTACCCGAACCAGTTGTACCTGCAACAAGCAAGTGAGGCATTTTTGCAAGATCTGCGCAGGTAGCTTCACCCTGTATATCTCTGCCTAACGCAACATTAAGCCTTGACTTTGAGTTCTGGAATGATGGACTTTCAAGAATTTCGCGAAGAGTTACCATTGCTTTTTCTGCGTTGGGTACTTCAATACCAACCGCATTTTTATTAGGTATGGGAGCTTCAATTCTTACACCATACGCCGCAAGATTCATTGCAATATCATCTGAAAGTGCGGTAATTTTACTGATTTTAACACCGGGGTCGGGCTGAAGCTCAAATCTGGTAACTGAGGGACTCTGGCATATATCAACAATACGTGTACCAACACCAAAGCTCTTAAGAGTTTTTACAATTGTCTCCCCTCTTTGACGAAGCTCTTCGGCACTGCCACTGTTACTGTTCAGCTTAGGCTTATCAAGGCAATCAAGAGGCGGTAATTCATATACAACCTCAGGAACAACAGCTTCCTCAGTGTCACCTGCCTCAGGCTCGCCTTCATCCTCAACTGCTTCTTCAACAGTATCTTCCGAAATATCTTCCTGAGCTTCCTCCTCAAATGCTTCAACAACCTCTTCAAAATGAGTTTCAGCAACAGTCTTGGTAGAAAATAATTCGTCAAGAGCCTGAACATCCAAGGGTGGCTCTTCTTCAAAGCTGCCTAAAAGCTCTATATCATCTTCAACAGGAGCAGGTGTTGTATCAATAATGGGCTCAACACCCTTATCAACAGGGATTTCATCATCAATGGGAATATCAAGTTCAATCTGATGCTTACTCTCTTTTCTGCGTTTGGCAGCATTGCGAGCTCGTCTTTCGTGAATATCCTCACTCACTGTTTCATAGGTTTCTCTGAAATCGCCAATTTTCTCTTCTGCATATTCTGCAGCAACCTCTGCAGGTTTTTTTAAAGAAGAAACGAGCTTTAATACTGTTGTGCCTGTAAAGAGCATTAAAAGTGCTAAAAGAATGAGAACAACAACAATACCTGCCGCAAGCTTATTACCTGCAGTCATCAATAAAGGCAAGCCACCAAACAACGCACCAAAAACACCATAGCCATAGTGCATTCCTGTTCCGTCATATTCTTTAAATACCTTATAAGCCTCGGAAATCTGTTCGCCGTATGTAAGCTCGGATTGAGAATTTACAATATGCAAAAAGGAAACAAGTAGCACAAATATTATAAAGCTTTCAGTTACCTTGATTTTATATTTTCTTGAATCCTTACCAATTGCAGAAACTATTGATATGAAAAGTATGAATACAGGCAACACAAAGGCAGACAGACCAAAAAGGCCAAAGTAAAAATTACGAAGCATTCCCCAAAGGTTACCTGCATCAATAAATACCACTGCGCCCATAAACAAAGCAAAGAAGCAACCGATAAATGATGCTATCTGCTTGTGCTGGGTGCTGAAAAGCGAGTTTTTAGCGGCAGCTTTAGTATTTTTCTTGGCGGTTGTGTTAGGTTTCTTTTTATTTGAAGAATTAGTTTTCTTATTCTGTGCCACAATAACCCCTCCTTATATTTTTCCTATTGCACTGATTATCGTAGTTACAAAACCAAGTGCAAGACAGTAAAAGCCAAAATATCTGAACAAGTCTTTTTTCATTAATATCTGTAATAATTTAATTGCAAAAACACCTACAACTGCAGATGCCACAACTCCTATAATCAATGGAAAAACAGGAACGATAACATCTGCTTCCATAGCCTCCTTAAACTCAACAAGACCACTCGCAAGCACTGCAGGAATGCAAAGTATAAACGAATACCTTATCATATTCTTTTTTGAAATACCGCAACAAAGCCCCACGGAAATTGTTGAACCTGAACGGGAAATCCCGGGGAAGCACGCTGCAAAAAGCTGAGCAATACCGATTAAAAGTGCCGAAACAGGTGTAACAGTCTTTTTCTTTTTAAAGCTCTGATTAAGAGTTGTGCCGAGAATGAGTAAAAAGCCTGTAACCATAAAGCAGATACCTTCTGCAAGAACACTGTCATCAGTAGAAAACACTGCAACCGAATCCATTAAATTGGTATCCTTGCCTGTGGGTATAAGCAAAAGAAGAAGCGGTACACAAGATATTATGAACATAAAAAGCATTCGTCTTGTGGCACTCATCTTACTTAACTTAAATGTGAATTTACCTGTAACAATATCTTTGAAGCACATAACGAACTCTTCCAGAAGGTCATAAATCGGTCTGTAAAACATTAAAAGTATTGCAACCAATGTGCCTATATGTAGCATTGCAGAAAATAATCCTGCAGTATCGGTGTTAACATTAAATAAATGACTGAATAATGATAAATGTCCGCTACTTGAAATTGGTAAAAATTCGGTAACACCCTGAACTATTCCAAGTAGTAACGCCTTTAGTATTTCCATAGTACCTCCGTAGCTGTGTTATTGACACAGCTTGTCTATATAAGCGAGGGCATCGCTAAGCCCTCCGATTTCATCAATAAGCTTTTCTTCTACTGCTTCCTTACCGCTTAAAACAGTTCCGAAATCAGTAACCAACTGCTCATTATTAAGCATCAATTCTTTAAAACGTTTTTCTGTAATTTCGGAATTACGGGTAACAAATTCCAAAACCCGCTCTTCCATTTTCTTAAGATATAAAAGCGACTGAGGAACACCTATTATAAGCCCGTTCATTCTCACAGGATGAACTGTCATAGATGCAGTTGGCACAATAAAGGAATGCTTAGCACTGACTGCTAATGGTATTCCGATAGAGTGACTTCCGCCTAAAACAAGTGTAACCGTAGGCTTACTCATGCTTGAAACCAGCTCTGCAATAGCAAGTCCTGCTTCTATATCGCCACCAACAGTATTGAGAATAAGAAGCAAGCCCGAAATATCATCATTTTCCTCCACTGCAACAAGTCGTGGTATGATATGCTCGTATTTCGTAACTTTAGTATTCTGTGGAAGATTATAGTGCCCCTCGACCTGACCGATAATAGTTAAACAGTGAATGTATTTCCCATTATGGCAAATTGTTACACTACCATCATTTTCATCAGCGCTATCGGAAACAGCTTCCACCTCTGAAGAATCATCGGTTTCATTCTCTGTGGCCTCAGGAGTTGTAAAAGCAAAATATTTATAAAGCTCGTTATACATAAACCAATCACCGATTGTTAGTATAACCACAAAACGCTTTAAAACCCACTTCAACTTATTAATAATAGCACAATACACAAAAAAGTGCAAGATTTGTCGAGATATATTTTATAGTATATATTATTAATATTTTTGTTAATTCATTGACAAAGACTTGAAAAGATATTAAAATAAGTTTGTTAAAAATTTGAACAAGTTATTCGGAGGTTTAAATTATGGGTCTCACTTTATGTGAAAAAATCATTAAAAGTCATCTTGTTGACGGCGAATATGCTCCCGGCAATGAGGTTGGTATCAGAATCGACCAGACTTTAACTCAGGATGCCACAGGTACAATGGCATATCTCGAGCTTGAAGCTATGGACATTGACAGAGTTAAAACAGAGCTATCTGTTGCTTATATCGACCACAACACCTTACAGACAGGCTTTGAAAATGCAGACGACCACAAGTTTATTCAGAGCGTTTGTAAAAAACGTGGTGTTCGTTTCTCCCGTCCCGGTAATGGCATCTGCCATCAGGTTCATCTTGAAAGATTCGGTATTCCCGGCAAAACTCTTATCGGTTCAGACAGCCACACTCCCACAGGTGGCGGTCTCGGTATGCTTGCTATGGGTGCAGGTGGTCTTGACGTTGCAGTTGCTATGGGTGGCGGTGCGTATTACATAACTGTTCCCGAGGTTATCAAGGTTAATCTTACAGGTAAGCTTTCTCCCTATGTTGCTGCAAAAGACATCATTCTTGAGGTATTAAGAATTTTAAGCGTTAAAGGTGGTGTAGGTAAGGTTGTTGAATACGGTGGCGAAGGCGTAAAATCACTTTCAGTTCCCGAAAGAGCAACAATTACAAATATGGGTGCAGAGCTTGGTGCTACAACATCCATCTTCCCCTCTGATGAAATCACCTATGAATTCATGAAGGCTCAGAGCAGAGAGCAGGATTGGGTTGAGCTTCTTCCCGATGAGGATGCAGAATATGGTAGAGTTATTGATATTAACCTTTCAACTCTCAAGCCCCTTGCAGCTATGCCTCATATGCCCGATAACGTTAAATCAGTTGAGGAAATCGGCACAATAAAGGTTGACCAGGTTCTTATCGGCTCCTGCACAAACTCTTCGCTACTCGATATGATGAAGGTTGCAAAAATACTTAAGGGTAAGAAGGTTCATCCCTCTGTTTCTCTCGGTATTGCACCCGGTTCAAAGCAGGTTCTCAATATGCTTGCTCTCAATGGTGCACTTGCAGATATGATTGATGCAGGTGCTCGTATTCTTGAAAGTGCTTGCGGTCCTTGTATAGGTATGGGTCAGTCACCCTGCTCTTCAGGTGTTTCTCTTCGTACATTCAACAGAAACTTTGAAGGCAGAAGCGGTACTGCAGACGGTAAGGTATATCTTGTAAGCCCCGAAACTGCTGCAGCATCTGCGATTACAGGTGTATTTACAGACCCCACAACATTAACAGACGATATTTCTGTTACACTTCCCAAGTCATTTATAATCAATGATAATATGATTGAAATGCCCGCAGAAACAAAAGAAGAAGCTGCCGCAGTAGAGGTTTACTACGGACCTAACATCAAGCCCTTCCCGAAAACAACAGCTCTTGCAGATTCTATTTCTGCTAAAGCGGTTCTTAAGGTTGAGGATAATATCACAACAGACCATATTATGCCTGCAGGTGCTAAAATTCTTCCCTATCGTTCAAACATTCCTTATCTTTCACAATTCTGCTTCCGTCAGTGTGATGAAAACTTTGCAGAGCATTGTAAAGAGGCAGGCTCAGGAATTATTATCGGGGGTAATAACTATGGTCAGGGCTCTTCAAGAGAGCACGCAGCTCTTGTGCCTCTTTACCTCGGTGTAAAGGCAGTTATCACAAAATCATTTGCTCGTATTCACAAAGCGAACCTTGTTAACGCAAGTATTCTTCCCCTTAACTTTGTAAATGCTGATGATTACGATAAGATTTCTGTTGGCGATGAGCTTGTTCTCCCTGAAATCAAGGCAGAACTCAAGGCAGGTAAAGAAATCACTCTTAAAAACATTACTAAAAATGAAGAATATAAGCTTATTTGCGATGTTTCCGAAAGACAGGTTGACATTCTTTGTGCAGGCGGTCTTCTCGATTACACTAAGGAGGAAAACAAATAATGAACGAAGTACAGATTGAAAAGGCTCTTGCTAAATTCAAGGAGCTTCTTTTAGAACAGGATGCAAGAAATCAGAAAATCAAGGCAACAAAGGATTTTAAGGATTTCAAGGCTCTTGATAAAATTGTTATCGGTGTTTGCGGTGGTGACGGTATCGGTCCGATTATCACAAAGGAATCTGCTGAGGTTCTTAAATTCATCCTTAAGGATGATGTAGAAAGCGGCAAGGTTGAATTCAAATATATTGATGGTCTTACAATTGAAAATCGTGCAAAGGTTATGAAGGCTATTCCCGATGATGTTATGGAAGAGCTTAAGGCTTGTGACGTTATTCTTAAAGGACCCACAACCACTCCCCAGCAGGGTGACGGCTACCCCAACATTGAAAGTGCAAACGTTGCAATGAGAAAGGCTCTTGACCTTTTTGCAAATGTGCGCCCCGTTAAAATCCCCGAAGAAAACATTGACTGGACCTTCTTCCGTGAAAATACCGAGGGTGCTTATGCAGTTGGCTCAAAGGGTGTTGATGTGGATGGTGAATTAGCATTTGACTTTGTTGTAACAACAACAGAAGGTACAGAAAGAATTGCAAAGCTTGCTTATGAATATGCAAGAAACAATAAAAAAGAAAGAGTTTCCATCATAACAAAGGCAAACATCATCAAAACAACTGATGGTAAATTCCTTAATCTTTGTAAAGAGGTTGCAAAGGATTACCCTGATATCATTACTGACGAATGGTATGTTGATATCACAACTGCAAAGCTTGTTGATAAAAAGCGCAGAACTGATTTCAAGGTATTTGTTCTTCCCAACCTTTATGGTGATATTATCACTGACGAGGCTGCTGAATTCCAGGGTGGCGTTGGTACTGCTGGTAGCGCAAACATTGGTAAGCAATATGCTATGTTTGAAGCAATTCACGGTTCAGCTCCCCGTATGGTAAAAGAAGGTCGCGGTCAGTATGCAGACCCCTGCTCAATGCTTCGTGCATCTGTTCTTCTTCTTTCCCACATCGGTTATCAGGAAGAAGCAGACAAGCTTGAAAAAGCGCTTGATATCTGTATGATTACTGAAAAGAAAATGACTATTACCGGTCGTGATACAGGCTGTACCTGTGAAGAATTCGGTAATTATGTTATGGAAACATTAAAAACACTTTAATTTTAAAGGAAAATTGATATGAAAGATAATATACATCAGGTTTCCATACCTGTAATAAAACGTCTTCCTCGTTATCACAGATACCTTGAAGAATTGAAAAATTTAGGTATTGTGAGAATTTCCTCTAAAGAGCTTTCAACAAGAATGGGTCTCACTGCTTCTCAGATCAGGCAGGACCTTAACTGCTTCGGTGGCTTTGGTCAACAGGGGTATGGCTACAACATCGAGCAGTTATACAATGAGATCGGTGCAATTTTAGGCCTGAACAATAAAACAAAGGCTATTATGATTGGTGCAGGTAATTTAGGTCACGCTATTGCAACTCACATTCATTTTGATAATCGTGGGTTTGATTTAATAGGTATTTTTGACAATAATCCTGCAGTTATTGGTACTAAGATCGGTGGTAAAGTTGTTATGAGCTCCGATGATTTGGAGGAATTCTGCTTAAAAGAAAAGCCCGTTGTTGCAATCCTTTGCATTCCTGCTGAATATGCCGCAGAAAATGCAGATAAGCTTGTTTCATTAGGTATCAAAGGCTTTTGGAACTTCACCCAATACGACCTTGTTCACAGATATCAGAATGTTGCCGTTGAAAATGTTCATTTAAGCGATTCCCTAATGACATTATGTTATCAGGTTAAAGAAATCAATAATTCTTGCGAGGAATAACAATGAAAAAGATAATGGATATAGATATTGCAGATATCATCCCGTTTTCAAAGGGCATTATCGTAGCAAGAAAAGATACTTTAAGCAGTGGTAAAACAAAGATATCATTCTTTACCTATGATGTTAAGTTAGAAAGACCTACCGCGAGCACACGCGGTGCTTACCTTCTTAACAAGTTCGGTGAAAAATATGAAAGAATTGCAGAGCAGTTAAGCGATTTTATTTACTGCGATGCGGCTGTTTTACCTAATAAGCACGTTGCCATTGCTTATACAAGCGGTGAAATCGGGTTGTTTAACGATAAAGGTGAGCTTTATTGGACCGGTGATTTGCAGTACAAAAACTGTCCCATAAGCGGTGTTGCTCCTGAGGGTAAATATATATGGTGTGTGGTTCCCGAAAACAACTGCATAATCAGATACTCTCCCACTACAGAGAAAATTGTTTTAAGAATCGGTGGTGATTCTTCAACCGCCTTTTTAAACCCTGTTTCATTAAGCGTTTACGAAAATAAATTATATATCTGCAATTACCAATCCTGCAAAATCCGAACAATTAATTTAAAGGATTTTACAGTTCAGGATTATAAATCCTTTGATGAACCCGTATACAGATACATTAAAACCAATGACAGAGAAATTGTCGAATTGGAATCAGGCGTTTATATGCTATAGCCGAAAAGAATTGAACCCCGTACGCCTAAAATTCAAATCTTTCGGCTATAATATGTTATAATTACCAAATTTTAATTCGACATTTTTCACATTTCAACACTTTACAAATAAACCTCAGAGTATTACAATTAGCTTAGTTAAACTTTTAAGTTGATCCCGTGAGGTCTGTAAGGTTTTCAGAATGCATAATACCTTGTCGCACCTTGCGGCAAGGTATATTTTTTGAGGTAAAAATGGAATTCAAAGCTGAAATAATGGATGAAGCAGCAATCAAGCGTTCATTAATAAGAATTGCACACGAAATAATTGAAAAAAATAAAGGCACAGATAATATCGCTATTGTCGGCATTAAAAGTCGCGGAATCACCTTAGCTAAAATGATTTCTGAGAACATCGAAAGGTTTGAAGGTAAAAACATTTTTGCAGGCGAGCTTGATATAAAGCATTACCGTGATGATTTATCCGAGGTTGAAGAACTGCCGGAAGCATCTCCCCTTGATACGCCTTTTGATGTTACCGGAAAAGATATTATCCTTGTTGATGATGTTCTTTTCACTGGGCGAACTGTGCGAGCTGCTATAGAAGCTATTTTCAGTATGGGCAGACCATCAAGCATTCAATTGGCTATTCTTGTTGACAGAGGTCACAGAGAGCTTCCCTTCAGAGCAGATTATGTGGGTAAAAATGTTCCCACTTCCACATCTGAGCACATCAAGGTGCATTTACCTGAATATGATAACAGCACCTCAGTGAAGCTTTATCGGATTTAATTGGTTATTTGCCGAAAGGCTGTAATAAAAAAATTTAAAGTGGGGGTAAATATGAAACTTATTTACAACGTTGATGACAAACCAAAATTCGGACAACTTATCATTTTTGCTATTCAGCAGTTGCTTGCAATTATGGCTGCAACAATCGCTGTTCCTGCAATCGTAGGTAACGGCATGACTGCTTCAGCAGCACTTTTCGGTGCAGGTGTTGGTACAATTGTTTATCAGCTTTTCACAAAATTTAAAAGCCCTGTTTTCCTTGGTTCATCCTTCGCATTTATCAGTTCAATGCTTGCCGCTTTCGCAGGTGCCGTAAGTGCGGCAGCCGGATTCCTCGGTATTATTCTTGGTGCAATTTTTGCAGGTCTCGTTTATGTTTTTCTTGCAATTATTATTAAAATTGCAGGTGTTAAATGGATCAATAAATTAATGCCACCTGTTGTTATAGGTCCTACAGTTGCTCTTATCGGTCTTTCTCTTGCAGGCGCTGCGATAAAGGATGTTTTCAGCTATGGTCCTCAGGATGCTAACGGTGCTTTTATTATGACAAGCAATATCTGGATTTCATTAATCTGCGCTTTGGTAACTTTATTCGTTGTAGTTATCTGCTCAACATACGGTAAAAAAATGGCTAAGCTTATACCTTTTATTATTGGTATATTGGCAGGTTATGCAGTAGCAGGTATTTTCACAATCATCGGTCTTGCGACCGGTAATGATGCACTTATCGCCCTTGATCTTGCACCCTTCCAGGCACTTGTTGCTGATGGTGTAACAATCAAAACCTTCCTTCAGGTTCCTCAATTTACCTTCTTAAATGCTATTCCTGCAATTAAAGAAATTGATGCATCATACATTACAACTGTTGCAGTTGCTTATGTTCCTGTAGCATTTGTTGTTTTTGCCGAGCATATCGCAGACCACAAAAACCTCTCCTCCATTATTGAAAAAGATCTCCTTGAGGAGCCCGGTCTTTCAAGAACACTTCTTGGTGATGGTGTCGGTTCTGCTGTTGGTGCTATTTTCGGTGGCTGTCCCAATACTACTTATGGCGAATCTGTTGGTTGCGTGGCTATCACAAAAAATGCTTCTGTTGCAACAATTACTTGCACAGCAGTTATGGCTATTTTTATATCCTTTATTTCACCCTTTGTTGCTTTCCTCGATTCAATTCCGGGTTGCGTAATGGGTGGTGTTTGCATTACACTCTATGGTTTTATCGCTGTCAGCGGTCTTAAAATGATTCAAAAGGTAGACTTAGAAGATAATGCTAATCTTTTCACAACATCTGTTATTCTTATAACCGGTATAGGCGGAATGGCTCTTGCAATAGGTAAAGTTACTCTCACTGCTATTGCTTGTGCTCTTATTCTCGGTATTGTTGTTAATATAGCTCTTACTCGTAAAAAAGCAAAATAAACTAAAACAACCACATTGACAGTTTATTTCTCTTATTATATAATTAAATAAACTAAAAAGGCATTACACTTTTAGTGTGATGCCTTTATTATGAAGGGTGATATTAATGTTATATACTGCTGAAAATAAGAATTTCACATTAGCAGTCAAGGAAATGGGTGCGGAATTAAATTCTCTTAAATCTAAAAAGACAGGCATTGAATATATCTGGTATGGTGATACATCAATCTGGTATGGTCAGTCCCCTATTCTTTTCCCCATAATCGGTAGATTGCTTGATGATAAATACAGACTTAATGGTGTTGAATATTCAATGGAAAAGCACGGCATTGTAAGAAAGAAGCCATTCAAGTTAATTGAAAGCACAGAGGATTCTTTAACGTTTATTCAGACTGATGATGCGGAATCTGTCAAGTCTTACCCCTATCAGTTTGAGCTTAAGGTAACCTTTAAATTAACAGATAATGGCTTAAGAGTTACCCACACGGTTACCAACAACAGTGAACAAACAATGTACTATTCCTTTGGTGCTCATCCCGGCTTCAACTGTGAAATCGGTGATTATCTTGAGCTTTCAGATGATACAAAGCTTTTTACAGAAAGAATTGATTCAGAATCAATTTTAATTGATGAAACATTCCCTGTTGAAATGGCAGATAATAAAATTGAGCTTACCAAAACCATTTTTGATAAGGATGCGCTTATTTTAAGTGATTTCAAATCAAAAAACATTAAAATCAAGAGTAATAAACACAATCGTGTTGTAAGCTTTGATTTTGATTCCCCCTTCTTAGGAATATGGGCAAAGCCAAATGCACCTTATGTTTGTCTTGAGCCCTGGTGGGGAGTTAATGATGACTACCACAAGAAGCCTGATTTATCACAAAAACGCGGTATAATGGCTTTGGAACCCAAAGAAAGCAAGAATTTTATCTGGGAAGCTACAATTTCCGAATAATAACAGTTGACTATAATATGAAAACATATTAAAATTATAATATAAATTGAAAGGTAATTGGTGAATTATTATGGTTGATAATTACGAAGAAAACTTCGGAAACAATATAGTTTCTGTTGTTGATGAAAACGGTGTTGAACACACATTTGAAGAGCTTGACAGAATTGAAACAGATGATGGCAGATACATTGCTCTTCTCCCCATTTATGATGAAGCAGAAGAAATTCTTGATGGTGATGGTGAATTAATCATTCTCTCAGTTGTTGAGGATGAAGATGGCGAAACTTATCTTGAGCCAATTGAGGATGAAGCTTTATTCAACGAAATCGGTGAAATTTTCGAGGAACGCCTTGCAGATTATTTTGAGTTTGACGAAGAATAATTAATATAGAATTTAATATACTATGTATGCCTGCGGTGTGCGAGAAATGCGACTAATACTAACCCTATGTCATATAAAAGGGAGTCCGGGCTTCTGTGGCGGATTGCAGACCTCCCGCTTATGCGGACGAAGGGAGCGTGAAAACACGGAGAGGACACCCACCTGCTAAGAGCAGGTTACTATTATCGCATCCGGCATTGCGGGTTTTATTTTAAAAGAAAAGTAGTATCAATCATTTTTACTTGATTGATACTACTATTTTTTGTTTAATTCAGACTACTCAGCAAATAAATTATGCATTTGTAGGAGTGGCATTTTCTTCCATAGCAGCAATTTCTGCTTTTCTCTTTTCCATTCTTTCAATATATTCAGAAAGATCCTTGTATTTAACAGGAATATTCTGCTTTTTAATAAGAATATTAACAACTATTATAGCAACAAAGCCAAGAATAACAAGGAAAGAACCAAAGCTAAGGCTTCCGGAATACATTCCGCCAAAGGCATCGGTTAACTGACCGTTAAAGACTAAGAAGGAAACGATACTTAAAACAGTAAAAGCGATTCCGCAAGAAGAAAGTGTTATATTTCTTTTAAAGCCCTTTGGTGAGCAGGAAACTGAGTCAAAGGGAATGTTAAGAATTGCAAATACAGCGGCAACAAGAAGGAACACAATTGAAAGAAGATAAGTTATGAATGCTACTCTTGTTAAATCAGAACCGCCAATCATATCGAACAGAATTCCGAAATCCATTTCCATTAAAACATCCATTACCACATTAAGAACGGAAACATTGGTATCGATGCTCTTATAAGGCATATTAACAGTTACATGCGCTAAGGGCAAGAACATCATACCAATAGGAATGAACAAGCAAATAAGACGAACAATTGAAAGCTTTGTGCCTATGAAAGCAAACTTAATTCTGTCAATCTTAGGTTGCATTCTGATATGCTCTTCTTCAGCCTTATCGGCATCTTCTGCAAGTCTTTCCTGATGATTATAATACATAAGGTTAACGCCACATTTGGGGCATTCAGCCTTAATATCAATCATTCTTAATTTATAACCGCATTTAGGACAATTAGCCATACAAACTCCTACCTATCGTATTATAGTATTTTAGATATTATAACACAACAATTTTATATTTTCAATAAAAAACCAAATAAAATAGTTAATTATATAGTAAAATTGGTTGAATTATTTTTTAGAAAGAGCAATTTTTGCCTTTTTAACGATATTATCAGCATCAAGACCAAAAATGTGAAGAAGCTCAACTGCAGGACCTGATTTACCGAATGTATCCTCAACACCAAGCTTAACAACAGGAACAGGACATTCTTCGCAAACAACATCACAAACTGCATCACCAAGACCACCGATAACATTATGCTCTTCTGCAGTAACAATGCAACCGGTTTTCTTTGCAGCCTTGATTACTGCTTCTTTATCAAGGGGCTTGATTGTATGCATATTGATAAGCTCAACAGAAATACCCTCAGCCTCAAGAAGCTTAGAAGCTTCAATTGCTTCGTTAACCAAAAGACCTGTTGCAATAATTGTAACGTCAGTACCCTCTTTAAGAGTAACTGCCTTACCAATTTCAAATTTATAATCTTCATCAAAAATTCTCGGAACTGCAAGTCTGCCGAAACGCATATACACAGGTCCATCGTGTTCTACTGCTGCAAGAACTGCTGCTCTTGCTTCAATATCATCAGCAGGATTAAGAATTACCATACCGGGAATTGAGCGCATAAGAGCAATATCTTCACAACACTGATGGCTTGCACCATCTTCACCAACAGAAATACCTGCGTGAGTTGCACCGATTTTAACATTGAGGTGTGGGTAAGCAATTGTGTTTCTTACCTGCTCGAAAGCACGTCCTGCAGAAAACATCGCAAATGAAGATGCAAAAACTGTATAGCCTGTTGTTGCAAGACCTGCAGCAACACCCATCATATTACCTTCTGCAATACCTGTATCGAAAAATCTTTCAGGGAAAGCCTTTTTAAAAGCACCTGTTTTTGTTGCAGCAGCAAGGTCTGCATCAAGAACAAGAACATTGGGATTTTTTTCACCAAGCTCAACAAGAGCTTTACCATAAGCATCACGAGTTGCTGTTTTAATTACGTCTGCCATAACTTAACCCTCCAAACCTGCGAGAACTGCTTTAAGTTCTGCAATTGCTGTTTCATACTGCTCTGCATTAGGAGCTGAACCGTGCCAATTAACCTGATTTTCCATAAAGGAAACGCCTTTACCTTTAACTGATTTTGCAATAATTGCGGTGGGCATACCCTTTGTTGATTTAGCATTTTCAAGAGCAGCTTCAATTTCATCAAAGCTGTGTGCATCAATTTCAATAACATTCCAACCGAATGAAGCAAACTTTTCAGGAATAGGATAAGGAGAGTTAACCTCTTCAACAGTACCATCTATCTGAAGGTTGTTGTTATCAACAAAAGCTACAAGGTTATCAAGCTTCTTAGCAGCAGCGTACATAGCAGCCTCCCAAACCTGACCTTCACCGATTTCACCGTCACCAAGAATTGTATAAACTCTGAAGGCATCACCCTTAAGCTTTCCGCCAAGTGCCATACCGCAAGCAGCAGAAATACCCTGACCAAGAGAGCCTGAGCTGATATCAATACCGGGAAGATAATTCATACTGGGATGACCCTGAAGACGTGAATCCACCTTACGAAGAGTTTTTAATTCTTCAACGGGGAAATAACCTCTGTGTGCCATAACTGCATAGAGTGCAGGTGCAGCGTGACCCTTTGAGAGAACAAATCTGTCTCTGTCAGCCTTTACAGGATCAGCGGGGTCGATGTTCATCTCTTTAAAATAGAGATATGTTAAAATCTCAGTAATAGAGAGAGATCCACCGGGATGACCTGATTTAGCATTGAAGGTTCCTTCAATAATGCCCATACGAACATTACAAGCAATCCTTGCTAATTCTTTTTTAGAATTTAAGTCCATAATAATGCCTCCATTATTTAATGTATTTTGTTTTAATATAATTTATGAAATCTGCCACTGCACCATCATTACAATGGCAGGTTACGTACTCTGAAATAGCCTTGATATCGTCAGGAGCCTGACCGCAACAAACGGGATGCTCTACCCTTTTAAGCATATCAACATCATTATAATAATCGCCGATTGCGGCAGTATTCTTTTTTTCAACACCTAAAAGCTCTGCAAGCTTTAAAACTGCATTACCTTTATTAACACCCTTGTTAACAATCTCTAATGTATAAGGTGAGGTTTTAAAGCACTCAAACATACCTGATAATTCTTCGCTTTTGAATTCATTTTCTAATTTAGAAATTACACTCTTTGTTGCAAAAAATGAAACCTTACCCCAGATATTGCGAGGAACCTCATTTACATTCTTACAAAGCTTATAATCTAAATTATCAAGCTTCGAAACAATAAGTCCATAAATACATTTTCTTGTTACAAGATAAAGCTTATCTGCAGAAAAAACAGTTAACTGAGCAAGCCTGTATTTTGATAACATATTCAGAATGATTTTTTCGCCATCGGGTGTTATGGGCTCTTCGTATATTATTTTCTTATGAGAAAAATCATATATACCTGCACCATTCAAGTAAATCGCAGGGGTATTAATACCCAGCTTATTATAGTGAATTGAAAGGGACTGCAGATTTCTGCCTGAACACAAGGTAAAATTACCGCCATTTTCAACATATTCCTGAATAGCCTTTTTATTGTTTTCAGGAAGCTTAAAGCTTTTTGTGTTCAAGGTGCCGTCAATATCAGAAACCAACAACCACTTATTGTATAAATCCTGCATTATGATATTCTCCTGAGAAAATCCTTAAAATAATCGGGTAAATCCGCAGTAAATTCAAGGTATTCATTTGTAATCGGATGAATAAATCCAATTGTTGCGGCATGAAGGCACTGACCTTCCAATCCGTATGTTTTCTTGGGATTTCCGTAAACCATATCACCTGCAACAGGTGTGCCCCGATACGCCATATGAACACGAATCTGGTGAGTCCTGCCTGTTTCGAGGCGTACCTTTAAATAAGTAAATCCGTTGAATCTTTCCATTACCTCAAAATGAGTTATTGCGTTTTTTGAGTTTTTATCTGTTACAGCTTGTTTTTTTCTGTCCTTAGGATGTCTGCCGATTGGTGCATCAATTGTGCCCGAATCCGCCTTAATATTACCAACAACAACTGTTTTATACTCTCTTGTGAAGCTATGCTCCTTAATTTGCTCTGCCAGACCTCTGTGAGCTATATCAGTCTTGGCAACAATAAGCAAGCCACTTGTATCCTTATCAATTCTGTGAACGATTCCCGGTCTTATTACACCATTGATACCCGAAAGTGAATCACCGCAATGGTGAAGCAACGCATTAACAAGTGTACCCGAAAAATTACCGGAAGCAGGATGAACAACCATACCCTTAGGCTTGTTTACAACCAACAAATACTCGTCTTCAAATACAATATCCAAGGGTATATTTTCAGCTTCAACAGATAATGCCTTTAACTCAGGAAAATCCACTGTAATCAAATCATTTTCTTTAACGGAATATTTTTTACTTTCTGATTTACCGTTAACAAAAACATTTCCGTCATCAATTAACTGTTGAACTGCATTACGTGATAAATCATCGCATAACACCGTGATTGCCTTATCTAACCTTAAACCGACAACCTCATCAGTAGCAGAAAAATCACTTTTATACATAATTTACTCCGTTTCAGTTTTCCGCTTCTGCTTTTTGCTATCCTTAACTAAATCAACAATCAAATAGAAAATCAAAGCAAATGCACCAACAGTAATAAGGCAATCAGCAAAATTGAACACAGCGAAATTTACAAACAAGGGCTCAACAAAATCTACAACGTAGTGAAGGCGGATTCTGTCAATAATATTACCTATTCCTCCTGAAATCATAAACAACAAGCAAATATTAACAAACTTACTTTTATTTTTATTTGTAACAAGGAAGAAAATGGTAACTCCCAACAGAACAACCGAAAAAATGGTTAAAACTACTGTATGGGTGGCAAAGGAACCGAAAATAGCACCTGTGTTTTCAACATAACGAAAACGCAGAACACCTTCTATAACATCTACATATTGAATCGGTTTTAAATAATTTATAACCAATAATTTAATAATTTGGTCTGCACCCACAAGAGCAAAACACAGTAAAATTGCAGAAAAAACCGCCATTAAATACTACCTACTCTAATAATTATTTTTTACGGAAAAAGCCAAATCTTTTTTTAGGCTCTTCTTTTGCTTCCTCTTCCGCTTCATCCTCATCATCAATTGTTTCAAAGGAAGAAAACATTGATGGTATCTGTTTACCTTCATTAATGCTTGAAAAAGCATTAACAGATTCATCTACTGATTCAGTATTAATTGAAAAGCCTCTTGAAATCGGAATATCCTCAGAAACCGGTTTTTCCTCTTCGGGCTCTTCTTCTGTTGCTTCTTCAATATCAGATTCAGAAGCCCCATCTGCTTCTTCAGTAATAGCTTCAACATCAACATCTTCATTTTCAAAAGCTTCATTAAATTCATTTATATCAGGAATCTGTTCCTCTTCTGCTTCATCTT
The DNA here is from genome assembly GCA_045586265.1 of Acutalibacteraceae bacterium. Taxonomy (GTDB): domain Bacteria; phylum Bacillota; class Clostridia; order Oscillospirales; family Acutalibacteraceae; genus DTU089. Next base: position 53,374 of record JAZMZY010000036.1, read on the forward strand.
CAACAAATTCCATTGTTGATTCCTCACTGAAGAAATCATAAGGTAAGGTTGTTTTTACAACCTCTTCTTCCTCATTTTCTTCTTCGTCCTCTTCAAATGCGGGAACAGAATTTTCTTCATCCTCTGTTACCTCAATAAATTCTATAATATCATTTTCAGGGTCAACAGAATTGATTTCTTCAACTATATCTTCAGAAGCATCATCAATTTCTTCAGTCTGCTTTTCTGCCTCTTCAACAGCAAGCTCAGGAAGCTTTGAAATCATTTCAATATGGGCTTTATACTGAGCAAGAATTGATGCTCTGAAATCAGAAACCTCTTTTTTGAGCATTTCATAATGAATTGATTCACTTGTAATTGTTCTTGTTGCGGCACCAACAGTATCCTTTGCAGAATCGTTTGCTTCTATAAGAATTCCATGAGCCTCTTCTTTAGCTTTATTGATAATATCTTCAGCCTTGTCTCTTGCAATTGAAAGAAGCAAATCAGAATCAGCAATCGCCTGTTTTTCAGCATCGGACTTAATAATATCAGCTTCACCTTTTGCTGCTGCAAGAATTGATTCTGCTTCAATTTTTGAATCCTCAACTGATGCCTCTGCTTCCTTAATGATAATATCTGCAGCCTTCTGAGCACCGATAACCGCCTGCTTAATCTGGTCTTCATCATTTTTAAACTGCTCAAGTCTGTCTGCAAGTAAGCTTATTCTTTTAACAAGCTCAGCATTTTCTCTGAAAAGCTTTTCATAGGCAACTGCAACCTCGCCAAAAAAGATATCAACATCATCAGCCTTATACGCATTTCTGCCTGCACCTTTAAATTCATATTCTCTGAGTTCAGATGGTGTCATCATAATATAATTTCCCCGTTTCCACTAAATTAAATTAAATCAAATTAAAAGAACACGCCTGTATTTTCCAATTCATCTATAAGGTCACCTGAAACATTAACATTATAGGGAGTGATAATATAAGTATTTGTAGAAACCTTTTTCAACTGACCGCCGTTTGCATAAGCAACGCCGTTAAGAAGGTCCACAAGGCGTCTTGAAACATCCTTACTTGCAGCCTCAAGATTAAGAACAACAGTTCTCTTATCGTTAAGATGGTCTGCAATAGCTCTTGCATCCTCAAATTTATCGGGCTTAACAAGAACAACCTGAAGCATCGCAGTGGTTCTTACATCAACAACTCTGCTGGGGTCAGATGCAGTTCTTCTTGCTCTGGGAGCTGCCTTGGGTGCTTCTCTTTCGTATTCATCGTAGGATGAAGCAGCAGAAAACGAACGCGGCTCAAAGGCTTCGGTAGCTTCTTCTTCCATTACCTCATCAAAATCCTCATCGTTTTCACTGTTTGTAAACCTTTTCCAATAATCCATAAATGACATAACAAAAACCTCCGTTAATAATTATTTATAATTTCTTGCTCCGAAAATTGCAGAGCCAACTCTTACTAAATTTGAACCATGAAGAATGGCCTCTTTATAGTCACCGGACATTCCCATAGAAAGTATTTCAAAATCAAAATTCGCATAGCTGCCGTTTTTGATTTCTTCATAATAATTGCTCATTTTTTCAAAATATTTTTCTAATTCCAAGGTGTTTTCACAAATTGGCGGAATTGTCATCAAGCCTTTAACCTTTAAATTAGGTAAGCTTGAAATTTCGGTTAAGGATTCTTCAAACAAAGCCTTATCAAAACCGGTTTTGCTTTCTTCATCGCCTATATTGATTTCAAGAAGGACCTTTGCTTCAAAATCGCCTTTTACAGCTTCATTTGAAATACTCTGAGCAACTCTCAGACTGTCAACAGACTGAATCATATCAACCTGGTCAACAATTTTTTTAACCTTATTAGTCTGAAGATGTCCTATCAAATGCTTTTCAACACCTTCAAGATGTAACAAATCTCTTTTCGAAAGAAACTCCTGAACCTTATTCTCACCAATTAAATCAATACCGCAATTATCAATAGCGTAATTGATGTATTCAGGGCAGACAGTTTTTGTAACTGCCATTAATCTCACATCATCGGGAGAGCGATTTGATTTAATTGCCCCTTCCGAAATTTCATTTTTTATTCGCTTTAAGTTTTCCGAAATCACTTCAAAGTGTGAAACATCAAATGAGTTTGTTGTCATACAAATCAACTCCTTCCGTAACAACCTTGTCGTAAAGCTTTATATAACCCGATGAATTATCGGGATTATCAACAATAGAATAGTCCTTGGTTGAATAAACAACTCTTATTTTCCTGAAGCCCATTAAATTACCGCGAACTATATAAACGCCCTGTTGACCATCAATAGTTCTTATTGATGTGTTGGAAATTTTATAGCCTGAATACTCATCGGTAATTATTTCAATATCTTCGATACGGAAGTCTGAAAGATTTTTATTCATTTCATCGCAACAGAAAATAACAACCGTCTCTTTTGCGCCCTTATCACCAATTCTGTATAAGGATACGGGCAAGCGCTCAATTCCTGACTCAGGAAAATTAACAAATAACTTTTTATCAAAGATAATATCAACAGTTTTATCAGTATCAATAACACAGGCAATATACCATTTAAATGAAGATACTGTTCTTCCGACAACATCTGAGGAAATGTCACCGGGCTTGGATTTAATCGCCTTTTTAACATCCTTAACAGTTAATGAATCAATGTCACTGAAACTTAAGGTGTTTTCATAACCGTCAGAGCCACTGATAAAATACCCTGCACTTTTACTTTTAATCTCAGTATAATCAAGATTTTCGCTATTCAAGGAAGATAATTCTTCATTTAACTGAACTAAATTATCAGAAAAATCCAAATCCTTTCCCGTAGCAATCTGCTTACCTACCATTGAATCCCTGAAAAGCTCAACTGAAGGAATTGCATTTTTAAAATTCCTTGCTTCAACCGAATCAAGATAATCATACAATTCACTGTTAATTTTTTTAGTAAGAGAATTAATATTGAGAGATTGGAAATTGGCTTGTCCCGACAATTCCTCATAATGCTCAATATCCTTTTTGAGCTCCTGAGCTTTCAAATATGTTGCGGCATCCTCAGATGAAGAAAAAACTATGGAAACAGTGTCGCCGCTTGCAACTCTTTCACCGTTTGTTGCAAAGGAAACCGTTGTTCCTTTTGCATCACTTTTTATAAACTCTTCATCACGGATTATAAAGCATTCAGTATCAATAGTTTTATAAACAGTTTCCTTTAAAGCAAACTCAGTTTTAATTTCGTTGTTTGAATGGCTGACCATATGGTAAATGATATATGAAAAGAAGAAAACAACAACAGATACAAGTGCAACAATTGAAGCAATTCTTTTTACTGTTTTATTCTTCATATATATCACCACCTATGTAACTATAAATTAAATTATCAATCGATTTATATAAATCGACTTTAGCTTGTAAATCAGCGAAAAACCAATTGATTTTATCATTTCTTTTAAACCAGGTTATCTGCCTTTTTGCATAGCGCCTTGTTTCTCTTTTCAGGTTTTCAACACACACATCAAATGACAATTCGCCATCAATAAAAGGTTTTAATTCTTTATAACCGATTGCATTGAAAGCGGTTTTAGAGGGATTTGACAAAAAGAAGCCCTTTGCTTCATCAAGAAGTCCGTTTTCAAGCATTAAATCAACCCTAAGATTGATTCTGTTATACAACTTTTCTCTGTCGGAATAATTTATACCGATATATAAAGGCTCAATATCGGATTCAACTGTATGTGATTGTTTGTTTTGCTCTGTAAGAGTCTGCCCTGTTGTTTTATAAATCTCTAAAGCACGAATAACTCTTACAATATTATTAGGATGTATATTCTCTGCGGCATCAGGGTCAATTTCCTTTAATTGCTCATATAAGGACTCAGTGCCATTCTTTTCTGCTTCTGCCAGCAACTCTTTTCTTACACCATCTGAAGAGGCGGACTCTAAAAATTTAGTGTTTGATAAGAAGGAGTCGATATAAAGTCCTGTGCCACCGACAATAACGGGGATTTTTTTCTTTTCTGTAATCTCATCGAAAGCCCTTCGGGCATCGTTGCAATATGCAGAAACACTGTACTGCTGATTAATATCAACAAAATCAATAAGATGGTGTTTTATTCCATCCATTTCTTCAATTGTGGGCTTTGCAGTGGCAATGTCCATACCCTTATAAATCTGCATTGAATCGGCTGAAATAACCTCACCATTGAATTTCTTTGCAATATGAACACCTAAAGCGGTTTTGCCTGATGCAGTTGCACCCACAACTACAATTGCTTTCTTTTTCAAAACATTTCCTCAAACAATTCTTTTAAATTGCTTTTCAAGTTCTTTTTTAGTCATTTCTATCATAACAGGTCTGCCATGTGGGCAATACCTGATATCATCTCTCTTTAAAAGGCTTTCAACAAATTTTTCAGCCTCGTAAGAGGATGTAAAATTACCTGCCTTGACCGCAGCTCTGCAAGCCATAGAATGATATATCCAATCAAGCTTTTCAGGCATTAATGTTTTAACATTATTAGCAAGGTAGCCTGAAATTTCAGTAACGATATCGGCAATATTACAATCAACAAGCTCGGGCGGGCAGGCACTCACTTTAACACATCTGTCGCCAAAATCAGAAACATCGTAGCCTGCATCTGCCAACAGCTCAAGGTTTTCAAGCACCGCATTATATTCATCCGGCGAAAGAGTAACAGTAATGGGTTGAAGCATAATCTGAGACTGACCGCAACCATCTTTTTTGAATTTTTCAAAAAGAATTCTTTCGTGGGCGGCGTGCTTGTCAATCATAACAAGCTTACCATCAAGCTCAGCAATTAAATATGTGTTAAAGGCTTCACCGATATATTTATAGCTTAAAGAAATTTCTTTCTCTTCAATCTCAACAGATTCAGTAACCTGAACATTTACAACCTCTTCAGTTTCAGTAATTTTTTCTTCAACTACTGCTTCTGCCTTGGTTACAGGTGTTGGGTCAATATTGATTTTCAATTCAAACTGAGGCTTGGTTTCTTCAACAACAGTCTCAACTTTTTCGTATTTATTATTTTCAATAACAATTTCAGAAACAGTTGGCTTGATATATTCATCCTTTAAAAAGTCAAGCTGCTTAGGCTCTTCTTTATCAGGAGAATGAACAATGGTTTCAACGCCTGTAATTGCTTTACCATATTCTTTGATTTGAATAACCTTGGGTTGTTCATTAATAACCCTGGGCTTCTCATCTCCGGTAATTTTCAGTTGTTCACCTACATCTGCAGGCTTTGAAAAGATTTTTGCTTCTGAGAATTTTGCCTGAACACGAGTTGTATCACCCTGAAGGGCAGAAAGTGTTCCGTAATAAACACAATCAAACACCTTTTTTTCTTCAAAAAATCTTACCTCTGTTTTTGCAGGATGAACATTAACATCAACAGATTCATAGGGCATATCCACAAAAAGCACACAAGCGGGATATTTGCCAACCATTATTGAATTTTTATAAGCTGCCTCTAATGCGCTTAAAAACACAACACTTTTTACAAATCGTTTATTTACAAAGAAAATCTGCATTGAGCGACTGCTCCTGCCCGCAGTTGGTTTAACTACAAAGCCTTTTACGGAAATTCCGTTCTGTTCATTATGAACAGGTATGAGATTTTCTGTAAACTCCTTGCCGAAAACCGCATATATAGCAGATTTTAAATCATTATCACCGGGGGTTGAAAACTGAAGCTTACCGTCACGAATAAATTTAAAGGATATATTCGGGTTTGATACTGCAATTCTTTCCATAAGAGCTGCAATATAATTTCCCTCCTGGACATCCTTTTTCAAGAATTTCATTCTTGCAGGAATGTTATAAAACAAATCTCTTACAATTATAGTTGTTCCCACAGGGCAACCTGCATCATCAAGGAGCATTTCTTCCCCGCCCTCAATAACATAACGGGTGCCAAAATCAGAATCGGGGGTAGCAGTTAAAAGCTCAACTCTTGAAACTGCACAAACAGATGCCAGGGCTTCACCACGGAAACCAAGGGTTGAAATAGCATCAAGGTCTTCTATATTGGTAATTTTACTTGTTGCGTGACTGATGAAGGCTTTTTTTACATCCTCTCTTTCAATACCACAACCATTATCTGTAACACGAATATAGGTTTTACCGCCGTTTTTGATTTCAACTGTTATATTGGTAGCACCTGCATCTATTGAATTTTCAACAAATTCTTTAATAACAGAAGAAGGGCGCTCAACAACCTCGCCTGCGGCAATTAAATCTGCAATATTTTTAGGTAAAACATTAATACGAGGCATTACACACCCTCCTTTCAATAAAAAATATGAATAATTATAAGTTTTCTGCGCTTCTCTGAAGTTCAAAAAGCACTGTCATAGCTTCAATCGGTGTTAAGGTATTAACATCGATATTTTTAAGTCTTTCAATAATCTGCTCTTTTTCACCACCGGAGAATGAAAGCTGAAGCATATCATCGGGCTCTTCTGTTTGTTTAATTTCCTTTACGACGCTTACTTTTTCCTGTGTTTCAAGAGTGGCAAGTATTTTCTTGGCATTTTCAACAACCGCTTTAGGTACACCTGCAAGCTTTGCAACCTCAACACCATAGCTACCATCTGCAGAGCCCTTCACAATTCTGCGAAGGAACGTAATATCATCACCGCGTTTTTTAACAGAGGTATTGTAGTTTTTAACACCCTCAACAGTGTTTTCAAGCTCTGTTAATTCGTGATAATGGGTTGCAAACAGAGTTTTTGCACCGATTTTCTTTTTGTCGGCAGTGTATTCAAGAACCGCTCTTGCAATGCTCATACCATCGTATGTGGAAGTGCCTCTGCCGATTTCATCAAAAACAATAAGGCTTTTTGATGTTGCATATTTAAGAATATCTGCAACCTCTGTCATTTCAAGCATAAAGGTTGAATGACCTGCAGAAAGGTCATCAGAAGCACCTACACGGGTAAAAATACGGTCAACAATACCGATTTTAGCACTACTTGCGGGAACGAAGCTACCAATCTGCGCCATAAGAGTGATAATTGCAACCTGACGCATATAAGTTGATTTACCTGCCATATTAGGACCTGTAATAATAGCAGTTCTGTTATCGCGACAATCAAGATAAGTATCATTGGGTACAAATGGTGCACCACCAAGCATAAGCTCAACAACGGGATGCCTGCCATCCTTAATGATAATTTCATCAGAATTATCAACAATGGGTCTTGTGTAATTATTATTTACTGCAGTAAATGCCAAAGAACAAAGACCATCAAGGTTTGCAACTGCTCTTGCAGTTTTTCTTACTCTTTCAAGCTGGTCTGCAACATTCTGACGAATTGCAGAGAAAAGCTCATATTCAAGACGAACAATTCTCTCCTGAGCCCCAAGAACCTTTGATTCAAGCTCTTTTAGCTCCTGAGTTATATATCTTTCGCAATTGGAAAGAGTCTGTTTTCTAATGTAATGCTCGGGTACAAGCTCTTTAAATGAGTTTGTAACCTCAATATAATATCCGAATACTCGGTTATAGCCAATTTTAAGTTTTTTGATACCTGTTTTCTCCTGCTCAGACTGTTCAACGGCAGTAAGATAACCCTTACCGTTTTCAACAATATCGTGGAGAGTATCAAGCTCTTCGTTATAACCCTTTCTTATCATACCTCCCTCACGAACAGAAAGAGGCGGTTCATCGGTTATAGCGTTTTTAATTAACGAATTCACATCTTCAAGCAAATCTATATCATTATAAATGCCTGAAAGCATTTTTGATTTTACACCGCTTAAGGATGATTTAATGTTATAAAGCTGGTCTATGGTCTGACTTAATGTTTTCAATTCCTTTGCATTTGCAGTACCATAAACAACTCTGGTCATAATTCTTTCAATATCAAACATATCAGAAAGGTATGACATTAATGAATCAAGTAAAATAGTGTCACAAGTCAATTCTTCAACAGCATTCTGCCTTAAAATAATCGAAGAATAGTTAATCAAAGGTTGTTCTACCCAATTTCTTATAAGACGCTTACCCATAGCAGTTTTTGTATGGTCAAGCACCCAGAGAAGACTGCCTTTTTTCTCTCTTCTTATCTGAGTTTCCGTAAGCTCAAGATTTCTTCTTGCGGTAATATCAAGAGTCAGGAAGCTGTCCTCATTATAAAAATCAACATCATTGATATTCTGAAGCTCATTCTTCTGAACACCCTTAAGATAGGTAAGAGCTGCACCGAATGCATATAAAAGGCTCTTGTTGGAATTAAACTGAGATATACCGTTTTCATCAGAAATGTGAGAACCAATTAATTGTAAAAGCTCTTCTTCGTTGTACTGTGCTTCTGAAACCAACTGATAATCAACAGATAATCTGTCCTTGATAAAGGAAACAATTGATTTAACTGAACCTGCATATTTATTGATGATAACCTCACTTGGAGAATAGCAACCAAGCTGATTTATAATTCTCACAGTTGAATCTGCATCAGTAAACGCATCAAGGTGAACCTCACCTGTTGAAACGTCAATAAAAGCAAGTCCGCAATCCTTGTCAGAAACGAAAACAGAAGCAAGATAATTATTCTTGCTTTCGTCAAGCATATTACTCTCAATAACAGTACCGGGAGTAACAATACGGACAACATCACGTTTAACAATACCCTTTGCAGTTGCAGGATCTTCAACCTGCTCGCAGATGGCAACCTTATACCCCCTGCTAACAAGCTTTGCTATGTAGGAGTCTGCACTGTGGAAGGGAACGCCACACATTGGTGCGCGTTCCTCCTGACCGCAATCTCTCCCTGTGAGAACAAGCTCAAGCTCCTTTGAGGCGACCTTTGCATCATCGAAAAACATTTCGTAAAAGTCACCTAATCTGAAGAACAATAAAGTGTCCTCATAATTCTTTTTTATCTCAAAATATTGCTCCATCATGGGAGATAATTTAGCCATTTCCTACCTCAGTACAAATCAGATTTTAATTCAGATTAGTGGCAACCACCACAGGAATCGCAAGAACCGCTGCAGTTGTGTTCCTGGTGAGGTGTGCATGTTGCAGGATCCTGACCGTCAACGCAACAAGCAAGAATACCCATAATTTCGTTCATCATATCGTCAACTGCAGTTTTAGCAGCCTCAAATTTAACCATATTACCGTTAAGCATAATTTCACGATAAAGCTGTTCAAATTCTTTTGCAAAGCCTTCCATAGCTTCTGCACTTGCTTCCTCGCCTTTTGCAGCTTCGTTCTGATAATTCATCTGAACAAGGTTGATTTTGCCGATAAGAGCGTTGAGTGCATCATCTGCTTCGTTTGCTTTCCTTGCCTCTTCATAAGCTGCGTAGCGCTCGTCCTGCTGAATTGCAGCACCAAGCTGTCTTGTAAGTTCAATAACTGTCATTTTGTGTGTACTCCTTAAAATAGATTTATATATCAAAGGGTTTCCCCTTTTTGACCTTATTTACCTGCTATTTCTTCCTGAACCTTTAAAAGTTCCATAAACCACTTGGTTTTTTCTTCTTTAGTGAAGGGGTCAGGCATTTCAGCCGCAGGTGTGCCCTTTCTTGCTGAATAAATGAATGTAAACATTGAGCCGTATCTTACCTCTTTAACAAGAGATACTGTATCAAGAAACTCCTCATAGGTTTCACCGGGAAAGCCAACGATAATATCTGTTGTTAAATCAAGATTTTTTATCTTTGATTTTGCATAGTTCACAAGCTCAAGATAATGCTCTCTGTTATAGTGGCGATTCATTTCCTTAAGAATTCTGTTATTACCTGACTGAACAGGCAAATGAAGATGTCCGCAGAAATGCTTGCTTTCACTTAAAGCATCAATTAATTCAAAGCTGCAATCTTTCGGATGAGATGTCATAAAATCAAAGGTGAATTCACCTTCAATTGCATCAATTCTTCTGATAAGCTCTGCGAAATTAACGTTGAAATCACAACCCTTACCATAAGAGTTTACGTTCTGACCTAAAAGAGTAATCTTTTTATAGCCTTCTGCAATAAGCTGCCCGGCTTCTTCTAAAATCACCTCGGGATTTCGGCTTCTCTCTCTGCCTCTTACATAGGGTACTATGCAATAGGAACAGAAGTTGTTGCAACCATACATTATGGAAATCCAGGCATTTTCACCGCTATCACGGGAATACGGAAGCCCTTCTGCAATAACGCCCTCGCTTTCATCAATGCAAAAAACTCTTTTTTTATTTTCAAGAGTTTTTGAAAGAAGCTCAGGAAGCTTGTGAATAACGTGAGTTCCGAAAACCAAGGAAACAAAAGGATAGCTTTTTTTGATTTTCTCGGCAATATGAGCTTGCTGCATCATACAACCGCAAAGAGCGATTATAAGGTGAGGCTTTTCGGCTTTAAGCTTTTTTAATGCACCGACATTACCGAAAACTCTGTCCTCTGCATGCTCACGGATGGCGCAGGTGTTATAGAGAATCAAATCCGCATCCTCGACCTTTTTACAAAGCTCATAGCCCATTTCAACAAGCATACCCTTGATATGCTCACTGTCTGCCACATTTCCCTGACAACCATAGGTATGGATAAAAGCCTTTGGACTGCTTTCAGGAAATCGCGTATTAAGAATCAAGCGAACCTTTTCAGAAAAGTCTTTTTGAATATTCAGTTCTTCTTGTGATACAAAAACATTCTTTTGCAAATTATTCACCTATCAAAGTATTGATTGAGTCCAACCTAAAATATCGTTATAAACAGTTTCTTTGCAATCCTCATTAAGAATCTCGTGTCTTACACCGGGGTAAATAATAACTGTAGGCTCATGACCTGCTTCAATTAAAGAATCTGAGCAAGCGATGGGACCCTTACCATTTGAGCCCACCGGGTCTTTAGCGCCGGAAATTATCATAATGGGTAAATCAGTGGGAATGGTTGCAGCCCACATTTCATCACAGGCTAAAATACCGATTGCCGCAAGATCTCTGATACCCGCAAGGGTAAGCTCTATTCCGCAAAGCGGGTCTTCTGCATAATTCTTGACATTTTCTCTGTTTACACTTAACCAATCAAGGTCGGATGCTCTGTCCTTAATCTGAATTGAAGAAAATTTATTAAGTAAACCTGCGACTGTGTGATTTATGGTGCGAGGACCAAACTTATCAACCAATTGGTCAAGAGTATTAATAGCAAAATCAAGACCCTTGGGAAGCTGAGCAGTTCCGCAAAGAATCAGTCCGCTAAGCTCTGTACCGAAGGAGCTTGCATAAACCCTTGCACAAAGAGAACCCATACTGTGACCGAAAAGAATATAAGGAAGCTCGGGATAGCGTTTATGCATAATAGAATAGAGAATGTGCATATCATCAACAAAACGGCGATAGCCATCCTTTTCGGCAGTAAAGCCCAAATCATCTTCATTGTTAACAGAATAGCCGTGACCGATATGGTCGTTACCGCAAACAACAAAACCATTTGATGCAAGGAAACGCGCAAAATGGTCATATCTGCCGATATGCTCAGAAACACCGTGAGCAATCTGGAAAACTGCAACAGGGGTAACCTCGTCATCAGACCAGATTAAAGTACGGATTTTATTTACGCCCGTTGAAGAGTTGAAATAAGCTTCTTTTTTAACAATTGCCATATAAAAAACCTCCTTATAAAAGGTGTAAAAATGCAAAAAGGCAATATTCACCCATAATTGTATTTATAATAACATTATTAATGCTTTTTTTCAAGATAAACAGACTATAAATATGCAACAAAATTATTAAAATTTACAAAAAAATTTGGTGTTTTTGTTTTTTTAACAAAATATTGAAATTACGGATATATTGTGTTAAAATATTTACAATTATGCGAAATATAGTGGAGGTACAAATATGAATACCGAATTTAACACTAATTCAAAAGCTATCATTATAGGAATGACCGATACCGGTGAAAGGGTTCCTGCCGCTTCAGGCAGAATATCCACCCAACCCGGCACCGCTCTTGAAATTTTAGAGCTTTCAAAGGATGCAGAAAAGAACGCTTCCCTGATTTCCAAGGTTACACGCTCAGGTCACACCTCAACAGTTGAACACACTGTTTTCAACCTTGCTTTTCAGAATGTTTCAGTTCTTGTTGAGCAGTTTGTTATTGAATTCAGATTAGCTTCATTTACCGTTAAATCAAGAAGATATGTTGACTTTGCAAAATTAGGCTATTATACTCCTCATTTTGAATCCAAAAATGTTCAGAATAAATACATTGAGCATATGGACTACCTTTACGGCGAATATCAGGCTTTCATTGATGCAGGTATTCCAAAGGAAGATGCTCGTTTCCTTCTCCCCTATTCTCTTTACAGCAATTTTTACTGCACATTGAATGCCCGCGAGCTTATCAATATGCTTTATGCTATGATTTACGGCAGAGGCTCACAGTATAAAGAATTAAAAACCTTGGGTGAATCACTTTTAGAGCAGGCTCGTTCTATGACACCCGGTATATTCACGGATTTTGAAGGCAGACGCCCCACAGTTCAGGACATACCTACATATTCCTACAAGCCAAATAAAGAGTTGATAAAGCAAGAACCTGCAGTTGAACTTTTAAGCTATACTCCTGATGCATCCAAGGCAGTTGCAAGAGCAGCTCTTATTGAAGGCTGCAACCTCCCCACTGCTCAAATCGAAGAAATTATCAATGATACCAACGAACGTAGCGCTATCATTGAAAAGGTTATTAATTCCAAGCGCCAGAGACCTCTTGAGGCAGCAACCTTCACATTCAGAATCAATAATGTTTCCCTTTCCTGCCTCACTCACTTTGCTCGTCACAGAATGCATTCAATCGGTATTCCTCAGCTCTCATTAACAGATAGAACACGTCACATTTTGCCTGAAACAATTGCAGTAAACGAGGATTTGAAGAACAGATACTGTCAGGCATTCGTTAAAACTGCTCAGGTTTACGAAGAATTAAAGGAATTAGGTGTTGATGAAGAGACACTTGCTTACGTTCAGTTAAGCGGTAACACACTTGATATTGTTACTACCATCAACGCCCGTGAGCTTCTCTTATTTATGAAGCTTCGCTCCTGCAACAGAGCACAATGGGAAATCCGTGATTTTGCAGTTGATATGCTCAAAAAGCTTCGTGAAGCGGATGAAACAATTTTTAAATTCTATGGTCCAAGCTGTTATGTGCACAAATGCCCCGAAGGTCCTATGACCTGCGGTAAAGCAGCAGAAATCAAAGAATTTTTCAGTAAATTATAATAAAAGAAGAAGTTACCTCAAGCACGAAGTAACTTCTTTATTTTTATTCAATTTTAATATTGGCATTGCTACCTGAAACAGCTCTTTTTATTATAAATAGGTCGATAGCATCAATAACTCCATCACAGTCTGCATCTGAAGCCATATCATCTGCAGTAATCACCTGAGTATCACTCAAAGCCTTGTTTTCTGTTGCCGTAAAATCAGAATCATCACACAATCCATCCCCATTGCAATCACCGATTAAAACCATAGTCCAATACTCATTGGTTCCGTTACTTCCATCGGGGACTTTAAAGCTTTGACCGGTTGTGATATTTTCTGTATCAACATACATTCCGTTGAAATAAACATAAGAATAGTCAACATCAAAAAATGAACGGATCAAATATTTTTCGTTGACCTTTGGCAAGGAATTGTAGGTAGCTTTAAAAGCGGTGTTGTGATTGACCTGTGAATATTTACTTACTGCATAGTTTAATTGGGGAAGCATAAGCTCAGAATCATTCACATGAGAAACAGAAAAGGGCGTACCGCCAAAATATGTATCTTTTGTATTAAGCCCACTCAAAAAGAAATCATTGAAAATCCCATAACTACCCTGGTCATCCCAGGTTATATCAAGGAAATACCATTTACCGTCATCCATTTGCACAGCATTCCACATATGACCTGCACCATCTGCAGTTCCCGAAATACAAACACAAGGAATTTTATAATAGTCACAAATTATTTTAAAAGCATCCGAATATCCCTGGCACACTGCCCGCCCTTCAACCAAAGCACCATATGCATCGTGTGCACTCATAACATAGTCAGTTGAGTTAAGGGCCGGATAATAAACATAATCCGCAAGATAGTCATGAACAGATTTAACAAACAAATATCTGTTAGTGGTATCAACCGGTACCTGAGAAACAGCCTCACTCAAAGCGTTATAATATCCCGGCAGATTACTCTCTGTATATAGCGAACTGTCATATACCGTAACATTATACTGAATACTTTTTATGTGTGTTTGATTGGCATAAAGGTAACCCTTCTCTATGCCATATCCTGCGTAATAAAACAAATCTGGTCTATCCGCACACAAAGCCATCATCACTTCAGTAAAATAATCCTGAGTAAAATTACTATATAAAAAAACTCCGTTATCAAAACTTATAGTAAAGCTTAATTTACCGCAATTTTCAAGGATTGAATCGTAAATATACTTTTGAGCAGTATCAAGAAACTGGTAGCAATTATAATCTATTGCAAATTCGCTACCTTGGTAATAGAACTTTTTATTTTCACTATCCTGAATACTAAGATTTTCTCCCTTAACATCAACAATCCAACTATCTTCGATAGTATCCGTAATTACAAGTGATTCGTTATGGTAAGCAATTGCGACGGTGGTCATTGAAGAAAACAATACGCAAAAACATACAATTAATGAAAATATTTTTTTCATAACTTACCACCCCCGTTAAATATTGTATTTCAAATATAACACAAGAAATCTCAATAATCAACAATAATTCAATGTGAAAACACTCAAAATTTCTATGACATTTATTATATTTCATATTGCAACTACTAAAAAAAGGTATTATAATGTAGGGTAGATTTTCTTAATTTCGTGAGGTTAACATTATGTTAGGCAAATTAGTTAGAGTTTGCATAACCGACCCTGTCGGTTCACCTCTGCCAAACGGACAAACCTATAAACTTAATCACGGCAAGCCTATGGGCAATTTTAAAGTATCATCCCCTATCAGCGGCGTTTTAATTTTAGGGATTGATAATCCGGTCAGACATTTTGACGGCAGAGTTATAGCAATTTTAAAATTCCGTGACAACGGCGAGCAAAAGCTGATAGCTTCACCAAAGTCAAAAAGATTTATCAATTGGGAAATTGATAATTTAATTAAATTTTATACAGAAGGTCGCCCCTATTCTCTTGATTGCTACTATGAGCGTTCCTGTGGTGCGGTTGTTTACAGAAAAATCAATGAGGATTACAGATACCTTCTTATAAGAAATCGCCGCAGCTCAAACTGGAGCTTCCCTAAGGGGCATGTTGAAGCGGGCGAATCGCTTGAAGAGACCGCAAAACGCGAGGTGCTTGAGGAAGCGGGCATACACATTGATATTATCCCCGGCTTTATCAGTAAATCCCAATACTCAATTCAGAACAGAATTCAGAAAACAGTTCAGATTTATGTTGCATCAACAAAGGATACTCAAACAAAAATTCAAGTTGAAGAAATTGAAGATTATGTTTGGTTGACTTATGAAAATGCCCTTAAAAATCTTAAATTTGAAAATGATAAAACAATTCTCACCGATGCACGAGAGTTCTTATTAAACAATAACTACATCAGCGAGGTAAAAAATGGTTGAAAGCATTGTAACATCAATTGTTGATTTTTTTCAGAATGACTTCCCGCCACAGCTTGTTGCGTTTCTCATTTCTCTTTGCCCTGTTCTCGAAATCAGAGGCGGGATGATTGCCGCAAGATTATTTGAGTTACCCTTCATACAGGCTTTTGTTATTTGCTATATCGGTAATATGATTCCCATTCCGTTTATCCTTCTATTTATCAGAAGAATTTTCAAATGGATGAGAAAATATAAAGTCTTTGCAAAAATTGTGGACAAGCTCGAGGCTCGTTCAGAAAAGAAAAAAGATACCATTATCAAGTATCAGGAATGGGGGCTTCTTTTATTCGTTGCAATTCCCCTTCCGGGCACAGGCGGTTGGACAGGTGCTCTGATTGCTGCACTTATGGACCTTAGAATGAAAAAATGCTTGCCCATTATTGCTTTAGGTGTTTTTATTGCAGGGCTTATTATGTCATTGATTACATACGGAATATTCTGATTAAAAAGCACCGTCAGACTGACGGTGTTTTTTAGAACAATCAAAGTTGGTGAAAAAATGTATTGTTATATTTTCGGAGCATTACCCGTTGAAGCTTTCAACTTCGAAATATCAAAGGAAGACCTTGTTATAGCAGCAGATGCAGGAATTAAAAACACCCGGCATCTCGGCATCATCCCGGATTATATAATCGGGGATTTTGACTCTTTAGGTTATACACCAAGCGATAAAAATACTATTATTCACCCAATTGAAAAAGATGATACCGATACAATGTTAGCCGTGAAATCAGGTTTAGAAAAGGGTTATAGAAATTTTCGGATTTTTGGTGGTATCGGTGGCAGACTAGACCATACATTTGCCAATATACAGACCGCATGTTATATAGCTGAAAGAGGCGGTAATGCAGTTTTTTACGGAAACAAAGAGAATTTTACAGTTATAAAAAACAGCAAAATCACCTTCCCTGAAGAAAACAAGGGCAACATTTCAATTTTTGCTCTTGAAGAATGCGAAAATGTGAATATAAAGGGCGCATATTACGAATTGGTAAACGGAAGGCTTTGCGTTGAATTTCCTTTAGGAACAAGTAATAAATTCAATAATAAAAAAGTAACAATATCTGTTGAAAAAGGAAAGCTATTAATTATATGGGAAAGGCAAGGTAAAAACAATGAATAATGATATAAAAAACATTCAAGGCGCAATATTTGACCTTGACGGCACAATACTTGATTCTATGCATATCTGGAGTGATATCGGCTTACTCTTTTTAAAGAACAAAGGCGTTGAAGCACCTGAAGGTATTGAAGATGAGTTTACAAAAATGAGTATGGTTCAGGCAGCTGAATATTATATTAAAAATATTGACCCTACTGCCACAGTTATGGAAATAGTTAATGAGGTAAATTCCTTGGTACAAGGCTTTTATTTTAATGAAGTAATAAAAAAAGATGGGGTAAAAGAATTTTTAGAATTTCTGAAAAACAGAAATGTAAAAATGTGTGTTGCCACTGCAACGGATAAGCACCTGGTTGAAAAAGCATTAGAAAGGAACGGAATCCGAGAATATTTTTCAGAGATTTTCACTTGTGGAAGCGTTGGTGCAGGTAAAGATTCACCGGTTATTTATGATGTTGCATTAAAGCACCTGGGAACTCCGAAGGAAAACACCTTCGTTTTTGAAGATGCTCTTTATGCCATTGAAACCGCAAACAGCGCCGGTTACAATATTTTAGGTATCAAAGATGTTTCAGAAAAAGCAGACCCCGAAACTGTAAAAAAACTCTGCAACTACTACATAAACGATTACTCTGAAATATACGATTTTTTTGAATAAAGCTAATCCTCGATAACTTTTACGGTTACCGAGGATTTCATTTTATTCTTCTGTTTTTTCTTTTTCAGTTGTTTCTTCTGCAGTTGAAATTGTTTCTGTTGTCTCAACAATTTCAATACCTTCATCAGTATCTTCAACAACTTCAATCTCTTCTTCAGGAGAATAATTTTCATCCATAAGCTTAAGGAACAAGTCTTTATGAATTTTTTCTTTGTCTATCAGAGTTTCTGCAACAAGCACAAGCTTATCCTTATGCTCTTCAAGAATTTCACGACATTTACGCTCACAATCAATAACGATATTTTTGATTTCATCGTCAATCTGAGTAGCGTAAGAATCGGAATAGTTTTTAGTGTGATTATAATCCATTCCTAAGAATACCTGGTCATTATCCTTGCCGTAAACAACAGGGCCAAGCTTTTCACTCATACCATAACGGGTAACCATTCCCCTGGCAATATCGGATGCTCTGGAAATATCTGAAGAGGGTCCCGTTGAAATATCATCACCAATAAGCTTTTCTGCAACTCTACCGCCCATTAAGGAAATAATTTTATCAATCATTTCTGTTTTGCTTGTGAAGGAAGAATCTTCATC
Organism: Acutalibacteraceae bacterium; assembly: GCA_045586265.1. Lineage (GTDB taxonomy): Bacteria > Bacillota > Clostridia > Oscillospirales > Acutalibacteraceae > DTU089. The sequence goes on from JAZMZY010000036.1 coordinate 71,417, forward strand.
AGGTCTGTAAAGTGTATAACCGCCTGCCATTCCGCGAGGAATAATTGATATTTCATAAACAGGGTCAGAATTCTTAAGATAATACGCAACAACTGCGTGACCTGCTTCGTGATATGCAGTCATTTTCTTATCTTTTTCGGTATACTTGTGGGATTTCTTTTCAGTACCCACCTCAACCTTAACAGCCGCCTCATCAATTTCAGTCATTGTTATGGCTTTTTTGTTTCGTTTAGCGGCAAGAAGAGCAGCTTCATTCATAAGGTTTTCAAGGTCTGCACCAACAAAACCGATGGTAGCATGAGCAACGCTCTTCAAATCAACATCAGGTGCAAGAGGCTTGTTCTTGGCGTGAACCTTGAGTATCTCTTCTCTGCCCTTCAAATCAGGTCTGCCAACAGTAACCTGACGGTCAAAACGACCGGGTCTTAAAAGTGCGGGGTCAAGAATATCAGGACGGTTTGTTGCGGCTATGATAATTATACCCTCGTTATTGCCAAAGCCATCCATTTCAACAAGCAACTGGTTAAGGGTCTGCTCACGCTCATCGTGACCGCCACCCATACCTGCACCACGATGACGACCCACTGCATCAATTTCATCAATAAATATAATTGATGGTGAGCTCTTTTTAGCCTGATCAAAAAGGTCACGGACACGGGATGCACCGACACCAACATACATTTCAACGAAATCGGAACCCGAAATTGAGAAGAAGGGCACATCAGCCTCACCTGCTACTGCGCGAGCAAGTAATGTTTTACCTGTACCGGGAGGGCCAACAAGAAGAACACCCTTGGGGATTCTCGCACCAAGCTCGGTAAACTTCTGAGGGTCTCTCAGGAATTCAACAATTTCCTGCAATTCCTCTTTTTCCTCATCCGCACCTGCAACCTGCTTGAAGGTTGTTTTTCTTTTTTCATCCTTACCGAATTTAACTCTCGCTTTACCGAAGCCCATAGCACGATTATTTTCGGAAGAAATTGAATTGTTCATTTTCTTCATAAAGAAATAACCGCCCACTATAACAAGAAGCACACAGAAAATACTGGGAATCAGCTGTAAAATTATTGAGCCGGAAGCACCGGACACATAATTGAACTTAATGGGATTTTTGGGATTTTCTCTGTTATATTCAACAACACTGTTATGAATATCATCAATAAAAAGAGAAACATTAGGAACAGAGTATTTTGCCGATGTTCCATCCTTTAATTCATAGGTTAAAGCGCCTGAGCCGATATTAAGGCTATATTTTGTAACCTCACCCTTATCAAAAAGCTCAATAACCTGATAATATTCAAGATTTGTTTTCTTTGCTCCGTCAGAAGAATACCAAGAAAGAAGCAGCAGCGGTATCAACGGAATAATAATGTAAGGCAGAATTGCCTTGATTTTGTCTGCGTGTTTTATGATTGTTCACCTCTTTAATTATTGTAAACAGACTCTTTTAATACACCAATGAATGGCAAGTTTCTGTAGTATTCATCATAGTCAAGACCATAACCAACAATAAACTCATTGGGCACGGAATTACCGATATAATCGGGTATAATATCTGCCTCTCGTCTTTCGGGCTTATCAACAAGAGTACAGATTTTAATACTGTTTGGTTTTCTTGCAGCAAGTAACTCTCTGAGATAGAAAAGAGTATTGCCGCTATCAAGAATATCTTCAACAATAAGAAGGTCCTTACCTTCAATATTTTTATCAAGGTCCTTTATAATTTTAACAACACCGCTTGATTTTGTGCCTGAACCATAGCTTGATACTGCCATAAAATCAATATTGCAAGGAATGGTAATTGCTCTCATAAGGTCTGCCATAAAAATAACAGAGCCCTTAAGAACACTGACAAGCAACAAATCCTTATCCTTGTAATCCTCACTGATTTTTCTACCCAAACCAGCTACAATTTTTTGCAATTCTTCCTCAGAAATAAGAACCCTTTCAATATCCTCCAGCATATTTTTACTTATCATTATTTTCTCCCCTAATCAAAACAATATTATCAGAATTCTCTGAAGGTAAACATCTTTTTGTAACACCTAAACCAAAAACCCAGACAACGCCTGAATCATCTGAAATAACAGGTAATTTGTTTCTGATTTCGATTGGTATATTTTCCTCAGTGAATAGCTTTTTTAATGTTTTTGTAACACCACGTTTATTAAAAGTGAATTCATCCCCTGCTTTTCTGTTTCTTAAAACAAGCCTGCCAACAACTGTATCATAGTCTATCACATCACAGCTATTGTTTTGGTTAACAATTTTTGAATTATCAGAAATTTTTTCCAAATTGACAGAAAAGTTATTTGGCTCTGCAGAAAAAGGGAAATCCTCAATTATATATGTAACACCTTCCTTTGAGCTGTTTGCCTTATAAAATCTCAAATAATCCTTTTTCACTTCGGCAAAATCCTCACCGTAAAGCTGAATACGACCGCCATCCTTCAACAAGCCTTGAAGTGCTTTGATTTTCTTACTGTCGAGAGCTTTACCCGAAAAAACTTTATATGCTTTAAAAATCGTTTCAGCACACACGGCAGAATCATCATTCAACAGAATGCTTCTGTCGTATATATATTTGCCTTTTTCGGCAATTTTTAATAGCACATCAGATTCAACATCAATAAATCCGCTAACCGCATCTGCATTATCGCATAAGGACGAAAATGCATCTAAATACGAAGGATTTATAGATTCAATAACAGGTAAAATTCTATGCCTTACTTTATTACGGGTAAAATCATCACACAAATTAGTGCTGTCCGTAATAAAAGAAAGATTATTTTCTTTACAATACCCCTCAATTTCGGCTCTTGAGCAATCAAGAACAGGTCTTATAATATTATTTCTCACATAAGGTATTCCGCATAAGCCTTTTACACTTGTACCTCTTATAATATTCAAAAGAACCGTTTCAGTATTATCATTTGCATTATGGGCGGTTGCAATTTTGCAGCTATTATTACAGAAGCTTTCAAAAGCTTTATACCTTAATCGTCTGCCACATTCTTCAAGAGACTCCTTGGATTTTTCGGCTTCCTCGATGCAATTAATCCGAACAACCTCAAAAGGAATTGAATGTTCCTTACAAAAGCTTTTTGCAAAGCATTCATCCCTACAGGCTTCCTCACCGCGTATGCCGTGATTTATATGAACCGCCTTGATGTTATAACCCAATTTTTCTTTATATTTCTGCAACAGATGAAGAAGGCAAACAGAATCTGCGCCACCTGAAAAGCCGACAATAACTGTATGGGTATTTTCAAGCATATTAAATTTACAAACTGTTGCAAAAAATTTTTCAGTAACAAGTCTTGTAAAATTATTCATCTCTATACTCCAGAGTTGAGAAAAGAGTGAACTGACCATCCCAATGAAGCTGAATTCTGTCTGTGGGACCGTGTCTGTTTTTTGCAACATCAACATCAGCCTTTGTCATATCAACCTCGTCAGGATTCTGAGCACCGTTTTTATAATAGCCCTCACGATAGAGCATCATAACAATATCGGCATCCTGCTCAATAGAGCCCGAATCACGAAGGTCAGAAAGCATTGGTCTGTTTGAGGATTTGCCGTTCTTTTCAGGACCTCGGGAAAGCTGAGCGCAACAAACAACAGGAATTTTCAAATCCTTTGCAAGCATCTTAAGACCTCGGGTAATTTCCGTAATTTCCTGAACTCTGTTTTCCTTCTTGGTTGCTGATTGCATAAGACCGAGGTAGTCAATAACAATGCAATCTACATCCTTTGTTCTCTTTATTTTCGATTTAATATCGGGGACTGTGATTGTTGATGTATCATCAAAATAAAGGTTGCATCTTGTAAGCCTGTCAGTTGCCTGAGCAAGACGAGCCCACTCTTCATCGGAAATATTGCCTGAACGAAGCTTATTGCTTTCAACTCGTGCTTCTGTTGAAAGAACACGGGCTGCAAGCTGTTCGTTTGACATTTCCAATGAGAAAAAGATAACCTTTTTGCCTGTCATACCAACATTTCTTGCAATATTAAGGGCAAAGCTTGTTTTACCCATTGCAGGACGGGCACCAATAAGCACAAGGTCAGAACGATTGAGACCTGAGGTTATTTCATCAAGCTTTGAAAAACCCGTTGGAATACCCTTGAACTCCTCGGAATTCTCTGAAGAAATCTTTACAAGGTTAGGGTAAACCTCAGAAGAAATCACATCGCTTAATTTCTGAAGAGAGCCGACTGCCCTGCCTTTTCTTATATCATATATCTTCTGCTCTGCAGAGTCCAAAATCTTTTCAGCCTCTGCGCTACCATCAACTGCAGAATCAATGGTTTCCTTTGAAATTTTTATTAATGAACGAAGGAAATATTTTTCTTTTACAATTTTACAGTAGTTTTCAACATTGGCGGCACTTGGTACCATCTGTGCAAGCTGAAAAAGATAGTTTTTATTATCATCAACTTTGAAATTTGCATTACTGCTTAATTTATCCAGAATTGTAAGCGCATCAATTCTTGAGCCCAATGTATCAAGAATCATCACCGCATCCATAATGGCGCGATGCTGGTCAATGTAAAAGTAATCAGGCTTAAGATGTGATAAAACAACAGTAACGCATTCCGGATTAATTAAAATTGAACCGATAACAGCTTGTTCGGTTTCAAGACTGTATGGCAAATCCACACCATCAAAAACAGGCATTTTATTCTTATCAGCCATTTCTTTTTACCTTTCCGAAGATTTTATTCTTCTACAACCTGCACTTTAAAGGATGCAGTAACCTTGGGATGAAGACGAACCTGAGCATTATATGTGCCGAATGCTTTGATATCGTCAACAGTGATTTTTCTTTTATCAACAGAAACCTTAAATTGATTCGAAACCACAACCGCAATTTCCTTTGCGGTTACAGAGCCGAAAAGCTTGCCGTTTGCACCGCCCTTAGCTTTGAGAACAACAGTATTATTGTTAATCTTTTCTGCGCTCTGCTTTGCCGCTTTAAGCTCCTCCTCTGCCTTGAACTGCTCTGAAGATTGCTTGTTTTTCATTTCTGAAAGAGTCTGTGCAGTTGCTTCTGCGGCAAGACCGCGAGGGAACAAGAAATTTCTTGCATAGCCATCGGAAACGCTTACCTTTTCACTTTTTTTACCGAGACCCTTTACATCACTTTTTAAAATAACATCCATTTATTTGTACCTCCGAGGAAAGATTATTTTGCTGAATTATAGGTTTCAATAGCTTTTATAAGCATTGATTTTGCATTTTCTATATCTGTATTTTTAATCTGGGATGCAGCCATTGTGCTATGACCGCCACCACCAAGATTTTCCATAATTAACTGAACATTCTCTTCACCAAAAGAGCGGGCGGAAATCTGAACAACATCCTTACCGATATATGATAAAACGAAGGACGCTTTAACATTTTCGATATTAAGCATCTCATCTGCCGCCTTAGCAGTTACAATTCTTAAATCGGGACTGTTGCTTTCAGTAGCAGAAATCATACATCCGTTATAAATTTCTGCATCACTGAGAATTTCATTTTTCATATTTATCATATCGGTACTGACAGAGAAAAGCTTTTTAACTGCAACTGTATCTGCCTTGTGCTCTTTTAAAAATGCCGCCGCTTCAAAGGTTCTCCTTGATGTTCTTAAGACATATTCCTTGGTATCAAGAACTATACCTGAAAGAAGTGCAGTTGAAATCACAGGCGGAAGAGTAGATTGAATTGTTGAATATTCAATTAACTCAGTAACCATTTCGCAGGTTGAAGACGGTGAGGGATGATGATAAAAAATATCTGCATCGTTAATAAAATCATCCGAGCGCCTGTGATGATCTATAACCACCTTTGCTTTTGATTTTTCATAAAGCTCAGGCTCATCAATAAGGAATTTTCTGTGAGTATCAACAACAAAAAGAATAGTATCATTGTCGCACATTTCAAGAGCTTCATCAAGTGAAATAAACCCATCAAAGCCGTTCTTGGCAGAAACATCAACTAAAGATTCAGCTAATGTTGTTTTTTCATCAATGGCAACATACGCCTGAACACCATTTGCTTCTGCAAAGAATTTAATTCCCATTGCAGAGCCAACTGCATCATAATCCGAAAATTTATGGCCGACAACTATTGCCTTCTTGTATTTCTTAACAAGAGTGGAAATATTAGCGGCAGTCTGACGAGGTGAAACCCTTGAATTATCATTTGCAAGGTTTGACATACCGCCATAGTAAATATAGCCGTTCTCGGTATAAACTGCAGCCTGGTCGCCACCTCTGCCCAAGGACATTTCAAGTGCCTTTTTTGCCCTTGCCTCACATTCGGAAAAATCTGCGCCTGTTCCTACACCGATTGAAAGAGTTGCGTTAACAGGTGTGTTGTTGTGCTTGTATTCACGCACATCCTTCAATACAGAAAATTTTTCCGCAGATAAATGGTCAAGATTCCTTTTTTCGCCTATAACAAAAAAGTTGCCGTTGCCTGTTTTCTTAAGAATTAATTTTTCGTCCTTAAGCCAATCTTCAATTTTACTTTCAATACCACTTGATATCTGAGCAAATTTACTGTCGGTAAGCTGCCTGAAAAGCTGGTCAATATTATCAACAGATATTGACATTACAAACGGCCTTGAAAGCTTATATTCCTGTTCAGTTTCCTTCATATATGTATCATCGAAGAAATAAAAGCAAAGCATAGGACTTGTTTTGCTTTTAATTCTTGTGATAAAGGCAGTGTACATTTTGCCGTTAAATTCAGAATCGGCAGTTTTAAGCTCTGAATAGGAATAAAAATTATAATCCTTGAAAAAGTCGTAAATCGAAACCTTTTGCTTATCTGTTATAACACGATCTCCAAACTCTTTATTAAACCACACAATGTTACCCTTCATATCGCACATTACACAAGGCAACGGGAACGAATCAACATTACTGATTTTTTCCTGAGACAGAGATTTATTAACTTCCTTTATATATTTTCGCGTTGCTTTAAAGGACAGAACCGAGTAAAGCACATTAGCAGAAAAAACGAAAATAAATGCTAAAAGGAAAATTAAAGCTGTATTATTGTTTATAGCAAAGCTTACTGCAGAAAACACCAAAAGCAACAAAGAAGCCAGATAGCCTGCAGGGTTCTGATAAAACAATGCCAGAATTTTCATATTTAAACCTCTAATAATATGGGCAAAATCATAGGATTTCGCTTTGTTCTTTCATACATAAGCCTTGAAATTTCATCACGAAGCTTTGTATTCATAGCGTTAATGTCAAAGCTATATGGCGGGAAGCTATCAATAACACGCATAGAAACCTTAACCGCTTCATTCATTAAAAGCTCCGCCTCTTTAACATATACAAAGCCCTTGGAAACAACCTCAGGACCGCTCAAAAGCTCACCCGATGCACCATCAATAGTAGCTGCGATGATTATAATTCCATCCTGACCAAGATGCAAACGCTCCTTCATTACACGAGCGCCCACGTCACCCACACCATAACCATCAACATATACCTTGCCGTTGGCAACAGTACCCGAAACGGAAATATTTGTTTCGGTAGCGGAAATTTCATAGCCGTTATCTGCAATGATTATATTGTTACTGTCAACACCAACACTCTCGGCAAGGCGGGCGTGATACCTCAGATGCTTCTGTTCACCGTGAACGGGGATAAAATATTTAGGCTTAACAAGAGAAAGCATAATTTTAAGCTCTTCCTGACAAGCGTGGCCCGAAACGTGAACATCATACATTTTCTCGTAAATAACACGAGCGCCTAATTTAAGCAAATCATTAATAACCTTATAAACGGTTTTCTCGTTACCCGGTATAGGACGAGCAGAAATAATAACACAGTCGTTGTAGCCGATAGTTACCTTTCTGTGACCACCCTGTGCCATTCTTGAAAGAGCGGACATAGGCTCACCCTGGCTACCCGTTGTTACAATAACAAGCCGGTCGTCTGAATATCTTTTGATTTCATCAATACCGATTAATGTTCCGTCGGGAATATTGATATAGCCTAATTCAGAGGCAATTGCAACAACATTTTCAAGACTTCTGCCTGAAAGTGCAACCCTTCTGCCTGTCTGCTCGGCAATATCTATAATCTGCTGAACGCGATGGAGGTTTGAAGCAAAGGTTGCGATTATAATTCGTCTGTCCCCTGCCTGATTAAAGAGGCTTCTGAAGGTTTCACCAACCTTACTTTCGCTCTGAGAATAGCCCGGCTGCTCTGCGTTTGTTGAATCAGAAAGAAGGCAAAGCACCCCCTCGTTTCCTAATTCTGCAAAACGGGAAAGGTCGATTCTGCTACCATCGATGGGACAGGTATCAATTTTAAAGTCACCCGTCTGAACAATTGTGCCTGCTTCACATTTAATTGCCAAAGCAACTGCATCGGGAATTGAATGGTTGACTTTGATAAACTCAACATCAAAATCACCTAATTTTATAGTATCGCCTGCTTCAACGATATGAATTTTGACCTCATGCTCAAGCTTATGCTCACTTAATTTGCCATTGATAAGCCCTGCAGTAAGCAAGGTTGCATAAACGGGAATGTTAACTTTTTTCAGAAGATATGCCAATGCGCCGATATGGTCCTCATGGCCATGAGTAATGATAATACCCTTTACTTTGTCAATATTCCTTTCAACAAATGTGAAATCAGGAATAACAAAGTCAACGCCCAATTGGTCAGATTCAGGAAAAGCAAGACCGCAATCAACAATCAACATAGACTTACCGTATTCATAGCAAGTCATATTCTTACCAACCTCGTTAATACCACCTAAGAAAGAAATTTTAACGGGCTCCTTTCTCTTTGGCGGGGTTATTTTGGAATAACGGGTATTTTTTTGTGAATTGCTTTTTGAGGTGTTTTTATTTTTGCTTGCAGTTGCATTTGTTTTCTTCTGCTTCGTTTTTGCAGCAGCTTGATTTTTGTGGCTTTTAGCAGACTGGTTTGACTTTTTATTGGTTTTCTTATTCTGCACAGAAGTCTCAGAAGACACCTTCTTCTTATTTTCTTTTTGCATAAAAATCTCCTACTTAAGATTTGTAATATGTAGAGCCGTCAGAAACAAGACGGCATAATAACCTATTTTATTATATTCAATAATATATAATACTATTATTTAAATGCAATGTCAAGCATCATGAGTATTTAACAGACAACTTATATAATCACAAATTTCTTTTGAAACGGATAAATCCGAGGATGCACAAAGCATCTTAACATTATTGTTTTTTTTCGATTTAACAACTCTCACAATGCCATTTTTCAACGGTATGTCATAGGCATTATTTTTGCAGGAAATATTGTTGAAATCATTGAATTTACGGGCAAAATCCCCTGCCTTAAGATTAGCCTTAATTGCCTTTGTTTCTATAAAAAAAGCCGGTAGCTCTTCTATCAAAGCGGATATATCTTTTTGGGTTTTTTCTATAATATAAATAACCGAAAAAACAAGAAAAATACAATCACTTTTCCAGAGCTTTTCAAAATAATTATTGATGTGTTCACCATTATTCCGAGCTTTTTTGAAATAAAAGCTCACCAATTTTTTCAAAGCTTTTTCACTATATACTTTTCCTTTAAAGGTTATGCTGACCTTTGTGCCCGTACCATTAATATTTACATATAATTTTTCTTTTCTATTATTAAGACCTGCGGTTTTTGTTTTAATTTCTTCAATCATTTTAAAAATTATTTCGTTTTCGCAATCAACAATCGGAAAATTTTCAATATTATCAGCATAAGCAGAGGTAATTTCCCGTATATACATTTTTCTTAATCCATAAATTTGTCTTATGGGCTTACAATTCCTTTGTTCCGTAAGGTTAAACTTACCCTTATTGCAAAAATCAAACAGATTACAGCAATCCGTTTTACTTATTGGAATATTTTCCCTGTTGAATATTTGAACATCTGTTCCCCCGTTTTTTGAACTTACAAAAACTGAATAATCACACTCACAGTATGACAAGCCAAAAAAAACAAATGATTTGAAAGCAACACCAATATCAAAACACTCTGCTCCCGATAATATCAGACCACTCAAAAGCGCCAATTTAATAGCCAATGAATCGGGAGAGCCGTCACTCGCAATCAGAATCTTTGGTTTTTTGAAGACATTTCCAATTGCCGAGCCCAAAAGAGCCGCTTTGTCAGGTGAAACAGCATTGAATTCATTATGAAAAATATTATTCATTTTCTCGGTAAAGGGTGATTTTATAAATGTGTCGAATTTCACATTTTTATTAATAACCGAATCGTTTTCCACAAGCATATCCTCGCCCACTAACGAATTTTCGCCAATAACAGAGCCGCCAAATACTGCAGAATTGCGTTTTATTGATGAGTTTTTACAACAAATCGCTCCATTTATATAACAATGGGATGAAACATATACATCTTCAAAAAGAATACTGTTTTTAATTGTTGTATCGGAAGAAATCAAGGTATTATTCTGAATCACTGCATCGGGACCTATAATGCAACCGCTTTCAATCTGAACAGAATCACCGATATATACGGGAGGTATAATAGAAAAATCACTTTCAGGAACAGAGGCTTCAGTAAAAATGCCCTCAGCAATATGCGGGGGTTTAAAATTTGTTTTACCGTTTAAAATATCAAAAAGCAGACTTTTGTAATCCTTTACTGTATTAAGAGTTTTAGTGTATCCGATTGGAATAATGTGGATATCTGCCAACCTTTGACTATGAGTGAATAAAGCTTTAAGGGATGTATTTTTATTGAATAGTCTTCTGAGAGCACCAACAGATGTGAGAACGCCATAGCAATAGCCCTCGTTATCAGCAAAGGCAATCACTTCATCTCCTCTGTGATGCTTTTCATAATCTGCAATATCACTTTCAAAATAAACATCATTTCGTATTAATAAAATTTTATCTGAAATATTAAACTCAAATAAAATTTTTATAAAATCTGTCAGGGTTACATTTTTTGATTTAAACAAGGGAAAATCCATTGTTTTTTCCGATTCAAACAAAAAAACCTTCTGAACGTCTGAAGGTGAAAAATTAGTTAACTGAACCTCGGGTAATAGCTTATTCAAAACACCTAAATCATAAAAAGACCGAACATTCAACTGTTCGGTTAACAAACTGTTATTTTCTGAAAAATTTACAAAAACTAAATACATCCCACAACCCCCTTTTAAAATTATATCCCACATAAAGCTAAAAATTAAATTATAAAAATACTTTTAAATTCCAATAAATTGTGGTATGATATAAAAAAATTAAAACAAGGAAAAATATATGAAAACAGTAGAAATATTCACAGATGGCGCTTGCAGTGGCAATCCCGGTCCGGGTGGTTGGGGCGCAATTTTAAGATACAACGGAATCGAAAAGGAATTAAGCGGCGGTGAAAAGGAAACCACTAATAACAGAATGGAATTAACTGCCGTTATTTCTGCCCTTTCTGCTTTAAAGGAGCCTTGCAACGCTATTGTTACAACAGATTCAAAATATGTTTGTGATGCGGTAAATCAAGGATGGGTTTATTCCTGGAAGAAAAACGGATGGAGAAAAGCAGACAGAAAGCCCGCCCTCAACCCCGATTTATGGGGGCAAATGTTAGAGCTTCTCCATAAGCATCAGGTTATATTCAAATGGGTAAAGGGTCACAATGAGCACCCCGAAAACGAAAGATGCGACAGATTAGCAGTTGCAGAATGCGAAAAATATAAATAAATTATCCCTTACACCAAACATTAAATTTGATGTAAGGGATTTCTCTTATTTATTTATAGATTCAATAATTTCTTCAACAGCATCTGCAATAACCTGAGCCGTTTTGGGACCCATTGAATTTGTTTCTTCATAATGGCGTCGGTTGTGTCTGTCTCTGCCGTTGTTTATGTAGGGTGATTTTTCGTGAAGAATAAAGTCATTAGGAGGTAAAATATAACCCAATTCGTCATTCGCAAGACCAAAAACAAGTATGTTTTCATCATCTACAATGTCGCATAAAAGCTTTGGATTAATTTCTGCACCTTTACCTGTTGCAGACTCTTCTGCACTTAAAGCCCCACCAAAAACAAGCTCGGGGAACAATTCACCGGGTAAAAGCAAAAGCTTTTTGCCACCGATTTCAAAATATGTTACCTCGGATTTCAAGCACCAATAATTAGGCGCACCCTTTCGTGTGTATTTATCTGCAGATAAAATACCGATATCACAGGCAATGGTCAGAACAGGATTTTCAACATCTGCATAGAACTCTTTTCTGGCAAAATTCACAATAGGCTCAAGCTTTTTATCATTGTCAATTGAAATTGCATAATCTGCAAGCTTATAGCCGATATTCCTTGTTGATTCAATAAGACGATGCTCATTGCGAAGAACATTTTCATCGGGAATTTCCATACTTATCATACCACCGATGGCACCAACTGTATAAAAGGCTTCTGCACCTGTAGTATTTCTGATTTTTTCTCTTAAATAACAAGGGAAATCGGCACTTACAAGGTGATTGCAGCCCTGAAGAGATTCCGAATGAGAAGCAAAGTTGAGCATCCATATTTCTTTTGAATTATCATCGGGAACAAAGCGGAAGCGAGTGAGAGTTTTTGAATATACGACAGGTGTTCTGATATCCTCCTGCATATCGGGAACCTCAATTTCACCCAAATATAAATCGCCGTTTTTACGATTATTATAAGCCTCAAAGGCACATTTAACAACGGCTTCAAAAAGAATATTCATAAACTTTTCGTCTTTACCGCTAAAGGGTAATTTACCCCATATACCCATTGTATCAATACCTGCGTGGTTATGAGTAGACATAACTCCGATATATCTGCAGCAGGTCTGCTTTGAAAAGCCCTTCAGAAGCTCGCGAATCTTATTTACATCCTTATTAAGAAGCCCAACAACATCGAGGGAAATTAATAATACACCACCTCTTTGAGTGTTGTCATCAATCCACACTGCATGTGCATATTGAGGGTCTATAACACCTCTTGCAGGATTATTTTCACCGTAGCCTGCAATATAATATTTCTTAGTTTCAATATCATCAGGAAGAATAACCTCTCGATGAAAGCCTACGGTGTATTTATCTGCAGTAGGTTTGTCAATGAAATCCACCTCAACAGGCTCAAGGGGTTGAGCTTGTTTTGATTTTAAGGACATTTTGCCGTGTCCCTTAACAATTCCGTTAAGTAAATAATGTAAAACAGATTTTTCCATAAATTTCACCTCAAAGCTTCATTCTTTCTTTATAGTCAGGCATAAATTGTTCAATAAATTTATAAAAATCCTTGCTATGATTATGGTGCCTGATATGAGCAAGCTCGTGGACCACAACATAGTCAATAAACCTTTCATCCTTGTCCATAAGATACAAGGAAAAATTCAGATTATTTGCTCCCGAACAAGAGCCATATCGTTTTTTAGCAGAATTAATTTTCACTGAATTCGGGTTAACTTGCATTAAATTTGCATAATATTCCACTTTTTGCGGTATTATTTCCTTCGCTTTTTTGCGTAAAAGCTTTATATCTTCCTCGGAATATTCTTTAATTTCCTTTTTCTTTTCTCTTTGTGAAATAACAGCTTTTTCAAGCCAAGCCTTCTTTTCAAGAAGAATTTTATCTATCTCCTTTTGAGAGGTTCTCATAGGAGCGCGCACTGTAATATTGCAATCCGTATCCACCTGAATAGAAACACTTTTTCGATTTGAGCGGATTAATGTATAATCAAAAAGCATAATCAAAAACCATTCTTATATTCATCCATCGGCTTACCGCCACGCTGAAGATATTCCTTGTATAATTGCTCTTTTCTTTCCTTTGTATACTCATAAGCCCAGAGATTGAAAACACCTGAAAAGCTTTCAAAGGTTTCATCAGGAAAAAGCCTGAATTCTCCTGATTTATAAGGCAAGGGTATCTCAACGGTACCGTTTGAGGCTATGAAATAATATTTGGAAATCTCCAATGATTTTCTGTTGGCGGACTGCCTTGGTAGCTCCTCATCAAATTTAATCTGAGTAACAGGAAAAAGAGCAACCTCGGCATTAACAAGCTCATAGAATTTATCGGTTGTGCCAAAATGCCCGTGATGAGCCTGCTGAACTATGTCAGATTTTAAATATCCGGGGTAGCGAGCCTCAAGAATATAGCTTTCCTCATGACCTGCATCACCCGGAAACAATATTTTGGTTCCTTCTGCCTGAGCCATAATAACAACGGATGAATCGTTATAATTTTCATTGTCACCGGGGAATACATCTTCGTGAGAACACAAAACATCAAAACGAATATTATTTGCATAAAAATACATACCCGTATGCAATCTGCAAACAGGAATTTCAGGATGTTTTTCCATTAACTCATAGAAAGCTGTTACATAATTAAGATTTGACGGTGTCCAATATGTACCATCTCTGTGATCATTGGGAACAAAATTATGATAAACTCTTTCAATGATTGTATCGTGCATATAATAACGGATATAGTTCATAAACTGAGCAATATGGTCCTCGTGGCCGTGACTTAAAAACCAACCTTTAATAAGCACTTTTTGACCCTTGGGTGTACGTTCACGAAGGAAATCATAAATTCTGTCACAGTCCTTGACGGAATATGTGTGAGCACTGTCAATTATAAAAAATGAGCCTTCGCAGGTGCGAAGAATATAGCACATACCACAGTCTATCAGGGTATGGTCTACCTCAAACTGCCAAAGAGTTGTTTCGGAATTATTTGAATATTGCTCTTTTTTATATTGAGGCAAGGCAGTTTTGCCGTCAAGAAAAATTCTGATGGAGTTATCACACTCATAATGGCCAAAGGAAAGCAAAACATCCTCGTCAACGCAAAAGAAAAACTCGTTATTTTCTATTTTATTATCATACAACTTTTTGCCTTCGTACTGGGCTACAAGCTCGTTGAAGATGCTTTTTTCAACATTATTATAAAGCAAAAGCTGAGATGCATCCCCTGAATCATAGCATTGTGCTTCCGACTTTAAATAGGCATCTGTCTTGCTTTTAAAATCAATTAAATACTTATTAAAATCCATAACTGTACTCCGAATGAAATTAAAGTGAATTTAAATCAAGACTATCAAAGTAATTTAAAACATCAGCCTTTTTAGCAGTAACCTTGCCCTGAATCATTGTGCCTCGTCCGCCACCTCTGCCGTTAAGAGCAGTATTGAAATTCTTTGCAAATTTCATCAAATCAAAGTTAAGGCTACCTGCAACATAGGAAAATCCGTTTTCCTCGCTACCTGAAAGAATAACACAGATTTCTTTTTGGGTCATACCATAATTTGCAAGCTCTCTCATCATATCTGCATCATAAAATGATGAAATAAAAAGAGCAACATCACCAACTAAGCAAAGATTTTCCTTGTCATTTTCTGCAATCTGCATTTTAAAATCATTAAAGCTTCTGTGCAGGGTTTCGTTTTCTCTGATTTTTTTCTCAACATAAGATGCTATCTCGTGCTGCTTGGAAGAAAGCATAACAGAAACATCATAAACGCTTGCGTATTTTTCTCTGTAATCATAAAGTGCTTTAAGGCCTGATTTCATAACTATTCTCACGCCACCTCTATGGCGCATAAAATCAAGAATTTTAACAACACCTATTTCCCCTGTTCTTTTAACATGAGGGGCACAACAAGCACAAAGGTCTGCCTCGCCTATTCTCACAAGGCGGACCCCCTCTTTCAAATCAAGCTTACTGCGATAATCAAGGCTTTCTATTTCATTTTCGTTTGGGAAAAAGCATTCAATTTCAACATTATCATAAATATATCTGTTGGTTTTTTCTTCAACCTCATCAAGCTGTTGGCGGGTCAATTCACCACTGAAGTCAACAGTAACATAATCCTCTTCCATATGGAAGCCCACATTATCATAGCCGAATAAGGAATGAACAACACCTGAAACAATGTGCTCACCGCTATGGCTCTGCATTCTTAAAAATCTCTGCTCCCAATCAATTTTGCAAATATACTCAGTTGAAGCATCAAGCTCTTTATCAACATAGTGGTAAATTACATCATCTTTTTCCTGAACGTCCCTTACTTTTGTATTACCGATAAAGCCTGTATCTGCCTGCTGACCGCCACCCTCAGGAAAGAAAGCGGTTTTATCAAGAACAACCTTATAGCCTTTTTCAGCTTTATCGCAAGAAATAACGATTGCATCAAAATCTTTTATATAACTGTCTGAATAGTATAATCTCTCTGTTTTCATAAATTAACCTCTGTAAAATGCTAATGAAAGTGCAATAACATACTGTGCGGCATAATAGGTAGCGTGATTAAGAGCAATGGACTTTCTGTTGGTTCTCACCTTTTCATCCTTACTGAAATAAAGCCCTGCAAGGAAAGCATCGGAAAGAACAAACAAAGCAAAGCCGATATTGAGAAGCACGCTATGTAAGGTATAGCACTCTGTTATAGTATAACCACCTGCAAAGCCTAATGTCATACACAATACCGCGGTATATAAAATTGTAATTTTTTTAAATTTACCATACTCAAGCTTCATAACCTTTTCGGACACAACTGCAATAATCAAGCCTGCGATTACACCGATGGCAACGCATACAGCATTTATTAATTCAACACCATAAACCGAAACCATAGCAACACTATAGAAAATATGACCTATTAAAAAGGTCCAGAAGCCTAAAAAGGTGCATCTGTCTGCGTCATTGAGCTTACTGTATTTCAAATCAAGAACAATATCACCAAGCATACCAAAGCAGGCACCACCGATTGTAAAAGCGCCTAAATAATCGGGACAGGCTTCATTATCAATAAAAAAGAATATTGCAGAAAGGATAAAGCCCATACTTGCTACAGATTTGATAGCAACAACATCAACAGTTACAATGGTAGTCCTTTTTGTTAAAAATACTATTGTAGCAATTACACCCAAAACAAGAAACACATACCCCATAATCATACCGCCTTTGATTATTTATAAAAAAATTTTAACACAACACCTATTAAAAAGCAATTAACCCCTATCAAAAACCATTGCATAATTTTCAAGCATAAAATTTGTGCATAATAACTAATGAATTTTTCTTGATTTTTGTTTCCGATAGTGGTAATATAAAGGCAAGTTAATACGCCAATAACTTACGCAAACACCGACAGCCGTTCACAAAGTTGAGCGGCTGTCGGTGTCTTTATTTGTATTTTGTTTATTATATATAAATATCCTTTGATTTATTTTACAATACAAGATATTGATTTGAGGTGCCAATTGTTGTAGAATATTTTTGTATTGATGCTTTTGACTGTACATTAGCGTTATGGCTGACCAAAAAATGCACAAAAATTTTCAATACAAAGAAAATAAAATCAGGAGCTCTTATTTATGAAATACATTGAATTTGACAATAGCAAAGAATTTGATTTAATCCTTTTAGGTCGCGTAGCGGTTGACTTCAATCCGACAGACTATTACTGCCCGCTTTCGCAAAGCACAACCTTCAAAAAATATCTTGGCGGCTCACCTGCAAATATTGCAGTAGGTCTTTCAAGGCTTGGTAAAAAATGCGGTTTCTTTGCAAAGGTTTCTGACGATGAATTAGGAACATTCGTGGAAAATTTCTTTAAAAATGAGGGTATTGACTGCTCTCACATTACCCGTTGCACAAATGGTGAAAAAATTGGTCTTACATTTACAGAAATCCTTTCTGAAACAGAAAGCTCAATTCTTATGTATCGTAATGATGCGGCAGACCTTAAGCTTTCAGTTGAAGATATTGACGAGGACTACATAAAAAAATCAAAAGCTCTTCTTATTTCAGGCACCGCTCTTTGCGAAAGTCCCTCGAGAGAAGCTGCCCTTAAAGCAACAATTATCGCTAAAAAGAATAATATTCCCGTTATTTTTGATATTGACTATCGTGCATATAACTGGAAAAACAGTGATGAAATCGCAATTTATTATTCAACTCTTGCATCAAAAGCAGACATCATTCTCGGTTCAAGAGAAGAATTTGATTTAACAGAAAAGCTTATCGGTCTTGATGGTACAGATAAAACAAGCGCTTCTTACTGGCATTCACAGGGTGCAAAAATCGTTATTATCAAGCACGGTAAAGAAGGCTCAACTGCTTATACAAATGATGGTGAAAGCTTTAATATCAAGCCCTTCCCCGTTAAGCTTCTCAAATCCTTCGGTGGCGGTGATGGCTACGCTTCAGCATTCCTCTATGGTCTCTTTGAGGGTTGGGAAATTATTGATGCACTTGAATTCGGCTCAGCTTCTGCTGCTATGCTTGTTGCAAGCCACGCCTGCTCTCAGGATATGCCCTCTGTTGAAGCGGTAAAGGAGTTTATCAAAAAAGAAAAAGAAGAATATGGTGAGATGATTGCCCGTGGTTAAGGAATTTATAACAAAATTCAAAAGAGCAATAAGTGTTTTGCTTCTTCTTGCATTCATACTTGTTCAGATTCCCGTTCTGATTAATGTTTATATGTATGAATTTTCTTCAAAATACTTTTTGACAATTGAAGAATTGAGTGATTATGATTTTGACTGTGTGCTTGTTCTCGGTGCAGGTGTATGGGGCGATTCCCCGTCTCATTTGCTTGAGGAAAGACTTAACAAGGGTGTTGAGGTTTACAACACAGGCTGCACCAACAGAATTCTTATGAGTGGTGACCACGGCAGAACTGACTATGACGAGGTCAATGTTATGAAGGATTTTGCCATTGATAACGGTGCTGTTGCCGAAGAGGTTTTTATGGACCACGCAGGCTTTTCAACCTATGAATCGATGTACCGCGCAAAAGAAATTTTTCAGGTAAAAAAGGTTGTAATCGTCACACAGAAATATCATTTATACCGGGCAGTTTATGATGCAAGAAAATTGGGTCTCGATGCTTACGGTGTTGTTGCTGACGGTCAATACAATTTCTCGCTTCCTGTAAGGAGCTATAACAATATAAGAGAAGCAATGGCACGTTGCAAGGATTTTGTATGGTGCATTTTCAAGCCTGAGCCCACATATTTAGGAGATGCAATCCCAATAAGCTCAAGCGGTGTTTTAACAGACGATAAATAAGAGGTAAAATTATGTTTGAACAATTATCCTTTAATGAAAACGGAATTAAAACCGTTTGCGAAATCAATGGTAAGCATTCTGATATGCTTATGAACATCAAGGTAAAAAAGTTTACAGAGAATGAAAGCTACACAGTTTATGACGGGGATTGTGAAACTGCATTTTTAATTCTTTATGGTGATGCTGATATCTCCTGGGATGGAGAAACAAAAAATATGGTAAGGGAAAATCCATTTGTTAAAGCCTCTTACTGTTTGCACGTTCCCAAATGCACAGAGGTTACAATCAAAGCAAATAAGACTTCCGAAATTCTTATTCAGCAGACAGATAATGATATTGTTTTCTCCCCTGTTTTTTACACCCCCGATATGATTTTATATCAGCATTTCGGCAAAGACCAGTGGGACGGAACAGGCTACAGAATAGTATCAACAGTTTTTGACCCCGATAATGCACCATATTCAAATATGGTTCTCGGTGAGGTTTACAACCAACCCGGTCGTTGGTCAAGCTACCCTCCCCATCACCACCCTCAACCCGAGGTTTATTATTATCAGTTTGATAAGCCACAGGGCTTTGGTGCTGCATTTGTTGGTGATAATGTTTATAAAAGTGTTCAGGGCAGTGCAGTTTATATTACGGACGGCAACGACCATCAGCAAGCGGTTGCCCCGGGCTATGAAATGTGCTACATCTGGATGATTCGCCATCTTCCCGATGACCCCTGGTACAAAACAACAAGGTTTGTATCTGATGAACACCAATGGCTTACAAAATAAATTATTAAGTTCAGAAATTATTCCTTAAGGAGTGATATATAATGGCTATTATGACAATGGGTCAAGCCCTTGTAAAATTCCTTGATAACCAGTATGTTTCTTTTGACGGTAAGGAAACAAAATTCGTAGATGGTATTTTTACTGTTTTCGGTCACGGAATTGTATGCGGTCTTGGTCAGGCACTTGACGAAAACCCCGGTGAACTCAGGGTTTATCAAGGCAAAAACGAGCAAGGTATGGCTCATGTTGCCGCAAGCTTTGCAAAGCAAAACAACAGAAGAAAAATCATTGCCTGCTCTTCCTCTATCGGTCCCGGTGCTGCTAATATGATTACTGCGGCGGCTACCGCAACAGTAAACAATATTCCCTTGCTTCTCTTCCCTGCCGACACATTCGCTTGTCGCCAGCCCGACCCTGTTCTTCAACAGTTTGAGCAACCTCATTCTCTTTCAATCACAACAAACGATGCTTATAAGCCCGTTTGCAGATATTGGGACAGAATTGTTCGTCCTGAGCAGTTAATGAGTGCTATGACTAATGCTATGCGTGTGCTTACAGATACTGCCAACACAGGTGCGGTCTGCATTGCTCTTTGCCAGGATGTTGAGGGCGAAAGCTATGACTACCCTGATTATTTCTTTATAAAAAGAGTACATAAAATTACAAGAATTGCACCTGCGGATGATGAAATTTCCGATATTGCAGAAATTCTCAAATCTGCTAAAAAGCCTCTTGTTATTGCAGGTGGCGGTGTAAGATATTCTGAAGCAGGCAGAACTGTTGAAGCCTTCTGCGAAAAGCATAACATCCCCTTTGCAGAAACTCAGAACGGCAAATCTGCAGTTCTTTCTTCACACAGCCTCAACCTTGGTGGTGTTGGTGTAACAGGTAACCTTTCTGCAAATATAATTGCAAAACAATCAGATGTTATTCTTGGTATCGGTACTCGTTTCTCCGATTTCACAACCGCTTCAAAATCACTTTTCAAGGCAAATGCTAAGTTTATAACAATCAACACAGACAGATTTGATGCTTACAAGCTCTCTTCCGTTAAGGCGGTTTGCGATGCTAAGCTTGGTATTGAAGCCCTTGACAAAGCAATCGGCGATTATAAAACATCCTATACAACTGAAATTCAGGATGCTAAAAATGCCTGGGCAGAAGAGATGGCAAAGCTTTCCGATTATAAATATTCAGAGGATTTCGAGCCCATTATCAAAGCAAGATATGAGAAAACCATCCCCGAATTTGTTGAAAAAATCGGTGGTACTATCACACAGACCTCAGCACTTGCACTTATAAGAAAAATTATTGACGATGATGCTATTGCAGTTGCGGCGGCAGGCTCTCTCCCCGGTTGTATGCAGAGAATGTGGACAACTGATGCACCCAATTCCTACAATATGGAATACGGCTATTCCTGTATGGGTTATGAAATTGCAGGTGCTCTTGGTTCAAAAATGGCAGAACCCGACAAGGAAGTATATGCTTTCTGTGGTGACGGTAGCTATTTAATGCTCCACAGTGAGCTTGTTACTTCTATTCAGGAAAACAAGAAAATCAATGTTCTCCTCTTTGACAACTCAGGCTTTGGTTGTATCAACAACCTTCAGATGTCAAACGGTATAGGCAACCTTGCAACAGAATTCCGTAAGCGTGATGAAAACGGAAATCTCCTTGGTGAGCTTATTCCCATTGATTTTGCTATGAATGCAGCAGCTTACGGTGCCAAAACCTATACGGCAAAAACTCTTGAAGAGCTTGAGGCAGCGCTTATAGATTCAAAGAAACAATCAGTTTCAACTCTTATTGATATCAAGGTTCTTCCAAAGTCAATGACCGATGGTTATGGTGCTTGGTGGCACGTTGGTATCGCATCCACATCATCAAAAGAGGCGGTTAACACTGCTTTTAAAAATAAAGAAGAAAATCTTAGAAAAGCGAGGAAATTCTGATGCTTGATAAAAACAAAGTAAAACTCGGAATCGCACCGATCGGTTGGACGAATGACGATATGCCCGATCTCGGTAGCGAAGTGACTTTTGAACAGTGTGTGTCTGAAATGGCACTTGCAGGCTTTACGGGATGTGAAGTCGGCAACAAATACCCCAAAGATCCCGCTGAACTGCATCGCTATCTTGATATTCGCGGCATGCAGGTCTGCAATGCATGGTTCTCCACTTTCTTGACAACGAAACCTTACGAAGAAACCGAGAAAGGCTTTATTGAACATATTACGTTCCTCAAAGCCATGGGTGCTAAAGTTGTCGGTGTTTCGGAACAGGGTCACTCTATCCAGGGAACCGATCTTTCTGTTTTTGATGACAAATATGT
>JAZMZY010000037.1:0-1655 GCA_045586265.1 Acutalibacteraceae bacterium
TTTACTGCATAATACAAAGAAAGAGGTTGCACTCCGCAACCCCATAAATTATACCGTTATCAATTCTTTATCTGCACGTCTGAAATCAATTTCTTTGGTATTTCTACCATCCAAGTAAGTAACAGCATTAAACATATTAACGATGCCGTGTTTAACAGGTATATTCGCTTTATTGCACGAACTGTATAAAACCTCCTTGATTTGTTGGTTATTCAAATCAGGATATTGGGTTTTAATCATTGCACATACCGATGTTACAAATGGTGTAGCACAAGAGGTTCCGGAAAAATCTCCGTATTCATCCACCCCGTATATTGATGGCAATTTAATGCTTTCGCTTGGTGCTGCTACATTAACCCAATCGCCAAATGTTGAGGTCTCACTCAACATCCCATCTTTCGTAATCCCTGCAACAGACACCACACCATCACAAGCGGCAGGATATTGAGGAACATTGCATTTCACATTACCTGCAGAAGCAATATGCAAAGCTTTCTGCAATCTGCTTTCAAATTTCACAAACATACCGTAACTACTGTTTACAATATCCACACCGTCAAGCTCTGCCTGAATTTCTGCTAATCTTAATATAGCCAATGCTGTTTCCCGTTCTGAAAATATTTTATACGAAACAACCTTAACATTTTCCAATGTATTTTCCATTAAAACACTGCAAACCTTGGCACCGTGTCCCATATTAGAAATTTGTGCTTGTGAGGAATCACCAACAAAGCTGTGTGCAGCTAAGAGTCGATTTCCTAATACAGAACCAACACTCTCAACTCCGTCGTCAATCACTCCCACAACTATTTCAGGCAGTTCATCAATAGATTTATTGTGTAAAATGTAATCAAAAGCATCTTTGCATCTGAGATAATCGAATCCCCAGGAATGTTGAGTATTCGACTCGTGAAGCGTTAATTTCGGAAGACTTTGCTTTCCAAGGTCAATTGTTACATCCGGTTCAACATAAATAACGGAAGGTGTTTTGGTGTATTTCACATATGCACAATATGTTTCTTCAAGGCTCGAATATTGCATAATGTAGATATTGCCGTATCCGAAAATATAATCAATAGCACCATGCTTTTCTATTTTACAGCTGCTGATAACGATAAGGCGTTTTGAAGAGAAATATTTATATGGTGTATCTCCGATTATCAGATATCCATCTGAGTTATAAAAGTTAACGAAATCAAAAACTTCTTTTGAGAAAATTTTCAATTCACCGGATTTAATGTACTTAGCATTTGAAATAGGGGTTGTCATATAATCATCCATCATTTTACTTTTTCTTAATGTAAATATTAAAAGCCTAAAATAGCCTCACTTATATATGACAATTTCTTGAAAATACTTCAGTGTTTTTTCAAGCAAAAAAATATTTCTATGTTTTGCATAAAACATAAACCTTTAAATTAGTAAAATCAGCAAGAAAATGCACTCGATTTTTTACTCCAAATGCATTTTGTAGAATTTTGCTTTGAAGGTTTGTGTACCGTCAAAGGTGCTGTATTCTCCGTAATGGTCGAACACTAAACCGCACTTTTCCATAACCTTGCCCGAAGCGGGGTTATCAACAGCATGGCTTGCAACAAAGTTTTTTATGCCGTATTTTTTATTGGCAAATTCAATCATCTTTTTTGTAGCTTCTG
>JAZMZY010000038.1:0-3678 GCA_045586265.1 Acutalibacteraceae bacterium
GCAACATCTGTAGAAGTCCGATGGCAGAGTTTATATTTAAAAGGCTCATAAATGAAAAAGGTATTGCAGACCAATTTGTTGTTTCATCCTGCGCCACAAGCACAGAGGAAATATGGAACGGAATCGGTAATCCTGTTTATCTACCTGCAAAAAGAGAGCTTATGAAGCATAATATTTCTTGCGAGGGCAAAAGAGCGGTACAGCTTAAAAGGAGCGATTATGATGCCTATGACTATTTTATAGCTATGGACACAAATAATGTGAGAAATATTATGCGAATAATCGGCTCTGATAAAGATGAAAAGGTGTATAAATTAATGAGCTTTACCTCACGTGGTGGTGATGTTGCAGACCCTTGGTACAGTGGTGATTTTGAAGCCTGCTATAATGATATTTATGAGGGCTGTTGTGCATTATTAGAGAAGTTGATTTAAGGTGATATTATTAAGTACAAGAAGGTAGTTGAAGGCGTTTTTATTGAACGCCCAAACAGATTTATTGCAAGGGTTTTAATTGACGGAAAAATTGAAACTGTCCATGTAAAAAATACAGGCAGATGCAAGGAATTGCTCGTGCCGAATGCAAAAGTGTATTTATTTGTTTCTGATAACCCAAACCGTAAAACTAAATATGATTTGATTGCCGTTGAAAAGGTAACTGATAGAGGCGTTTTGCTTGTTAATATGGATTCGCAGATTCCTAATGATGTTGTTGCAGAATGGCTACATAAAAATGAATTATTCTCACAAAATGCAGTTATCAAAAGAGAAGTGAAATTCGGCAATTCTCGATTTGATTTTTATGTTGAGGACGGTGAACAAAAAGCCTTTATTGAGGTCAAAGGCGTAACTCTGGAAAACGATGGTATTGTCAGCTTTCCCGATGCACCAACGGAGCGTGGTGTCAAGCATATTAACGAGCTTGTTTACTGCCTTGTGAAAGGCTATGAAGCATATATAATTTTTGTTGTGCAAATGAAAGGTGTTTATAGCTTTGAACCGAATGCAGAGCATCATAAGGAGTTTGCGGATGCTTTGATTTCTGCAAGGGAAAAAGGTGTCAGAGTGCTTGTGTATGACTGCATTGTGACGCCCGATACAATTGAAATTAATAATAAAATAGATTATTAAAAACCACCTGATTTCCATTTGAAAATCAAGTGGTTTTCTCTTTATATTATTGAAATTATGAAGTCGTTTTCCTTAAAGGATTTGTCTAAAAAGGGGAGTGCATCGGCTTCTTCCAGACCCTTGATACCGATACCGCTTTTTTTGCAGATTGCTTCCTTTAAAGTGAAAATTCTGTAAAATCTTTCAAGAACTTCTTCGTTTTCACACTTTTTAAAATCCTCTTGCGTTGGTGCGTGACCTAATACATATTTCTGTTCTTTTTCAGAGTAAAATCTTTTTAAAATATTAAGGGGAATCGGTCTTATCTTTTCAATATCAATTCCGATTTCTTCATCAGAAAAGGCATAAGCAAGAATGTTTTCACAATGAGAAATATTGAAATGAATCGGGCAGTTTTCAACATAAGGTTTTCCGCTTTTGTCAGTAAGAATTACAAGGCTTTCGGGAGCAATATTTAATGTGTTTCCGATGTATTCTTTAACAAGCATTTCACCTGCAACAGAGCATTTTCTTCTGATTACATCTTTATATCTGCATACTCTTTCTTGCTTTTCTTTTGTCATTAATGAAAACCATTTTTCGTATTCTGAATTTGTCAGGTTTTCAACATTAAAAATAAAATATTTCATTGCTTGTCCTTTTTATTCAATAATAAATGTTGTAACAGAATTACTTTTTAAATCAACTTTCAATTTGTTGTCTGTAACATCAACTGTACCAAGAAGTGCCCATTTTTCGCCATCTTCAAGGCTACCGCTTGTCCTTATTATTTCTGCAGTTTTGTAAGTGTTTTGAAAGCCGTCAAGCGAAAACGTAATGTGTTTATTTTTGCTTGTGTCATTAACTGCAACAATGATGATTTTACCTGTTTTTTTGTTGTATGCAGAAAGTGTGTTTTTATCGCAATGAATAATTGTGTCACCGGGTCTTATGTACCTTGTAAACTGACCCATAGCATAATATTTATTTGATAAAATAATCTCTTCTTTATCGTGGTCAGCAACTGCAAGTCCCCAGAAGCCACCCTTGATATTCGGCATACCGGAATCCATATTACCCATATAACCGTCCTTACTGATATGGCAGTCAATAACCTGCCACAGTACCCAGGCAGAAGGGGAAAGACCATTCATATCAGAAATGATTTTCTTTGCAAGCCACAGTCCGCCACCCATATCGCCTGCATTTTTACCTGCTTCGTTGCTCCAGTCTGTTTCGCTCATCCATAGGTTGCGCCTTTCAGCTTTCATTAAAGAACCTATTTGGTTGATTTTGCGTGTGCCATAGGTATGAGTGCTTATTCTGTCTAAGATGGTTTTTACTTCATCTGAGTATTTGTTGTAGGCAGTAATCTGCTTATCTGTTGAGGTTTCATCGCTACCAACGAGCTCAATGTGATTTAATTTGTGTTTGTTTAAGGCTTTATAGGTTTCAAGAAGAATTTTATTCTGGCTTTCGCCTGCATCAAAATGGCATCCCTCTTGCTTTTCGCTGAAGGCGTGCCAATATTTTGAGTTTGGCTCATTCATCGGTGAAATTGATGAAACCCTGATTTTTAAGGTGTTGTTTATATATTCTGTAACATTGGCAAGATATTCTGCAAAATCCTCGTAGCACTCGTCCTTGAGGTTGTTTTTATTGGGATTTTTACCACCCGATGAGCAACCGCTTTTTGTCATAAAATATGGTGGTGAGTTTGAAAACACCTCAACAAATGCATCCTTACCACTTGCTTTGACACATTCTCTCAGAACATTAATTTGATTTTTATCTGCTTCGTAATTGTAGTAATATGAGTTGCTTTCTTTGTCGTAATATAGCCAACCGGGTATCATTGAATCAGTTCGGGTTATGTGCTTGTGAGCAGGGTCATCCCCACCACCGATATTATATCTCATAATGTTCAGATTTAGCCCCTTATGACTATAAAAAAGCTCTGCAGATTTCTTAGTCAGAACAGAGGAATAGCCAACTCTGTTTGCCCACCAACAAAGGCTTGTGCCCCACCCCTGAAAAACACCGTTATTGGTGGTTGAAGCATTTTTGGTGGAAATTATTATCTCTTTACTCATACCATCACCCGCAAGGCTTTTTTTAATAATACATTATTTTTGCGCCTATAAGCAAGTAAAAAGCAAAAAAATGTTGACTATTTATTTTTAAATGATAAAATTTTTATAGAATATCGGGTGGTGGTTGTATGTATAATTTTGATTTTAACATTGTTTCTGAAAATAAAAATTGCGACATAGCTTTAAGTAAAATAATTTTAAATGATGTTCTGCTTTTAAATGTGACTTTAAAGCATGAAGAATGTGTTGTGCCCGAACAGTTTTCTGTTAAATGGCGCATACCTGCAACTGATTGCTGTGCTGTGTGGAATTCCTTTACCCGTAATCACACAATCCGCCCTGATTGGTCAAATGTTGAAGCTTTTTCAAGGCTTGCATCAGGTCAACCTATTCAACAAATCACAACCTTTAACGGAAGTAATAAAATCTGCGTTGCAGTTTCGGATGTTGATACACCAACTAAAATATCTATGGGC
>JAZMZY010000039.1:0-13017 GCA_045586265.1 Acutalibacteraceae bacterium
CGCCCTGATTGGTCAAATGTTGAAGCTTTTTCAAGGCTTGCATCAGGTCAACCTATTCAACAAATCACAACCTTTAACGGAAGTAATAAAATCTGCGTTGCAGTTTCGGATGTTGATACACCAACTAAAATATCTATGGGCTATTGCGAGGAAGCTGCAGAGATAATCTGTGAGGTTTTTTTCTTTACATTACCCACAAATCCTAAGAATGAGTATAATGCACAGATACGCATTGATATGAGGAGCATTCCTTTTTATGACAGTATTTATGATACTGTTAATTGGTGGGAAAATGACTGCGGTTATGAATCTTCCTTTGTTCCCGAAAGTGCGAAATTGCCAATGGATTCCCTTTGGTACAGCTTTCACCAAAACCTTGATAGAGAGAAAATTCTCGAGGAATGTCACTTTTCAAAAGCGCTTGGAATGGAAGCGGTTATAATTGATGACGGTTGGCAGACTGATGATAATAATAGGGGCTATGCCTATTGTGGTGATTGGTCTGTTTGTGAAAAGAAAATGGGGGATATGGCATCTCTTGTTGAGGAAATTCACGAAATCGGTCAGAAGGTAATTTTGTGGTATTCGGTTCCATTTGTTGGTCTTTATTCTGAAAAATACGAAGAATTCAAGAATTATTTTCTTGATGAATCAGGCAACGAAACAGATTTTTGGGCGCTTGACCCAAGATATAAAAAAGTACGAGATTATCTTTGCGGTATTTATGAAAATGCGGTCAGAGAATGGAAGCTTGATGGCTTGAAGCTTGATTTTATCGATAGCTTTGTTTTAAAGGGTAAGTCTCTTGAATATGATGAAAACAGAGATTATCAATCTCTTGAGGATGCAATTCACGCTCTTATGAGTGAAATTAAAGCAAGACTTACTGCAATTAATGAAGATATTCTGATTGAGTTTCGTCAGTCTTACATAGGTCCTTCTATCAGAAAATACGGAAATATGTTGAGGGTTGGAGATTGCCCGGGTGATATTCTTGCAAACAGAAGTCAGACTATAAACTTAAGGCTCACATCGGGTAAAACCGCAGTTCATTCAGATATGATTATGTGGAACGAAAATGATACAGTTGAGAATGCTGCTCTTCAATTTGCAAATGTTATTTTTACTGTTCCTCAGATTTCAATGCTTGTAAGAAATTTACCCCAAGAGCATATTGATATGCTAAGATTTTATATTAATTTCTGGAAGGAATACAGAAGTGTCCTTCTTAATGGTAAAATTACCGCCAAAAACCCTGAAAATGATTACTCACAAGCCTCTGCAACCCTTGATAATACAACAGTTACAGCCATTTACACAAACAATGTTGTTGATGCCCAAAAAGGTACAACCGTTATCGTAAATGCAAGCGGTTTTGATTGTGTAATTGTCAAAAATGCAGTTAATAAGAGATATGTTATCAAAAACTGTAAGGGCGAGATTATAAGCAGGGGAGAGGTCAGAGATTCCTTGAAAGAATTTCCTATAACAAAGGCAGGTATTCTGATTATTGAATAAAACTTTTTTATCTTGACATAAATACTTCAATTTGTTAAAATATGCGGGTTGAATAAGCAGACGTATCGAAGTGGTCATAACGGGGCGCACTCGAAATGCGTTAGCCTTAATCGGCTCGTGGGTTCGAATCCCACCGTCTGCGCCAAAATAAAAGCAGTCACTGTGTGTGGCTGTTTTTTTGATTTTGGGGATTTGAATCTACGTGGGATTTGAACCCCTCAGCGAAGCTGAACATAATCCGGTGTTCGCAAAGCGAACGATGGGCAGAGCCCATCGAATCCCACCGTCTGCGCCAATAAAGTGACTTAACTTAACAAAGTTGAGTCACTTTTTATTTTTGAATTAATTACAATTAGGTTACAGAGTTTGTGTTTTGTTGACTTTTATTATATATAGTGGTATATTTATTATGTTTAATTACGCTCTTAATTACACTCTTTTGAGGTGGTAGTATGCACGAAAATTCAGTTATTATATTTTCGGAAAATAAACAGGAATTAAAACCACTTATTAATCTTCTCAGGCAGAATAACGATGTTTTTATCTGCTCCTATTTATCATCAGATTCATGGTCTTCCGTTGATTTGCACTCAGGTAAAAACATACTTTTTATTCTTGATAAATTTCCTGATGAAAAGGAGATTGTCTGGATAATATCAAAGCTTGTTGAGGACAGTGTTTTTGATACAGTTCCTGTTTTGTTCACTTGCTTTGAGGCTATGTATGATTTTGAGAATATGGGCTATTCTGCTTTTGCTTATGATGTGTTGCCCAGCCCCTTTAATTACGATACTGCACAAAAGCGAATTGAAAATATTCTTGAAATCCGTCAGCTCAAGGCTCAGATTATTAACCTTACACAAATGCATACTAAACGAATTCTCAGCCAGGCTAATAAGCTTAAAGAGCAAAATGTTAAGATGCAGACAATGAACTTTGACCTTGTTGAGCTTCTTGTTGCCGCTATTGAAAGCCGCGACCTTGAATCAGGTCAGCATATTAAGAGAATACGTTATTTTACAAGAGCTTTAACCGATGCGGTTATGGAGCTTTGTCCCGAATATGGCATCACTCGTGAGCAGGCAGACCACATCTATTATGCGTCTTCGGTTCACGATATCGGTAAAATCGCTATTCCTGATGCTATTATGCTTAAGCCCGGCAGACTTAATGCAGATGAGTTTGAGATTATGAAAACTCATACCACTCGTGGTGCTGAGCTATTGGGAATGCTTGATGATATAAGCGATAATAATATGTATTTCAAGTATTGTCAGGATATTTGCTACAGTCACCACGAAAGATGGGATGGCGGCGGATATCCGAGAGGTCTTAAGGGTGATGAAATTCCCATTTCAGCCCAGATTGTTTCAATTGCCGATTGCTATGATGCTTTAACAAGTCACAGACCTTATAAAACTGCTTTGTCACACGAAGAAGCGGTTGAGTTGATTATCACAGGTGCCTGTGGTGCGTTTTCACCTCAGATGTTAAGATGCTTTGAGCGTGTTTTGACTGATTTTGCAAAAATTGAGGAAGAGTTAAAAAGCGCCCCGTTACCTGAACAAATCAAGAAAGCCGACAACACTCAGATAAAGGTTGAAGAATCGGAAACAGGAATTAATCAAACCTTAAATACTTGTGAAAACGATATTCTTGAAGCTTATGATATTATCTTTGAGGCAGATTTAAATAATAATTTGTTTTCAATTGTTCGCGGTAACTGGCTTGCATTTTTTCCTTATATTCCTAAAAATTATATAGAATTTACAAGTCAGTGTAGTAAAATATGTCACCCTGCGGATGTCACCCGGTTTAATTCAAAGGTTAACCTTGAAACCTTCCGTGAGCTTGCAAAGGCAGGTCGCAAAAAAACAAGAATTGAATTCCGAGCTGTTAAGGACAGAGTTGAATATCTTACTGTTGGCTTTGTAGTATTCAAGGTTGATGATGAAAATAATCTTATCGGCTTGAACGGTGCATTCAGTATTTATCAGGATGATGAGATTTTAGGTGATATCAAGCGTGGCTTTGGAGTTACCGATGGTCTTACAGGTCTTTCGTTACCAAAACAGTTTGAGCACGATGTTGATTCCTATATACACGAGCGTCCCGGTGCCAAAAATCTTATGATATTTATTGATGTTGACAATATGAGTATGTGCAACAACATTTTCGGCTATGAATACGGTAATGCGCTTATTAAGGAATTTGCAAGTAAGCTTCGCGGAATTAACGATAAGGATAAATTAATTTGCAAAGCCGCTTCCGATAAATTTTGTTTGTTTATAAAGGATACAGAGAAGCAATCTGAGGTTGTTGTTTTAGTTGAAAAAATCCACACCCTTCTGCGTAAGCCCTATCACACTGCCACAGAAACCGGTGTTTTTACAGCTACCTTGGGTATTGCGCGTTATCCTAACGATGGCACAAATTACAAGGAGCTTGTAGTTGCGGCTGAATATGCCTGTAAGGCTGCTAAAACAAACAGTAAAAATGCATACGCGTTCTACAACAATGGTATGAAGCATTTAGCGGCTTACTCAATGGATGATGATTACAGATATAACGAAGCCAAGGACACCTATGAGCCTAAATATGTTCCTGTAGTTAATGTTGTAACAGGGGATTTGGTTTGCTATGATTTTGTTCCGTTTTCTTCCTTTGACGATGGTGTTTCGGTAACATCTGAGGTTTATTACGAGCTTAATAAAAATGCGGGCACGCGCAAAAACCTCAGTATGTTATCTATTAAAACCCTTCTGATTAATGCCCTTGCATTGAAGGAAAAGGGAGAAAAGGTTCCGCCGTTATCAGTTTATACAATGCTGTTGCCTGATGATATGCCGAGTCTTATTCAGGAGCTTGGCAGCTTTGTTGAAGAAAATGATTGCAGCGGTCTTGATGTTTGCATTATTTTCCCGCAGGATTTCCTTAATGATATTAATCTGAGACGATTGAAAACCTATTCGGATTTTATTAAGGATATCGGTTTTTCAATGGGATTATATCTTATAGGAACCAACTATATTCACAATAGCTGTTATAATGCAGATATTTTTGACAGATATATTTTAACTTCAGAATATATTGAGCGAACATTGGCAACCGGTTCAACCGAAAAGCATATTGAGTATGCTGCTCTTACGCTTAACAATCTCAAGAGCTTTTGCAAGGATGTCACCATTCCCACCAAGGTTGAGGATTTTGAAATTGAAATGATGCTGAATTGCGGTTCTATGCCTTTTTCAAGCACCCAGACTCCTATTCGAGGAAATGATGCTATGATCCGGGATTTCAAAGCGCGAAAGAATAAGGTGAAAAAGGGTGAGCTTCCTGTAATGCCAAAGGTATCTGAGGTTGACCGCAATATGCTTTATTATGACCTTGCCAAAAGCATTTGTGCAACCATAACCTTTGATATAAAAAGAAATAAGCTTATGCTTTCACCAAACGCAAATGATGTTTTTGGATTTGATTTGATAAATTATTTCAATTCGCAGGAGAAGGTTGAGGTATTAACCTTTATTCATCCTGAGGATGGTCAGAAGCTTTTCAATGCCTTGATTAACGCACGTATGAATTTATCATTGTCCCACACGGATGTCAGGATTGCTACAAGCCTTGATAAAAAGAAATACAGACCATTCAGTGTTAATTTCCTTGCCGTTGTTGATGAGGGTGGCACACCTGTTCGTTACCAGTGCTTTATTCATAGAGACAGAAATTCAGAATAAGGCTCTAAAATCCTCTAAAATTCTTTTTTCAATACGCGATACATATGAACGGGATATTTTTAGTTCCCCTGCAATTTCCTTTTGTGTGAGTGGTTCGGTTCCGTCAAGACCGTATCTCTTAATGATTATCAGCTTATCCCGTTCATTATCCATACTATTGATGATTTTTATGAGCTTTAATAATTTTTCTTTTGTGTCAATATCATCAATTATAGTGTCATCGATTGATATTATATCCATCAGAGTCAGAGGATTACCTTCGCTATCGGTATCAATCGGCTCACTGAATGAAATTTCCTGAGATAGCTTTTTATTGTTTCTGAAATACATTAATATTTCATTTTCAATACAACGAGCGCAGTAGGTTGCAAGCTTTGTGCCCTTTTCGTGCCTGAAGCTGTTTATTCCTTTTATCAGACCGATTGTGCCGATGGATATCAGATCATCCTGCTCACTGTAATTTGCGTAATATTTTTTAACGATGTGAGCAACAAGTCTCAGGTTATGCTCAATAAGCTTTTTTCTCGCTGCTTCATCGCCCTGTGCCAGCTTTTCCAATAACGCATTTTCTTCTTTTTTGGACAATGGCTTCGGAAAAGAGTCGGTGTCGGTAATGTGCAGAATAAGGCAAAGCATATTACTGATTAAGTATAAAAAATTCATTTAATCACCCTGTAAAATATATTCCCCCGGGTGTGACTGTATTCAAACAGAAATCTTACAAAGAAGAGGTTTTATGAAAAAGATAGAACAATATAAAACAACAATCAGATTTACCGCAATAACAATTCTTGATTTGATTTTAACCGCGATTTATTATATAGTGTGGAGTGTTGCATATAATCCTGATTTCGAGCATCCGTATCAGGGCAAGGGACAGTTATTTCTTGTTTTTATTTATTTTGCAATTCTCCTTGTTACAAGTGTTATTTTAGGTGCTTCCAGAATAGATGAACTAAGAAAAAGCGAAATTCTGTTTTATGAGATTTTTGCAATGCTTTTCGCAAATGGTATTGCATATACACAGATTTGTCTTGTTACGGCAACTCTTACAAATATAATTCCTATACTTTATATACTTTTTGCGCAGATACTTGTTTTAATTCTATGGACGGGAATTTCCTTCTATTTTGTTCATCGCCTCAATCCGCCTGAAAAGTTGCTTATTATTTACGGCAGTCATCTTGCAACGGAGATTGTTTATAAAATGAGTCGCCTTGAGGACAGATTTGTTATTACGGAATCTGCAAATGTTGATGTGGGCTTTGATGAACTGACAAATACCATTGATAAATTTGAAAGCGTTATTATCTGTGATGTTCCTGCCCGTATGCGTAATGATTTACTTAAATATTGCTATCAGAATAACAAAACTATTTATGTAATACCGAAGATTTCTGATATTGTAATAAGAAGTGCCGCGGATATAACATACTTTGATTCTCCCATTATCAGATGTGGCTCAGTGGGTCTGAGTGTTGAACAAAGGGCAATTAAAAGGCTTGTGGATGTTGTGCTCTCATCACTTGCATTGTTGATTTTTTCACCGATGTTTATAATCATTTCCCTGGCAATCAAATTATATGATGGTGGTCCTGTTTTTTATAAGCAAAGGCGTTGCTCAAGGGATATGAAGCCTTTTGATATTCTGAAATTCAGAAGTATGATTGTTGACGCAGAAAAGAACGGTCCACAGCCTGCAGTTGATAACGATTCAAGAATCACTCCCGTAGGTAAAGTAATCCGTGCCTTAAGAGTTGATGAATTACCTCAGATAATTAATATTCTCAAGGGCGATATGTCCATCGTGGGACCGCGTCCCGAAAGAATTGAACACGTTGAAAAATATTCAGAGCAGATTCCCGAGTTTGTTTGCAGATACAAGGTTAAGGGTGGTCTCACGGGCTATGCTCAGGTTTATGGCAAATACAACACATCTGCTTACAATAAATTGAAAATGGACTTGATTTATATTCAGAATTATTCCATTGCAATGGATTTCAAATTAATGTTAATGACAGTGAAAATTCTATTCAAGAAGGAAAGTACCGAAGGATTTAATAAAAAAGGAAGTTAAACAAGTGAATTTATATTTTATGATACTTGCGGGCGGTATTGGCTCAAGAATGCAATCACCTGAATTACCCAAGCAGTATTTAAAAATTGATAATGAGCCAATAATAGTTAAAACTGTAAGGAATTTTATTGATTTCGGTTCCTTCAGGGCGGGGGTAATATGTTGTCCTGTTGATTGGATTGAATATACAAAGGCATTGCTTCTTGAATATAATATTCCTGCTGATACAGTTTTTGTTGTTCCCGGTGGTAAAAACAGAAATTCCTCTGTTCAGAATGGCTGCTGCTTTTTAACAAAGAATTTTAATGTTGACAATGCCGATGTTGTTTTAACTCACGATGCAGTAAGGCCATTTATTGATGCGAGAATAATAAAAGATAATATTTCGGCAGTAAATGAATTCGGAGCGGCTAACACAGTAATGCCTGTGTATGACTCTGTTATCAGAACTTCAACAGGGGATTTCCTTTCAGAGCATTTACCCCGTAAGGAGCTTTTCAGAGTTCAGACTCCCCAGAGCTTCAGACTGATAGAGCTTAATAATGTTATCAACTCACTTTCAGCGGATGAGCTTGAGGAATATACGGATGTTGCTTCCATATTTGCAGACAGAGGCTTCAGAGTCAGGCTCGTTGAGGGTAAGGACAGTAATATTAAAATAACAACGCCCTTTGATATGGCTGTTGCAGAATCTATTATCAACAATTCACCATAATCGAATTCAGTTTTGAAATATAATTACAAAAAGTAATATTATATAAATATAATGTCAATTTTAAAGGAGGCTTCCTTAATGGTAAATAAACGCCCTCAGCGTACAGGTAAACAGAAAAGGAGCAAAAAACAACATCCAAGGCTTAAAAGATTTATATCTGTTGTTTTGGTTCTTGGTTCAATTTGCCTTATTTGCGGTACAGTTGCGTGTACCTATGTTTACAAATTCGCTAAAGAGTATGTAACAGAAGAAAAAAGAATTGACCTTGAGGAATATAAGGCAAATCAGGAACAGACAAGCATTATTTATGGATATGATTCCAATAAAAAGCTTGTAGAGCTTTTGCGACTTCACGGTGCACAGAACCGTGTTTGGATAGACTACAAGGATATACCGAAGTCTATGATTAATGCATTCCGTGACCTTGAGGATAAACGCTTTAATGAGCATAACGGTGTTGACTGGTACGGAACAATTTTTGGTGTTGTTTCATCAGGCTTTGAGCGTGGTGCTTCAACTATCACCCAGCAGTTAATTAAGAATCTTACCAAGGAAGACGGAAGAACGGTTTCCCGTAAATTTTATGAAATTCTTAATGCTCTGAATGTTGAACGCCATTATTCAAAGAAAACCATTATGGAATTCTACCTTAACACAGTTTATCTCGGCAATGGTTGTTATGGTATCAGAACAGCAGCAGAAAAATATTTCGGTAAGGATGTTGAGGATCTGAATGCCGCAGAGTGTGCGGTTATTGCTTCAATTACAAAAGCTCCTGCTAATTATGACCCCTTGACTGAGGAAGGGTATGACGCCTTACTTGAAAAGGATGAGGACGGCAATATGGGCAGGCAGAGATATTGCCTTTCCTGTATGTATGAAGAGGGTAGCCTTACCGAGAAGCAGTATAAAAAAGCTTTAAAATATGAATTAGTATTTACTAATAGTGAGGATTATAAGGGTAGCCAGGTTACCAAGAATGAAGATGATGGTGACAAGGATTACACAGAAGATGATGTTAAGTTTACTGATAAAACCGATTCAGATAAATCCTCATATTATGTTGAGTATGTAATTGATTCTGTTATAGCTGATTTACAGAAAAAATATGAATTAACATATAACGAGGCATGGAAAAAGGTTTTCTTTGGCGGTCTTCGTATATATACTGCTATTGACCTTGATGTTCAGGAAGCGGCAGAAAATGTTTATGTAAACAGAATTACATTCCCCGAGGAAAAAGATACAAAGGAAAATCCTGCAGTACAGTCCGCAATAACCATTATGGATTATAGCGGCAGGGTAGTGGCAATGGTTGGCGGTGCAGGTGAAAAGGACACCTTCCGTGGTCTTAACAGAGCTACAGATTCACCCCGTCAGCCCGGTTCATCAATTAAGCCTATTTCTGTTTATACACCCGCAATTGAAAATAATGTTGCAACCTGGTCAACAAAGGTTCAGAACTATGGTATTAAATTAGGCTCTTCCAGATGGCCCATAAACTATGGTGGTTCTTATGGCAGTGCAAGTAATTTTGTAACAGTTCAGTCTGCGTTGGCACAGTCGTTGAACACAGTTCCTGCTCAGTTAATGAGAAAAATAGGTATTGAAACAAGCTTTGATTTCCTTGTGGACGACCTTAAAATTTCAACCTTTGTTACTGATGAGGATGACCCGAACTATGATGGTAATTTCTCAACACTTTGTGTTGGTGGTGCAAGTAAGGGCGTTACAACACTTGATATGACCTCTGCTTTTGCAATCTTCGGCAATAACGGTTATTATTTTGAGCCCTATTGCTATTACAAGGTTACAAATAATGACGGCACGGAAACTCTTCTTAAATCAGGTAACAGTGAGGGTGAGCAGGTTGTTTCCGAAAGCACTGCAGGTGTTATGCGTCAGCTCCTCAGAACTGTTGTTAATGGCGGTACAGGTGGCGGCTATGGTGTAAGCGGATTTGATACATTCGCTAAAACCGGTACAACATCTGATGATAAGGACCGTTGGTTTGTTGGCGGAACACCTTATTATGTTGCAGCAGTATGGTACGGATATGACGAGCCCAAGGCTATTACAAATACCTCGGGTAACCCTGCGGGTAAGATATTCAGAGAGATTATGAATGATGTTCATGAGGATTTGGAGTCTATGTCATACCCCACTGCAAGTGGCGTTGTTGCAAGGACTTATTGTAAAATATCAGGTGATATTGCATCTGCAGGCTGTGCCCAGACAGGTACCGGTTATTATAAGTCCTCTTACATTCCCTCAAAATGTAAGAATTGCGCTATGATTCATGCAATTGGTTCTGAAATTCCTGATGCGGTTACTGCTCCTTCGGCAACTGAGGAAACAACTAAGAAAAAGAACAAGAATAAAAAGACTACTAAAGCAACCACTACCGTTAAAGCTACCAAGGCACCCGCAACAACCAAGCCTGAAACAACCACAACCACCACTACCACAACTACAACTGAGGTACCCGCAACAACAGAGGTGGTTGCAACAGTGCCGGAAACAACAAAAAAGGTTTCAGAGGATTAAGATAAATTAAATTGGCTGATAGTAAATCTATCAGCCAATTTTGAGGTGTTTATATGATTATTTTATCGGTTGATTATGGCGATAAGAGAACAGGTGTTGCAGTTTGTGATAAATTGGAAATGTTAGCTTCACCTGTTTGTGTTATAACTGAATGGAATCAGAAAACTGTGGCTCAGAAAATTGTTGATATAGCAAAAGAAAAAAAGGCAGAACAGATTGTTATCGGTCTTCCTAAAAATATGAATGGTTCAAAGGGCTTCAGAGCAGACGCTTGTGAGGAATTGGGTTCTGTTTTAAAGGCTTTGACAGATATTCCCATCGTTTTCTGGGATGAAAGGCTTACAACCGTTTCTGCTCACAGAATTCTCAGTGATAACAATGTTCGCGGTAAAAAACGAAAAAATGTTGTTGATGCCGTTGCGGCAGATATTATTTTACAGGACTATATTGATTCGAGAAAAAATAGAGGTCTCCCCAATGTTTAAGAAGAAAATTAAAGCTCAAAGTGTTGAAAATACATTGATTAATACATCTGTTTATACCGCCGATTATATATTGGGCAAGGCTCTCGATATTGGTGAAAACATTCTTCGCTGTGGTGGGGAATCCCACAGAATTGAAGATACAATTGAAAGAATTTGCACAGCCTATGGTGCAGTGCATACAGATGTTTTTGCTTTACCCTCATTGGTGGTTGCAGGAATCAGAATGGCAGATGGCACAACTGCATCTCAGGTAAGGCGTGTTTATAAAACATCCAATAATATGTATAAGCTTGATGAAATGAACAGTATTTCCCGTGAGGTTTGCAGTGGTGCTATTTCTCTTGAGGATGTTGAAGATAAAATTTATACTGCACTGCATACAAAGCCTTTCCCGAAATATTTGTCCATTGTTGGCGGTATTATAGCCGCAGGTGGTTTTGCAGTTTTCTTTGGCGGTAATTTGCGGGATGCTTTAGCTGCCGCAATTGCAGGCTTTTTTGTTTCAGTTATGAACAGACATAAAATCAAATTAATGAATAAAATGCTTTATACTGTTGCACAGTCCTTTGTTGGTGCAATTTGCGGTCTTTTGCTTGTTCATTTCGGAATAGGTCAGAATATTGATATGGTTATGATAGGCACAATAATGCTTCTCATACCGGGTCTTGCCTTTGGTAATGCAGTCCGCGATTTGCTTTTCGGTGACACAGTTTCGGGAATTATTCAGCTTGTTCAGGCAGTTCTCACTGCGGTTATGGTTGCATTCGGCTATATTGTAGCTATTATGTTCTTTGGGGTGGTGTTTTAAATGGAAGAGATTATAATTAAAATTATTGCCGGCACAATTGCCACACTTGGCTTCGCCATTCTTTTTCGTTTAAAGCCGTCTCATTGGGCTTTTGCTGTAACGGATGGGTTACTTGCCTGTATTTGCTATTTTGCCTTTACAGAGCTTTTTGGAGGCAATTTCCTGCCCAATCTTTTAGCAGCTTTTGTGGCCTCTGTGTTTGCAGACCTCTTTGCAAGAATATGCAAGGCACCATCAACTGTTTTTATTCTGCCCGGTTGCATTGCACTTGTTCCCGGTGGCACACTTTACTATGCTATGAGCAATCTTCTTTCAGAAAACAGAGATATAGCGGTTGAATATTTCTTAACAACATTAACCGTTGGTATCGGTATAGGTGGCGGTATTATTGCCGCATCGCTTCTCAGAGTTACAATTCAGGCTATATCAAAAAAAATTAAAGCATAAAAAGTCATAAAATATGAATTGACCTGCTACAAAAAATGTGGCAGGTTATTTTTAATTATGGAAATTTTGGTTAAACTATCATAGAAAGGGTGATTTTATGATAGAACAAGATACAATTAAGCTTCTGCGCGAGTGTGATGCAGGCGTTAAAATGGGTATTTCATCAATTGATGATGTACTTGATGATGTAAAATCCGTTAAATTAAAGGAATATTTGGTGAATTGCAAGAATGAACACATTGAGCTTGACAGAGAGATTAATAAGCTTTTAGATAAATATCAGGATGATGGCAAGGAGCCTAATCCCATTGCCAAGGGTATGTCCTGGATTAAAACAAATATGAAGCTTGCAATGAAGGAAAGCGACGAAACAATTGCAGATTTAATGACTGACGGTTGCAATATGGGGGTTAAGTCACTTAATAAATATCTTAATGAATATTGTGCCGCAGACGAGGTGACAAAGGATATCTGCAAAAGACTCATTAACCTTGAAGAAAAGCTTGCAGTAGATATCAGAAAATATTTATAAAAAAAATAAAAGGGGATGTAAAAAAAGCGCAGACCGCATAAAACCATATATACCAAGGGGTTCCTACAGTAAAAAAGCTGTAAGAACCCCATAAACATATTCAAAACTCAAAAAACAAGAAAAATTAATGTTTTATGCTACGAACAAACCT
>JAZMZY010000040.1:0-10658 GCA_045586265.1 Acutalibacteraceae bacterium
TGTGGGCATTAAGTCTGATTTCAGGTTTAAAGTCATTATTTACAACAAAAAAAGAAACTTTGCTAATATGCCTGTTTGTGTTTTCTTTAGGATTTATATGGGAAACTCTACAATTTTTGAATATCATTTCAGGAACTGGTGACATTTTAGATGTTTTTATGTATTTAGCAGCTGTTGTAACTGCTGTTATAATAAATTTTCTTAATAACAAAGGAGAATAAAAATGAAAAAGACAAGAATTTTATTGGCTCTGTTGCTTTCTTTGCTTTTTGTATTTTTCGCTGTTGCAAGCGGTGAAGATACAGAGTCAACCGGAGACCAAGGCGCTGATACTGCACAAACTACAAAAGCTGATGATACCAAAATCGGTGATTACAGTGTTGAAATTTTAGAGAGCAGACTTGCAAAAGATTTTGAGGGTAAAGATGTTGTAATCATCAAGTACAAATTCACCAATGTAGCTAATGAAGAGCCTGCTTCATTTATGTTTGCTTTTGATGATGCTGCATTCCAGGATGGTGTTGGTTTAAATAAAGCTTTTGTTTTAGAAGACAGCGCTAACTATAGTGAAGATAATCAAAGCAAAGAAATCAAAAAAGGTGCAAGCATCGAAGTTGAAGTTGCATACGAACTTAATGATACAACAACAGATGTTGAGGTAGAAGTTCAGGAATTATTCAGTTTTGAAGAAAGAACAATAAAGAAAACATTTAAAATTGCGGAATAAATCACAAGAAACCCTGCCCGAAAATTTTTCGGACAGGGTTTAATTATGCCTCAACGGGCTCAGTTACATATTCATCTATAACAGCATCGTATATCTCCTCAACAATTTTATCAGAATAATCATACTGATACTCGTATCGCGAATTATCCCACTCGTTATTGTTATACATTTCAATAACCTCATCAACAGGTATTCCGTCAATATATACATTCACTACTTCAAATCTGTTTTTATAAATCTTGAAAACTGCATAAGCCTGAGTTTCAGAACCATCACAAAAGCCACTTGCAATATTCCTACGTTCATTGGTTTTATTAAACAACTGATAGTAATCATACTCGTTTTGTGCCTTGCTTACATCGCTTCTGTACACTAAGGAATAGTTCTGTCTGTAAGCTCTGCTTAAGTTATTTACGCTTATATATAAATCAGTATCAGGAAGCTCTTCAAGCTCTTTGCAGATATAAAAACCATTATTGTTATTCTCAAACACAATAAATTTTTCTGAATAATCATACATCAGGCTACCTTCTAATCCCGTCACCTGAAACTCTATTTTACCGTCGTCATAATCCACATAATCAATTAAGAGCTTAACCTCCTTACCCTTTTCTTCCAATTCATTATTTTTATAAGTTTCATAGCCCCACAATCCTAAAGGAATTATAAACTGAACCGCAAGGATTATTGATAGAATTATTGTACCTTTTTTATTTTTCATCATCTTCCACCGCCTTATCTAATTCAAGCTGTTCTTTTTTTATTTTCTTGGAGATGCAGAAGTTTGCACCGAAAAGAGACGCACCGCTGATTAAGAACATAAGACCAACTGTTACCATATTCCAGTCGAATGCAGAAAGCACGAAGAACATTAATACAAGAAGAGTTATCAAGCCGACATTTAGATTAAAGTAGTTCTTTTCACTTGCGCCTTTAATTAGCATTACAAGACCTTCTGCGAATGTAATTGCGAAAAGAACAAGTCCTATTCCAACTGTTGTTTTAAATGCACATCCAAACAATCCTACAACAGCTCCGGCAGCGCCGAGATAGCAGAATATAGACTGATATTTGTTTTTATCAAGAGATTTTTCACCAATAATGAAGCCTATTGCAAGAGTTGCAACTATTAAAATTATAGTTGCTATACTTTCGGGTTTAATCAGATTCAACCAACTATTCTGCTCATAAGAATAGAAAACATCATCCTGCAAATTATAATGAGTTGAAACTATTGAACCGATTGTTGTTCCCAGAATACCGATGGGATAAAAAGGCATTGACCATCCGTCATTTTTGTTTAAGGCGTAAATACAAACCACAAGTGCCAATGGCAAGGAGAAATAGCCCCACTCAAGTATATACACACTTATTGCAAATACCATAACACAAGTAGCAATTACTGAAATCCAAGAG
The DNA here is from genome assembly GCA_045586265.1 of Acutalibacteraceae bacterium. Taxonomy (GTDB): domain Bacteria; phylum Bacillota; class Clostridia; order Oscillospirales; family Acutalibacteraceae; genus DTU089. The sequence continues at coordinate 2,144 of JAZMZY010000040.1, forward strand.
GAGTATTCATATCTTGCATCGGGAAGATTTTTTCTGTTAAAGAATGTGAAAAGAAGCCCTGCACCAACCATAACAACCATTAAAATTGTTGTTAATATTTCATTTCTTGTATATTCATACACACCTATTGAGCCTGCAATTGAAAAGCCATAGTAGAATACCAAGGGCGAAACAACCTTAAAAAAGCAAAGTACGGGAAGAATTAAGACTGCATCAATAAGAAGGCACAATAAAGCGCCTAAATGAAGCTCTAATACCATACTTAAAAGACCGACTGTTGCAGTAACGCCTGCTGACCAGAGAATTGATGCACCCTCTCGCCATGCCACATTATCAAACTTCTTTTTATAGGTATAAACTGCGCCTGCCTGACCTAAAAGCAAGGGTATAAAGGAAACTGAGGCTTTTATAAGGTTCGGGAACCTATCCCAAAGGGCAACCATTAAAATGATCACACCCGCACCAACAAACAACGAGCCTAAAATTGAGAACACCATAAACAAGGTTTTGCTTGTTCTGACGCTTTCCTCTAATTTTGTATTGCGCTTTTCACCGTAAAGAAGCTCTTCAACCTGAATATCGAATAATTCAGAAAGCTTCTGAATCATTTCCAAATCGGGCTGAGTTCTTCCGTTTTCCCAGGATGAAACTGCCTGACGGGAAACGAAGAGCTTCTGTGCTAACTCCTCCTGACTCATATTTTGTAACATTCGTAATCGTTTGATGTTTTTTGAAATTTTAGTCATTTTCATCACCTCTATAACCATATAAACATTTTGATTTAAAAATGTCATCAGTTTTCGGAAAAACAGCTTTGCTACAATTTGTTGCATCCTTATCACGCAAGGGTTTTGGCGTTTCTGTTTTTCTTGACTTTATTGTAGCTCAACAACAGAAAAAAACTGCCTGAATGTAACTTTCGGGCAGTTTTTTGTAATTTTTGGGTATTTTATTGTTATTTTGAGCCTGTTTTAGTGTCTGCTCTTATCGTCTCGCTCACGAATTACAAACCTCACGGGTGTTCCCTCAAGACCATAAACCTCACGAATCTGGTTTTCAAGATAACGTTGATAGCTATAATGGAAAAGCTCTGCGCTGTTAACGAAGCAAACGAATGTTGGGGGTCTTGTTGAAGCCTGAGTCATATAATAGATTTTAAGGCGTTTGCCCTTATCTGTCGGGGGCTGAACTCTGAGAGTTGCAGCAGCGAGAATTTCATTGAGCTGACCTGTTTTAATTCGCATTGCATTCTGAGTATCAACGAATTTAATAAGCTCATAAAGTCTGTCAACTCTCTGACCTGTTTTTGCAGAAATGAAAATAATTGGTGCAAAGGACATAAATGAAAAATCCTTCATTAACTGCTTACGATAGGAATCCATTGTTTTGCCGTCTTTTTCATAGGCATCCCATTTATTAACCGCAATAATGCAACCCTTACCCTGCTCTAAAGCACGACCTGCAACCTTGCTGTCCTGCTCTGTGAAGCCCTCAAGGGCATCAATCATAATAACGCAGACATTGGCTCTTTCAACCGCCATATCTGTTCTTAAAACACTGTATTTCTCAACTGCATCTTCAACCTTTGATTTTCTTCTGAGACCTGCAGTATCAATAAACATAAATTTGCCATATTTATTTTCAACAAAGCTATCGGTAGCATCACGGGTTGTTCCTGCAATATTGGAAACAATCATCCTTTCCTCACCGATAATCTTGTTAACGAGTGAGGATTTACCAACATTGGGTTTACCTATAACTGCAACCTTGATATAGTCATCCTCATCATTTTCTTCTGTGAGATATTCCTCAGGAAGATGCTTTAAGACCTCGTCAAGAAGGTCGCCTGTACCATGACCGTGAACAGATGATACCGGGAACGGGTCACCAAGACCAAGGTTATAAAACTCATAAAGCTCGGGTGGTGGTGCGCCTAAGCCATCGCATTTATTAACTGCTAAAACAATGGGCTTACCACTCTTCTGAAGCATTGCCGCAACCTCTTCATCAGTTGCCACAACACCGTCACGAACATCAGTTACGAGAATAATAACATTGGCACTATCAATGGCAAGCTGTGCCTGACGGCGCATCTGTGAAAGAATAACATCGTTTGAATAAGGCTCAATACCGCCTGTATCAACAAGAAGCATATTGTGACCTAACCACTCGCAATCGCCAAAAAGACGGTCACGGGTTACACCGGGCGTATTATCAACAATTGCAAGGCGTGTGCCTGTAAGCTTATTAAAAAGAGTTGACTTACCAACATTGGGTCTGCCAACAATAGCAACAACCGGTCTTGCCATTAATCTGCACCTCCGCTTAATATTACATCAAGGAAAACTGCACCGTCATTTTCAACGGGAGTAACCTTTACATTTAATTCTTCTGAAAGCTCCTCAATTGTTATATCATCAAGGAATTTATCGCCCTCGTTTCTCAAGGAAACCCGAGGGATTAATACCTCGTCACCCAATTCCAAATCCTTTAACTGTGCTATAAAATCCGCACCTGTTATGAGACCTGCAACGGTAACAGTATCACCGAAAAAGTCGTTTTTAATTTTAACTACATTAATGCTTAAGCCCGGGAATTTTTCCTCTGCCTTTTTACAAAGGTTTGAAAGAAGTCTATGAGCCGCATAGCCCGTTGCAACAGTAATATTGCGATTCACTGCTTTACTCTTTGTATTTTCAAGGGCATCAAGAAAATCTTCCTTTAACAAGGCACACATTCCCACGCCATTATCAAGCTGAGAAAATTCACCGTAATAATCAGCTTCGGGAAGCTCACGATCTGCAATAAGATAAAATTCATCAGATGCATAAGCAAGCGTTTTTCCACCGTTATAGAAAGAGAAATGAGCGTTAAACTCATCAATTATATCAATAACATTTGCCGCTTCTTCTTTGGTATAAGTTCTTAAAGGATAAAGCCCATCACGGAATTTTGTAAGCCCCACGGGAACTGCGGCGATGCTTTTAACACTTGGGGAAAGCTTTGAAAGCTCTTCCAAAGAAAAGCGAAGCTCATTACCATCATTTATACCGGGGCAAAGAACAAGTTGGGTATTCATATCAATTCCGTTTTCGGAAAATCTATCAAGAATTTTCAGGCTCTCTCCTGCAAAACGGTTTTTCATCATTTCAACGCGAAGCTTCGGATTCATTGTATGAACCGATATATTGATGGGAGAAATATGCATATCAATAATTCTCTGCACTTCTCTTTCACAAAGTCCTGTTAATGTTATATAGTTACCGAAAAGAAAGGACATTCTTGAATCGTCATCCTTGAAGTAAAGCGTATCCCTCATACCCTTGGGCATCTGGTCAACAAAGCAAAAAACACATTTGTTTTTGCAGGAATGCTGCTTATCCATAAGATATGTTTTAAATTCAAGACCAATATCCGCATATTCGTCACTTTTTCTTATATTAGTAACTATATTTTCGCCATTTCTTAAAATTTCTAATTTCAATTTACGGCTCTGAATATAAAAGCGGTAATCAAGAACATCAAATATTTCGTGGTTATTAATTTTTAAAAGCTCGTCCCCTGCCAAAACTCCTGCTTTTTCACCATAGGAATCAGGACAAACCTTTTCCACTACAACTGACATTCTCTCACCTCACTTATATTTTAATCATAACAGTCCAATAGGGCGGGGAGAATTTTCCCACCGCCCTTTGAAAATCAGAAATACGTACTATTACAGATTATTCTGCTACTTCGATAACCTGCTTGCCGTTGTAGTAGCCACATGCTGTGCAAAGTCTGTGAGGTCTTTTGAACTCACCGCATTTGGGGCACTTTACAAGTGCTGCTGCGTCCATTTTCCAAACGTTGGATCTTCTTTTGTCACGTCTTGCTTTAGAAACTCTTCTCTTAGGTACTGCCATTAGTACTACCTCCTATAGAATTTAAATAATTACTGAATTAATCCTCCAAAAGCTGTAAAAGTGCTTCCATTCGCGGATCGATTGGCGCCTTACAGTCACATTGGGATTTGTTAAGATTTTTGCCACAGGTTGGGCAAAGACCCTTACATTCTTCGTTGCAAAGGTATTTTGTGGGAAGAGCGAGATTAACATCTTCCTCAACAAGCTCGTCAAGGTTAAGTCGCATATTGGGCACCTCGAGGAAATCGTCATTATCGCCGCTTTCGAGGGTAACAACGAGAGTATGCTCAACAGGGAATGAGAAATGCGAAATTACATTCTCCGCACAACGATCGCAAGGCGCTTCGTATTTAAGTGCGGCACTTGCCTTGAGATTAACGATACCTGCTTTATTTTCAACACAGCCTGAAACCCTTACAGGCTCGGTAATAGGTGTGAAGCCTGCCACATTGATATTGCTCAAAGAAAGCTCATAATCAAAGGGAAGCTTTAACCCATCTGTATTAAAAACTGATTCAAGCTCGATAATCATATACTATACCTCTCAACATACCCAAGTATTATATTATCTAAATTGCATTTTGTCAATAAGAAAAGTTAAATTTTGCATAAAATAATCCCCTCTTGGCAGAGGGGATTGAAAAATCTCATCAGATTTTTTCTGCATTCTCAAAGAGAGCAGCAGGGAGCTTGTCTTCGTCTTCGGAAACTGTGAATACGATATCAATTTCATTATCTGCGGAAACCTTACTGAGCTTTTTGATAAGAGCAGCAAAAGCATCATAATCTCTGCCGACAATTTTGAATGTTGCATCAACGAAAATTTCTGTAATATCGTGGTCCTGAGCGATAACGCCACATACCATACCATAGAAAGCATCGCAACCCTCTACACCGAATCTTTCGGTTTCGATAAGTCTTGCTTTGTGAGTTACTTCATAAGTAAGTAAGGGAGATTTTTCAATGCAAACTACTGTTCCGTTTGAGCTTTCAACTGCCTCGTTAATGAGATTGATGAGTCTTTTGGTTTTGCCGGAACCTTTGTTGCCGATAATAAGTTTAATCATAATGATTTACCTCCGTTGTTTATAATCTCGCCCAAAGGCGATTTTTTACAAATTATTTTTTATGTATGCAGATATATAATCTGCAATTAAGAAAGCCTTGCTTCAAGAGCCTTCTTGTGCTCTTCATAACCGGGCTTACCCAGAAGAGCAAACATATTTTTCTTATAGCTTTCAACACCGGGCTGGTCAAAGGGATTGATTCCTAAGATATAACCTGATACTGCGCAAGCCTTTTCGAGGAAATAAACGAGATAGCCAAAATTATATTCGTTCATTTCATCAAGCTCAAGAACCATATTGGGAACCTGACCATCTGTATGAGCAAGGATTGTTCCGAGGAAGGCTTTCTGATTAACATAGTCAACCGATTTGCCTGCAACGAAATTGAATCCGTCACCATTTTCAGGGTCAAGCCCGATTATAAGCTCCTGCTTGGGTTTATTGAAGGTAACAACTGTTTCAAACATTACCCTTTCACCCTCCTGAACATACTGACCGAGAGAATGAAGGTCTGTTGAGAAAATTGCGGATGATGGATAAAGACCTTTTCCGTTTTTACCTTCGCTTTCACCGTAAAGCTGTTTAAACCATTCGTTCATCATTGTGTAATCAGGCTCATAGGAAATCATCATTTCCACAGATTTTCCCTTGCGATAAAGAATGTTTCGCATTGCGGCGTATTTATAACAGTCATTTGTGAAAGCATCGCCCTGTGCGAATTTTTCACGGGCATCCGCGGCACCCTGCATCATTGAATCAATGTTGATTCCTGCAACTGCGATGGGAAGAAGACCAACTGCTGTGAGAACTGAGTATCTTCCGCCTACATCATCGGGAATAACGAATGTTTCGTAACCCTCGCGGTCGGAAAGCTCTTTGAGAGTTCCTCTTGCTTTATCGGTTGTGGCGTAAATTCTTTTTGCGGCTTCTTCTTTGCCGTATTTTTTCTCGAGCATTTCTTTGAATACTCTGAATGCGATTGTGGGTTCTGTAGTTGTACCCGATTTTGAAATAACGTTTACTGAAAAGTCCTTACCTTCGCAAAGAGCAATTGCTTCTGCAAGCGCTGAAGAAGAAAGTGTATTACCTGCGAAAATAATCTGAGGTTTTTCAAGTAAATTTCTGTTCTGGGATTTGCAAAATTCGATTGCCGCTCTGGCACCTAAATAAGAACCTCCGATACCGATAACAACTAAAACATCGCTGTCGCTACGGATTTTCTCTGCGGCTTTTTTGATACGTGTGAACTCTTCCTTATCGTAGTCAACAGGTAAATCCAACCAACCAAGGAAGTCATTTCCTGCGCCCGTGCGCGAGTTAAGAAGTTCAACCGCAGCCGTTACCTCGGGAGCTATATCCCGGACATCGCTTTCATTAACAAAGCCCTCAAGATAGCGTGTGTTGAGTTTTACTGACAAATGTTTCATCTCCTATAAAATTAAACTACCGCTTACTATAGCAAACAATAGTTATATTTGCTAATATTCTACAATAAACCGATACTTTTTTCAATAGAATTTCAGTATTTTTACAAAAAATTCTTTGTTTTAAAAAGATGTTAAGCAATATTCACTAATTGGCTTTAAATTTATTGTTGTATTTACCGAAAACAAGTTGCTGTTGCCCTTTTCTATAACAGTAATGCTTGCACCAACAACCGTTGTCAGTAGCATTATTATAATAGCGAGAACTGTAAAAATATTAAAAAGCTTATTAAATTCCTTCATTTTTTCAATTCCTTATCTAACATTTCTCCTATGCTTTCGCCTACTAATGCAGCAGAGTAAACAGCCTCTTCCAAAGTGTTTGCATCAGTACCGAATTCAAGCAAAAGTGAGCAGGGCGTTGCCTCCATATTATATTTTCTGTTGCAAAAGAAAACCGGGCGCATAAGACCCTGAAAGCTTTCTTCAACAGTATTCTGAAGATGCAGGGCAAAAATAAGATTCTTCTTCCAATCAGGAAAATCCTCTACTCCGTTCCCCTCGCACCCGCTTATTATCATTACCTGAGCGGCTTTTTTGCCGTTAATTTCTGCAGTGGGCTTGCACCTTGTTCCGCCACTGTAATGAATTGCATCTCTGTGCACATCAAGGGTTATGGCTATTGAGGGGTATTTTTCAAGATACTTCTTTACGCTTTCCCATGAACGAGAATATGCACCGTTATATTGACTGTCGTAAATTGTTTTATCGTGAATAACCTTGTAGCCTGCATCTTCAAGAGCTTCAACGAGGCTTTCCCCTACTCTGACCATATTTTTTGCAGAATCCTTGGTGCGAGAGTTATATGAATTTGAATACCAGCCCTTGTCTAAAAGCTCGTACCCCTCGGTTGTATGGGTATGATAAACAAGAATATAGGGTTCTTCTTTTGTTATTTTTTTATATGTTGGCGTTGTGTTTAAAATACTTTTGATATTTATGCTTTCATCAGTTCTGTTATTCACCTGAACATTACCGTAATAAGTGCCCGTTACACTTGTGGTGAATTGCTGTTCCTTAATATCACCGCTTTTTTTGAGATTTTTATATACCGCTTGCGCATCCTCCATAAGCCTGAGTATATCCGAAGGGGTCTGATAGCCAGGTGGTGCACTATACCCGCCTCCACCGAAGCCGAATGGAGAAAACACACTTTCTTCCTTTGAGAAGCTTGCGTTTTTTTGGATGGTAGCTTGTTCTATATTTTCTTTTGCCTCAAGCATAAGATTAAAGCCTTTTAAAAAGGTATCGCATATATATTCACTGCCGAAAAAGGTCAGGAACACAAGACTTGCACACAACACCACGCATAATAAATTATCTAAAAAACAGGATTTTCGTTTCAAAAAAACACCTCCCAAATATAAATATGAAAGGTGTTTTGCTAATATCACATAAGAGTATATATTTCCTGAGCAGTCAAGGTAGGTTGCAGGGCACAATTTATTGAAAGTGCAAGAAGATATGATGCATTTTTTACAAGCAAGTCAATATCTTTAGGTGCAACAATCATTCTTTCGCTCCCCTTAAGCTTTGATTTATCAAGCTTTTCCCGCGAGACACCTGAAAGCTCTGCGGACAAAGCAATGGCATCAACCACCGTAGGAACACCAATAGCAATTACGGGAACGCCAATAAACTCCTCATCAATTCTCGCTCTTGTGTTGCCGATTCCCGAGCCGGGTGCAATTCCCGTATCGGACATCTGAACGGTTGTGCCAAGCCTTTCAACACGACCTGCCGCAAGAGCATCAATTGTTATAACGCATTGAGGCTTAACCGCTTCACAAATGCTTTTAATATACTCCCCTGACTCTATTCCCGTTTTACCCAAAACCCCTGCAGAAACAACTGCCACAGGGCGCAAATCCTCTGTGAAGCCTGCAACCCTTTGTATTTCCTTATCAATATGCCTTGTAGCAAAAATCAATGATGCGGTATCAGGTCCTAAAGCATCGGATGTAATATCCTCATTACCTACTCCTGCCACGAGAACAGTTCCGTTACCCTTTGGCAAAAGCTGTTTTATGCTTTCTGTAAGTGCCTTTAATCTGCCATC
>JAZMZY010000041.1:0-17759 GCA_045586265.1 Acutalibacteraceae bacterium
CAAACAACCTCACGGACAATCTCGGGAATATTAACCTGAGCATTTGTTGTGATTTCACCCATTACCATAACCATACCTGTTGTGCAGGTGGTTTCACAGGCAACACGGGAATATTTATCCTGAGCGAGCATCGCATCAAGAATAGCATCAGAAACCTGGTCACAAACCTTATCGGGATGACCTTCTGTTACGGATTCGGATGTAAAATATCTTTTAGACATAATCAGCCTCCAAAAAGCGAGATAAAATAATACATAAATTAACAGAATAATTCTACACTACAAAAAACATCTTGTCAAGTTATGTCGAGTGGTTTAACAAAAGATTAACATAAAAAGTGATTGCCATTTCTGACAACCACTTTACTTATTTATCAAGACCTATGCTTACAGACAAAGCATCGTTTATTCTTGACATATCTGTTTCGGGAAGATTTCCCATTTTTTCTCTGAGACGTTGTTTGTCCAGCGTTCTTATCTGCTCCAGCAAAACAACAGAATCCTTGGAAAGACCGCAAGCCGCCGCACCCACATTAATATGTGTGGGTAATTTTGTTTTGAATTGCTGACTGGTTATTGCTGCAGCTATAACAGTAGGGCTATATTTATTTCCTACATCGTTCTGAACTATAAGTACCGGACGAACACCGCCTTGCTCCGAACCTACTACGGGACTTAAATCCGCATAATAGATATCCCCTCTTTTAATGTTCAAGCTATCACTCTCCGAAAAGACAAAAATATTTGTTACACCCATATTCTTGCCCAACGGTTTCAAAAATAATCACTTTTGTTTAAGATTTATTGAAACATTGTTTCGTTAATAGTATATTCAGGTCTTTTCTGAAATGTTAAAGGGGCTGTAAAAAAACTTGCCGTTTTTTCAGCCCCTTGGTTTTAATCAACATATTCAACTTTAATGGTTTCGGAAGAATATTTCTGAGCGGCTTCATCGCCTTTTGAGCCCTGAACACATCTGATTGTGAGCTCGCCCTTTCTTTCACCACCGAAAACGCCGTTTCCGATGTATGTAACACTATCGGGGATTTTGATAAGAGTTAAAGAGCTGCAATTTCTGAAGCAATATTCACCAATTGATTCCGTGCCGGGTTTAAGCTCGATTTTTTCGAGAGAGGTGCATCCGTCAAAAGCAAAATTTCCTATGGTTTTTGCCTCAGGAAGATTAATATTTTTAAGCTTGGGACAATTCTGGAAAGCATTGTTACCCACAGTAACCCCGGGAGATGCGCCAAGGAAGTTTACAGATGTAAGGTTTTTACAATCCTGAAACGCATTGTTACCGATTGACCTGACAGTTTCGGGAATACAAACGACCTTCAGGCTTTGCTTCTGGAAGCATTTGTCACCTATATCAGTAACAGTGTAGCCGCCAATTTCCTCAGGAATCCACACAGTAGAGCTATCGCCTAAATATTTTGTGATTGTTACGGAATTACTCTCTTTGTTGATAACATATTTATATTCCTGCATTCCGTTATCATCAAAGGAGCTTGTGAGCTTTTCTGTTGTGGGCTCAGTTGTAACATATTCGGTATATACATAAACTATCGTTGTAAGTATAACCGGGTCAGAAGGAATGGTAGTATCCGTGTTGGTTTCTGATGTTGTGTCGCTGGGATCGGTTGTATCTGTTGCGGTAGCAAGCTCGCTTGCCATCTGGTCAAGATCAACCCAGGATTCTGTTTCTGCGGTTGTAGAAGGTGCAGTTGTTGCCTGCAAGGAATATGCGGGCTTGGTTGTTTCTTCCTTCTTGAAAACATCACCCTGCACAAGACTTACAACAAGCACAGATGCAACAATCAACAATGCAACACACAGAGCAATAATAATTTTGGTATATTTATTCATATAACAACCTCGCAAGGATTTCATTCTTTGCCATTATACATTATATTTTTTAAAAAGTACATAGCATTTTTTAACTTAACTGTTAATTTTTTATTATTTTGTCGTTAAAACCCGAATTATTACACAAATTGACAAGCTTTGTTTATTGCAAAATCACGATATTATAAAGTTTTATTGTAATTTTAATTCCCTTTTGTTAAAATGGAGTTAATTATGAAATAAGTGAGGTCTTATTATGAAAAAATCCTGGTATAAAGAAATGGTAGTATATCAGATCTGGCCCCGTTCCTTCTGTGATGGTAACGGAGACGGAATCGGTGACCTTGAGGGTATCTATTCAAAGCTTGACTATGTTAAAAGCATTGGTGTAGATGCTATATGGTTTTCTCCCCTTTTCAAATCACCCAATGCGGACTATGGTTATGATATTGCAGATTACAGAGATATCAACCCCGAATATGGTGATATGGACACATTCAAAAAGGTTCTTGAAGGCTGCCACGAAAGAGGCATAAAAGTGTTTATGGACCTTGTTGTTAACCACACATCAACAGAGCATATGTGGTTCAAGGAGGCTTGCAAGAGCGTTGATAACCCCTACCACGATTACTATATCTGGCGTAAGGGTAAGGGCAAAAACGGCAAAAAGCCACCTAACAACTGGCTCTCAACCTTTGAAGGTGGTGCCTGGGAGTATGTTGAAGCTGTTGACGAATACTATCTCCACGTTTTCACAAAGGGTCAACCTGACTTGAATATGGATAACCCCAAGGTACGCCAAGAGGTTAAGGACATTATGAAATTCTGGCTTGATATGGGTGTTGACGGCTTCCGTGAGGATGTTATTACATACATCTCTAAAAAAGAAGGTCTCCCCAATGCTATTCCGATTCCTGTTGCTGCAGGTATGGAGCACTACAACTGCGGTCCTCACCTTTATGAATACCTTAAGGAATTCCACGATGATGTGCTTTCAAAATATGATTGCTTCACTGTTGGTGAAGGTCCCCTTATCACACCTGAAAAGGTTCTTCGCTTTGTTACAGAGGATGACACTCAGGTTCTTAAAACAATGTTCAGCTTCGACCACCTTGAAGCAGACTGCTTTATGACTGACTGGATTAAAACACCCTTCAACCTTAAGAAAATGAAAAAATGCTACCAGAAATGGTATGACGCTATGGACGGCAAGGGTTGGCATACACTCTACCTTGAAAACCACGACCATCCCCGTATTGTTGACCGTTACGGCAGCCTTAAATACAGAGTTGAAAGTGCAAAGATGCTTGCAACAATGTGCTACCTTCAGAGAGGTACTGTTTTCATTTATCAGGGTCAGGAAATCGGTATGACTAACATTGAGCTCAAGTCACTTGACGAGTTCAAGGATATGATTACCTTTAACAACAAAAAATTATGCGATAAGCTTCACGTAAAAGAAGAAACCTTCGTAAAGCTTGCAAACAAAGGCTCTCGTGAAAACTCACGTACACCTGTTCAATGGAATGATGGTGATTACGCAGGCTTCTCAACTGTTGAGCCCTGGTTCAACCTTAACCCCAATTACAAGGAAATCAACGTTGCGGCTTCAGAAGAAGACGAAAACTCTATTCTTAACTACTACCGCAAGCTTCTTAAATTCCGTAAGGAAAACGAGGCTGCTATTTACGGTGATTTCAAGCAGTATTACAAAAACAGTAAAGAGCTTTTCGTTTACGAAAGAAATCTTGATGGCGTTAAGATTCTCGTTGTTGCTTCATTCACAGAAAACGCAGTTGATTTCAAGGCGCCCGAGGGAATTGACCTTTCCAAAGGCGAGCTTGTGCTTACAAACTACAATGATACAACTCTCAACGGAAACGGCTTCAAAACAAAGCCCTATGAAACAAGAGTTTATTTGTTTAAATAATTAACAGATGCTCCCAAACAAAACCTCAAAAGGTTTTGTTTGGGAGCATTATTTTTTTACACAACTAATTTTGAAGTATCAAGCTTTTCGTATTTTCCGATAAAGGCTTTGAAGAAGGTGAGCATTTTTTCTACTCCGCCCTCTTTATTGCTTTCGCAATTGAGAACAAGAAGAGGCTCGTGGACACTCATTCTTAAAAGCTGCCAACCGTCACCGAGACTTTCATTAAAGTTAACTCTGACACCCTCGTGGTTTACGGGTGCAACTGTTATTCCGTCAGTGCTTTCACAAAGCTTTTTGAAATCCTCAATAACAGAAAGTCCGTAATCTCTGAAATCATCAAGCTTTATTGTAAATCTTACCTCTTTTTCTTCAAGGGGTGTTTTGAGGCTTTCGATAAGACTTTCAATGGATTTACCCTCTTTATTAAGCCTTGCAAGCTCAATGATAATTTTTGTTATAAGGTATGCACCATCATCAAGATAATAGTTCTCCTTAAATGCCGCGTGACCTGAGGTTTCAATAGCAAGGGGGGCATTTTTGTTTTCTTCATTTTCAAGGCGAATCGCCTCGTCAATTACGTTTTTATACCCTCTCTTAAAGCGATGATGAACACCGCCCAAATCTTTTTCAATGAACTCTGCAAGTCCGTCACTTGTTACGGAATCTGTAACGATAATACCGCCTTTATTCTCTTTGAGAGCAATATATGAAGCAAGAGCAACAAGCTTATTTCTGTTGATTTCCTGTGCATTTCTGTCAACACAAGCAGCTCTATCGCAGTCCGTATCAAAGATAACACCAAAATCTGCACCACTTTTTGCAACCGCTTCGGAAATTGATTTCATAGCCTCTTTATTTTCGGGATTAGGAATGTGATTCGGGAATCTTCCGTCAGGCTCAAGATAACGGCTTCCGTTAATATCTGCGCCCAATCTCATAAGCACATTTTCTGCATAGAAAGCGCCCACACCATTACCTGCATCAACAACAATATGAAGATCCTGCAAGGGTCTGTCATAATTTTCGGCATTAACACCCTTTTTAATCATATTCTGCAAATCAGCGCAATATTTTTTCATATTGTCAAGCTTTTCAATGTTAAGCTTTGCTTCTTTTATTTCATAAGGGTTATTCTGTGCATATTCAAGAATTTCTTTAATATCGTTACCTGAAAAGCCTCCATCTTTTGTAAAGAACTTAAGTCCGTTCATTTCCATCGGCAGATGGCTTGCAGTAATTTCAATTGCCGCATCCACACCGAAATTAATAACGGACATAAACATTGAAGGTGTGGAAGAAAGACCGCAATCATAAACCTTAACACCTAAAGATGCAAGGGTTCTTGTTACAGTTCTTGAAATATGCTCAGAAGATACTCTTGAATCATAACCAACTGTAACGGAAAGCACCTCCTTGCCAAGCTTTTTCTTTAAAAATTCAACAAAGGATGCAGTTATGCTCATTAAACGGGCATCTGTTAAATCTATTGCTTTTCCGTCCTTTTCAATAGCAGTGCCTCTTATATCTGTTCCGCTTTTCAAATACATTAAATTATCCATTATACTCTCTCCTGATTACATAATAGGCTCTTTGGGTATCTTCCTTGGGTTGACCGCAACTGAATTCACGATAACGTTTAACCACCTTGAAGCCTGCGCTTTCAACCGCATCTGTTATTTCTTCATCACTGAATGCAATTTCCTTGAAATTCTCTGTAAATCTATGGTAACTGCCATCTTTATTCTTAACAAAGAAATCAAGATTAATACCAACAGTTACTCCATCGGGATAAAGGCTGTTCTGCCAAACGCAGTAAACATTTTTTTCATCGTATATAAAGGTGTTATTCCCTAAAATTTCTTGATGCTTGTAAATAGTATTTACATCAAAAATCATTATTCCGCCATCATCAATAAAATTTTTCAGAACCTGAAAGGTTTTTCGCATTTCATCAGCATTAGAAAGGTGATTTATACTGTCAAGAGAGCAAACAATTGCCCTTACTGTTCCGTAAAGGTCTGTTTCCTGCATCTTCTGGCAAAGGAAAAGTATATTCTCCCCCTCTTCCATTGCTTTTTCACGGGCTTCCATAAGCATATCGGGTGAAGCATCAGTACCGATAACCTCAAAGCCCATTTTGGAAAACTCAATTGAAAGAGTGCCTGTACCACAGGCAAGATCAAGAAGAAGACCATCCTTTATATCAAAATCCGCAAGAATACTGCCAATATATTCTGCACGTTTTTTATAATCCACATTCTGTGTTAATTCATCATAAACAGAAGCAAAGCTTGAATAAGACATTTACAATCACCATTTTACAAAATGTTCCTAATAATCGGCGGTACAGTCAAGACTGTACCTTACTTTTCATTTTAACATAATTAAAGTAATATGTAAATAATACCATTTATGTTGAATTGCTTAAAAAGTTGTTCGTAAATTTATAACTATTGCACACTTTAAAATGCATTAATAATATGTTAATATTGCATTGTATGGAATATAAAGGAGGAAATCCTATGAAAAAATTATTAGCTTCAATCCTTGCCATTATTATAATCGCAGTTGGTGTTCTCCCCTGCTTTGCGGCTGATGGTAGCTGTACCTGTGGTCAGACACCTATAATTTATGTTGCGGCTTTGGGTAGTGGCTCTGTTTACCTTGATGAAGGAACAGAAAATCAAAAAACACTTTTCCGCCCTGATGTTGCAGAAATGCTTGGCGAATTCACACCACTCCTTCCTGCAGTTGCAGAGCTTCTTAACACAAAGGACTACGATGCTTTCGGCGATGTTCTCATACCTTGTGTTAATAATGCTTTCGGTATGCTCGCTATGGATGACGAGGGGGTTTCTCAGGAAAGAGTTACAACTGAGGAATTCCACCCCGATACCGCCGACCACGGTATTGATTACAGTTATTATTTCGGCTACGATTTCAGAGCAGACCCCATTGAAAATGCAAAGCTTCTTCACCAATATATTGAAGAGGTTAAAGAAATAACGGGTCACGATACAGTTCGTTGCAGAGCTTCAAGTATGGGTGGCGTTACCTTTATGGCTTACTTAAGGCTTTATGGCTCTGAGGACATTGAAACAATAATTTTCCAGAACTGCCCCTTACAGGGTACTGCAGTTGCAGGTGAGCTTTACAATGGCTTAGTTGAAATCAACAAGGATGCTCTTTTAAGATATGCAGAATGCGCTCTTCCCTCAATGGATAGTGATTTCTTTGGTGCATTTCTTTATATGCTCCTTGAAATGCTTGATGCAGGTGGCGTTTTAGAAGGTCTTGTTGGTGTTGCAGATAACCTTGTTGTTAATCTTAAGGACAGAGTTTTTGACGAAGCACTTATTCCAATATTTGCAACAATGCCCGGTATATGGAGCTTTGTTCCTGATGAATACTATGAAACCGCTAAGGATTTCATGGGCATTAACGATGGTGAGCATCAGGTTCTTGTTGAAAAGCTTGACTATTATCACTATGAGGTTCAGCAGAGTGCAGAAGAGCTTCTCAATCAGGCAAAAGCAGACGGCACTAATGTTTATATAGTTGCAGGCTACAATATGCAGAGAACACCATTAGTAAGCGCATACAAAAACACCTCTGACGGTACAGTTGATACAAAATACGCTTCATTGGGCGCAACCTGTGCATATATAGGCGAACAGCTTCCCGCAGATTATGAGCAGGCAGCTCACAACGATATAAATTACATTTCTCCTGACAGAATGATTGATGCTTCAACCTGCATCCTTCCTGAAAACACCTGGTTTGTAAAGGATATGCTCCATTCAACCACTCACGATGGTCACGATGAATTCTACAGAATACTTCACGAAAGCGAAGAGCAGTTAACAGTTTTTGATATGGAAGAATACCCACAGTTTATGCAGAATGATACAGTTAACCAGACCTTCCACGAAGTTCTTCCCTTAAGTGATTCCGCTTTAGAAAATGCTTTTGCTCAGGCAAAGCAGATACCAAGCTTTATTAATGTTACAAAGCTTATCATTACCTTCTTTGAAGAATTCTTTAATTGGTTTATGGCATAACAATATTGCTCCCCTGAAAACTTTCAGATAAGTTTTCAGGGGAGCAATTTGTTTTTTATTCAGTTGTTTCAACGCCCTCAAAATAATCGGGATACTGCTCCATAACAGTTGACTGAACAAGGTTGAACACCAGCACACCCTCTGCAGGCTCGCAATTATAGTGGTCGCCGAGAATAAGCTGACCATTAGTGTAACTGATTTTTCTTTCAGGTGCGGCACCTATATGGTAAACATAATAGAGGTTATCAACACTCTTCTCATATTTATTACCAATAAGGCTTTTCTTGAACCGCAAAACATAGTTTGTTCCTGTATCAGGAACAGAATAAATCGCTACAAGAGATTCTGGGTCAAGGTCATATTTGTCTGCAATAAGCTTTATAAATTCATTGTTCGGATCGTCTGTAAGATAATTGTCTCCATTTTTATCAGGAATCACAACTCCGCCAACAGAGATCGCCTGACGAAGAGCAAGAACTGCATCCTCAAGGGTGATTGCACCGTCAGAATTCATATCACCCAATAAAAGCATTTCATCTGTGGCGAATTCCATATTGGCAGCAAGACGAAGAATTAAACGGGCATCGCTTGTATCAACCTTGCCATCAGAATTCATATCACCCAAAAGTATGGTTTCCTCTTCACTTGTTTCTTCCTCAGCAAAGGCTACTATTGAAAACGAGCTCAAAAAAAGCACAAGACAGAGAACCAATGAAGAAAATTTGAACATCTTTCTCATTTTAAAAATCCTTATAATTTATTGTTTGAAAAATTCTGTGAAAGCACGATATGCCATATACAAATCAAGCTTTGAGATAACCTCATAGGGTGCGTGCATTGAAAGAACGGGAACACCAAGGTCAACAACATCAACATCAAGGTTGGCGATGTATTTGGCAACTGTTCCGCCACCGCCTGCATCAACCTTACCAAGCTCTCCAATCTGCCATACAACGCCCGCTTTATCAAGCATATTTCTGATTTTACCCATATACTCGGCAGAAGCATCACTTGTTCCGCCCTTACCTCTTGCGCCCGTATACTTTGTTATAACAACACCCTTATTGAGATAAGAGGTGTTATTTTTTTCGAATACAGAATTAAATGTGGGGTCATAGGCTGAGTTAACATCGGCAGAAAGGCATTCGCTTTTTGAAAGCACCTGATAGCCATCAAGACCATTTGCTTTTGCAAGGTCATTTATGAAATAAACAAGGTATGAGGACTGAAGACCGGTGTTACCATCTGAGCCTGTTTCCTCTTTATCTGTAAGGACAGTGATTGCAGTATAATCGGGATTCTCAATGCTGAAAATCGCCTGCTCTGCAGGATATGCACAAACTCTGTCATCGTGGCCATAAGAACCGATAAGACCTCTGTCAAAGCCGATATCATCTGCCTTGAATGCGGGAACAACCTCAAGCTCTGCGCTTAAGAAATCGCTTTCAACAATACCGTATTTCTCGTTTAAGAGCTTCAGAATATTAAGCTTAACAAGCTCGCTACCCTCATCACTCTTGAAGGGACGGCTACCAACAATAACATTAAGCTCTTCACCCTGAATACCCTCGGAAAGAGTACGTTTGCCCTGCTCTGAGCCAAGGTGAGGAAGAATATCGGAAATAACAAATTTAGGCTCACCCTCTTCTTCACCGATTTTAACCGTTATCTTAGAACCATCTGCTTTAACAATAACACCGTGAAGTGCAAGAGGAATTGCAACCCACTGATATTTCTTTATGCCACCATAATAGTGGGTTTTGAAAAGTGCAAGCTCATCGCTTTCATAAAGAGGGTTGGGTTTCAAGTCAAGACGAGGTGAATCAATATGAGCAGCAGCAATTTTAACGCCCTCTTTAAGAGACTTTTTACCGATAACTGCAAGAATTATTGCTTTATCGCGGTTAACATAATAAACCTTGTCCCCTGCTTTATACTGCTTTTCGGGGTTAAACTCTTCAAAGCCTTTATTTTTTGCATCCTCTGAAACAACTGCAACTGCTTCTCTTTCGGTTTTTGCATTATCTAAAAATTTCTTATAATCCTCTGCGAAGGCATCTGCTTTTGCAACCTCATTTTCTTCAACTACTGCACTTGCGTGCTGAGGCTTATAAAACAAATCCTTCTTAAGCTCTTCAACTGACATATATATCGTCCTTTCATTCTATATCGTAAATTTTTTGATATCTTTCTTTGACTTTAACAACCTTTTTCACATACCCTGCGGTATCTTCATAGGGTATATTTTCAAGAACCTCACCATCGGGTGAAATTCTCGGGTCTGCAAGCCATTCATTAACCTTACCTCTGCCTGCGTGATATGCGGCAAGAGCGGTTTCGGTGTTGCCGAATTCCTCTAAGAGCATATTCAAGAAATATGCTCCGTAATAAACGGAAATTTCAGGCTCAAAAAGAGCTTCCTCTTCATAGCCTTCGCCTGTTTTGGTCTGCAACCACCGGAATGTTTCGGGAGTAATCTGAGTAAGCCCCTTTGCACCAACGGAAGAAACTGCATTTTTATCAAATCCGCTTTCAGCTTCAATAAGCGCATAAAGTAACGATGGGTCAATTTCAAAATCTTTTGCATTTTCCTCTACAAGCTCTGCATACTGCCTCGGGTAAACGGTCTGAACACCGAGCTTTACTGCATTAACTACTATTATAATCAAAACCACCGACAATATCAATAGCAGAGATATGAGTTTTAATTTGTTTACATTTTGGTTTTTGCTCAATTAAAAAGCTCCTTTATTAAAGAATCAACTTGTTTTTTAAAGTCATTATCACCAAAGTTTGAAACAATATAAGTTGCTTTTTCAAGATAAAAAGAATCATCCTTCTGCCCCTTGATTCTTACAAGTGCATCTTCTTCAGTAAGATTATCTCTTTTAATAATTCGTTCTTTTCTCACACTTTCAGGAGCGTGAACAACAAGCAACATATCACATTCATCTGCAAAGCCTGATTCTATTATTGCCGCAGCGTCCACAATTACTGTGTTATATTCCAAAAATGCTTTTCCAACGCGTTTTTTTATTTCTTCATTGATTGCGGGATGCATTATTGAATTGAGCAAGGCTGTATTTTCGGGGGTGGAAAAGGCTTTTCTTGCAAGGGCTTTTCTGTTGAGAGAAACACCATCATTTTCAAGAATATCCCAACCAAAGGCTTCGCAAAGCTTTGGTAAAAGTGATTTGTTTATTTCAAAAATTTCTCTTGCAATTATATCACCATCAATAATATATGCGCCTTTTTGTTTCAGATAAGCAGAAACAGTTGATTTTCCTGCACCCGTCTTACCTGTAAGACCAACAAGCTTTTTCATTTATTTTAAACCTCAATTACATTGAACCCTGCCGCTCTCAGAAGTCGGTTGAGAACTGCAAGATTATCTTTATTCTCATCGTCAGGGTATCTTACAAAGCATTGCTTTGCGCCTATTTTATCAAGCTCACGAAGAGAATCAAAAAGATTATGTGCAAGATTTTTATAATCTGCCACACCATATTTTATGTATGGAATTTTCAAATTTTCAACATTATCTTCATTGAAAACCATAGCGTATGTTTCGTTATCAAAAGAATTTACAAATTCACAAAAAGCATCAAACGGGCCCTTTACAAGAGTGATTTTTGCATCGGGTGAATAATGCTTATATTTCATACCGGGTGAAGAAGCAGCTTCTGTACTCTTCAACGGATTTAAAACTGCATCGTCAACCTCAACCTCACCTAACACACCTACAAGCTCATTAAGGGTAACGTTACCCGGTCTTAAAAGCCTGGGCTTTTCACCTGCGAGAGTAATAACGGTTGATTCAACACCCTCTGCACAATCTCCACCATCAATTATAAAAGGAATTCTGCCTTTTAAATCCTCATATACGTGGTCTGCTTTTGTGGGACTTGGCTTGCCTGATAAATTAGCAGAAGGTGCCGCCAAGGGAAGCCCTGAAAGCTTTATAAGTCTTCTTGCAATTTCGTGAGATGGGCAACGAACCGCAACTGTTTCAAGATTACCCGTTGTACAATAAGGCACCACTTCTGCCTTGGGAAGAATTATTGTAAGTGGACCCGGCCAGAATTTTTCTGCAAGCATTTTTGCTTCTTCGGGAACAGCCTTAACCAAATCATATATTTCTGAAAACTCGGAAATATGAACAATCAACGGGTTATCGGTTGGTCTGCCCTTTGCTTCAAAAATTCTGCTTACTGCAAGTGGCGAAAGCGCATTTCCTGCAAGCCCGTAAACAGTTTCCGTAGGCATACCAACAACCTCTTCGTTACGAAGAAGCTCAACTGCCTTATTAAATTTTTCACTACAATCATCTATTGTTATTTTAACAAGCTCTGTATTCAAAATTTATTCCTCTGATACTTTAAGTTTATCTGCCGTGTCTGCGGTGATAAGTGCATCAATAATTTCATCAAGGTCGCCGTTCATAATAGCTTCAATTCTGTAAAGCGTGAGACCTATTCTGTGGTCTGAAACTCTGCCCTGAGGGAAATTATAGGTTCTTACTCTTTCGCTTCTGTCACCTGTTCCGACCTGGGAACGACGTTCATCTGCAATTTCCGCACTTTGCTTTTCGCGCTCTGCCTCAAGAAGACGGGAGCGAAGAATTTTCATAGCTCTTTCACGGTTTTTATGCTGACTTCTTTCATCCTGACATTCAACCACAGTACCCGTAGGCAAGTGAGTGATACGTATTGCGGACTCTGTTTTATTAACGTGCTGACCACCTGCACCACTTGAACGGAAGGTGTCAATCTGCAAATCTGTGGGGTCAATGGCAATATCAACCTCTTCTGCCTCGGGAAGAACTGCAACTGTTACGGTTGAGGTGTGAATTCTGCCACCTGACTCAGTTTCAGGAACACGTTGAACACGGTGAACTCCGCTTTCAAATTTAAAGCGGGAATACGCACCCTCACCTGTTATCATAAAGCTTATTTCCTTTATACCGCCCAAGCCTGTTTCGTTAATTGAAAGAACCTCGGGCTTCCATCCGCGACCTTCTGAATACATTGAATACATTCTGAAAAGCGAATTGCCGAAGAGGGCGGCTTCCTCGCCACCTGCACCTGCACGGATTTCAACAATAACATTCTTATCATCATTAGGGTCTTTAGGCAAAAGGAGTATTTTTAAC
Organism: Acutalibacteraceae bacterium; assembly: GCA_045586265.1. Lineage (GTDB taxonomy): Bacteria > Bacillota > Clostridia > Oscillospirales > Acutalibacteraceae > DTU089. Next base: position 12,994 of record JAZMZY010000041.1, read on the forward strand.
TGTTCGCTAAGGTCTTCAACCTTTTCTTTACACTCTTCTATTTCAAGCTCAAGCATCTCTTTGAGCTCTTTATCGGGCTTATCGAGGAGCATTTCCTTTGCCGCCTCGCCATCACTTAACGCCTTTTTATATTCCCGATAGGTTTCAACCAAGGGAGTGAGATTTTTAAGTTCTTTCATTAATGAGGCATATTTACTCTGGTCTGAAACTGTTTCAGGCAAGCAAAGTAATTCATTTACCTTTTCAAAACGCTCCTCTACCTGTTGGAGTTTATCAATCATCTGTATTCTCCCTTGTTACTTTTTTAATGTTTTTTTCTGCTTTTGAACGGGGAATAAGAAATTCTCTGCCACAACCGTTACAATGCAAACGGAAATCCATACCCGAGCGCAAAACCTTGAACTCTTTTGAACCGCAAGGATGCTGTTTTTTCATTTCAAGAACATCGCCAACACGAATATCCACTAAAACTCCCCCATTTTTTATTTCTATCTGAAATATTGTAACACACTTTTACATAAAATTAAAGAGTAGGTTAAAGAAAAAAACAAATAAATGAATAAGGTGATAACAAAATGATCAGCTACCTCCCCGAAGGATTTTTAATTAACACACAGGAAAATATTTCCGCTATTTCCAGCTATGATGGTTTTTACAAGGCTTATCTTGATAAAACGCCCTTAGAGGCCAGGGCAAACTACTGCGACAGAGAGCATAATTTACATATTGATTTAGGGTTTGTTCACGGCATTATTCCCCGAGAGGAATGCGCCTCAGGAATAAAAGAAGGCTCAACCAAGGACATTGCAATAATAGCGAGAGTTAACAAGCCTGTAAGGTTTATTATTGATGATATTAAGATATCAGGTGATAAAAGAATTGCTATTCTAAGCAGAAGAAGGGTTCAGGAAAATTTTCAGAACGAATATCTCAAAGCCACCTCAACAGGCGATATTATAGACGCAAGAATTACACACCTGGAAAGCTTTGGTGCTTTTTGCGATATCGGCTGCGGTATAAATGCCCTTTTACCCATTGATAACATTTCTGTTTCGAGGATCCCCCACCCTGATGTACGCTTTAATGTAGGCGATGACATAAAGGTAATAATCAAATCCTTTGATAACGAGGGAAGAGCCACTCTCACCCACAAGGAGCTTCTGGGCACCTGGGAAGAAAATGCAGAAAAATTCCACATAGGCGAAACTGTCAGTGGCATTGTAAGAAGTGTTGAAAGCTACGGAATTTTTGTTGAATTAACCCCCAACCTTGCAGGCTTGGCGGAATACACACCATCTGTTTTTGACGGTCAGCAAACAAGCGTTTACATAAAAAGCATAATCCCTGAAAAAATGAAGGTTAAGCTTATAATTGTGGATTCCTTTGATGCGGATTACCCATCTAAAAAGCCTGATTATTTTATAAAGGAAGGTCATCTTGATTATTTCAGATACTCCCCCTACTCCTCTGAAAAAATTATAGAAACATTCTTTTGATTTTACTTGAAAAGGCATATTACTGTATTGTATAATTATCCTATAAATCCTTTTTGGAGGTGCATTATGCAATACAGTAATTTTGATTCTATTTACAGACCGATTTCCAAATTAGGCTTCGGTCTTATGCGTTTACCGAAAAAAGAAGAAAACAGCGAAATTATCGACAGGGATGAAGCCTTCCGGCTAATTGACCTTGCAATGAAATCAGGTGTCAATTATTATGACACTGCTTATTTTTATCACGGTGGCGATTCAGAGCAATTTGTGAAAGAGGCTTTGAGCAGATATCCTCGTGAAAGCTTTTGCCTTGCAACAAAGCTCCCAAGCGGTGTTATCAAGGATAAAGAAAAAAACACCGAAGAAATTTTCAATGGACAGCTTGAAAAATGCGGTGTTGATTATTTTGATTTTTACCTTTTACACGCAGTAAGTGAAGATAATATGTGGGTTTTTGAAGAAGATAATTCTTACGATTACCTTATTAAACAAAAAGAACAGGGCAGAATCAGGCATTTAGGCTTTTCTTATCACGGAAATCTTGAATTTTTCTTAAAGCTTATTGATAAATATAAATGGGATTTTGTTCAGCTTCAGATTAACTATTACGACTGGGAAAATCAGAACGCAAAGGCATATTACGAAGCCCTTGAAGAAAGAAATATCCCCTGCATTGTTATGGAGCCTGTTCGTGGCGGTTCTTTACATACTCTCAATGATGAGGCAAAAGCAGTTTTCAATGAATTAAGCGATGCATCTGCGGCTTCCTATGCTTTGCGATATGTTGCGCAGCTTCCCAATGTTCTTGTAACCCTTAGTGGTATGAGCACCTATGAGCAGGTTGCGGACAACCTTAAAACCTTTGACGAATGCAAGCCTCTTTCCGATATTGAAAAAGAAGCCATTGAAAAAGCAAATATACTTTTCAGAAAAAACTTTGCAGTACCTTGCACAGATTGTAAATACTGCGTTGAAACCTGCCCCGCAGGAATTAATATTCCCGCTTGCTTTACAGCATATAACGAATACAACAAAACAAGAGAGAAATCAGATTTTTCAAAGCATTATGAATTAATAAGCGAAGAGCAGAGAGCAAATAATTGTCTTGACTGCAAGGCTTGTGTTGAAAAATGCCCTCAGCGAATTGAAATTCCAAAGCAATTGAGAAGGGTTTCCGGGCTTGCTGAACAAGGTGTTTATATGAAAAAGATTTTATTATCAATTACAAGTATTGTTCTTATAATCTGCCTTTTCTCCTCTTGTGGCGGTAACAGAATTATTGACATTGTAAGCACCGCCGAAGCCGTTCTGATAAATGGTGAAGAGGTTGATACCGTTGAGGCTTCTATGGGTGCTTTTCAAGGCAAGCAGGGCGATTATATAGAATTCCGTTTCCCCGAGGAGCAAACCTTCAATACAGTTTTCATAAATGAAAAATCAACATCCGTAAGGCAATATAATATTTTTGCCGAGGTTGATGGTGAATTTAAGCTTATATACACAGACAAGCTTATTATGAACGACAATATTGCAGTTGAAGAAACCACTGCAACTGCTCTTAAAATTCAGATTGTGAACACCGAAATCGGTAATGATAATTTCATTATTCAGGGTGTGAGCGCATATAACATTGAACAAAAATAAGGTGATTTAAAATGGCAATTAATTTCTGCAAGGAATCAAACATTTTCAAGCTTGATACATATAGCTCAACATATATTTTCGGAATTTTTGAGGGAAATTATCTTGTGCACTACTACTATGGTGCACCTATTCCTGACACAGATGTAAGCGCATTGTGGCTCAGACCCTGGTTTGCATCCTTCTGTCCTGACAGCCCCTCTGCAAGAATTCCCAATTTCTCACCTGATGTATCTCCAATGGAATATTCAACCTTTGGTGCAGGTGATTTCCGCCTTTCTGCTTTTGCAGTTGAAAACAGCGACGGCAACAAGGTTACTGATTTAAGATATATTTCCCACAAAATATATGATGGCAAAAAATCTCTTCCCGGTCTCCCCTCACTTTATACAAACGAGGATAGCGAAGCACAGACTCTTGAAATTTTAACTGAAGATAAGGTAACAGGTGTTAAAGCAACGCTTATTTATACAGTTTTTGAGAAAAAGGGCGCTATTACAAGAAGCGTTAAGGTTGAGAACCCCTCAGACAAGCCCTTCTATATTGACACAATTCATTCTCTTTGCGTTGATTTGCCCGGCTACGATTATGATATGCTCGGTCTTTACGGAAGATGGGTAAAGGAGCGCTCACTTGACAGATACCCCTTGCATCACGGTATTCAGTCCATTAAGAGCAAGCGCGGTTCTTCAAGCCACAACCACAATCCCTTTACTGCACTTGTCAGCAAGACTGCTACTGAGGATTACGGCGACTGCTACGGTTTTAATCTTGTTTACAGCAGTAATTTCTCAATTGATGTTGAGGTTGACGGATTCGCTTCATCCCGACTTGTTATGGGTATCAATCCCGAGGGCTTCAAATGGCTCCTTAACCCCGGAGAAGAATTCTATTCACCCGAGGCGGTTATGATTTACACCAATAAGGGTATGGGTGAAATGAGCCGTATGTTCCACAGACTTTATTCCGACAACCTTGTTCGCGGTAAATGGAAAAAAACAAAGCGACCTCTTCTTATCAACAATTGGGAAGGAACGGGAATGAGCTTTGACCACGATAAGCTTGTTTCCTTTGCCCGTCACGCAAAGGATATGGGCATTGAAATGCTTGTTATGGATGATGGTTGGTTTGGTAAGCGCGATGACGATAAATCCTCTTTGGGTGACTGGTTTGTTGCAGATTACAAGCTTAAATACGGCCTTTCAGGACTTATCAAAGAGGTTAATGCTTTAGGCCTTAAATTCGGTATATGGTTTGAGCCTGAAATGATTTCACCCGATTCTGAAATTTACAGAGCCCATCCCGATTGGTGCTTGCATACAGAGGGCAGAGATAAATCTATCGCCCGCACACAGTATGTTATTGACTATTCAAGGAAAGAGGTTCGCGACCACATCTATTCAATGATGTATAAAATTCTTTCCGAAAATAGCATTGATTATGTTAAATGGGATTTCAACAGAAATCTTACTGAGGTTTCCTGTGCAGAGCTTCCTAAAGAGCGACAGGGCGAGGTTTTCCACCGTTTTGTTCTCGGCACTTATGAGATTATGGACAGACTCACAAGAGACTTCCCCCATTTGCTTTTAGAAAACTGCTCAGGTGGCGGCGGACGCTTCGACCCCGGTA
>JAZMZY010000042.1:0-38392 GCA_045586265.1 Acutalibacteraceae bacterium
ATGAGCATCAGTGTTTTTGCTGAAGAAGCCCCCGTTTATGCTGACAGTGCAACTTATTATGTAAGCTCAAAAGCATCTTTGAATCGCGATTCATTTTCTGTTGCTCTTAATGTTGATTTCTCAAACATTGCTGCTCTTGACGGCGGTTCTGTTGATATTACAAGCAACATCGTTTCCGTTAAAGCAACTCACACAAGCTATGATGCATCTATTCACACTGCTGACTATATCGAAGACCCGGAAGCATTCTTTGCTCTTTTTGATAAAATGGTTGCAGACGTTGCATACGTAAAAGAATACAATAACAACAAGGCAGAGGATGAGCCTGCACTTGCAGATATATATCCTGTTGAGCTTACTGTTGAAACAGAGGTTCAGATCAACGATCCCAAAGCATTTGGTGTTTTTGAATACACAATTGATGTTGTTGGTTTCTCAGAGCCCTATACTGTTGGTCTCGGTCCTGTTGACGATCTTCTTGCAAACGTTGCAATTCCCGTTAACATTTCCTTCCCCGGTGCTATTGAGGATTTCCCCACAATAGAGTCCAAGTCTATTACAGGCAGACCTGTAAAAACTGATTACACTGATGCAGAAAAATTCGACCCCACAGGTCTTTCTTTTGACATCACTTTAACAAATGGCGAAACAGGAACATTCACATATTGTGAAGAAAATTCTCATATGTTTATCTGCACACCTACAAGCAAGGAAAATTTAACAACCTACGATTCACAGGTTGCTATCAACCTCCTTGGTGAGCAGGTATGCAAGGTTCCGATTACTGTTGAACACCAGTTCTCAACTCACTATGTATGCATCACAACAGATAAATACTCCGAAAACAAGCCCGGTTATCACGCATATGTTTGCGAAGGCTGTGGCGAAACACACGATGCTCAGCCTCACTGGGTTGAAGATGAAGAGGCCTGGACCTCAAACGGCGACCAAGGCTTCCTTTCAAATGGTACTGAGTCAAACATCTGTGCAGATTGTGGCACAGTTCTTGTAAGAGACGCTCTTGGCTCTGCAGACTACAACGATGCTCTTGCTGATTACCACTTTATCCGTGTAATCCTCGATTACATCAATATGCTTCTCAGCATTATCAATGGTACAATGAGATAATTTCCTTTCGACAAAACACACCGCTACTTGTTATAAGTGGCGGTGTTATTTTTATATGAAAAGGGGATGTAAAAAAAGCGCAGACCGCATAAAACCATATATACCAAGGGGTTCCTACAGTAAAAAAGCTGTAAGAACCCCGTAAGCATATTCAAAACTCAAAAAACAGGAAAAATTAATGTTTTATGCTACGAACAAACCTCGCCACTCGACGTACCTTTGTACGCCTTCGGGCAAATTCCGATAAGGCTGAAGCCTTATCGGAACTCGGTTTGTCCGTTCTGCATCTTTTTTTCCTATCCCCGAAAAGGGGCTGTAAAAAAACGACAAGTTTTTTTACAGCCCCTTTTATTTATTCAGTATATTCAGTTATTTCAAGCACTTCGCCTGCAACCCCTGTATCAAGGGCTTCAACGCCTTTGAGCTTCTTTTGAATAATTTCATTTCTGTGACGGGCTTCATCAAGGGATTTTCCTGCCTCGTCAATTTTCTTTCTTGCTTTCTCGAGAACATTTCCAAATGTTTCATACTGAGTTTTTGCAGCACCTAAAAGCTTTCTTACCTCATCAGCTTTTTCATTGATTGCCATAGCCTTGAAGCCCATAGCAAAGGAATTGAGAAGAGCTGTTATTGTAGATGGCCCTGCAATCATAACATTCTGTGCCTGAAGCTTTTCTGCAATACCGCTTTTTGATGATGCGATTTCCGCATAAAGACCTTCTGTTGCAAGATAAAGAACTGCAAATGGTGTTGTTTGAGGAACAACAATATATTTTTTGATATCCTTTGCCTCTGCTAAAACTCTGTCTTCAAGAGCCTTTCTTGCTATCTGTAAGCCCTCAGGGTCTGCTCTGTCTGCCGCATCACAAACACGAACATAATCTTCCAACGGAAATTTAGAGTCAATGGGTAAGAAAATATCCTCGCCGTTTTTATCACTATTGGGGAAACGGATAGCAAATTCAACATGCTCGCTATTATTCTTCGGTGAATAGTTCTTAACATAAAGTCCGGGAATTGTCTGGTCGAGAATCGCCTCAAGCTGAACCTCTGCCCAGGTACCTCTCGCCTTAACATTAGTAAGAATTCTGTTAAGAGAGGTAACATTTGTTGTAACACCCTGAGAAAGCTCTTTCATTTCACCGAGAGATTTATAAACATTTTCAAGCTGCTCGGAAACGGTTTTAAAGGAAGAATTAAGACGGGTTGAAAGAGTTGCGGTCAGCTTTTCGTCAACAGTCACTCTCATTTCCTCAAGCTTCTTTTCGTTGCTTTCCTGCATCTTGGAAATAGATTCCCCTATCACCTTTGACTGTCTTTCAGAGCTTTGAACATTCTGCTCCTGAATAGATTTCAAGGAAGCTGAAATTTTCTCGGTTAAGTCAATTCTGCTTTGATAATTCTCTTTAAGCATCTGGCTTAGCTTATCTTCAATTTTACCGAGAGAAGCCGTTGTTTCTTCTCTTGTTTCTTTTCCTGTTCTCGCCATTTCTTCACGGTTACGGCGGAACTCTTCATAAATCGCATCATTATTTTTATTCTTCTTTAAAGAAAGAACAAGAACAATGCAAACAATTGAAAGTGCAACAGTTAATGCACCGAATAGTATAATTAATATTTCTAAATTCATAATTATTTATCTTCCCAATCCCGTGAACGTTCAACAGCCTTGTGCCAGCCTTTAAGCATTGCGTCTTTTGTTTCACCATCAATTGTAGGAACAAAGATTCTGTCAACCTCGCGGACACGCTCGATTTCATCAAAATCCTTCCAGAAGCCAACCGCAAGACCTGCCATATATGCGGCACCAAGAGCAGTTGTTTCAACAAGCTTGGGACGATTAACCTTTGATGATGTGAGATTTGACTGAATCTGAAGAAGAATATTGCTTACAGATGCGCCACCATCAACTCTCATTTCGCTCATTAAAATACCGCTGTCCTTTGACATAGCATCAACAAGGTCAGTAACCTGGAATGCAATACTTTCAAGAACTGCTCTTGCAAAATGAGCTCTGTTTGCACCTCTTGTGAGCCCCATAATACATCCTCTTGCATACATATCCCAATAAGGTGCACCAAGACCTGTAAATGCAGGAACCAGATAAACCCCGTTGGAATCCTTAACGCTTTCTGCAAGGAAGTCACATTCACTGGGCTCGGAAATAAGTCTTAATTCATCACGAAGCCATTTAATAACAGAGCCTGCATTGAATGCACTACCCTCAAGGTCATAGGTAACCTTGCCGTTAATACCCCAGGCAATACCTTCAATAAGATTATTTTTTGAATGAATGCGTTTTTCACCGGTATTCATAAGAAGGAAGCAACCGGTACCGTATGTATTCTTTGTCTGCCCTGCTTCAAAGCAAGCCTGACCGAAAAGAGCTGCCTGCTGGTCACCGATAGCACCCGAAATTGGAACACCTGCTAAGGACTTAAGTCCGGGAACATCCTCTGAAACATATCCGTAAACAGAGCTACACTCTCTTACCTCGGGAAGAATGCTCATAGGAATACCCAATTCATTGCAGAGCTTTTCATCCCAACAAAGCTTTTCGATATCAAAAAGCATTGTTCTTGCGGCGTTACTGTAATCTGTAATATGAACCTGCTTATTGGTCAGATTCCAGATAAGCCAGGTTTCAACAGTACCGAAAAGAAGCTTTCCGTCCATAGCGAGAGTTCTTGCTTCAGGCACATTATCAAGAATCCATTTGATTTTTGTTGCACTGAAATAGGCATCAATAAGAAGACCTGTTTTTTCTTTCACATAGTCTTCAAGTCCGCTTTCTTTAAGCTTTTCGCAGATTGGTGCAGTTCTTCTGCATTGCCAGACAATTGCATTATAAACAGGCTTACCTGTATCCTTATCCCAAAGAATTGTTGTTTCTCTCTGGTTTGTGATACCAATTGCCGCAATTTCTTTAGGGTCAATTCTTCCGTAATCAATAGCCGCAGAAAGTGAGCGAAGCTGAGAATCAAGAATTTCATAAGGATTATGCTCAACCCAACCTGTGTTGGGATAAATCTGCTCAAATTCGTATTGGGCTTTTGAAACAATTCTTCCCTTTTTATCAAAAACTATGGTTCTTGAGCTTGTTGTACCCTGGTCAAGAGCGAGAACATATTTCTTCATATTAAATCCCCCAAAATCTTATTTATTATCAGGCCATTGAAAATCCTCGTATTTAACTGTATGCTCTTTTTCAAATTCAACACCCCTAAGCGTTGCTTTTAAGGTGTTTCCTATACCAATGCTCGCCTGTGCTATATAAGCCCTTGATTGATATGTTGCCGTGTATGAAATAACATTTCCATTTGCTAAATCAATAACAATTTTCAGAACACAGTTTTTAAACTCACGGAATATTGCAGCTTCTCCCGAATTTGCCTTAATAAGTTTTGTTATGGTGGAGTTGTTGTCAGCAATCAGGGCATCTGCATCAAAAACCTTAGCATATGCGGATTGATTTGCAGTTTCGATTTCTGTGTCGGGAAGGGCAATTTCTATTGTCAAATACTTATTCTCATCATCAAGATAGGCTTTTGAGCCAAAAATATCTGAAGCAGTAAGATTTGAAACATAATCCTCATTCTCAACAGAAACCAATGAAAAATCGTCACTTCCGTAAGGAATAATTGTGCTTTCGTCTGACTTGTCATCTTCGGTAAGCTTCTCTTTAACCATAGATGCAATACCTTCTGCACTTGTGCTGCCAAAGAGAGGTGCCTCAACCTCTTTGATATTAAATTTCACCAGAGTGTCTGCTTCTGTTTTTGTAATTGTTGCGGCAATATATTGTTTTCCATCTTCTGTAGCCTTAACTCTATTTAACGCGTCATTAAATGTAGAAACAAGATTTTCCTCGTTTCCGCTGAACAGGTTATTGTCTTCAAATCCGCTGAAAGCACCTGAGGGTTGAAGAGAAGCAAGACCTGCAGCACCACGAAGAATCTGACGAGCATCAAAAATTGTAATATAGCCATCAAAATTCATATCAGAACGGATTAACTGCTCTTCATCCTTTAAAAGAGCCAGACCTGAGGCCAATTCAAGAGCCTTGCGGGCATCATTTGTATCTACCACGCCATCACCGTTTACATCACCATAAAGCACGGTCTCTTCATAAGAAGCCGTTGCGGTAAAGCCAAGAGACATAACTGAACACAAAAGTGCTATGACTGTTAAAATTGTAATAATTCTTTTAAACATCAGTACGCCTCCTTTACTTAATTGCCTCTAAAATATCTTTAACAGACTCTAAAATATATTCAGGTCTTACATCACTTTTTTCATAATCTTCCATTGTTGTTTCGCCTGAAAGAACAAGCACAGAGGTTACCCCTGCATTTATACCTGTTTTAACATCGGTATAAATTCTGTCACCCACCATTGCAATCCTTTCATAGGGAACATTTTCTCTTTTGGCGAGAATATCAATCATTGTTCTGTCGGGCTTACCAAGAAAAATCGGTCTTCTTTTTACCGCTTGCTCAAACATATCTGCAAAGCTTCCGCAGTCGGGAAGGTAACGACCGCCTTCAATGGGGCAAACCATATCAATATTGGTTGCATAATATTCTGCGCCACCATCAAGCAAATCGCAAACTATACGGATTTTTTTATAATCAAGCTCGGTATCATAACCAAGAAGCACAAGGTCTGCACCAACTCCATCCTCGCTTATCTTAACACCGTATTTTTTTAGCTCAGTCTTAAGAGATTCTGTACCGCAAACATAAACCAAAGAAGCTTTTTTGTTTTCCTGCAAAAACATTCCTGCCGCCATACCTGAGGTGAAAACATTTTCCTTTTCACAAGGGAAATCCAAGGAACGCATTTTTTCAACATAGTCCATAGCATTTTTTGATGAATTGTTTGTAAGGAAAATAAAATTCTTACCTTGCTCTTTAAGTGTTTCAAGGAACTCCTTTGCACCGTCAATAGGGTCATAGCCCAGATTAACAGTGCCGTCCATATCAAGTAAATATAAGGTTATATCTTTTAAATCTGCCATATTCTTACCTACCGTAAAGTTTATTTAAATCTCTTAATTCCTGTTTGTTCATCAGGTTGAGCTGGTCCTTTGTTATTCTGTAAAGCCAGTTGCCCTCTGCCCTACCCGGCACATTAAGACGAGTATCGTTACCATAGCCAAGCAGGTCCTGAACAGGAAAAATCGTGAGGCCTGCATTACTTGCCATTATTGTTCTGATGATTGCCCTGCAGCCCTTTTCATTCCATTGGTTTTCATCGCATACACAATAGCGCATAATTTCATTCTTCTGGTCAACAGGAGTTTCCCATAAGTAACCTAAAAGAGTATTATTATCATGAGTGCCTGAATATGCAATGCAATTATTTATGTAATTATGGGGCTTGTGAGGTGTATCTCCCCCAAAGAAACCAAATTGGAAAACTCTCATTCCCGGGAAACCGCTTTCCTCAACAAGCTCTATAACCTCTTTGGTTATGTCACCCAAATCCTCTGCAATTATAAGCTTATCTCCCGAAACACTTTTTATTGCGTTTATAAGCTTCATTCCCGGACCCTTTACCCATTTGCCCTCTTTTGCAGTTCTGGCGTCACCTTTAACTGCCCAGAAGCTTTCAAAGGCTCTGAAATGGTCAATTCTAATGCCGTCAAAAAGCTCAAGGTATAAGGAAACCCTTTTCTTCCACCATTTGAAATTTTCCTTTTCCATTGCAATCCAGTCATAGAGAGGGTTACCCCAAAGCTGACCATCCTCTGCAAAATAATCCGGTGGAACACCTGCCACATCAGTCATTTTGTTGTTATCATCAACGAGAAACAATTTCTTATTGAAGTACACATCTGAAGAATCAAAGGAAACATAAATAGGCACATCGCCAATTATCTTTACGCCTTTATCGTTAGCATATTTTTTGATTTCCGACCATTGTGTGAAAAATTCATATTGAATAAAACGCCAACCGAATTCGATATTTTTATCGTATGTAGCTTTTTCCCAACAGGTCCATTCCTTATTATCATTAGCAGCCTTCAGAGCCATAAAAATGCAAAAATCCTTAAGATGCTTATTCCCGTCAATAAACTCATTTATAGCTGATTTCTGTTCTTCATTTACTCTTTGAGATGCAGATATAAGAAGCTTTACTCTTTCACCGCTTAATCTCTCAAACTCACAGGAATAGGGTATGTTCTGGCGAGCGTTATTCAACTCTTCTGCAGAAAGAAAGCCTTTTTCATAAAGCTTTTTCAAATCTACGAAATAAGGGTTACCTGCAAAGGTTGAATAGGATTTGTAAGGAGAATTACACTCATCAACAAGACCAAAGGGAAGAACCTGCCAATAAGAAAATCCACAGTCTGAAAGAAAGTCTATAAATTCCTTTGCAGAATCACCGAATCCGCCACAAGAATATTCTCCCCAAAGGGATGATATATGTAAAAGCACACCGCTTTTTCTTTCCATTAAAACCACCGCTAACAAGACATAATTATGTATATTATAGTATATCATACTATATACTTTCTTGTAAATAGACAAAATGTAAATAAAAACACAGCCCTTCGCTTTTATCTGCGAAGGGCTGCACTATTTTTTTATCTGATTATTTTACTGAAGAAATAAGCTCTTCAAATGCAACTACAAATGTTGAACCTGCTGTATCAGAAATAACATTGATTTCTTCGTTCTCTGTGAACATTGAGTGATATTCATTGTCTCTGAGAACATAGCCTGCCTGGTCGTTGTTAAGACCATAAACCATTACATAATCACAGCCTGTAAGCTCTTTAAGAGGAGCATAGCCCCACTCTTCGCCACTCCATGAAGCATCGCCTGATTCAGGACCTCCGTAAATAAGAATGGGGTCAAATTCACCGGGGCAAAGGAAGATAGCAACCTTATTACCAAGCTCCATATAACCGATTTCAGTAATCATCTGATAATCGTCTGCAGTTTTTACAATAACAGGATTAAGAACATCTTCACGGGACGCGAGAGTAAGAATTTCGTTAGTTACGTTAAGGCGAACCTCCTGCATCTTAATGTTGAGGATGGGCTTAAGGTAAACATCATTGTCAATTGCAATAACTCTTTCTGCAACTGCTTCACCGTATGCAACCATTCTGTCCTCGCTATCTATATCTTCAGGAAGGTCAAGTGAATCGCAATCGGTTGTAATAGCAAGCTCAGCACCCTGAACATATACTACATTTGCACCGGTTTCCATCTTGATTTTTCTTTCGATATAGTAAGGGAAGTCTGCTGTAAGCTCATCAGGACCTGCACCAAGCATTGTGCAGTGGATACCTGCTTCAAGAACCCAGATTTCCTGTCCGCCATCATTGGGAACAAAACGAAGTCTGTTGATGTTGGGGTCAATTGCCTGAGGATCACGTTTATCGTGAATAAGCTCGCCGATATCTGCAGAACCATAGTAAAGCTTACCGGGCTTCATTGCCTTAACAGCACGTTTCATAGCGAGAACTGTTTTATCGTAGAGATTCTCCATAAACTCCTGATTCTTTTCAACCTTAAGGTCTTCAAGAATACCGCCTGCTGCTGCATTACCTGTGTTGAAAAGGAGTGCCTGTGCAAGAGGAACGTTCATACCGAGGGTATCGATACAGGAGTGCTGATGAAGAACGGATACATTTATAGCAACAACGTCATTCTTTGTTGCGAACTCTTCCATTCTTTCGCGGATAATCTGAACATCACCACGAGAAAGACCAAAGCCATCAATAACTGCCTGGATAACAACACCGCTACTGCCATCAGTTACAGCATAAACACGAACTCTCTGGTCGTCAATAACTCTTACGGGAACACGACCTGCGATGGGCTCAAGAGAACCTGCGAGGAAATAATCGCCGCTTGTTACATCAATACCATCAAGAAGAGATGCACCTGAATAGCCCATTTGCCACTTTGCACCTGAAGCCTGTTTCTTATCAAAGGTCTGCTCACCCTCATAGAAATATTCGGGAACATACTCGTCCTCGCTTACCCACTGGTCTTCATAACCAGGCCAGAAGCCGTTGAGATATGTAAGAACAAATGAAATAAGCTTATCAATCATCTGGTTAAAGAAATTTTCGATATTGAAGTTCTCGATATTGATATCTTCGATATTGATATCATCAAAGGAAATATCAGCCGCACCTGCGGGAACTGCAATTACCGAAAACGCAAGAATAAGTGACAGAATAACTGCCAATACCTTTTTAGACATAGGTATTCCTCCTTATATTATCATACACTGTGATTATAAAACTTTTTTTCTGAATAATCAACACATATTTAAGCGATTGAATTTTCTTTGGTATTTTTAGCCAATTCTTCTTCAATCATTTTGTTGATATTGTTGTCACCTATATGTCTGTAAGGCTTTTTCCTGAGAATCAGATACATTATTACCGCACCAATTGCATTACAAATAGCGTCTTCCATAGTATCCATAATTGCAAATCGTGCCTCTAAGCGCTCCGGTTCAAGAGGAATAAGCATAAAGAGATTTTCTAATCCGCCTGCTTCTTTGATTGCAAGCTCAAGACTCCAATGCTGAGCATCCCCGCCAAACCACTGGTCAAAGGAGAACTCAAACAATTCCCAGCCTGCCGCAAACACAAAAGCGATACCAAACGCTGCAAGAGTTACATATTTTGCAGGAACCTTCACCTTATCTCTCAACTGCATAGCACAAACAAGCTCGTAGCTTATGAAAACCGCTTCCATACAACCGAACAAATGAAGTGCTTTATCATAAGCAGGAATTATGTAATAGAAATTGAGGAATGCACCGCCGAAGGATGCAAGGAAAAATCCGAGAATGGTAATATTCTGGAAATAAGCAGAAAAATAACGTGGAAATGTATTTTTCGGAAATGCCTGACAAATCTCAAAAGCAAACATACCTAAAAGATTTGCTGACATCTGCATAGGCTGATACATGCCTAATTCATCTGACTCAATAAGACGAAGAATAATTCCGCCAATCATTAAAAGTCTTAAAATCCACCAATATACAAGCTCCCAGGTTTTACACATACCGAGAACTCTTTTAAAATATCCTTTTCCCATACCCTATCTCCTAATTTTTTAATTTGTTCTTAGATAATACCAAAATTCGCTCGATTTATTTTTCTTTTTTGGAAAATAAAAATTAAGAATAGTCTAAAAGTATGATTTTTTTCGCTATTGTTATCAAATTTATTAAATTATGTTGAAAATTTCACAAATTGAATGTATAATGTAATTTGGATTTGAATGGAGATTAGGTGAAAATATTATGGCAAAACGCGATGGTTATATTTCCTGGGATGAATTTTTTATGGGTGCTGCTATGCTCTGCGCAGAAAGAAGTAAAGACCCTAACACCCAGGTTGGTGCTTGCATTGTAAATGACGAAAACAGAATTTTATCTGTTGGCTACAATGGTTTTCCCGCAGGCTGTGAGGATGATGTTTTCCCTTGGGACAGAAACGGTGATGACCCTTATAACACCAAATATCTCTATGTTTGCCACGCAGAGCTCAACGCTATTCTCAACTGCCGTGGAAGAAGTCTTGCAGGAAGCAGAATTTATGTTGCGCTTTTCCCCTGCAACGAATGTGCAAAAGCAATTATTCAGAGCGGTATCAAGGAGGTAGTTTATCTTTCTGATAAATATGCCGAAACATCCTCAACAAGAGCATCAAAAAGAATGTTCGATGCTGCCGGTGTTAAATATACAAAGCTTGTTCCCAGCAAAAAAGAGCTTGTTCTCAATTTAAGGGAAGAGGATATTTAAGCTGTTTATAAAAAATTTTTATATATAGGAGTGTTTAAAATGCCTTTAGTTAACGCAAAAGACATGCTCACAAAAGCAAAAGCAGGCCAATATGCAGTTGGTCAGTTCAACATCAACAACCTTGAGTGGACAAAATCCATTCTTCTCACTGCTCAGGAAATGAACTCACCTGTTATTCTTGGTGTTTCCGAGGGTGCAGGTAAGTATATGTGCGGCTTCAAAACTGTTGCTGATATGGTTAAAGCAATGATTGAAGACCTTAACATTACTGTTCCCGTTGCTCTTCATCTTGACCACGGTTCATACGAAGGCGCAAAGGCTTGTATCGAAGCAGGCTTCTCTTCAATTATGTTTGACGGTTCTCACTACCCCATTGATGAAAACATCGCAAAAACAAAAGAGCTTGTTGAAACCTGTGAAAAATTAGGTCTTTCTCTTGAAGCTGAGGTTGGTTCTATCGGTGGCGAGGAAGATGGCGTTGTTGGTGCAGGCGAATGTGCAGATCCCGATGAATGCAAAATGGTTGCAGACCTTGGTGTTACAATGCTTGCAGCAGGTATCGGTAATATCCATGGTAAATATCCTGAAAATTGGGCAGGTCTCTCCTTTGATACTCTTGCAGCAATTCAGGAAAAAACAGGCACAATGCCCCTCGTTCTTCACGGTGGTACAGGCATCCCCGCTGATATGATCAAAAAAGCTATTTCTCTCGGTGTTTCCAAAATCAATGTTAACACAGAATGTCAGCTCGCTTTCCAGGATGCAACAAGAAAATACATCGAAGCAGGTAAAGACCTTCAGGGTAAAGGCTTTGACCCCAGAAAGCTTCTTGCTCCCGGCTGCGAAGCTATTAAAGAAACTGTTCGTGAAAAAATCGAGCTCTTCGGTTCAAAGGATAAAGCTTAATTATGAGCGATAAAAAAAAGCGTAATTTAATTATAATTCTTTGTGTTTTAGCAATAGCTATTGCAATTTCGGCTATTGCTCTTGCTCCTTTCGGCAAAAAAGCCACAGGTGACTCGGACTCTCCCAATATAACCGAGAGTATCCCTGCTATACAAACAACTGTACCAAGCAGTAGTACAGAAGCATCTTCTGAAAGCTCTACCGAAGCTACTGATACAACATTTGTAATTCCCTCTTCAACTGACCCTGTTATAAATCCCAATAAAAATTACACATTTTTTATTGACAAATCAACCTTTGATGTAACAGAGAAAGCCGATGGGGAAACCGTTCTTACTGCGAAAAACAACAGCTCTGTAAAAATGACTGTAACTCCTGTAAGAGAAATGAGCTACAAGGAATGCTGCCGTGCTGCCGAAAAGAAGCACAAGAAGTTGGGTGTTTCGGAAAAGCTTGAAATTGAAAATGCAAACACAGTTTACCGCTCTCAGACCGGTGATACCGATAGTGATATTATCACAACTGTTTATTGCATTGACGATAACAAGGGTGGTTGCATAGTAATTGATTGCAGAGTTCCCGTTGGTGCAGCCCAATATTCACAAATAATTGAAATTATGCTTTCAATGTTCAAAGTTTTATAAAAAACCTCTCCTTCGGGAGAGGTTTTTCCTTTTCTCTTGTTGATTTTATTTATAGTATATGATACAATTATACTGTATAATTTTACGAACAATTTTTTATGGTAAACGAGGTCGCTTTCAATGTACAAAAAATATATCAAAAGAATGCTTGATATATTGCTTTCTTTATGTGGTATAGTAGCGCTTATGTTCCCTATGGGATTGATAGCATTAGCAATAAAGCTTGATTCTGATGGTCCCATTCTTTTTAAACAGAAACGAATAGGCATCAATAAAACTAATTTCTATATTTTTAAATTCCGAACCATGTATTCCAACACGCCAAAAGATGTTCCCACCGCAGAATTAACCGATCCGGGCAAATGGATAACCGGGATCGGAAAGATTCTCAGAAAAACAAGCCTTGATGAGTTGCCCCAATTGTTCAATATTTTGCGTGGTGAAATGAGTATAATCGGTCCACGCCCTGCTCTTTGGAATCAGTTTGATTTAATTGAGGAAAGAGATAAATATTGTGCAAACGATGTTCGCCCCGGTCTTACAGGTTGGGCACAAATTAACGGGCGAGATGAAATTGATATTGAAGAAAAATCCCGTCTTGACGGAGAATATGTGCAAAAAATGAGTTTTCTTTTCGACTGCAAATGCTTCCTCAAAACTATTATAAGCGTGTTAAAAAGCGACGGATTTGTTGAAGGCAGCTGCGAAGAATTCAACCAAAATATTGAAAAAAGTCAGAAGGAATAACCATTATGTCTTTAAAACTTATGTATATAACCAACAGAGCCGATGTTGCCATTGTTGCTCAGAACTGTGGGGTTGACAGAATTTTTGTTGATATGGAATATATCGGCAAGGACACTCGCCAGGGTGGTATGGATACTGTAAAGAGCTTTCATACGGTAGAAGATGTAAAGGCTCTTCGCAAGGTATTAAGCAAATCCGAGCTATTGGTAAGAATAAACCCTATCCATCAGGCAACAGAAAACTACTGTAGCTCCGAAGATGAAATCAATGCGGTTATTGAAGCAGGTGCGGATGTCATTATGCTTCCTATGGCAAAAACAGTTCAAGAGCTTAAAACCTTTACCGACTTAGTTAACGGAAGAGCAAAAACACTATTTTTGCTTGAAACTGCTGAAGCGGTAGAAAACATTGACGAAATTCTTAAACACGGCAATGTTGATGAAATTCACATTGGCTTAAACGATTTGCATTTGTCTTACAAAAAAGATTTTATGTTTCAGTTGCTGGTTGACGGAACAGTTGAAAACCTCTGCAACAAGATAAAAGCCTGCAATATCCCCTATGGTTTTGGCGGAATCGCACGATTAGGATATGGTATGTTACCTGCCGAGCACGTTATTGCAGAGCATTACAGATTAGGCTCTTCAGCAGCAATTCTGTCGCGAAGCTTTTGCGATGTTTACAAAACTAATGATATATCAAAAGTAGAAAATATATTCACACAAGAAATCGAAAAAATCCGTCAATACGAAAAAGAGTTAACAACGAAATCATCGGATTTTTACAACAAAAACCAAACAGAAACAAAACGTTTAGTTGATTTAATCGTTGATAAAATAAAAAATGATAAAAGCCAGAAGGAAGTATTTATGAAACCAATTCCATTAGCAACACCCACAATGCACGGTGAAGAGTTACAATTTGTGCAAGAAGCTTTCGAAAGAAACTGGATTGCACCATTAGGTTTTAACTGCGATGGTTTAGAAAAAGAAATGAGTGCATATTTAAGCCAGAATAATGGCAAAAAGCAAGAAGCATTGTCATTAGTTTCCTGCACATCAGCACTCCATTTAGCAATAAAGCTTGCAGGCGTTAAACCCGGCGATATTGTTTTATGTTCTGATATGACCTTTGCTGCAACAGTCAACCCAATCAGCTATGAAGGTGGTACTCAGGTTTACATAGACTCAGAAAAAGATACCTGGAATATGGACCCTGACGCCCTTGAAAAAGCCTTTGAAAAATATCCTGAAGCAAAGGTTGTTGTTTTAGCTCATCTTTATGGTACACCTTCAAAAATGGATGAGATTTTAACAATCTGCAAGAAGCATAACGCCATTCTTATTGAAGATGCCGCAGAGGCTCTTTCTGCAACATATCACGGCACACAATGTGGTACATTTGGTAAATACAATGCTATAAGCTTTAACGGTAATAAAATTATAACAACCTCAGGTGGCGGTATGCTGTTTACCGAAACCAAAGAAGATAGAGAAAAGGCTTTCTTCTGGGCAACTCAGGCAAGAGAGCCTGCTCCTTGGTATCAGCACAACGAAATAGGCTACAACTACAGAATGTCCAATGTTGTTGCGGGTATCGGAAGAGGTCAGCTTTTACACTTGGATGAGCACAGAGATTTAAAAGAAAAAATTTATTTCAGATACAAGGAAGGTCTTAAGGATTTACCTGTAAAAATGAATCCCTATCTCCCTGACACAAAGCCAAACTTCTGGCTTTCCTGTATGACCATCAACGAGGGTTGCAAAATTGACCCTATGACTGTAATAAACAAGCTGGCAGAAAAAAATATAGACTCCCGTCCCATTTGGAAGCCTATGCATATGCAGCCTGTATTCGAAAAAAATGATTTTATTTCTGTTCACCAAACCCCTGTTAATGAAGATATTTTCGCACGAGGATTATGCTTACCGTCAGATATAAAAATGACTGACGAAGAACAGGACTATGTTATTTCTGTAATCAAATCAGTTTTTGAGGTTTAATAATGTACGCAAAATACTTTAAACGTTTTTTCGATTTTTCTTTGTCATTTTTCGCTTTAATATTTCTATCTCCCATTATTATTTTGCTTATGATTATTGGAGCAGTTTTCATGGGAGGCAATCCTTTCTTCTGTCAGGAAAGACCAGGGAAACTTGACTCCCGGACAGGCGAAGAAAAAATATTCAAGCTTATAAAATTCAGAACAATGGACAATCGTAAAGATGTCGACGGCAACCTGTTGCCTGATGAAATCCGCTTGAATTCTTATGGTAAATTTCTAAGAGCAACCTCTCTTGATGAATTACCTGAGCTTATAAATATTCTCAAAGGCGATATGTCTATTGTTGGACCTCGCCCGTTACTTGTAAAATATTTGCCCCTGTATTCTCCCGAACAACGCCAACGCCACAATGTTAGACCCGGTTTAACCGGCTACGCACAGGTTAACGGAAGAAACAGTATCTCCTGGGAAGAAAAATTCAAGCTTGATGTAGAGTATGTGAATAACATAACATTGTTGGGCGATATCAAAATACTCGTAGGAACAGTTTTCTCTGTTCTCAAAAGAGAAGGTATTTCGCAGGAAAACAATGCCACTATGGAAGAATTCAAGGGTTCTAAGGAGAATACAAATGTCTGATTTAATTATAATCGGTGCAAGTGGTCATGCAGAGGTTCTTGCAGATATAGCTGTAAAATCCGGTTATACAATTGCAGGATTTCTTGATGACAGTGAAAAAACCACTGAGCTTTTAGGCTACAAGGTTTTAGGAAAAGTTTCAGATTGTTTAAAATATAAAAATGATTGTAAATTTGTGATCGGCATAGGAAACAATGCTGTCAGAAAAAGAATTGCAGAGGAATACTCTGAATTAAATTTTGTAACATTGATTCACCCCACTGCAAGCATTGGCTTGGATGTTACCATTGACAAAGGCACCGTTGTAATGCCGATGGCAGTAATCAACTCTTGTGCAACAATAGGTAAACAAACAATTATCAATAGCGGAGCAGTTGTAGAGCACGATTGTCAGGTTGGCAATTATTGCCTTATTGCCCCCCACGCTACACTCTGTGGCGTTGTGAAAATCGGAAATAATGTTCATATGGGCGCCGGTAGTGTAGTTAATCAAACATTATCTGTGTGTGATAATGTAATTGTAGGTTCCGGAAGCGTTATTACAAAAAGTATAACAGAAGCAGGAACTTATGTAGGAGTTCCTGCAAAGAAAATATAATGTCAGAAGGATACACGAAATGAAAAAAATTTGTTTTATAACAACAGTTTCATTGACTATGAAGGCTTTCGTTCTGGAAACCGCAAAATATCTTCACCAAAAAGGTGGCTATGATATCACTCTTATCTGTAACAACGATGAAGAATTTGCAAAAACATTGCCTGAATATATAAAATTCATACCCGTTTCAATGGCAAGAGGCATAGATATTTCTGTATTTTCTTCAATACTTGAATTTATAAAAATATTCAAACGCGAAAAATTTGATTTAGTTCAATTTGCTACTCCAAACGCCTCTTTGGCAGCAAGCATAGCTGCAAGAATTTGTCGTATTCCCACAAGATTATATTGTCAATGGGGCATACGATACGTAGGCTTTAATGGAGCTCCTCGCAAGATTTTC
The DNA here is from genome assembly GCA_045586265.1 of Acutalibacteraceae bacterium. Lineage (GTDB taxonomy): Bacteria > Bacillota > Clostridia > Oscillospirales > Acutalibacteraceae > DTU089. The sequence goes on from JAZMZY010000042.1 coordinate 16,857, forward strand.
AAGCTTATTGAAAAATTTGTTTGTTCAAATGCAACAGATATAAATGCAGTAAGCCCATTGAACAAAGATTTTGCAGTGAGCGAAGGCTTATACAAAGAATCAAAAGCAGTTGTTGTCGGTCGCGGTGGTACCATTGGTGTTGATTTAGCCAATTATGACATTACACAAAAAAGCGAATTACGTAATGATATAAGGAACACATATCATATACCCGAAGATGACTTTGTGTTCGGTTTTGCAGGCAGAGTTTCTACAGACAAAGGCTGCAACGAATTATTTGAGGCATTTAAAAAACTTACTGAAAAGGAAGACACTGTTTCTCTTCTTATAGCCGGTCCGATAGAAGATAATTGCGGTATTGAGCCATCTGTTTTAGAATGGGTGAAAAACTCACCACAGGTTGTGTTGACCGGACAAATTGAAAATGCACTTATGTGTAATTATTATTCAGCTATGGATGTACTTGTTCATCCCACCTATCGTGAAGGCTTTGGCATGGTGATACAAGAAGCCGGTGCTATGGGTTGTCCTGTAATCACAACCGAAATCCCCGGCGCCTCAGAAGTATTGGAAAACGGTAAATCCTGTTTGCTTGTAAAACCTAAAGACACAAACTCATTGTACGAAAAGATGCTGCAAATGTGCACCAACCCTAAAGAAACACAAAAAATGGGGCAAAATGCACGAGAGTTTGTTGAAAAGTATTATGAAAGAAGCATAATGCTTAGCAATCAAATGCAACGATATATTAGCCTTTTAAACTAAATTTTTCCGAGGAATATATTGATGAATACAAAAATCATTCTTTCTGACAAAGATTTGTCTGAATTTAATTTTGGAAGTAATGTTACTATAAAAAAAGTAAACATCAACAATTTAGCAGATTACGCTAACGATGAAGCTGTTATAGCTATCGCAGGTTCACGAGCTATGGCAATAAAATGTTCTGAAATGGCTCTTCCCTCTCTCAGATTATTTCAGCTGACCAGTGCAGGTTTTGACGGAGTTCCATTCGAAGCATACGCAAAAAAAGGGGTAGCTGTAGCAAATGCAGGTAGTGTTTATAGTGTACCTATTGCAGAAACAGTTGTATTCGGTATTTTGCAAATGGCAAAGAAAATCAGATGCAATCCTAACAACAGGCACTTCAATCTTTTACGTGGTTATGACAGATATATCACAGAGCTTGACGGCAAAAATGTTCTTATCATGGGTGCTGGTAATATCGGTACAGCAATAGCCCAAAGATTACAAGGCTTTGGCACCATAATTGACGGATATGACCCTTATTGTCAACCTAAAGTTGAATACAGAAAAATTATAAGAACGAAAGACGAGCTTAAAGCTTGTTTGAGCGAGTACGACTATATAGTTTCAACTCTTCCTGACAATAATGAAACAAAAGGATTCATAAACAAAGAATTGCTTGACCTTATGAAAAATACCGCGGTTATTGTAAACGTAGGAAGAAAAGCTGTGTTTAATAATGTTGATTTTTATAACGCATTAAAAACACGTAAAATAGGCGGAGCGGTACTTGATATGTTTGAGAAAATACCTAATCCTGTCACTAACAAATTCCGCAGATTAAAAAATGTAATTATCTTGCCCGGCGTTGCAGCAATTTCCAAAGAAGTAAATCCTCGTCTTAAAGAGCATATGGTCAAAAATCTGCTCGCTACAATAAATCAAGAACCTTTAGAATGTGTCATTAACGGAGTGAAATAAAATGTTTTTTAGTGTAATTGTACCGGTTTACAATGTAGAAAAATATATCAACGAATGTGTTGACAGTATTTTATCTCAAACCTTCACTGATTTTGAGCTTATTCTCGTAAATGATGGATCAACTGATAACAGCCCCACTATTTGTGATGAATATGCAAAAAAAGACAGCAGAGTTAAAGTAATCCATAAAGAAAACGGCGGACAATCCACAGCTAGAAATATAGGAATAACTGCAGCATCCGGTAAATATGCCATTTTTCTTGATAGTGATGATTTTATTGCATCCAACACTTTTTTTGAAGAAATAAAAAATACCTCTACTGATAAAACAGATATTATCCTTTTCCGTTATTGCAAATATTATAATGAAGATAAAAAAGATGAATGTGGGATATCTCTCGCAAATCTTGAAACGAAAAACAAAAGCATTTTGCTTAAAGAATTAGTAAAACGTGACGCTTTCTTCTGTTCTTGTTGGTCTAAATGCACACGAATAGCTATACTCAAAGAAAACAACATTGAGTTTGACGCCAATTTGTCTTGCGAAGATATGGATTGGTATTATAATGTCGTATCAAAAGCTGAATCTTTTGAGGTTGTTGACAAACCTTTTATCTGCTATCGCCAACGCGAAAATTCTGTAACATCATCATTCAAAAAAAAGAGTATTACAGATTACATATACACTATAAAAAAATGGAGTTCTGTCTTCAATGATATTGAAGATACAACCGAAAAAGAAGTAATGTTGTCTTCTCTTGCAAAACTTTACTGTAATTTACTTATAGCCTATTCACGCCATATAAAAGACCTCAAAGACTGTAAGAAGGATATTTTTTCATTCAAATGGCTTTTATCCTATAATCTTAACCCACGCACAAAAATTATAAGTAAATTTTCAAAAACATTTGGTTTAAACATAACTTGTACATTATTAAAAATTCTTGAAAAAATCAGGTGAGTAAAATGGAACAACCTAAAGTACTTGTTGTAGGTATCAATCCTTGGATCGATAACACCGGAATAAACACCCTTATCAATTTTTTTGATGGTTGGAATAAAAACTCATTAGCTCATATTTATACAAAACCGCAACTTCCAAACACCCATATATGTGATAATTTCTTTAGGATTTCAGAGCCACAAGTTGTAAAAAGTATAATAAACCGCAAAATCTCCACTGGTGATGTTGTGCAAAACACAGCCGCACACGATATAAACCCAAAGACGAACACTATATACAATAAAAATCATAGTGAATTTCTGACACTAGCACGCGAATTTGTATGGCTTTTAGGAAAATGGAAAACCAAAAAACTGGATAAATTCCTTGACGATTTTGATGCTGATGTTCTTTTCTTCCCTGTTTATTCAAGTGTTTATATGAACAGATTACAGAATTATATAAGAAAATACACTAAGAAACCTGTAGTCCTTTATGTATCAGACGACAATTACTCTTATAAATCCATTTCTAAGTCTCCACTCTCCTATTTTTTGCGTTTTTGGCTACGAAAACAAGAAAATAGACTTTTCAAAAATGCATCTGAAATTATGGTAATTTCGCCCAAACAAAAAGAGGAATATGACAATCTTTTTCACAAAAACTGTAAAATCCTAACAAAGGGAATCGATTTTACTGAAATTTCATACGAAGCCAAACCGCTTAATACTCCTATCAAAATGGTTTATACAGGTAAATTAATTATTGGCAGATGGCTGTCACTTGCTAGAATAGCAGATGTATTAGGTGAAATAAATCGAGCAGAAACAAAACTTGAATTAGATATTTATACCACCGACACTCTTACTTCAGAACAAGAGTCTGCCCTTAATAGAAATGGTTGTTCTGTCAAAGGTGCTCTAAAGCTTGATGAAGTACAAACTGTGCAAAAAAATGCTGATATTTTAGTGTTTGTGGAAAGTCTTGAAAAAAAATTCAAGTATACAGCTCGTTTGTCTTTCTCGACAAAAATTACCGACTATCTTAAAAATGGTAAATGTATTTTTGCAATCGGGGATAAAGAAATTGCACCTATCGATTATTTCAATCGGTACGACTCTGCAATAACTGCTACAACATATTCTGAAATTGAAGAAAAGCTTAAAATGCTTGTAGAAAGCCCGGAGCTCATTACCGAATACAGCAAAAAAGCGTATGATTGTGGTGTAACACATCACAATTCCGAGTTAATGTCTCAAACTCTTATTTCTACTATTCTTAAAGCAAAAAACAACTAAAAAGAGGTTTATTATGAGTACTCTTGCCGTTTCACAGAGGAAAAATTACTGGTCACTTGATATCGCAAAATTCTTTTGCGCAATATTTGTTATATGCGCTCACTTTGCCGCAGAACATGGTCATTTCCCTGCTATAATCGATTATTCCTTTTCTGTTTATATAATAGCAGTTCCATTTTTCTTTACTTGCAGTGGTTTTTTATTCTTTAAAAAACTTAACACTTTAAAAACTAAAGCAGAAAAGACAAAATATTTTATTGCATACGAAAAACGCATATTCGTTATGTACGGTATATGGTCTGCTATTTATGTTTCATATCAATTTACCGTTTGGCTCATCAAAGACTCATTCACATTAGAACGATTTTTAGACTGGCTTCACAAGGCAATAGTCATACAAACATACTCAACCATCTGGTTTTTGCCTGCTCTTGCAATAGGTGTGGCAATCACCTATTTTCTCCTTACAAAATTATCAAAAGGGAAAATGTTGCTTGTAACAGCAGTTTTATACATGCTGGGTATGTTTGGTTACACATATAAATACCTTATAGATGGCACTCAATTAGCTCCAGCTTATGATTTATACCTTGAGGTCTTTATCACCACAAGAAATGGTTTATTTAATGCTGTACCCTTTGTATTTATGGGCTATATAATTTCTATAAAGGAACTACCTGTTGCCACAAAACAAGCGCTAATATCTTCGAAAACAGAATTTATAAAGAATCTTCTGCCCTGTGGAATTTCCTTTGGACTAATGATAGTGGAATGCTTCATTCTAAAATTAAAATTTAATGTAACTGGTATGGATTTTTGTATTTTTCTTGTACCATTTACCTATTTCTTTATAAATGCACTGCTTTTAATTGATTTAAAAGAAAACAAGGTATGGATCTTAATGAGAAAATTAAGCATACTGATTTTTGTAAGCCAAAGAATATTTCTTACAGTCTTACCACCAAGATTTCCGCAATTCTTTGAAATGCTATATAAAAACAGTTACATTGGATTGATAGCCACAGTAGGAGCAACAATAATTTTCTCTATTTTTATTATTTTATTAAGCAAGAAATTTAAATTTTTAAATAAAATGTATTAATTATAAGGGGATATCATGAAAATACTTTGGATTGTTAATATGCTTCTTCCAGACGCCGCTGAGCATTTAGGCGTACAGACAGGCTCTAGCGGTACATGGATGATTGACATATCTAAAAAACTAGCCCAAACATCTGATATAGAGCTTGCTGTTGCCTGCGTCTATGGAAGTGAATACAAAAAATTCCAATACAAAGGCATTACTCATTATCTTTTACCCGGTAACGGCAAAAATATGCTTTTTTATAATAAAGCATATGAATCTATGTGGATAAAAATCAATGATGATTTCAAACCTGATATTGTTCACCTGCACGGCACCGAATATTCTCACGGACTTTCATTTTTACGAATGTGCCCCGGTGTTAAATCCGTTGTTTCAATACAAGGTATGCTCACACGAATACAGGATGTTGATTTTGGCGGTCTGCCCCTTAAAGAACTCATTATTAACCGCACGCTAAAGCAGAATTTACACCTGAACGGAGAAATCGAACTTCACTATATTCACAAAAAGAACGCTCTTTACGAACAAGAGATTCTGCGCAAAGTAAAATACATAAATGGTGTTACCACTTGGGATACATCTATATGTAAAAGTATAAATCCCAGCCTTAAATGCTTTAGACTTGAATACAATCTGAGAGAAGGTTTTTACTCCGCTCCAAAATGGAACATAGAAAATGTTGAACAATATAGCATTTTCACAAACCCCGGAAGCGTCCCATTAAAAGGTTTACATAATCTACTCCTTGCAATAAATCTTCTCAAGGAGAAATTCCCTCAGATAAAGGTATATGTACCCGGAATGTCAAACGGAAATGGTAAACTCGCTCTCAACAGTGCATATGCAAAATATATAAACAAGCTTATTATAAAACACCAGCTTCAAAACAATGTAGTTTTCTTAGGAAGACTTGACGAAGCAGAAATGATTGAGCGAATGCTTAAATCTCATGCCGTTGTCATCCCCTCTGCCATTGAAGGTGCATCCCTTGTACTGCGCGAAGCCATGTATTTAGGTTGTCCCAGTATTGCAACATTTCGCGGTGGAATGGCTGACTTTATCGACGATAAAACAGATGGTTTTCTTTATGATTTCCAAGAATACCCTTATCTTGCACAACGCCTTGAGGAACTATTCATCAATCCTGACCTTTGTAATAGCCTTTCTGTTGCTGCCATTGATAAAGCTCAAAAAGCTCACAACAGAGAGCAAAACGTAGATAATTATCTAGATATGTACCGCACTATTTTTAATGACTAATAAAACCTAAACTTTATTTTGATTGGAAAAGGATAAAAATGATTCTATATTTTTTAGTAGCAATATCGCCTTTGATATTCTCCTACTTTTTTCCTAAACTGAATTCTGACCCAAAGAGCAAAAAGCGTTTTCTTGTACTATGTGGCATAGTCCTTGTTCTTTTTATTGGTTTAAGAAGTCAGTTTGTGGGTAGCGAAGATTCTATTAACTATTACAACCATATGCGTCGTGCATTACTTGTAGATTCGTGGAATATGTACTATAATCCCAATGGTATTGAAAAGGGATTCCAGGTGTTTGTATATATACTTTCCCGTATTTTTAATTCTCCTCAGATGCTATTTGTGGCAACCGCTGTAATATATAGTGTATCCATCTTATATTGTATTTACAAAAACTCGGATAATGTTACCCTTAGTACGGTTATGTATATTACCCTTGGTCTTATGCAATTTGAAATACAGGGTATGCGTCAGGCTATTGCCATGAGTATATGTATACTTGCATATGAGTTTGCAAAGAAGCACAAGATTTTGCCATTTGCTATTCTTGTATTATTAGCAGCACTTTTCCATAGAACAGCAATAGTTTTTGCAATAACATATTTTATTACTATGTTACCATATAACTGGATAATTCTCATCGGCTTAGGTTTAGGTTCAGGAATTCTCCTTGTTTACTCTGCGCCACTTATGGAATTGGCAAACGATATATTTGAAACAAATTACGCGCAAACCATTGACTCCGGCGGTTTTGTGGCTACAGCAATTTACATAATTATTATTGCCATGGGTATGATGTTCTACAGAAAAGAGCTATACAACAAAAACAACAAAAACCAAGCCACAATTATGTACCTTACAATAATCTCCTTCACTTGCTATATTATGCGTTATTTTGGTGCAGGCATATCTGAACGTATCAGTTTCTACTTTATGTTCGCTCAGTGCTTACTTTTACCAAACACCATAAAAAATATTTCCAAAGATTATAAACAATTTGTAAGTATAGCCGCTTATGCAATCTGTATACTCCTTTTCCTATACAGGTTGCGTGGAAGTAGCTTTGTTCCGTATAGATTCTTTTGGAATTAAAAACAGGACAGATACGTAAGTATCTGTCCTTGTTTTTATATAAAGGTCTTTATTTTATTTATTAACGCTTTTCTTTCTGCTGACGAAAAATATATTAAACCGAATACAATTCCATAAAAGACTGCAACAACCGCTGCTTTAATAACAAGGCCTAACCAACCGGTTATATTAATAAATGAAGTTACCAAAAATCCCGCTATCGCAACTATTGTATAACACGGAATTGCTTTTAACCAACACTTTTTATAAAATTTAAATATATCTATTTCTGCCTTGTTTTTATATATGAAAGTCATATATATATTATTTATTAATGATGTTACCGCTGTGCCTATACACACTCCCACAGAACCCAAGGAAATAGATAAAACATACGAAAGTGCCAATCCTAAAACACCTGTAACAATCATACACCTTGCCTGATACTTTATGAGATTTTTAGCAATAACTGTTGTACTTGCAATTTGTTTTGAACAGTTCAAAAGACTTGGAAGAATCAATATTATGGTACAGTAATAACTTTTTGCATATTCTGGTCCCATCCAAAGATTCATAAAATCCTGTCCAACACAAATAAAGCCCACAAATATAAGGCCCAAAACAGTAATTTGATATCTGCCTACCTTTATCATCAATTCAAGAATTTTATCTTCCTTCTTCTCTGCGATAAATCTTGAAATACGTGGCAAAAACAATCCGTTAACTGCCGTTGCAAAGGTGTAAAAATAACCTTCCAACACAACTGCAGGTGAATACACCGCAATTTCTATACTGCTCGATGTCATTCCCAATACGGATGGAGAAAAACTATGAGTAAAACGCTGCATGATACTGATAACTGTAGTCCATACAGTAAAACCAAATAAACTTTTGTAAGTAGCCTTATCACCCTTGCCCCTTATATCAAGCTTTAAAGGTATCTGTCGCTTTACTATAATCAGCTTAATAATCAAGGTAATAATACCACCCATTATATTTGCCGCAACAACTGCTGTTACATTCGCAGTTGCAGTAAGAGTTACAACTACAAGTGCCACTGTAAACAATTTATTAAAAACATCACACAGTTTTAACTGTATAAATTTTTCATATGCATTAAGAATTCCGTTTAGAGGTGACAACGGGAAAGAAATAAGATTAAATCCCGCAACCATAAGATACAGCACTTTAAAAGTTTCAATTTCACTTGGTGTAAGTTTAACATATATTGTTTCCAAAAAGAAAAACAGACCTAAAAGCACTACAAGTATTACCGCATCTATACCAAAATAAAGTTTGTAGATAATACTTATTATTTTATTTACACCTTGCTGATTGTTTTCAGCCCTGTACTTTGAAACAAACCGTGATACAGCCGAGCCTAAACCGAAATCCAACATAAATATCGCTATCAGTGATGTAGCAAGTGTATAAAGACCATAATTTGATTGACCAATTTTATGCACCATCCAAGGTGTATAAAGGAGTCCGGTAATAATATTTATACCCAATGCTGCATAAGAAATCAGCGCACCCATTCGAACTTGAGTTATTTTAAATTTTCCTAATAACTGTTTTATTTTATTCATTACCAAAAACCTCGTCAGCGATTACCATACATTTTTTCATAATAGTTTTGGTATTCTCCGCTGATAATGGTTTCCCACCATTCTTTGTTTTCAAGGTACCAGTTAATAGTTTTATCTATACCATCTGCAAACTTTGTTTCGGGAAGCCATCCTAATTCAGTATGAATTTTTGTGGGATCAATAGCATAACGCATATCATGACCCTTTCTGTCTGCAACAAAAGTAATAAGGCTTTCCGGTTTACCGAGTTTTTGACAAATAAGTTTTACAATATCTATATTTGCCATTTCGTTGTGACCGCCCACATTATAAACCTCGCCTATTCTCCCTTTGTGAATTATTAAATCAATAGCTTTACAATGGTCTTCAACATAAAGCCAATCACGGACATTTTCTCCTTTACCATAAACAGGAAGAGGCTTATCAGCCAAAGCATTTGCAATCATAAGGGGAATAAGCTTTTCAGGGAAATGATATGGACCATAGTTATTTGAACAACGGCTAACAGTAACCGGCAAACCATATGTCCTATGGTAAGCAAGCACAAGTAAATCTGCTCCCGCCTTTGAGCTACTATATGGTGATGATGTATGTATAGGAGTTTCCTCAGTAAAGAAAAGGTCTGGGCGGTCTAAAGGAAGGTCACCGTAAACCTCGTCTGTAGAAACCTGATGGTAACGAATATTTCCGTATTTACGGCAAGCATCCATCATAACCTGTGTACCTAAAATATTTGTTTTCAAGAACACTTCAGGATTTTCAATAGAACGGTCAACATGGCTTTCTGCAGCAAAATTCACAACAATATCCGGTGTCTCTTTTTCAAAAATAGCGTAAATTTCTTCTCTGTCACAAATATCTGTTTTATAGAAAACAAAATTCTTGTTTTCCATAGCGTTTTTAAGTGTGGACATATTGCCTGCATATGTAAGACAATCAATACACACTATTTTATAATCAGGATATTTTTCAAGCATATAGTGAACAAAATTCCCGCCTATAAAACCTGCACCACCTGTTACAACAATCGTCATAATAACACTCCTCAATACACTATTTTGTCTTCTGCAACTCTCTTTAAATGCTCACCATAAGGTGATTTGCCATAAGCCTCGGCTGCTTTTAATAGTTGCTCCTTGTCTATCCACTTTGAATGATAAGCAATTTCTTCGGGAGCAGAAATAACTACACTCTGTCTGTTCTGCACTGTTTGTACAAAACTTGATGCTTCCATGAGACTATCCATTGTTCCTGTATCAAGCCATGCAAAACCTCTACCTAAAATCTGAACCGCCAAGCTATCATTTTCAAGATAAATTCTGTTAAGGTCTGTAATTTCAAGCTCGCCTCTTGCAGATGGTTTAACCTGTTTTGCAAAATCTACTACTCTATTATCATAAAAATAGAGACCTGTAATACAGTAATTGGTTTTTGGATTCTTTGGTTTTTCTTCAACAGAAAGCACCTTTTTGTTTTCATCAAATTCAACTATTCCGAATCTTTCGGGGTCTTTAACATAATATCCGAATATGGTTGCGATTCCTTTTTCTGCATTTTCAACGGCTTCCTTAAGATTCTTTCTAAACCAGCCACCATAGAAAATATTATCGCCAAGAATCATAGCACAGGTATCATTTCCTACAAACTCTTCACCTATAAGAAATGCCTGAGCAAGACCATCGGGGCTTGGCTGTACAGCATAAGAAAGAGATATGCCAAACTGACTTCCATCCCCTAAAAGATGCTCGAAACGAGGTGTATCCTCCGGTGTGGAAATTATTAAAATCTCCTTGATACCTGCAAGCATCAATGTGGAAAGAGGATAATAAATCATCGGCTTATCGTACACAGGCAACAACTGTTTGGAAGTTACCTTTGTAAGCGGATAAAGTCTTGTGCCGGAGCCGCCGGCAAGAATAATACCTTTCATAAAATTACTCCTTTGTAATTTATTTGAATCTCTTTTATTTCAAAATAATATCGCATATTCTGTTTACATCTGTTTCATCTAAATGAGCATACAGAGGTAAACATAAAATGTTTTCCGAATATTCCTTTGCAATCGGTGTGCTGAAAGTTAAATCCTCACAAAAACCTTTATTTGCAGATACAAGAGGATAAAAATATTTTCTTGCATTTATACCCTCTTTACCTAAAAGTAATATAACCTCATCCCTTGATTTACCGAATTTTTCTTTACTGAAAAGAACAGGATAATATGCATAGTTCTGTTTTAAGTCACTGTGAAAGTTAAGAAGGGTAATACCCTGCACACCTGATAAACGGCTATTATATAAATTAAAGGCCTGTCCTCTTGAAAAAATTTCATCATCAATGTGCCTTAAATTGCATATACCCATAGCTGCAGAAAACTCGTTCATCTTTGCATTGGTACCAAAGCACTCTATGTCATCACCTATTACGCCAAAGCTACGCTCAAGAGAGAGTTTTTCTGTTATTGCTGGATCATTATAACAAAGTGCACCGCCTTCAATGGTATGGAAAACCTTTGTTGCGTGGAAGGAGAGCATAGAGATATCTCCATAAGAGCAAATACCTTTACCTTTATACTCAACACCGAAAGCGTGAGCGGCATCATATATAACCTTAAGGTTATGTTTTTTTGCAATTTTCTCTATTGCCTCAACTTCGCAGATATTGCCGTATACATGTACGCCCAAAATTGCAGAGGTCTTATCTGTGATAAGTTCTTCTATTTTTGTTTCATCTATGGTGTAATCTTCCTTGACATCACAAAAAACGGGTGTGCACCCTGCCTGAATGATGGCATTAGTTGTGGAAGCAAAGGTAAATGGTGTTGTAATTATTTCACCCTGTAAATCCAAAGCTTTAATAGCACAATAGAGCGCCATATGCCCATTTACAAATAACTCAAGATTTTCAACCTTTAAATATTCTGTTAATTTTTCTTTTAAATTATTGTGTATCGGACCCATATTGGTAAGCCAACGGCTTTCCCATATAGATTTTATTTCCTCACAGTATTCTTCATAGGAAGGCATTGAGGAACGCGTTACATTTATTGACATTTTATCACCTAATGTTTTGCAAAACTCTTTTCATTAACATTTATATAATTTATTTAATTATGTAAGGCTATTAAAACTTCTAAGTAAATCTTTTCGCATAATATCTTTACCTGAATCATCAATCACCTGCATGCGACTTACTGCCTCGAAGTGCTTATCCTTAAGTGCGTTTAAATCATCCGCCTGAATTGTAAATCCTGCTATTCTGTCCCCACTGTTGCTTACAGAATCAAGCGCAGCACCTTTCCACTTAAATAAATAATAATCGGTAATTGTACCATCTTTTTTCAATTCTTCAAAACCTTGCAATTTTTCAAACGTGCCAGGATAACAGTATATAAACTCATTTGCAATAAATTTATTCTCAGGTCTTGTAGCATTAACCTTTGGTAGATTACCAAGGGTTAAATCAACAACCGCAGAAAGAACATCAAAACCTGATGCTTTTTCGACAAGCAAAAATTTCACTCCACCACCAGTTCTTGCGCTGAATTCAAGAACAAAAGCTCTTTCTCCGTCATAAATCATCTGAATAAGCATAGGTGAGTTTTTCAGGTTAAAAGCATCTGCAATCTGCTGAGCAACCTTTTCAACCACAGAGCGAACATTTTCAGTCTTTTCATAGGAATAAAAGCCTCTGAAAATAACAAACTTATCGTTGTTTGGTATTTTATCGAGAGTCGAGATTGAAAGAAGTTTAGCAACTCCGTTTTCTACATAAATATCAGCACTGAGTTCTTCACCTTCAATAAACTCTTCTACAATCGCTGTATCAGTTCGGCTATAATCCACTGCCGTTTCAACCGCAATCCTCAGTTCCTTTGAATTCTCAACTTTTTTTACACCCTTTGAAGAATTGCAATCCACAGGCTTAACAATAAGAGGGTACTCCATTTCGATTATTTTAGCTTCATCAAACTCACCCATTATAGTGTGCTTAGCAGTAGGAATACCATTCTCCTGAAAAACCTTTTTCATATACTGTTTATTAGTAACATTCAGAGCTGTTTTATAATCTATATAACAGGGCAAGCCTAATTCTTCCGAAACTTTAGCAACAGTAAGCAAAGCCTGGTCTGTGCAAGCAGTAATTATAAAATCCACCTTTTCTAAAATCGCAATATTTCGTATTGCATCTATATCAAGTGTTGATTCTTGATAAAACTTATCTGCATAAGGCTTCGCAACCGGATTTTCATAATAATCCGCCAAAATCGTATATATTTCTCTTTCTTTGAGTTTCTCTATAAGAGCTATCTGAGGAAATCCGCCCGCTAATACAAGTGCTTTCATACTATCAATCCTTATAAACTTAGTTTTCCTGCTTCGTTTTATTTCTTTGAGAGCTTTTTATTTTATCCAATATTTTTGAAACACCCTTATATTTCACGTGTAAAAACAAAGATTCAATGCGGCGCGCCTTTTGAATAAAGGGGTGACCCACTGCCATTATTCTTGCCCTTGCCTTAGAATAATCCATATCTGCTATAACATATTTAGGATGTTTCAACGGCATTTCATATTCATATGTTTCCATATCAAATACCTGTCGGATACCACGTGGCATAAGTTTATACTCCGTAGCATGAGCGCCATCACTTGTACAACCGATATTCTTTATCATATTGTATTTGGGAATAATATAAAGTCTATGCTGAGCATATATCTCAAACCTGTGGTAGAATTCACCACCTGCTATGTGATTACCATGACGGTGATTCTCTGCATAACCCTTTAATGTGTTCCAAAATGTCTGGTCTTCTTTAGTATGTTGGGAGAGAAGTTTCATCACATATGAGTCTTGCGCATATGTATGCTCGGGGTCTCTAAGTTCATATCGACTCTTCCAATATGCCATTCCCCAAATTGAACCCTCTGTTGCAAAGAAATAATCAGATGTAGCATCCTCCCACTTTCCGCAGTGATTCATGCCGCAAATTGCTTCTATTCTTTCATCTTCTTTATATTTCTCAAGAAGAACTGCGCAAAATGAAAAATAACTTACAGATGGTATATAATCATCCTCAAGGAATATACAATATTCCACCTTTTGCCATATAAGTTCACAAGCTTTTTGCCCCATTGTATAAAGACCATTATTTTTATCTTCGTAAATTTTATAAACAGTACATTCCCAATCTATATTTTCATCAAAAAGTTTTCTGTTCTGGTGAATTGCTTCCCATTCCTTATCATTTCTACCACCATCGGAAATAAGAAACATTATTGAAGGGCGAGCCTGCTTTAAAACCTCAAATTGTCTTTTCTGGCATTCAGGCCTTATCCATATATTAACTCTTACGGGAACATCAACTAACCAAGGTTTCATTATTTTTCCTCCAGACAAAACTTTTTTACCATTCTGCGAAAGCTACTTAAAACTTTCTCCAGACCATTTTATTTACCACACCTGTATAGCTCTGTATTATTTTAACAACCTTTGTTGAAACATTTTCTTCAACATAAGTAGGTACAGGAATACCGAAATCGCCGTTTTCGTTCATATCAACTGCAGTTTCAACAGCCTGAACAAGTGATTTTTCATCAATACCTGCAAGAACGAAGCAAGCCTTGTCAAGAGCTTCGGGACGCTCTGTGCTTGTTCTGATACAAACAGCAGGGAAGGGCTTGCCAACAGATGTAAAGAAGCTTGATTCCTCAGGAAGAGTACCGCTATCGGAAACGACAGCAAAAGCATTCATCTGAAGATTGTTATAATCGTGGAAGCCGAGAGGCTCGTGGCGAATAACTCTCTTATCAAGCTGGAATCCGCTTTCCTCAAGCCTTTTCTTTGAACGAGGATGGCAGGAATAAAGAATGGGCATATCATATTTTTCTGCAATTTTATTGATTGCATTGAAAAGAGACAAGAAATTCTTTTCTGTATCTATATTCTCTTCTCTGTGAGCAGAGAGGAGAATATATTTTTTCTTTTCAAGACCTAATTTATCAAGAATATCCGATTTCTCAATATCTGAAAGATTTTCATGCAATACCTCTGCCATAGGTGAACCTGTTACATAAGTTCTTTCCTTAGGAAGACCACATTCGTGAAGATATCTTCTTGCGTGCTCGCTATAAGCAAGGTTAACATCGGAAATAATATCAACAATTCTTCTGTTGGTTTCTTCAGGAAGGCACTCATCTTTACAACGATTACCTGCTTCCATATGGAAAATCGGAATATGAAGTCTCTTTGCTGCAATTGCAGAAAGGCAGGAGTTTGTGTCACCAAGAATAAGAAGCGCATCAGGCTTAATCTGATTCATAAGCTTATATGAGCAATTGATAATATTACCAACTGTTGCACCAAGGTCATCGCCTACAGCATCCATATACACCTCAGGGTTCTCTAATTTTAAATCCTTAAAGAAAACTCCGTTAAGGCTATAGTCATAGTTCTGACCAGTGTGAGCAAGAACGCAATCAAAATATTTACGACATTTATTTATAACTGCCGCAAGCCTTATAATTTCAGGACGAGTACCAACAATTATAAGAAGCTTTAACTTGCCGTTATTTTTAAAAGAAACATCTGAATAATCTAATTTAATATCCATTATTCTACCTCCAAAAAGAAAGTATCTGGCTTATCAGGGTCAAACTGCTCATTCGCCCACATAACAGTAACTAAATCCTCTGTATCAGAAAGGTTAATTATGTTATGAGTATAACCGGGAAGCATATGAATTGCTTCGATTTTCTCTCCGCTTACTTCAAAATTAAGAACTTCATCAGTACCAACTTTTCTCTGCTGAATGAGACCTTTACCTGAAACAACAATAAAGAATTCCCATTTAGTATTGTGCCAATGCTGACCCTTTGTGATACCGGGCTTTGAAATGTTAACGCTTATCTGTCCGCATTTTTCAGTTCTTAAAAGCTCTGTAAAGCTACCTCTTGGGTCAACATTCATTTTCAGGGGGAAAGAAACTTTTTCCTTGGGAAGATATGAAAGATATGTTGAATAAAGCTTCTTTGCAAATGAATTATAAGGAATTTCAGGCATCAACAATGTTGAGGGCTGATTTTTAAAAGAATTGAGCAAATCAACAATTTCACCTAAAGTTACTTTATGAGTTATAGGGCAATAACAGAATTTTCCGTCTGCCTTTGCAACCTCTTTGAGACCGTCAAATTCACAACGATGGGGCATACCTCTTAAAATTGCAAACATTTCGTCAACAAGGTCATCAATGTAAAGAAGTGTGAGTTCAATTGCTCTGTCATTAACCTGAATAGGTAAATCGTTTGCTATATTATTACAGAAGGTTGCTACCGCACTATTGTAATTAGGTCTGCACCATTTACCAAAAAGGTTAGGAAAGCGGTAAACAAAAACCTTTGCTCCTGTTTCCTCGGCATATTTAAAGAATAAATCCTCACCTGCTTTTTTGCTCTTACCATAGTCACCCTCGGCATATCTGCCGATAAGTGTTGCCTGAAGAGAGCTGGAAAGCATAACAGGGCAAGTATTATTGTATTTTTTCAGGGTATCAAGAAGAGTGCTTGCAAAACCAAAATTGCCTTCCATAAACTCTTCCTGATTCTGAGGGCGGTTTACACCTGCAAGGTTAAAAACGAAATCTGCTTCCTTGCAATATGTATCAAGAAGAGCCTTGTCAGTATCAATATCGAATTCAAAAATCTCTATATTGCTGTCAATTCCTCTTGTTTTATCTTTACCCTCTTGAACATTTTTCAGTGCGGCACAAAGATTTTTGCCAACAAAGCCCTTTGCGCCTGTAACAAGAATTTTCATTTATTTATTCTCCCAAGCTGCAAGCTCATCTCTGATATATTGAAGTGAAAGAAGCTTTTCTTTAACCTCTTCAACGTTAAGAAGCTCTGTATTGTTTGAATTGAACTCGCTGAGCTTTGCGCGTTCTGTGTCGCCTTCTTTAAAGTATTTATCATAGTTAAGTCCACGCTTATCACTGGGAACACGATAGAAATCGCCCATATCAATAGCGTTTGCACATTCTTCGTTTGTAAGAAGTGTTTCGTACATTTTCTCACCGTGGCGAATACCGATAACCTTAATTTCAGTTTCGGGATTGAAAAGCTCTGTAACCGCTTTTGCAAGAGTTTCGATTGTGCAAGCAGGTGCCTTCTGAACAAGAATATCACCTGTTACACCATTTTCGAAAGCAAAAAGAACAAGGTCAACCGCTTCATCAAGAGACATAATAAATCTTGTCATTGTAGGCTCAGTAATGGTGATAGGCTTGCCCTGCTTAATCTGTTCAATCCAGAGAGGAATAACCGAGCCTCTTGAGCACATAACATTACCGTAACGGGTGCAGCAGATTTTTGTTTTATCCTCGCTTACAGTTCTGCTCTTTGCAACAATAACCTTTTCCATCATAGCCTTTGATGTACCCATAGCATTTACGGGGTATGCAGCCTTATCAGTTGAAAGGCAGATACAGGTTTTAACGCCTGCATCAATAGCGGCAGTAAGCACATTTTCTGTGCCGATTACATTAGTTTTAACTGCTTCAATAGGGAAGAACTCGCAAGAGGGAACCTGCTTGAGTGCAGCTGCGTGGAAAATATAATCAACACCGTGCATAGCATTTTTAACAGATGCCAAATCGCGGACATCACCAATAAAGAATTTGATTTTTTCAGCAACCTCGGGCATTTTTGCCTGAAACTCATGACGCATATCATCCTGCTTTTTCTCGTCACGGGAAAGCACACGAATTTCACCAATGTCAGTCTGTAAAAATCTGTTGAGCACAGCATTACCGAATGAGCCGGTGCCACCGGTAATCATAAGTGTTTTTCCTGTAAATAATGACATATTTATTCCTCCAATATATCTGCAATTCTTTTACAAGCAAGACCATCACCATATGGATTACTTGCCTTTGACATTTTGTTATATTCATTATTATCTTCTAAAAGCAGTTTAAAGCTTTCATATATAGTTTCTTCATCTGTTCCCACAAGCTTTAATGTACCCGCTTTAATACCTTCGGGACGTTCTGTTGTATCTCTCATAACAAGAACCGGCTTACCTAAGGATGGTGCCTCTTCCTGAATTCCGCCACTATCAGTCAAAATCATATAGCTACGAGCAAGGAAGTTATGAAAATCCATTACCTCTAAAGGCTCAATGATATGGATTCTGTCACAATCCCCCAATTCTTTATCAGCCGCCGCGCGAACAACCGGATTCATATGAATAGGATAAATCGCCTTAACATCACTATGCTCATCCATAACTCTGCGGATTGCACGAAACATATTGTGCATAGGCTTTCCAAGATTTTCACGGCGGTGGGCTGTTATCATTATGAGCTTACTGTCCTTTGCCCATTCCAATTCAGGATGGGTATATTCGTTTTTTACTGTGGTTTTTAAAGCATCAATAGCAGTATTACCGGTGATATAAATCTTCTCAGGGGTTTTGCCCTCTTTTATCAGATTATCCTTTGACAATTGTGTGGGGGCAAAATTGTATTCTGAAATTATTGACACCGCCTGACGATTGAATTCCTCAGGATAGGGGCTATAAATATTATAAGTTCTGAGTCCCGCCTCCACATGACCTACAGGAATTTGTTTGTAAAAGCAAGCCAATGCAGTTACAAAGGTGGTTGATGTATCACCGTGAACTAACACAACATCGGGCTGAACCTCTTCAAGAACTTTACCTATTGAGTTGAGAATATTTGTAGTTATATCAAACAATGTCTGTTTTTCCTTCATAATCGAAAGATCGTAATCAGGAACAACATCAAAAGTCTCAAGCACTTGATCCAACATCTGACGATGCTGCCCTGTAACACAGACAACCGTCTTGATTGCTTCTCTTGCTTTAAGCTCCTTAACAAGAGGACACATTTTTATGGCTTCCGGTCTTGTTCCGAAAACCAGCATAACAGTTTTCATTATTTTACTCCCGAAATAATATTAAAGTGTATAAACACCATCTAAATCGCAAGCTTTTCTTGTATCTAAAACGATTTTTCCTTTTAGTTTATCAAGATTTTGTTTTATCTCCTCATGACCCACAAGAATAACCACAAGCTCAGTATCTTTAAGGAACTCATCCAAATCGTGATACTGATTATCAACAATATCCGTGGTTATATAAGGGTCATAAACCTTCAATTGAGGAGCAAGGTGCTTGTCCTGACATTCTAAGAGCTGAAGAGTTGGTGATTCACGATAATCATCCACATTCTCTTTATATGTAAGGCCATATAATCCGACCTTAGAATAATCTGTAATATTATGCTCCTTCATAATTTCATAAATCCTTGAAAGAACGAATTCAGGCATTGAATCGTTCACTTTCATTGATTCCCAGATAACCTTTGTCAAAGATGGATAATCACCAACCAGAAACCAAGGGTCAACAGAAATGCAATGACCTCCCACACCAGGACCGGGAGAAAGAATATTCACACGAGGGTGCATATTACAAATGCGGATGATTTCATAAACATCCATATCATCCTGCCTGCAAATTTTTGCAAGCTCATTAGCAAACGCGATATTTACTGCTCTATATGTATTTTCAATAACCTTAGTCATTTCTGCTGTTTTTATATCGGTAACAACAATATCACCTTTACAGAAGGTAGAGTATACATCCTTTATCTTTTCGCCGATTTCAATATTATCTGCGCCAATGGTACGAGAATTATGAACCAACTCATAAACCATATTCCCCGGAATTATTCTTTCAGGAGCGTGAACAAGGTTTATGTCTTGTCCAATTACAAAACCATTTTCTTCGATAACAGGACGAACATACTTGTCAATTGTTCCGGGAGAAACAGTAGACTCAATTACTACTGTTGCACCTTTAGGGCAAATTTCCATCACACTTCTTACAGCAGAAACAACATAACACGCATCCACCTTCTTACTGAATTTATCATAGGGCGTGGGTACAGAAACAATATAAACATCTGTCTTCTGATATTCTGTTGTAAATTTAATTCCTGACTTGACGGCATCATTAAAGAGCTCGTCCAGACCTTTTTCTTCAAATGTTGTTTTACCTGCATTAAGAGTTGCAACAAGCTCTTCATTATAATCTGTTCCAACAACCTCAACACCATGAGATGCAAGCATTAATGCTGTAGGCAACCCTATATAACCAAGACCAATAACATTAACCATAAATTTTCCCTCTGTTTTTTCTCTACTATTTAAACAATTTATTTAAAACCGGAAGCTTATTTTTTTCTTCCTTTTTAAAACCAAATAAAATCATTGTTATACCATATACTACACAGAAAATAACAACGTTTAATACAAAGGCTATCAGCCCATCACTTAGAAAGTGTGATGATAACACAATTGCTCCGCCGGAAATCAACAGACAAATCCACGTCCTGCTGAAAATTTTCCGGTAAATTCTAAACATATTAAAGGAGAGTTTTTTCCAATAATATATATTCATTATAACTACACTGCCAATTAAGAAGCTTACTGCAGTGCCTATAGCAGCAGCATAGTAGCCAACAAACTTGACGCCTATAATGGTAATTAAAGCATTAAGAGCTGTTGTTCCGAATAAAACTGCCGTTCTGAAGCCCAACATATTTTTGGCTCTTAACACGGTCAAACACACATTTACACATAGTTCCAGCAAGGCAGGAGCCATAAGTATAAGGGTAATTACATAAACATCTTCATACCCTTCACCCAACCATAAATAGATTGCCTGCTTTCCCAAAACAACAAATCCAACAAAAGCAGCACCTAAAAGCATAAACTGTATTCTACCAATACTAATAATGTTCTGTTGAATCTTACTGCCGCTATTATCACTTTTCAAAACATTGGTAACAGTAGGTAACATAACTCCGGAAAGGGATGTGGAAAGTTGCTCAAACATACCAAAAATCAACAGTCCCATAGAATATACCGCAACTAATGCCGAGCCTCTTATAGCACCAATAACAACATTGTCTAAGTTATTGTTAATTTGTGCCGCAATAGTTGTAACAAACAGTAACATTGTATATTTAAAAGATTCTCTAAATAATTCCTTATCCCAATTTTTGAAGGATAGTTTTATTTTTGTTTTAAGTTTTATTTTAATATAAATAAACTCAACTATAAGCTGTGCTACTGTGAGAAGAAGGTCTATTAAAACAAGTGCAACTGCACTTTTCATAAAAAGGAAAACAATAAAAAGCAATGCTACTCTAAATAATATACGACCTAATTTTATACCATTGGAAACAGTAAATTTATTAAATCCGGATATAACACCGTTAAACACATTCTCAATAATGTGAAAAATCATATTCAGTGCAAGAAATATAAACAGCTTTTTTGCAAGCGCTATTTCACTTGCACTCAAACCCTCAGCATAAATAGTAGGAAGCAAGGAATAAATAACTGCACTTATTATCATAAGCCCAAGGCAGATTATTACTCCTTCACCTAAAGCCATAGAAATAAATGAATCTATTTTTTCTTTTTTCTCTTCACTTTTGAACTTGGCTATGTA
>JAZMZY010000043.1:0-2192 GCA_045586265.1 Acutalibacteraceae bacterium
GAAGCAGAATAAACCTCATAGGGACGAAGCTTACCCGAAGCATCCTTTGAAAAATAGTGATTCATCTGAATTTTTGTTTTCAAGGATTTTTCTGCAACATTGCAGAAAAATGTGAGATGCTCCTTTGCTCTTGTCATTGCAACATAAAACACACGAAGCTCCTCGGAAATTGAATCCAAAAGGACTGATTTTTCCGTAGCAAAAGAAGAAAGAGTGTGATACCTTGTGAAGCGCTCATCATCTCTTATCTGCATACCGATTCCCGTTGTTTTGGAAAGGGTTAATTGCTTATAAGCATCCTGTCGGTTAAAGCTTTTAGAGCAATCTGCAATAATTACATAAGGGAATTCAAGGCCTTTGCTTTTGTGGATAGACATAATTTTAACGCTATCATCATCAAAATTACCGCTAACGCCTTTTAATGCACCCTTTTCAATAGCGATATCTATATAGCGGACAAAATCGCTTAAGCCCACTCTGCCGTTTTTGCAAAAATCATCTGCAAGCTTTATAAAGCCCTTGATATTTGCATTACGCAAATCACCCTCACCTGCTGCATAGTAAACATCCGCAACAGAGGTATCGCTGACAATGAATTTTACAAATTCATCTATGGTGTAAGCGGCAGAAATATTGCGATAAAGCTGAATTTTATCAAGGAATGCCCTTGCTTTTTTATTTTGCTCTGCATATTTCACAAGGCAGGCATAAAAATCGGCTTTTTTATCTATAAGCCTTATTTCAGCAAGCTCATCCGGTGTAAAGCCGAAAACTGCAGAAAGCAAAACTGAAATAAGCGGAATATCAATAAGCGGATTATTTACCACCTTTACCAATGAAGTCAAGAACTGAATTTCCTTTGACTGTGAGCAATCGTTATCAGTTGTGGCAGTAACAGGAATTGAAAGCTTTTTCAGTTCATCACAATAAATGCCGACCTTATTTTTAGTGCTTCGTAAAAGAATACAAAAATCCCCCCACCTTACACTACGCGGACCATTGGGTGTGGAAATGGTTGCACCTGATTTCACAACACTTCTGATGTATTTTGCTACTGCTTGTGGCTCAGTAGGTGCATCTGCATCCTTTTTATCGGCATTAACGCAGATAATATCAACATCGGGAGTGGGTTTTCGGGGAAAATTAGCACTATAATTAAGGTATTCCCTTTCATTATATTCAATACCACCGATTTCCTTTGACATTATACCTGAAAATACTGCATTAACGGTTTTTGTAACACCCTCACGGCTACGGAAATTATTTTCAAGTGTAATAAGTGATGGCTTTTGTGTGCCGTCATAGACAGTCATAGAATCCTTTAAATTCATAAACAAATCAGGACTTGCAAGACGGAAGCCATATATACTCTGCTTAACATCACCAACTGTATAAAGGTTGGTTTTGTTTCTTGAAATCATTTCAAAAATACTGTTCTGCGCTTTGTTGGTATCCTGATATTCATCAATGAGAATTTCTTTATATTTTTGTGTTAATTCTTCTGCAAGGGGTGTTTTTTTCGGTGCATCCGCATCCGAAAAATCCACAAGTAATCTAATTGCTTTATGAAGAATATCATCAAAGCCATAAGCATTTTTCTCTTTTTTGGCTTCATCAAGAATTTCTGTAAGGCGTTTTACTGCCTTGCACAAAGCCTTAACTGCAGGATATAGCACAAGGCAATCTGCCTTGTGCTCATCGGTAGTCGGAAGGGTTTTCTTTTCAAGAGTACCGACACTTGCTTCAAATTCCTTAAAAATTTTATCTGTAACAGCCTGAAGGTCTTTATCAACATTTTTGTTTCGGGAGGTAGGCCTTATAACGAGATTATTTCTTATAAGCTTAACAACAGAATCCCATTGAGAATTATCGCTGAGCTCCTTTAATACTGCTAAATTATTGGCAGATTCCGAAAAGCGCCTGATATAATTCGGATCAAAATTGCCTGAATCCTCAAGTAGAGCAACACATCTGTTAAGACGACTCTGATAGAACTCGGCAAACATAGAAAGATATCTGCATATCACCTTGCACCATTCGGTATCCTCAGGGGATTTTTCACTTGAAAAGTTCTGAGCAACCTCATCGAGCCATAATTCAGGTGACGGATAGGAACGGGAATAAGTATAGAGTGTTTCAATAACTTCTTCAAGGCGAAGGTCATCACGCTCTGAAAAAAACATCTGACTAAG